>NZ_AJLJ01000077.1 GCF_000317245.1 Fischerella muscicola SAG 1427-1 = PCC 73103
CAAGATGGAGCTCTTATAACACCAGATTGAGGGGACGAGAAAGGGGGTACAGACTTAGCCCATGATCTCGGTTTTTCAATACCCTTTCTTTTTCCTGTTGTAAGTGCCGCAATTTGGGTTTAATTTTTCTTCTATCTCCTCTCACTTTTTTTCTGTTACCTTTTTTACACCATGTTTTTATTCTGCTCACCCTTAGACACTTGTTAGAGAATCAGTTCACGGAAGTAATGGTTGTCAACGCTCAACACCTACTCTGAAAATAAATTTTCATCCGTTGTGCTGAACTATAAGTTCATGACCCACTAAACTCCAGTGAGGAAGATATAGAAAGATAAAACTTCTGCTAGAGAAACAGAGCAACAATGAATACAAGCCAGACAACATTGAGAAATATATTATATAATCATCACACATAAAAAATCCGATTTCTATAATAAATCGGATTTTAAATCCTGCGTATAAACCAGTTATCAGTGAGCACGTAATTATCATTATATTCACTGTTAGCTGAATTAGCCTTTCACACATACAACTTGCTTGAGTGCAGCTACAACTTCTACTAAATCAGCTTGATTTGCCATTACTTGCTCAATAGGTTTATACGCTCCAGGAATTTCATCTAAAACACCTGTATCCTTGCGACATTCTACACCCTCGGTTTGCTCGATTAAATCATCAAGAGTATAAACATTTTTTGCCTTATTTCTTGATAGTAAGCGTCCAGCGCCGTGGCTACAAGAACAGAAACTATTAGCACAACCTTTACCTTTGACAATGAAGGATTTTGCTCCCATTGAACCAGGGATAATACCATAATCTTCTGTTTGGGCGCGAACTGCACCTTTGCGAGTTACATATACTTCCTCACCGAAATGTAATTCTTTTTCTGCATAGTTATGATGGCAATTTACCTCTAATAAAGGTTTTGTCGCTTTTCCACCCGCTAGATGCTTTTCGATAATGCGCTTGAAACGCACCATCATCACATCGCGGTTAAAACGTGCATATTCTTGCGCCCACTGTAAATCATGCCAATAGGATTGGAATTCTGGCGTATTAGTCACAAAGTAGGCTAAATCTGGATCAGGTAATTTATTACCTGCCATTTTTGCTAATTCTTTAGCTGTACTAATGTGAGACTGTGCCAGCATATTGCCAATATTACGTGAGCCAGAATGCAACATCAACCAAACTTGGTTCTCTGTATCGAGACAAACTTCTAAAAAATGATTTCCACCACCGAGAGAACCCATTTGTCGCATCGCTTTTTCTTGTAAGTTTTTTACTCCTGGATGCAAGTCGTTAAACTCTCGCCATTTTTGCCAATTAGTTACAGATTTTTCAATTTCTTTATTGTCGTTGAAACCTGTAGGAATTGCTGCTTCAATATCCAAGCGAATTTTCTTTAGTTTTCCTTCTAACTGTTCACCTTTAAATGGTGTTTTGATAGCAGCCATACCGCAACCAATATCAACACCCACAGCCGCAGGAATAATTGCTTCTTTGGTTGCAATCACAGAACCAACCAAGGCTCCTTTACCTAAGTGAACATCTGGCATTAATGCCACGTGTTTAAATACAAATGGTAGTGAAGCCACATTTTTTGCCATCTTGGTTTCTTCTGAACCCAAGGGGTGATTTGCCCAAGATAAAACTGGGGATGCTGTGGAGATTTCTAACTCTTCGTAAGGCATATTTTTGCACAATTAATCGCTAATATTTATTTGGTAGTTGTGGACAAAAGATAATAAGTAACAAAAATAACTCATCATAACTTTTGAAATCAAAAATCGCTACCTTTGGTAGGTATTACGTTTATAATACACTTGTAGTACAAAAGAATCTAAATGTCAATCTGATTTCTTGATAAAAAACCTGCTTTGACAAAAATATATTAAAATTTGTAAATAAAATGAGTGTTATGGATACAACTTCAAAAGCTGATCAAATCTCAAAAATCCTATGGCGGTTCGTAATAACACAATCTGGGAGCGCTTTTTATCACCTGTAGTACGCCTTTTCATCAATGAAGAAGAGTTACAGCGTTACGCCAAGAGTGTGGATTGGGATAAAGAAAGCGATCGCTTTCGACGTGCTGATGTGACAATCCCTACTTACTATAGTAACCAAAATTTTCACGGCATAGAAGGCGGATATCTCAACTCTGGTGCTGCGGTTAGCTACGATGCTGTTACTCAATACGTTTTACCACCGAACGAAACTTGGATACGTCAGGCTTTGATTGATGCGATCAAAGTTGTACCGCAACGGATAATAGACTTAGGCTGCGGTACAGGTTCGACAACATTAATGCTCAAGCAGGCTTTTCCTGACGCCGAAGTTATTGGTTTGGATTTATCCCCTTACATGTTAGTCAGGGCTACTCATAAAGCCGAAAGTGCTAATTTGCATATACATTGGCGACATGGAAATGCGGAAAATACGAAATTATCAAGTAACACTTTTGACTTAGTGACAGCGAGTTTGTTGTTTCATGAAACGCCACCAGCAATTTCTGAGGCGATTCTGCGTGAAGCATTTCGCTTATTACGCGTTGGTGGACAAGTGGTAATCTTAGATGGAAACCAGAAGACCCTACGTCAAACAGAATGGCTCAATGATGTATTTGAAGAACCTTATATTCGTGAGTATGCAAATGGTAGTGTGGATGCGTGGATGTGTGCAGCAGGATTTGCAGCAGTACAAACTCAGGATGTGTGGTGGACAAATCAGGTAACTAGTGGTAGCAAACCAATTTCCACAACAGAAGAAACTGTGCAAACACAAAGGCGACAGTACACTCCAACCTCACCAGATAGCATACTGGATAATAAGGATTTACAGGGTTTTCCATCTCCAGCTTTTGATACAACAGCATGACTTTAAAGGCAGTTCTGTTTGATTTTAATGGCGTCATCATTGATGATGAGTCCATCCACCTCCAACTAATTGATGAGATTCTGATTCAAGAAAATCTCCAACCTCAACGTCGAGATGAACGCCAAGCTTCTCTCGGTCGAAGCGATCGCGCCTGTTTTCAGGATTTACTAACTCGTCGCGGTAGAGTTATGAGTGAACAATACTTAACTCAACTGTTGACCAAAAAGGCACAGTTATATGCACAGGAAATAGAAAAACTTGAAAAATTGCCTTTGTATCCGGGTTTAGATGACTTGATCTTTCAAGTGCGATCGCGCAACTTAAACTTAGCTTTAGTCAGTGGTGCTATTCGTCAAGAGATCGAACTCGTTTTAGAACGTGCAAAACTCACTGAATACTTTCCTGTAATTGTCGCTGGAGATGACATCACCACAAGTAAACCAGAACCCGATGGTTACTTGTTAGCAGTAGAACGCCTCAACCAAGCATATCCAACTTTGAATCTACAACCAAGCGAGTGTTTAGCAATTGAAGATACCCCAGCTGGTATCCAAGCAGCAAAACGTGCTGGTATGCAAGTTGTGGGTATAGCGAATACTTACCCCTTCCATATGCTTCAGCGTCTAGCAAATTGGACTGTAGACTATCTCACTGATTTAGAACTAGAACGCATCCAGGAACTGTATTCACAAAAACAGTGCCAACCAACCGCAGGTGAGTGTTAACATAAGAAATTGTTGGTTGTTAAACAACCAATCTGGGGAATTAGCTCAGCTGGTAGAGCGCTGCGATCGCACCGCAGAGGTCAGGGGTTCGAGTCTCCTATTCTCCATTTACCTTAAACCCATATACAGCAACCATTTCAATGATTTTTAACAGATAAATTTGGGTGCTTATATTGTCAATAATCATAGCTTGAAATACGGCAAATCAGGATAATCCTAGATAATTACTAGATGACGCAGTAAGTTGGATGCTCAAACACTGACCAAATACAAAATTATCACAGACCATCTCAAAGAAGTTTTCAACAACAAACCAGCCTACGAAATCAACGAAGTACATACCGAAAAATTTAAAAAATTTCTCCTTGAACGACAAAAACCGATTACAGTCCGCGATCGCTTATCGGTTTTAAAGTCTTGTTGGGCTTGGGCAATTAAACACAAGCTCCTTCCCGAAAATAATCAAGCTTGAGGGAGTTTGGTTAGCAAAGTTTCTATCCATCAATTCTGTACCTCAAAGATTTGGGAGCAGGAGTGACTCGAACCGACCACGCGCCCGTTGCGTTGGGAGGCTACTGCTTGGCCCACAAGATCTACAAGCATCTCTTCATTTTCCGGCGTTTTAATGCTTTTTGGTGTAAATCGGATGCTTCCAGACCAGTTTATCCATTCTCGTTGCATATCTCGACCTCGTGACTATCGCTTGGTTTTAAACTTTCACAGATTCTTCTACACTCCAAGGCTGCCAAGTTTGCTGCTTAACTTCAACATCACCTTCTTGAACCGCAGCATCCCATTTTGTACTTTCTCCATCCCGCCAGAACCGCAGATCAACCACCGCCTTACCAACTTCCACACGTCGCAGTGTCAATTCTGGCAACCATTCGGGTAAATAGGGATCTACGTGCAGGCGATTATTCGGGGCATCCGCCTGCAAACCGAGAATTGCTTGTAAAATTTGAAATACACATGCTGCTGCCCATGCTTGAGGTACGTTTGCCTCTATGTACTGTACGGGAAAGGTTCCAGGCTCTTTTTCAACACCTGCGTAAAGCTCCGGTAGACGGTAATTGCTAAAAAGGCTACCAGCCTCGAAAATTCCTAAAGCAACATCAGCTACTTCTTGAGAAAAACCATATCTTTTCAGTCCCAAGGCAATGATACTGTTATCGTGGGGCCAGACGGAGCCGCGATGATAAGAAAACGGATTATATGCAGAATTTTGTGTAGATAAAGTGCGAATGCCCCAGCCAGTCCACAAATCTGGTGCAAATAAGCGCTTAATCACACGTTCAGCACGTTCTGGGCTAATAATACCACTCCATAGACAGTGACCGGGATTGGAAGATACTGTTTTGACTGGTTTTTTGTCTGGGTCGAGGGTAAAAGCATAAAAACCAATGTCATCACACCAAAAGCTTTCTTCAAATGACTGACGCAATTTTGCAGCTTTGCTGCGTAAATCACCGGAAAATTCCTTTTCCCCTAACACATCAAATACTTCTGCCATCCGCATCCAAGCATCAAAGACATAACCTTGCAACTCACACAAAGCCTTGGGTGCTTTCACCTGAGTGCCATGTGGGTAGACAATGGCATCACCAGAATCTTTCCAACCTTGGTTTTCTATTCCATAACCCGAATTGCAGCGCATTTGGTACTCTTGAAAACCATCACCGTCAAGATCACCATATTTATCAATCCACTCTAAGCAGCGCAAAGCCACATCTCGCTGTTCGTGCAGTAGCGAAGTATCTCCCAGCCATTTCCAAGCTTCGTGTAACAGAATTAAATACAGTGGTGTGGCATCAGCAGTGCCATAGTAAGGCGTGTGGGGAATTTGCCCTAAACGTGCCAACTCTCCAGTGCGAATTTCATGTAAAATCTTGCCTGGTTGAGCATCGCGCCAATCATCCAACTCGGTAGCTTGCAATTGACCCAGTTTTTTGAGAGTTCCGAGGGCAAAGCCTGCATGAGTGATCATATTTTGCAAGCTAACTATTATACTGTCTCGACCAAAAACCGTTACAAACTTAGGAACACCAGCCGCAGGTATCCAGACATCGGGTGCAAGGTCATAATCATAAAGTCGCAGCGCACCGATATCTTCCACAGACTGACGATAGAGTAAGTTCAAATTCTCATTTGTACTCTTGAGTTCGGTAACGCTATCAACCCACTGATAATGTAGGCGTTCAATTTCTGTGTTAATAATGTTCCTATCGACGGCTGTTTTGTAGGAGAAATCCACTGTAGAGCGTACACGACCGTTGTCAACTAAGATGTAATTGCAACTAGCGTGCCAGCTTTCTGTTGGTTCTAATTTGACTTCAAAAGTGATGCGACCGTTGGCAGAATGAGGCGTGGATGTACAGTTATGAATTTGATAAATTAAGCAGCGATAAAAATCACCATTAGTATAGCTGGTACGTAACTCTTTTTTCTCCCTATCCCATGTAGTTTCAATACGTCCTCGTCGGACAAATTGCCGCGTTTCTACTTCAAAAATATCAGCAAAATCTGAGCGCATGGCAATTTCCAAATTGAAGCTAACTGGTTCAGCACCATAATTGGTTAAATCCAGTTCCTCATGGATTCCTTCTTCAACTGTTCTACTAATAATAAGTGATACAGAACCTTCAGAAACTTTGCCGTTTCTACTGGTAAATTCTGGGTTGGTCAGGTAAACCCGTGCAGTGTAATAGGTGGTCGTAGTGGAACTCAGACGAGTCCAAGGGTAACCGTCAATATAGCAGGCATAGTAACTCAAATAACGAGTATCATCGCAAAAAATACCTTGATGCCCATCATGATGAATATATCCATTTAAATCAGTCACCATAAAGGTACTGCCATGATTAATAGTTAAAATTGGTGAACCAACACTAATTCGCATAGCTTACTCCGGAAAATTTATTTAAAGTTTTTTATATCTGAGTACACCTCAATAAAGTTTGTCACTTGGAAATACAAGCAAGCAAAAAAATGTGTCACAACAATTAAAAATTCAAAATTAGAATCCCCTAAATAAATGATGAAGCCAGAAAAAGAATTTTTCTGTTCATAACTTCTCCTTTGAAAGTTTAAGTGAAAAGCAAGGCAATGATTACTTGAGAATTGCAAAAGAAGCTGTTTAAAGGTTTGCTTTATCTTGAGTGATTTCAGAATGCTTTACATCCACCGATGGTTGTAGCACTTAATTTTAAATTCCATAGTTACAATTTCTGCAATTGAATCTTCAAAATTCCATATCAAATAAATCCAAGAAATAGAGAATCACACCTTACGTACGATCGCTTTTCTTGCTCATTTGCTCAAAGATGGGGAATACATTTCATCTACTGATTGAAAGAGATTGAGTTTTTGCAGATATGTCCAAAGCTTGAAGACATCAGCAGGTTGGGTACGATAACCGATATACCCATCTGGACGAATCAGATAAAGACACTCGCCTGTGGCACTGTAGCGATGATGACACTTGCCTTGAGGGTCAAGTAGTACTGATAGTACTGATTTGAACCACTCTAACTCTTCTGGTATTTGGGAATTCAATAGCACGATATGTACGTCTATGCGATCGCGACATTTTTCCTCAACTTCTTCGGCTATCTGGCTCAACTTGACACAATTGACTTTTTGTGTTATATTACCGCCAAACAATAAAAGATTGTGTTTCAAATCAGACAACACTTGAAATAAGCGTTTTCTTTCATTTACTGTCTCAATTATAACATCGGGTGTGCGATCTCCAGCTTGCGGTTGAGCATGAAAATCCCACCAATCTATTAGATTTGGTTCCTTTGGATGCAAAGATATCAGAAATGGGTGGTCTTCTTCAACAATGGGACTATGCCGATAATTCACATTCAGTTCAGACACGGTATTACGGATGCGTTGTTGGACGCTCTCAAAATTTGTAGCAAATTTAGCAGCATAATTCCGTATCTGCGTGAAAATCGGGTTGCGTACAGTGATCGCTCGTGTAGCCAATCCTGTACTAGCTAGTAAAGATTTCGAGATTGGTTCACGTTCCGCCTGATATGAGTCAAGTAACTCTGTTGTTGCCTGGTTTTGGATAACTAAAGCTAGCTTCCGAGCCAGATTATAGGCGTCTTGTAGACCCGTATTCATTCCCTGACCACCAACTGGACTGTGGGAAGATAAAGCATCACCTGCAACAAATACACGACCTGCTCGACACTTGCCAACCATCCGCTGACGAATACGGAAGGTGCTTGTCCACAACGGGTTAGTCAATTGGGTTTCGAGATGCGATCGCTCATGAGCGAGTTGTTCAAACAGTTTTAAATCTGGGCCTTCAGGTAGCGACATATCGGGTGTTAAGTCGGCAATAATTCGCCAGTAGTTCTCCTCTGGTAGTGGAAAAACTGCAAACACGCCGTCAGAATTAAGAAATATGTGAACCTCGTTGGGTGATAGACTCCAATTAGTCTGCGCGTCCGCTAAGATAAACAAGCCTGGAATATTAGCGCCTTTATCCACTAGACCAACTTCTTGACGGACAGTACTGCGTGCGCCGTCACAACCAATCAACCAAGACGCTCTACAATTTTCCTCTTGTCCATCAGGATGGCAGAGTATGGCTGTAACACTATCAGCATCTTGCTGAAGACCAGTAAACGTGACAGACCGCTCAATTTTGACGCCGAGGTTTTCGACCAATCGTCCCAGAATGTCTTCTGTCTGAGACTGTGGTAAGCACAGAACTAAAGGTAAGAAAGAATCGAGCTGATCTGAGCGTAAGTTGACAATGCGTTGGCGATCAGCATAAAAGTTAAATTGATTTAGCTTGCGACCGCGTTTTATTGCTTCTTCAGCTATACCCAAGTGGTCAAAGATTTCTAAGGTACGAGCAAAAACTGCTATTGCTTTACTCGTTTTGGAGGGTTCTGGGTTTTTGTCAACTAGACGCGGCTTAATGCCATACCTAGCTAATTGTGCAGCTAATAGTAAGCCTGTCGGCCCAGCTCCTATAATCAATACATCAACCGACATCATTACCTCCTGATAAATATCGCGTTCTTCTTAAGTGCGATACTGCGATCGCCTTGGTCTAGACACAGCAGGTGCAAATCCCAAAAAGTGCATCACACCACCCACACTCTGATCGACCCGAGTCTGCGTGTCAGGACTACTGAGATTGCGTAAGCCATGTAAATCTAGGAAGCTAAATCCGACTTTGGAGAAGAAGGGAATCAGACAGAACAGAAATGTATCTACCGTTTGATCGAATACTCTAAAACCTGAAGGACCGAAAATCCACACAATTGGATAGCAAATCCACAGCACTGTGAAATAGGTAGCAATTTTGTTATAGAAATTACTGAGAGCTGAATCTTGACTGCTAGCCTTGGCACGCAACGGCCCCCAAATTCCCCCCAAAACGACTAAAAAGGCAAAGACACCGTTGATGTACCACAAGTATCTTACTCAAGGTACGACAGAGAGATCGGCAACTAAACCACAGACAACGACAATGACTTGAGTAGCCATTAACGAGGTAATCAGCGTCCAGTCTTTTTTGTGGTGACGATGCATTGCTGTCCAGGACAAGGCTAATAGCAACAATGGCGTGGTAACAACCGAGTCTATGTAGCGAGCAAAATGAGTGACCTGTCCCACAACCGGAATCTTTCCCTGCTCTAAAACCGCACCTGGTAAAACCATTGATAAATAAGCCAGTCCTGACCAAATCGGGATAAAAGCGGCAACTAAATACTCGTATCTGGGAATACCACGAGGATTTCTACCTAGCAGTATAAAGTAGGTCGCACCGATCGCCATACCTGCAACGTAAAGCCAATGCCAAAAATCCTGCCAATCCATAAAGTACCTCTAAGTAATAAAATTCCTTAAAATCAAGGAAAATAAATTCCTGATAGCGAGAAATCAAAAGCTGGATTTTTGATTTTTAATTTGTTCCAGTTAGCAAAAAACTAAATTTTTTTTTGTTTCAACTTCCATCAACACAGAGAACTCAAGTAAAAAAAACTGTTTGTGTTTTGACTTACACAGGATTAGAGTTCAGCTATTTCTAGCATTGAGAACAAATGTGATTCAAAAGTGACTGCAAAGCAATTTTGACAGGATAAAAATTAATAAAAGTTAATTTATATCTTGCATCAAGTACCAGGCGACTAGAAGTCGCGGCTACACATACAAAACCCACCTCCGTGGGTTTAAAACCCTTAATTTTGGGTTAGTCTGCGTAGGCAGACTTTGTTTGTATAGCCGCGCAGGGCGAACATCGCCAGGGCTAGGTATTAATTTGTATTACTGTCACTTTCTATTCACATTTGTTTTCCACAGTGGATGTAAATAGAAACTTTATATAATTGTGTAAAAAACACAGTTCAACAGCATTAGTTCTGAATTTACCCTGCCAATATAAGCGTCTTAGAGTAAACAAGATGACAGCACGTAAGTACTTATGAGCGAGAGGTAAATAATATGAATATTAGTGAAATTTTGAGACAATATGCAGCAGAAGAAAATAATTCTAACCTTTCAAACCAAAAGGATATAAACCTGGCTAGAGCAAGCCTAAGTGTAGAAAAGCCAGATAGGGAAAAGCTGGGTGGAGAAAATCTTGGCGGTGCAACAACTCCTGAACCTGCACTGATTTTAGCTCCGATTATCTTTTTAGTAATGGCTGGGGTAGTTGTTTGTCATAAGCTAAAGCTATTACAGAAAGTTCATAAGGTTGGTAGTTTATATCAAATTCCCTGTAAAAACTGCCGTTATTTCTCAAAAAACTACTATCTTAAATGTGCGGTACACCCTTCCACTGTTCTAACAAAAGAAGCAATCAATTGCTGTGATTACCATCCTCAAGATAAAAAAACTGTTAAGTTTCCCTGGTTTTCTGAGCATAAACAAAACTGATTTACTGAAAAAAGTTTATTAAATAAAGAATTTACAAACTCAACGTCAATAAGATAGGGTTTTGAACAAAATTCCAAGTTATTCACATATTTATGATGACGTTTGAGACAACAAAATCGCTACTTAACTTAGGAGTTGATCGTGCTTTATTTAATCAACTTGTTGTCCGGTGTATTAAAAACCCTCCAATCTTGAATACCGTTGGTTGCAAAAATAGATTGAAAGCGATGGAGTTCGGAATCTGTGCCTTTTACTATTACTAAGTAATTTCCCTGAGACAATTGTTCACTATAAAACCTGGCTTGTTCTCCAGGAACTCCCCAACCTACTAGTGCGCCGATAAGACCACCACCTGCTGCACCAAGTCCGCTACCTAAAAGTGTATTTGCTAGGAAAGCCCCTGCTACTACGACTGGGCCAACTCCAGGAATCGTTAATGCAACTAAACCTTCTAATAAGCCCAATATACTTCCTGCTGCACCACCAGTGATCGCTCCTACTGTTGCAACTTCACCTGCTTTACTAGCAATACTGTTGCTTATATCAGCACTACCAAGTTGATCCTTGCGTTCTCTATTATTATTTTTGGCAATTACAGAAACTTTATCCAAAGATAAGCCAGCTTCTCTAAGTTGATTGAAGGCCTGTTCCACAGCTTGATGATTAGGGAATATCCCGACAGCATATTTGCGTTGAATTAAAGCCATTTTTTTCACTCCAAAAATTAGGAATACAAAAGATTTAGCCGTTTCCAATATTGAAAATAAATGTGAATAGAATGTGACAAGCACAGCAGTGCGACTCGGTTAGGTCATGGAAAAACGAACCGCAAAGGACACGTAGACACGTAGTGGCTTCCCAAAGGGTAGAGAAGAGTTTTAGGAGAGTTTTTGCGTCAGTTGTGGATTTATTGAAAGAACAGCCATTACTGTCACTTTTTATTCACATTTGTTGCTTAAATTTAAAGCAGTCAGTCATGGGGAATTCGCCACCACATGTGGATGAAAATATCTTTCTCTCACACTCCCACACCCTTACACTTCTTTTCATAAGAGAGCAGCTGTATTCTGGAGCGATCGCTCTATGAACTTCTATCATTTGTAGGAGTCGAACTAAGATGAAATTTGGTCAATGGATTGGCTTCCTAGTTTTGATCGCTTCCATATATATTCTTTGGCAAATCCGACGACTGATTTTGCTCTTATTTACGGCGATAGTATTAGCCACAGCATTAAATCAGCTTGTTCAACAACTGCAAAAATTACGTATTATTCGTTCTTGGGCTATTTTTTTAACTATTTTTATCTTGTTAACATTTTTGATCGTGTTTTCCTGGCTGATTGTGCCTCCTTTTACTGAACAGTTTCAAGAACTTTTAGCACTTCTACCAACAGGAATATCACGAGTGCAGGAGTGGATAAATGATCTAGAAAATCGTTTTGGAGGAGAATACCCAGATTTACCAGATATCAATAATTTTATTCAACAAATCCAACCATTAGTAATGCAGTTTTTTACAAGAACTCTTGACTTATTATCTACTTCTATTACTGCTGCTTTGGAATTTTTATTAGTTTTAGTTTTAACATTAATGCTGTTGGTAAATCCTCAGCCATACCGCAATTTGTTTGTCAGATTTTTTCCCTCATTTTACCGCCAACGAGTTGACGAAATTCTCTCACGCTGTGCAACTGGTTTAGAAAGTTGGACAGTGGGAGCTTTGATTGAAATGGTCTTTATTGCCACTTTAAGTGGAATCAGTTTATGGATTTTGCAAGTACCGCTAGTATTAGCCCATGCTATCTTAGCGGGTTTGCTCAATTTTATTCCGAATATTGGCCCTACTTTAAGTGCAGTATTTCCTATAACTGTTGCCCTACTAGACGCACCTTGGAAAGCAATAGCTGTTTTAATTCTGTATATCGTTATTCAGAATATTGAAAGTTACTGGTTGACTCCTACTGTCATGGCAAAACAGGTAGCATTATTACCTGCTGTCACTTTAACATCTCAAATTCTTTTCGCTACTTTGTTTGGAGCCTTGGGGTTATTAATGGCTATACCACTGACAGTGATTGCGAAAACTTGGTTAGAGGAAGTTTTGTTTAAAGACATTTTAGATAAGTGGCATTATGGTTAGATTTTCTGTGTACGCAAAGCTGTACTTAATCAGGATTATCCATGTTGGGCTGGAAAAAATAGTACAGGATACCAGCTATAACGCAATAATTCAGCCGCAAAACTGGAAACCAACCATTCTTGGAGTTTACCTATCGTTCCTGAAGAGACTGCGATCGCGCTAATATCAGCCATTGCAGCCGTCTCTAAAACCTCGGTAACAGAGTGTCCTTCCCGAACTTCTGTCTCCACTTGTAAATTTACTCCCTCCAAATCAACTTTAATCCGAGATAGGGTTTGTTGGGCCTGCTGTGGTAAGATTTTCTTTGGTACTTCAGGGCGACCAGTATTTTCTAATACCCAGCAAAGCTTGCATTGTTGTAGGTATCTACCAGATTTTTGTTGAGCCAATTGCTTTACTTGTTGCACCAGATAATCCGCAGCTTGAGTACCGTTGTAGGGAAGTAACAAAGAGCGGAAAAAATGCTGACAACGGAGCTTTAATTCCTCAGAAGTATAAGTAGAGATTAACTGAGGACGCAGTACCAAAAGAGGAATCGTTGTTTTGTGAGACAAGTCAGCCATTGTACTACCCACCAATTTTTCAGTGAGTAAGCTGCGACTTTGAGAACCCAGTATTATCAATTGGGACTGATAGTTTTGAGCAACCTTAAGGATGATCTCAACAGGCTTTCCTGATTGAACTTCTATTGTTACTTCTACATCAGTAGAACTTTCACCAACAGTTTTTGCCAATCGGGTTTGAGCTTGTTCTATTTTCTCAGTATCAGCTCGTGGAATAATGCCTTTTTCCCACAATGGAACAGCGTGCAGAAAAACTATTTGCTTCATCCCCGCAAGTGCAAGACTGGAAACAAAATGTGCTAAACGATGTAAACCATCAGAAAAATCTGTGCAAATCAAAACTCGTTGAAACATAGATAACCAGTAAAAGATATTTAGAAATCTTCTAATTTAATTTTGTAAGCCATAATCAAGTTAGTTTGAATACTTACAGCATATTTCATTTTTGTGATAAAACTGCAATCATTTTCATAAATTAGCTATAGCGATACATCATCACTTTTCAGTCACATTTGAGGCATATAAATAAAGTGGCGTTGCATATTTGCAGGATGATTTCATTTTCTCTGTTAATCAAAAAACATAATTCTTGGCGTTCTTGGCGGCTACCCTTTAGGAAGCCGCTTCGCGTCTAAGGCGGTTCATTGTTTACCCCCATTATTATGCAACGCCATAAATATATTATCGATTCTTGAAACCAAATTATTTCCTTAGACAGAAGGTAAAACATATTTGGGATTTTTAAGCTTATAAGCGGCAAAAAATGTCTTGAGATTTTGATTTCTCAGACAATCTCAATTTAATACATCAAAGCGACAACTTAGACACAGTTAGCTGTTTGTTGGAAAAGAAAATCAACAGTGAGGAAACTATGCGATCGCGCGCAATTCTCATCCTCATCTCTTTGTTAATCGTCGTCGGCTTTTTAGGTTTTCAGTTAGAACTGAATTTGCCAGGAAGACCGCCTTCTATTGACAAAACCTATACACCATTGACAAAATCTCCTCCCACAAGTGTAAGTTCCTACGATGTTTTAGGCTATGTAGTCGAGTCTGAAAAAGCCGACAGATGGCTGCAAACCGAAAAAGGACGCCAAGCACTTTCTCCTGATCATGGTGCAGTTAAAGTTACCGAAGAATTAATAGATTTGGGTCGTGATGCTTTTTATCAAGAAACCTTTGGTAATGAGTATCTATTTACAGATGTCGTCGGTATTCTGGATGGCCCAATTAATTTAGGTAGTATTGCCAAAGCAGTTTGGGTTTGAAAGGAAAAGCAACTACAAATCTGCAAGTGCTTATAGACCAAGACATTACCGTTGGCGATCGCACTTTTAAAGCTGGTACAGTTTTGAATACTGGTCTTGATGTACCCGGAGGTTCTCTATTTCCTTTAGGGTAATTGGTACAGTTGTTGCTTTAGGAGTTTTGGGGTTTGATTTTGCCACCTTGGTAGGAACTTTGGGATTAACAAGTGTGGCAATTAGTTTTAGTTTGCGAGATATATTAAGTAATTATTTCTCTGGTATTATTTTGCTAGCATCTCGTCCCTTTAGTTTGGGCGATCAAATTGTGATTCAGGAATTTGAAGGTACAGTCACTCAAATTCAACTACGAGCAACAACATTAAAAACCTATGATGGGCGTATAGTTTACATTCCGAATCAAGAAGTTTTTAGCGCCATTATTACTAACAATACTGCTTGTACTCATCGCTGTAGTTCAATTATGGTTGGTATTGACTATGGATCAGATATTACTAGAGCAAAACAAATAATTAATGATGCAGTTTTGGGATTTGAAGGAGTTGAACCAGACTCTAAACCGGATATTTTAGTTTAGTGCGTGAACTTGCGGCAAGTACAGTAAATATTGAAGTGCGATTTTGGGTTAATTCTCGTCGTTTACCATTTTTAGAAATGACTTCTCAAGTAGCACAAGCGATAAAAGAAGCATTAATGCAAGCAGGAATTGAGATGCCAACAGATATTTATACTGTTAGGTTACGCGGTTTACCACCATTTATTAATAACCATCGCGTCAATTATGACGAGCAAAACTAATTAAACAAAACAATGAACAAACCAAGAGTAAATAATTTTTTAGAACAAATAAGTACTAGCAAGTTAGTTCACTACTTACTACTATTTGCCCTTGGATGGGGAATAGTCCAAGTTTTGGCTTATTTTTCCACAGTAATTGTAATTTTTACTTTGGCAGCAGTTTTAGCATTTGTACTTAATTATCCTGTGCAGTGGGTGGAGCGTTTTTTACCACACACTTTAGCAGTCATTTTAGTCTTTTTATTAAGTCTCTTAATTATTGGTGTTTTTACATTCACAATCGGTTTTGCAGCTTTATCTCAGGGACAGCAATTACTCAGTCAATCTCCAGAGTTTGTCAACTTTATAATATCTTTATTAGAACGACTAGAAGTTTTATTGGATCAGTGGAATCTACAAGTGGATTTAAGCGCTGTTGAAGAGGAATTACGAAATCAAGCTTTAGCCGGAATTGGTTTAGGTTTCGAGACAGTTCAAAGATTACTTGCCAGCTTAGTTGATCTAATTTTGATTGCCGTTGTTGCTTTTTTCATGTTACTAGATGGTGAACGTCTCTGGTATTTCATTCTGAAATTTTTTCCCGAACGTCTGCGTAACGAATTAACGGTTGCAATTCAGCGAAACTTTTTAGGCTTTTTCTGGGGACGGCTAATTTTATCTGTATTTTTTGGAGTTTCTGCTTTTATTGTATTTTTGATTTTGCAAGTGCCTTATGCATTAATTTTAGCTATCATTGCCGGAGTTTTTGATTTGATTCCAGGTATCGGAGCCACATTAGGAATTAGCCTTGTAGCTTTGATTGTTTTACCTCAAGGAATTTGGCTCAGTCTCAAAGTATTAGTAGGTTGTATTTTACTTCAACAAATAGAAGAGAATTTACTTATGCCTCGCATTATGCAAGGTTCGTTGAATATTAATCCAGTTGTGATGTTTTTTGCACTATTAATAGGTGCAAGAATCGCAGGATTACTAGGAGTTTTTCTTGCTGTTCCCATTGCTGGAGTGATTATTAGTTTATTTGAAATGGATGAGTTGAAAGCAGATTGACACTAATGTGAAAATCCAAATATTGCGATCGCTCGTTTTGATTTCAAGTCACGGTCTAATCAATTTGTCCTTGCGATAGATGATCTCAAATAATTTCTTGATTCTGAATAGATAAATTTGGTAGGGTGGATACTGTTTACCTTGACTTTCTCAAAAATTATTGGCGTGCGAGGGATAGTATTGTGCGAAATATAAATGGTATTCGCAATCGTTTTAATAATTTCAAAAACAAACGAATTCCGCCACTACAATTAGAAGAAATACGCAGTGGTCTATTAGAAGAATCAACAATAAGTATTAATTATATAGTGCTAATTTTTGGTTCTTGTATCATCGCTACCTTGGGACTACTTACTAATAGTGCCGCTGTGATTATCGGTGCAATGATTATTGCACCTTTAATGTTACCAATTCGGGGAGTAGCATTTGGAGCTTTAGAAGGTAATGTAGTCCTATTTCGTAAAGGTTTAACTGCGATTATATTTGGAACTATTCTAGCAATTGCTTTAGCTTGGTTTATTGGTTACTTCGTGGCGCTTCCAGAATTTGGTAGTGAAATTATCGCCCGTTCTCGACCCACTTTACTAGACTTAGGAATTGCCGTAGCTGCTGGGGGAATTAGTGGTTATGCAAAAGTGGAACCCAAAATTTCTGAAAGTTTAGCCGGAACCGCGATCGCAGTCGCACTTATGCCACCAGTTTGTGTAATTGGCTTGGGTTTATCACAAGTAAATTTGCAACTTAGTACCGGTGCAACTATACTTTATCTAACTAATTTACTGGGAATCACTCTTTCCTGTATGCTGACGTTTTTGCTAACGGGTTGCACCTCCTTCAAACGTGCGAGAAAAGCCCTTGGCTGGACACTAGCTTTTACAGCAATACTTTTTATTCCCTTAAGCATAAGCTTTTATCGGTTAATTAGACAAGCTAGACTTGAAACTAGTATTAGGCAAGCATTGCTGAATCGAACTGTTACATTTCAACGTATGGTACTGCTAAATAGTAGTGTGAATTGGTTAACTAATCCGCCACAAGTTCGTTTGAATGTTAGGACAAAGGAACCTGTAACACCAACACAAGTAATCTTTTTAGAAAAATTTTTAGAAAAAGAAATGGGTCAACCTTTCACCTTAATTTTTGAAGTTGGTCAAATTGAGGAAGTTAGAGGAGACAATCAGAAGAATTTCAAATTTGAAAAAAAACTTTAAATATAGCTGTAGCCGTTTTGATTAGGACATTGAAATCGGTATAACCAACTGGAGAATATTGGAATCTACGTCCTAACTTACCTGGCTATAGCTATATTTGTCGCTACATTTCTATGTTAGCTTGCCTTCATACCTACCACTAAAGAGGGATGAGGAATTCTAGGTAGCTAGCTAGTTAAGCCAAGTTTTAGCAAATTTGTGGTAACAGCGTGTAATGCAGTCACTTTCTATTCACATTTATCGCAAATACTGAAAATATCGACTTGCTCGACCGAACTCGAAATATTACCGATAAGGAGTCTTTCTTATGGTTGGGTTGATAATTACTTGGTTAGTAACAGCTATCAGCTTTTTGATTATTTCTCGACTACCAATAGGAGTAGAAATAGACGGCTTTGGAAAAGCGTTAATTACCGCCGCAGTTTTTGGAATATTGAATGCGCTTTTACTTCCCATTTTAACCTTTTTTACCTTACCATTCATTATCCTTACCATAGGCGTATTCTTCTTTGTTCTCAATTCAATCATCTTTGGTTTATCAGCTGCTATAGTGCCTGGATTTCGCTTAAGGTACGGTTTTTGGAGTGCTTTGCTTGGCTCAATCGCATTGGCAATTATTAACTCTATTCTCTTGAGGCTGATAGCACCGCTTACCTGATAAAAAAGCGAGTATTCCATTTGGAATCATTGAATAAAAAAGAAGCATAAGCTTTTTATTTTAGGGTAAAAACCTATGATTATAAAATTTTTGCGACAGCAATTTGTTCTGTTTGTAACAGGAATTTTTCTGGTGTCTGTGCTAGTTGCTTGTCAAAGAACACCGATCGCAGAGTCACCAACTCCCACAGTAACACCTGCAACAGAGCAAACTCTTTCTACTACCCAGTTTCCCCCCGTAGCATATCCTGACAGAGAACTGAGTGCTTCCCCCGCAGAGCTACCAGAATTACCTTACGCTTATAATGCACTAGAAAAAGCTATTGATGCAGAAACGATGAAACTGCATCATGACAGACACCATGCTACATACGTGGAAAACCTCAACGAAGCATTGCAAAAGTATCCTGAACTGCAAAACAGAAGTGTAGAAGCAATGCTACGCGACTTGAATAGCCTACCAGAGGATATTCGGGAAACGGTACGCAACAATGGCGGCGGTCATCTAAACCACACAATTTTTTGGCAAATTATGAGTTCCAATGGTGGCAGAGAACCAACGGGAGAAATCGCCCAACAAATAAATCAAACCTTTGGTAGTTTTGATGCCTTTAGAAAACAGTTTAATCAAGAAGGTGAAGACAGGTTTGGTAGTGGATGGGTTTGGTTAGTGCGTAACGCCCAAAATCAACTCCAGATAGTGAATACAGCAAATCAAGATAGCCCAATTATGGAGGGTTTGTATCCAATCATGGGTAACGACGTGTGGGAACACGCATATTACCTCAGATATCAGAACCGCCGTGCTGAGTATCTCAATAATTGGTGGAATGTGGTGAATTGGTCAGAAATCAACAGGCGAGTGCAAGCGGTATCGCAACAGCAAGGTTAGGAGGTATGCGCCTATGAGAAGTTTGTTAATGAAAAATCCTGTAGTAATAGGGGTATCTTGGATAGGTGCATATCTTGTAATTATCCTACTACCCTTATTGATACTGCTTTTATACCCGCCTACACCAAGTGATGAACGTAGTTTTTGGCTAGAATTTTCCGCTGCTTTGGGTTTTATTGGTTTAGCAATGATGGCAATGCAGTTTGCCCTAACTGCCCGGATCAACCGTATCGAAGCCTCTTATGGTGTTGATCTAATTCTCCAGTTTCACCGCTACACCTCGATAGTTGCGTTTTTCTTCATCCTTGCTCACCCGATAATTGTGTTTATTGATAACCCAGAGACACTGCAACTATTGAATTTCATTCAAGCCCCGTGGCGAGCAAGGGCAGCAGTTATCGCTACTTTGGCGCTAATTGCGATAATTGTCACTTCTATTTGGCGCAAACAGCTGAAGATTCCCTACGAACCCTGGCGTATAGCTCATGGCATCTTAGCAGTTATTATCGTTGGGTTCGGTTTAGGACATGCTTTGGGTGTGGGCAATTACCTGGGACTGTTTTGGAAAGCAGTTATCTGGACTGGTATTGCAGTAGCTGCGTTGTGGCTGTTGATTTACGTTCGCTTGGTCAAGCCCTACTTTATGCAGAAAAAACCTTACTTGGTAGAAGCAGCCATCCCCCAACGGGGCAATGTCTGGAATCTAGTTTTGCGTCCCAGAGGACACGAAGGAATTCACTTCCAACCAGGTCAATTTGCTTGGCTGACTCTGGAAATCTCGCCATTTAGAATGCGGGAACATCCATTTTCTTTTGCTTCGAGTGCAGAACATTGCGATCGCATTGAATTTGGCATTAAGGCTTTAGGAGACTTCACCAAAACAATCAAAGATGTCAAACCAGGTACTAAAGCTTTCCTAGATGGCCCTTATGGAGTTTTCACTACAGACCGCTATGAAAATACTGCTGGATTTGTCTTCATTGCTGGAGGTATCGGTATTACACCAATTATGAGTATGCTTGTTACCTTAGCAGAACGCAAAGATGAGCGCCCCCTACTGTTAATTTATGCGAATAAGACTTGGGAAGACATTACTTACCGAGAAGAAATTGAAGCCTTAAAAGACAAATTAGATCTGACAGTGATCCACGTTCTGAGAGAACCTCCGGAGGATTGGTCAGGAGAAAGTGGATATGTTGATCAGGAACTGCTAAAACGCTACATTCCTAAGCGTCCTGCCACTCGAAATTACTTTATCTGTGCCGTACCAAAAATGATGGATCAGGTGGAGAAAGCCTTGCACGAGTTGGAAGTACCTGTCACCAACATTCACATGGAACACTACAACCTTGTTTAACTCTATCATGCGTCAGCTATGCGTTTATGCCGCATTGCCAAATTTGCTTCGCTAGTAATTGCTTCTATTTTATTGGTCTGGATGTTGTCTCCCGCAACCATCGTACCCCCCGCTGACCCTGCCGAGCCAGTTACAATTCATGTCACAGACCACGGCTGGCATTCCAGATTGGTGTTACCCACTGGCAACGACGAATTAATTCAGTATGCTTACGGTGATTGGAATTATTTTGCGTTAAACCAGCAAGACTTGAGAAATGGGGCGGCGGCACTTTTAGTACCAACTCAAGGTACTCTCGGTCGGCGAAAATTTAGCAATATCGCCGAACTTCAGCAAATCATTCAACAGCAAGATTACACCTTATTAAGTTTAGAAGTAGCGCAAGCCAAAGTAACACAGCTGTTGAAATTATTAGATGAACGTTTTAACCGCAATATTGAAACGAGCATCGAGAATCCACAAACAGGTTTAACCTTAGTCCAAGATGACCAAGACTATACTTTGTTACACAATAGCAATCATGAATTAGTTGAGTGGCTACAAGATTTGGACTGCCAAATTCATGGCTTTATCATGTGGGCAAATTTTCGGGTACAAAGTCCATCAAATTAACGTTTTACTCAAGAATAAAATCTGTTGCAATTGAAAAAATTTTAAAATATAAGGCTTTGTTATGCGTTATAGTATCATGCTTCAATTAGTAGCTACTATCACCTTTATTTTCCTTGGTACTGCTGCTTTGTTTGCCTGGTTGCAATACCGTCCAATTCCAGAAGAAACAAATACACAGAGCAGAATTTCATATATTCCTACTTGGTTTCTAACATAAGTTTATCAGTAAAGCATTTAATTGCTTACTACTATTCAACCACATTGATTTTGATGGGCTGCAAGATCCCCGACTTTTTAAAAAAGTCGGGGATCTCACCCCCTGAATAAAGTAAGGTTAACTATTATTTCAAGGAGACTACCTAACTAATGATAAAAAAAATGATTCAATTGCAGAAGCTTGGACACTACTGGAAAAATCAATTATTTATTATCATGGTTGTCCGATTGGAACGATCGCAGCCTTAGAATCAGGGTCACAAGCACTCAATTATGACCAATGTTTTGTCCGTGATTTTGTCTTATCAGCGCTGGCTTTTTTGATTAGCGGTAAATCGGATATTGTACGCAACTTTTTGATAGAAACTCTCGCTTTGCAGAGTCATGAACCGCAAATGGACTGTTTTCAGCCGGGGCCAGGAATAATGCCAGCTAGTTTCAAAGTAGTATCAAAAGATGGCGAAGAGTATTTAACTGCTGATTTTGGGGAACACGCGATCGCAAAAGTTCCACCTTTAGCTTATTCAAAAAGAAGCCCCGCGCTGTATGCTTGCACGACTCGTCGGGTACGTCACAAAAGATAGAGTCCAAGGGGTGAATTGGCACGCTGTGCAAGATGAACCGCGATTTCTAATCGCCCGGTGTTTCTTCCAAAAGTGGATGCTTCCGATTATTTTTGAGGATTAGCAAGCTTTTGAGCCGAATTTGCCAATCGTTCCAGTGCGTCTGTTTGTTGTTCAATTTGTTGAGTTTGCTTGCGAAGTTCTTCTAATTGTTTTGTTTGAGAAAGTGCATCGCTGGTATGAGGAATAAAGTACTCACAACCTGATAAGAAGATGCAAATTAACATTGTGATTATCAAAATGTAACGCATTTGGTCTTTCCTCGTGAATTATTCGTAATTGTGTACATTTTCTGAATTAGTAAATTTTTTATATCAAGAGATAGCTAGCTCATGATTGAAGATTTTATCGACGAGCAGTAGCGATCGCAGGTTCATACTCAAGTGCTTCGCTAGTTATTATAAAGACTCCAGTAACGACTTAGTTTCACTTAAATTTAATTGTTCTTACGTCTGTCTTAAGTTTGATATCATGTTCGCTTAAAGACTTATGATTAGGGCTGACGCAGAGACGCTAGAGAGCCATTCCTCAATGCCCTATTTTTAAAACAGGTCTGTAGATAGAAGTGATAAAATTCAGTAATAGACAAACGATATAACTATATATATGATTTGCACTAAGTAGGAAATATTGATTATTTAGCTATTTTAAAAATTATGCAAGCAGAAGTTTTTTGGAGAGAAAATTATTATGAACCTGACAAGAGTTCTTGCAGGAAAATTACTTTTTGGCATGGTTTTAGTGGGACTTTCTTCTTGCACCTTGCCAACATCTGAGTCCGTAAACGCTAACAATCAAGAAACACAAAAAACTGAACAAGTCAGCCAACAAACTTCTACTAATAATCAAGCGTGTACTCTAGTGAAAGATGGCTTTGGTTCGCAAGGACGGGTAAACGTGCGGGTCGAAGAAGTGGTAACAGGTCTTGAAGTTCCTTGGGGAATTGCTTTTCTGCCAAATCAAGATATGTTAGTTACTGAGCGACGTGGACAAATTCGCCTCGTGCGGGGTGGTAAACTTGTTCAAAAACCTGTAGCTACTATTAATGTTACAGATAGCGGTGAAGGTGGTTTACTTGGCATTGCCACTCATCCTAACTTTGGCGAAAATCGATTTTTCTACGTTTACTACACTGCTGATAGAAATGGGTCGCAGGTGAATCGTGTCGAACGATGGCGACTTTCCGAGAATGGACTGAGTGCTTTACCAGATAGAATCATTCTTGACAATATTCCCGTAGCACAATTTCACAACGGTGGTCGCATCCGCTTCGGCCCTGATGGAATGCTCTACATAGGTACTGGCGATGCGAGAGAACCACAAAGTTCTCAAGATGTTAAAAGCCTTGCTGGTAAAATTCTGCGTGTAACACCAGATGGACAAGTGCCGCAAGATAATCCTTTTGCGAAAAATCCTGTGTATATCACTGGTATTCGCAATACTCAAGGATTTGATTGGCGCGATGCATCAACACTATGGGTAACAGATCACGGCCCCAGTGGCGAGTTAGGCAGAAGTGGTCACGATAAAGTCAGTGTAGCAAAAGCAGGTGACAACCTTGGCTGGCCTAACATCTACCGTTGTGAATCAGGCAAAGGGCTTGTGACTCCTTCGATTGTTTGGCGGCAAGCTTTACCTCCAGGTGGTGCAGCAATTTATACTGGAGATTCTATTCCTGAGTGGAAGGGTAGTTTAATCATTCCTACCCTGCGTTCTGAACATTTGCAGCGTGTCGCCTTCAACCCACAATCACCCCAGCAAGTCCAGCGTCATGAGGTGTACTTACAAGGCAAATACGGACGACTTCGAGAGGCAATTATGGGGCCAGACGGCGAGTTGTACATCACAACCAGTAATTGTGATGGACGAGGGAGTTGTCCGTCACAGCAGGACAAAATTCTCCGCATTACTCAATAAAAGGGCATAAATTATGACTTGTTCAGCCTGTTTGATCTTTAATCCATCTGCGGGAAAGGGCGACCCTGTAGCGGATTTAACGACAATCCGAGAAATTTTGGAGCCTCAACTCAATTTAGATATTCGTCCTACCCATAAAGTTAGCCCTTATGAGTTAGCTTGTGAAGCGATCGCCCGTGATGCCCAAATGATTCTCGTATCTGGGGGTGATGGTACGGTATCTGGTGCGTCTGAAGCAGTAATTAACACAGAAATACCTTTGGGAATAATTCCCAGAGGTACTGTCAATGCCTTTGCTAAGGCTTTGGGCATTTCCACTGAAATCAAGGAAGCCTGTCAAACAATTTTAACTGGTGTACCCCGAAAAGTGGATATTGCTTTATGCAATGATAAACCAATGATTGTCTTGAGTGCGATCGGTTTTGAAGCCGAAACTATCAAACAAACTGACAAAAAAGCTAAAAAGCTTTTTGGAATGTTCGCGTTTATTGGCACAGGGATAAAATTACTTAGGCATTTAGATTCTTTTAAAGTTTACGTAGAAACAGAAGATCAAACAATTAATTTATCAACCTCAGCTTTAACTATTGCCAATTCAGCTGCACCGACTTCGATT
Organism: Fischerella muscicola SAG 1427-1 = PCC 73103; assembly: GCF_000317245.1. Classification (GTDB taxonomy): domain Bacteria; phylum Cyanobacteriota; class Cyanobacteriia; order Cyanobacteriales; family Nostocaceae; genus Pelatocladus; species Pelatocladus muscicola_A. The sequence goes on from NZ_AJLJ01000077.1 coordinate 24,425, forward strand.
TTGGCACATGGGCCTGCGGGAGTAATTGTAGACGATGGTTTATTGGATGTCACTATCGTTGCTCCTGTTAACCACCAAAATGCTCTCTTTGCTGGCTATCATCTGCTGAGATCGGGTTTTACTGGTACTGCTACTAATCGAGATGATATTCATCACCTACGCGCTAGAAATGTGCGTGTGAGAACTGAACCTCCAAAAAAAGTAGCTTTAGATGGTGATATTAATGGACATACTCCTATTGAAATTAAATGTATCCCAGGCGGACTAACGGTATTAGTGCCATCATCAGGATAAAACTTTCGGCTGAGATTAACTTAAATTACCATCACATTCCATTCACATTTCTTGTTTAACTTGAAAAATGCAATTAAACGGTTTGATGTTTCTTATCAGAGTGAAGAATATGAAGACTCAAAATAGTACTGCAAGTGTTAAAAAATTTGCGAGCTTTGCTACAGGTATTTTGCTACTACCAATTATTGCAGCCTGTGCGCCAAACGATACTGCTCAAGTCCCTCCTGCTACTCCACCACCTGCTACTGATGTGGTAACGCCTGAGCCTGTTCCGACTACTCCGACGACACCTCCTGCAACCCCTGACGGAACGGTGAATGAAGACATCAAGAATGTTGTAGAAGCTAATCCTTCATTGAAAACGCTTGCAAATTTGATTGATGAAGCGAATTTAGAGGACAAGTTAGATGATACTGGCCCTTACACCTTATTTGCTCCCTCAGACCAAGCCTTTGCCGCACTTCCAGAAGCGACTCGACAGCGACTCTTACAACCAGAAAACCGCGAACTTCTCAGACAGGTTTTGACTTATCACGTTGTTCCAGGCAATCTCACTGCCAATCAACTTCAGTCAAAACAGGTGAAGACTCTTGATAATAACCCAGTAAATATTCAAGTTGACCAAGCTACTAACCAAGTTAGAGTCAACGATGCCCGCGTCATACAGCCGGATATTCAAGCAAGCAATGGTGTCATCCATATAATTGACCGAGTAATTCTGCCACCAACTATTCAGTAGAAAACTCACAGAAATTGTTGTATAACTTACGCAAACAATAGCCGAAAACCTTATTTTCAGATAGGACAATTGATGAATCGCCCCTACAATGCTTAGTTTTGCGTAAGTCCTAAGTTGGCTTGTTATTGCTCATAGAGAGAAAATGCAATGAAAGGATTGAAAGGGAAAAATGCTCTGATTACAGGTGCAAGTTCGGGTATTGGGCAAGCGATCGCCATTCGTCTTGCTCAAGAAGGCTGCAATATTGCCATTAATTACCGCAAAAGTTCTAAAGATGCGGAAAATACTGAGAAAATGGCAATGCAAAAAGCTTGTGGAGATATCGAAAATTGCGGTGTTAAGTCTCTACTGATACAGGGTGATGTCTCCAAAGAAGAAGACATTGTTGAAATGGTCAACACTGTGGTTGACGAATTGGGCAGTCTCGATATTCTGGTCAATAATGCCGGAATTCAAATCGAATGCCCATCCCACGAAGTCAAGACCGAAGACTTTGACCGAGTGATAGAGGTGAATTTGCGGGGTGCTTACCTATGCGCTCGTGAAACAATAAAACATTTCCTCTCCCAAAACCGACCGGGAATCATCATTAATATTTCCAGCGTTCATGAAATTATTCCCCGACCGATGTATGTCAGCTACTCCATTAGCAAAGGCGGGATGGAAAATATGACCAAAACTCTGGCGTTGGAATATGCTAACCGAGGTATTCGTGTGAACGCGATCGCACCGGGAGCAACTATTACGCCCATCAATGAAGCCTGGGTTAATGACCCACAAAAGAAGGCTATTGTAGAAAGTCACATCCCGATGGGTCGTGCGGGAACTTCAGAAGAAATGGCAGCAGCAGTAGCTTTTTTAGCATCTGATGAAGCAGCATACATCACTGGACAAACGCTGTTTGTTGACGGTGGACTAACGCTGTACGCTGACTTCCGGGAAGCTTGGTCTGCCTAAGAGGGATGATTTCTTCCATAACCACAGTAGCGCTCTAGCGCTCCAATGAAACTTTCTCCCAACCCTGTCACTTCTGCAATGCGATCGCCCAATGATGCCAGCCACACCCCCAACACTACAATGAAGAGTGAAAGCAACGCAAACATCAGATATGCCTGCTGCCAGATCCGGTGCGTTGAACACAGCTACAGCACTGATACCTGTTGTCAACTCCGGTAAGGAAGTAGCACCCGCCAACAGGATCGCACCAACCCAACTACGCCCTAAACCAGTCTTTTCACCCAAGATATCGGCGCTGCGTGAAAGCCATGTACCTACAATGACATCCACAATCTATATCAGAATATTCCTGGTGGAAGACGGGAGGTAAGTTTGGTTTTTCTATCATAAACAAGGAGGCTGGCAATTCTAGTTGCGTTGATTTGCCTAAAGTTGTATGCGGATACTACTGGTAGAAGACGATCCCGAACAATTAGAGCCATTACAAGGTGTACTGTCGGAAGCTGGATATATTGTGGATGGCGTTGAAGATGGAGAAACCGCACAATGGCTTTTGTCCAAAAAAGAGTATGACTTGTTAATTTTGGACTGGATGTTACCCACAATCAGCGGGCTAAGTCTTTGTCGTCAGTATCGACTTCTTGGCAAAACTGCACCAGTGTTGATGCTCACTGCCAAGGATACTACACCAGATAAAGTCACGGGTTTAGATGCGGGAGCAGATGACTATCTTGTCAAACCTGCTGACTTGGTGGAACTCTTAGCACGGGTACGTGCTTTAGGGAGGCGTTCCCCCCAGTGGGTAGGAGATATTCTCCGTGTTGCAGATTTACAACTACACCTAAGTAACTTAACTGTTGAACGCAATCAAGTAAGTGTAGAACTCTCACCACGGGAAGCTCAATTGCTAGAGTACTTAATGCGTCACCGCAATCAAGTCTTAACCCGCGAGCAAATTGAAGAAGCATTGTGGGAGTGGGGTACGGAACCGGAAAGCAATGCATTGACTGTACTAGTACGCAAATTGCGGCATCGTTTGCAGTTAGTTGATGCAGCAGATTGGATTAAAACTGTCTACGGTATGGGTTATAGTCTAAAAGCTCTAGAAAATCAAACATAACGTAATTGACTAATTTATTACCCTATAGCTTACAAACATACTGACATCTTCACCAGACAATCCCAGTTCTTGAGTAATCATGGCTTTTACAGAGTTTAATTCTGTGACTGGAAACTCAAATTCTAACTTTTTAAGTACCCAGTTGGCAGTATTGACCTCAATTTTTGTAAACCCTCGCTTTTTTTCTATTTCAGCTAGGATTCCTAGCACTTTAACCGCAGATTGCACCTGCATTTGTGTATCAGCTTGCAGAGTTTCTACTTCACCAGACACTCCCAGTTCTTGAGCAATCATGGCTTTTACCTTACTTAGTTCTGTGGCTGGAACCTTGAATATTAACTTTTTGAGTACAGAGTTTGCTGTGTGAAGTTCAACTTCGGTAAACTCCTGCTCTTTTTCTATTTCAACTTTGGTTACTAGCACATTGGTTGCAAACTGTACCTTGGCTGTGTGCGTATCAGCTTGCAGTTTGTCTGGTGTAATGTAGGAACGACTTAATAGTAGGTTTGTTAACGATTCACCACCAAGTCCAAAAGCAATTAGAAGCACCGGCAGAGGCAGCAAATATTCTAGCTTGGAAGAGTGCAGTTTTTGCAACAATTGGGACAAGGACATACGGCAACGAGTAGGTGGATGAAAATTTGGGTAATACCATTTGAAATTAATCCTGAACACAGACACGATATCTCGCGTATCTACATTTTCATACTCGCCCTCCCTTAGAATCTCACTGACGGAAGATATACTGGTAGGTTTGGCTTTTCTACCCTACGTAGTAGACCTTATCCTGCCTTGTATCTGTGTGCCTCCGTGTCCTTCGTTCTCACCAAAGCCTGATGTTTCATCGTAGTCGCAGCAATTTAGCTCTGTGGTTTACTCTAACAATGGGGAGCATTTTGGTCGTTTTTGCGGGAGTAATTTACTACCAAGCAGTCTTAGATGAGCTAGAGGATCTCGATCGCTTACTTCACAAAAAATCCAGAGTCATGGCGGTGAATGCAAAGTACGATCTGCGTAACAAACAGCTAGACCTAGAAAATGTGCCACTTATAGGCAGTAACGTACCACCACAGGGTACTGAATTAGTATATGCGCGTTGGTACGATACTAAAGGTCAACTAGTGCAATTTGTCGGTACATATCCAGAAGCACAGGTTAAAGCAATCCTTGGTTTTTACACTCTCAAGACTACGTTTTACTCCTCAAAGGCAGCGCCCACTGTTACTTGGCTCCGTCAGTTAACGCTGCCCGTCTACCAGGATAGTTTATTAATCGGTTATCTTCAAGTTGCAACGCCACTGACATCCGTCCAAAATAATCTGGCTCAGTTACGGCTAGTTTTGCTTTTGACAGTGCCAGTAACTTTAGGGGTTATCGGTTTGGCTGGTTGGTGTTTGGGGGGAATAGCAATGCAACCTATTCGTGACAGCTACAACCAGCTACAACGCTTCACATCTGATGCTTCCCATGAATTGCGATCGCCTCTGTCAGCTATTACTAGTAATGCCCAATATGGCTTACTGTCTAAATCTAACGATATTGAGGCGCAGCGTCAACGCTTCGGGAAGATTTTCGATGTTGCCAAGTCTATGAATACTCTAGTGAATAATCTACTGTTTCTGGCGCGTCATGCAGGTCGGTTATCACCTGAATCTTTGCAAGAAGTTGACTTGAAGAGTGAGCTTTTACAGATAGCAGATGAATATGCAACACAAGAGGCTGCACAACATCTCAATCTAACTTACACTTTACCAACTGCCAGTGTAATTGTGCTGGGTGATGCCGACTTGCTGTGTCAAGCGGTAGTTAATTTGCTTAGTAATGCCTGTAAATATACTCCTGCTGGAGGTCAAGTTCAGCTGCGACTGTTCACCCAATCAAATTGGGCTGTGATTGAAGTTATAGACAATGGTATCGGTATTCCTGAAGCTGATTTACCGCATATTTTTGAGCGGTTTTATCGGGTGGATAAAAAGCGAACGCGCCAAACTGGCGGATATGGCTTAGGGTTATCGATTGTCCAACAAATCGTCTCTGCACACGGTGGTCATATTAGTGTCAAAAGTCTAGTCGAGAAGGGATCAACTTTTCAAATAATTTTGCCACTCAAATAGCCGCATTAGTTGGTGCTGTCACTTTCTGTTCACATTTTTTAGCAATACTGAAGATGGCCAGAAAAGGAGTGTACACTCCTTTTGACCTCTGATTGTTGTGTGTAATGGGTTTTATAACCCATACGTGTTGTGGCTAATAGGACAATGGGGGAAAGTCAAAATTCAAAAAAATTTTTTAAGTTTTGACTTTTTCATCTCCCCATCTGTCCTATTTACACTCTTTAATGGCAACCGATATCAAATATTTAACTAAGCTGCAAATCAAAAAGATGAATTACTAACTAAGCTTTTGGCCAATAGCTGATATGTTTCCTCATATCCATACTTTAAAAAAAGTCTATTAACATTCGTAGGCTCAGGTTTTTTATATGGCAAACTAACATTTTTAACTATGAATTACAAAGAAAATATTGGGTATTTTGATTCAGGAGGAAAAGACATGAAATTATTGTCTATTAATGAACTAAAAACTCTAGTAGAAAAACCAGATGGATATTGTGTCTCACTTTATATGCCTACTATTAAGTTGGGGGCAGAAACGCAACAAAATCCCATTAGATTTAAAAATTTGATGCGAGAAGCAGAGGAACAACTGATCAAAAGTGGTCTTCGCGCTCAAGATGCAAAAGATTTGCTTCAACCAGCACAAGAAATTGATAAATATGAATTTTGGCAGCACCAAAGCGATGGACTGGCCATTTTTATATCTAAAAATATATTTAGCTATTACTGTTTACCACTTAATTTTGCAGAATTAGTAGTTGTTAATGACCGCTTCCACCTGAAGCCATTGTTATCTCTACTGACAGGTGATGGACAATTTCATATTCTAGCTCTCAGTCAAAATCAAGTGAGATTGTTTCAAGGTACACGCTACAGTGTGAACGAGATTGAATTAGAAAACGTGCCTCAAAGTCTTGCCGAGGCGCTGAAATATGATACTGCTGATAAACAGTTACAGTTCCATACTGGTACACCACAAGGAGGTGGTGGTGGCGATCGCGCTGCAATATTTCATGGTCATGGTGCTGGTAATGACGAGGAAAAAGATAATATCCTACGATACTTTCGTCAGGTGAATGAAGGACTGCAAGAATTGCTCAAGAATCAGCAAGCGCCTTTAGTGTTGGCTGGGGTTGAATATCTGTTTTCAATTTATAAAGAAGCAAATACCTATCCCCATTTGATTGATGAAGGAGTTACAGGTAATCCAGATGAGTTAAAAGCAGAAGAGTTACATTCGTTAGCTTGGAAAATTGTCCAGCCTTACTTTGAGCAAGCTCAACAGGCAGCAGCTGAACGCTATCAAGAATTAGCAGGTACAGGGCAAACAAGTAACAACATTAAAGAAATTGTTCCTATGGCTTTCTATAAGCTAGTTGATACTTTGTTTGTTGCGGTTGGTGTCCAGCAATGGGGATATTTTACTCCAGATGAGAATCAAGTTGAATTGCATCAACACAAAGAAATTGGTGACGAGGATTTAATGGATTTTGCTGCTATTCATACTTTATTAAACGGTGGAACAGTTTATGCAGTTGAGCCGGAAGCATTACCAGATAATACACCGTTAGCTGCTGTGTTCCGCTACTAAACTTAATGTTATGTCGCTGTAAACCTTGATTAAGGAGGTGTCTTTTGACTGAGAATCCACCTTCCTCTTCATGGCAGTTGAGTATGTCTCGGCAAGAACTTGTGGAGTTAGTGCGATCGCAACTCGAAACACTGCTACAACAAGAAAACTTCCAGGGAGCGAAAGCCCTATTAGTACCTGTACAACCTGTGGATATTGCCCAAGTGATCGAGGGTTTGCCAAAAGCTATGCAGGCTCTAGCTTTTCGCTTACTCTCCAAACAGGAGGCTATTGAAGTCTATGAATATCTCGACTCCAGTGTCCAGCAGTCCTTGATTGCAGAGTTGAGGCAGCAAGAAGTTCTTAACATTGTAGATAAGATGTCGCCCGATGATCGAGTGCGACTATTGGACGAGTTACCCGCTGTTGTTGTTCAGCGGCTATTGCAACAACTCAGCCCCGCTGAACGTGAAGCCACTGCCTTAATTCTAGGCTACAAAGAGGGCACGGCTGGGCGGATCATGACCACAGAATATCTTTCTGTAAAGGAAAATTTAACAGTTAGCCAAGCGATCAAGCGGGTTCGCGTTTTAGCTAGTGCCACTGAAATTATCTACTATCTTTACGTGACTGATAGAAAACGCTGCCTCACGGGAACTCTTTCCTTTAGGGATTTAGTGATCGCCCAACCAGAACAAAGACTGGGTGAAATTATGACCCGTGATGTGGTGTTCGTCCACACAGACACAGATCAAGAAGAAGTAGCACAAATTATCCAACGCTACGACTTAGTAGCTGTGCCTGTAGTGGATACAGAACAGCGTCTAGTTGGTATTGTGACTGTGGATGATGTGCTGGATGTCTTAGAGCAAGAAACCACAGAAGATATTTACAAACTGGGCGGGGTGGAAGCTGGAGGCGATAACTATTTCCAGACGAACGTATTGACAGCAGCTCGTAAACGGGTTGTCTGGCTATTTGTCCTGTTAATTGCCAATACTGGCACTACTGCTGTCATCAGCGCTCAGGAGAATGTTTTAGAACAAGTTGTTGCCTTAGCTGCCTTTATTCCCTTATTGATTGACGCAGGCGGAAATGTTGGAGCGCAGTCTTCAACGGTGGTGATTCGAGGTCTGAATCTTAGGGAAGTTGGCATCAAAAAAGCTTTGCAAGTGGTGACGCGAGAAACAATCACAGGGGCGCTATTGGGAGTGATGTTAGGGATAGCAGTGATTTTCTGGGCTTACTTTCTTGAAGGAAGTTTGCCAATCGCAATTACTGTAGGGACAAGCCTGTTAACTATCACTATCTTAGCGGCTGTGTCGGGTTCTGGCTTACCTTTTTTATTTGGTGCGATCAGTTTAGATCCAGCCTTGATGTCAGCCCCGTTTATTACTTCTGTTGTAGACGTTTTGGGAGTTTTTATTTATCTCATGCTAGCTAGAGCAATTTTACAAATATAAGCACTTTAAACATTTACAATTATATTTCCAGTGGATGATGTTTCAAGTGGGAATTGAAACCCCACCTCAAACATGACCACCAAATAGTTTCTTCTTAACGACTTAACCAAATCTTGATGTAATCAAGTAGGCTAGAACCACCCCAAATTACTCCAATTAGAATCGAAGTAGTTAGAATACCTCCCATTAGACAAAGGATTAAACCACCCAGACTAATAGCACCATCATCTTCCAGCAAACCAAAACTAGTAACGAAAATTCCTATTGCAGGTAGGGTGTTAGTTCCAGGAATGGGAATCATCATCGAAATTGCCATTAAGGCGATCGCACTACCTATGACAACTCTACCTGGTAAAGTAACGCATATATAGACGAGACGCGGACGAGCGATCGCCTCAATTCTTCGCAACCCCGGAATTCCTTTTTTCAAAAATCCTTGGACTGTTTCTAGTTTAATTGGATGATTTACCATCCGCTGTGGTAACCACGGAGTTTTGGAACCTGCAATAAGTTGTATCGCTAGTAAAAAAATTAGGATACCGAAAGGGACAGAATAACCAGGTGCTGGTATTGGTAAAGCTGAAGGCAAAGATAGAATTACAAGTAAAAACCCAAATATTCGTTCCTTTGCCAGTAGTAAAATATCTGCCAACTTAACTTGAGAAGGTTGTTTTGTTTCAAAAAAAAAGCGTTCTAACTCGTTGGAAAGTTTAGCCATACAATCATGAAGATTACTACAGTTCGTTAAAGCACCCCATAGTCAAAATGAACAAAGTTCATGACCAATTATAATCTTTTTTGATAATTCAAGGATTTTTCTAACCAAAGGTAGAAAACTTTTAGTCCTAAAATCTAACATAAGAAAGACTAAAAATATTAGAATTGGTAATTATTTTGTATCTAAATTATATTTTTCAATCAAAAATTATTGTGAACTAAAATATCTACTTATATGGGAAGCAGTCTTTTCATATTTGTCACTTTCTATTCACTTTTGTTGTCAATACTAGAGATAAAAGAATGAAAAGGAAAGAATATCATGAATCTTACTTTTTTCAAGCGCACTTCTACTTTATTAACTCTTGCTAGTGTGGCTGTTATTGGTAGCACTCTGCCAGCTAGTGCAGAAAATATAAATTCTACTTCTGCTAATCAAGCCAGTTCTGTTACCAATCTAACAGCCAATCAGTTAGGACAAGTAAGTGAAACTCCTGGTACTGCTCTTACTTCTGCATCTGCCTTGACTACAGAATTAACACAATCTCAAACCACACAAATTCCCTCAGCAACTCAATCTGAGAAAGTAGCTCAAACTATTCAGCCTGGTAGAGCCACTCGTTCTGGTTCTAGCTATATCGGTGTTGGCGGTAACATTGGTTTGACTGGTGATACACGCTTAGGTGAAGGTTCTTTTGCTGTGATTAGCAAAATCGGACTCGCACAAAATTTATCTGCACGTCCTGCTGCTTTAGTTGGAGATAACACAGTCTTTCTCGTTCCACTAACCGTAGATTTTCCTCAAGAAAATTTGGAAATCACTCAAGTAAATGTCGCACCTTATATTGGTGGTGGTGTGGCAATTTCTACAGGTAGAGATAGCACAGTAGGAGCATTAATTTCTGGCGGTGTAGATGTGCCTTTATCTCCCCAGATTACAGCAACGGGTGGGGTAAATGTCAGTTTTATTGACAAAACGGATGTAGGGTTGTTAGTAGGTGTCGGCTACAACTTCTAAGTATTCTCAAGTAGCGATTATTAGGAAAAACAATCGTGGTTCCTTTGCGAGATAACAACCCAACAACAATTACCCCGTATGTGACTTATGGGCTAATTATTGCCAATATCCTTGTTTTTCTTTATCAACTGAGCCTGACACCGCAACAATTGCAAGAATTTTTTTATACTGCGGCGTTAGTACCATGCCAACTTTCAAGTACCTGCCCCAGTAGCTTAGATAATCAGGTAATACCAGAGTGGATGACCTTGATTACATCCCAGTTCTTACATGGGGGTTTTTTACACCTAGCAGGGAATATGCTGTTTCTGTGGGTTTTTGGCAACAACATTGAAGACCGCTTGGGTCATGTAAAATATCTAATTTTTTATCTAACATGCGGTGTTTTAGCAGCCCTGTCTCAGTGGTTCTTTTCACAGAACTCAGCAATTCCTTCCTTGGGTGCGAGTGGTGCTATAGCCGGAGTTTTAGGTGCATACATTCTTCGTTTCCCAAAAGCCCAAATTCTCACTTTAATTCCCTTGGGTTTTTTCTTAACCACGGTACGAATTCCTGCATTTTTCTTTCTTGGGTTTTGGTTTGTCCAGCAAGCATTTTATAGTATTGCTAGTTTACAGGCTCGCTCCAATATTGGTATGGAAGGTGGGGGGATTGCTTACTGGGCACACGCAGGAGGTTTCGTCTTCGGAGCAATTCTTGCTCCTCTATTTGGCTTGTATAAGCGACGCTAGAAAATGAAAATTTCAGTCTTCAATTGAATTGAATTGCTGTTGAAAATTCATCTGCATGATTAGCGTCACTTTCTGTTCACCTTTTATTTCAACAATGAAATAAGCAGAGTTAAAAGGTGATTACCGATGAATAAACGAGTAATGTTCGGCTTAACCCTGGCAGCAATTTCTGCAATTACAATTGGAACCTTGCCTACCTTGGCACAGGCTCAAACCAGAATTAATGATTTACAACAACGTAGCAACGGCACTACTGTATCTGGTAAAGTTACGCAAATTGTAGGTAATGATTTCATTATTGATGATGGCACAGGGCAATTAGTTGTTGATGCAGGATCGCGTTGGTGGCGTGAAATTAATCTCAAGTCTGGTGAGCAAGTTACTGTTAGGGGTGAGTTGGGCAGAGGTGGTGAGTTAGATGCCTTTTCGATTACTCGTGCAGATGGTTCTGTAATTGATATTCGTCCGCCTCAAGGCCCGCCACCTTGGGCAGGTGGTTCTAATTGATGATATCAAAATTTTTCGCGTAGCGTCTTATGTTATGAACAAAATAAAAAGTAAAATAAATGGCATTACAGCATAATTTTCCTGGCAAATTACTAGGGGCTGGTAGGTCAGGACAGGTATTTTTAATAACTAGTCAGGAAGGTTTAATAGCAAGAAAAATATTTTATACAGACAAAATTGCTAGCATAATTCATTATTTTTTCTTTGGTTCTCCGAATCCTTATGTTTGGAATGAGGATGCGATCAAATGTGCTTTTTTTCGTCGTAAAATTCTCAGAGAGTTAGTCCAGTTTTGGTTTGATGATCATTTAAAAGTTGCAGAAGCGATCGCCACTTCTTGGAATCAAGATTTTAAAGCCTATCAAATGGATATAGAATTTATTTCTGGGAGACACGTTGCCTTACGTCAGCCTTGTAGTCATGAGCGAATAGGCGAATTGCCTGCCTTAGTTTCTGGTATTATGCTGCCATTACAGAAAAAATTAATTGCAGCAGGGCTTGATGGACTAGTTTGGCAAGCTGGCAAAGGAACACCTACAGCTTTAAATAATTTTTTATTAGCAAACGACACTCTAGGAAAGTATGTTTTTGTTTGGATAGATTTAGAATCTGGCGTACCAGCTTTGTTTGGGTTAAATCCCTTAGCACTTTTTTCATTTTATTTGCCTAAATCAATAAAATATAGAAGGGCATTATTCGATGATGTAGACACGGATAAACTAAATCGATACATCAACAGTCATAGGGCAGAATTAGCAAAAAAAAATTTTAGTAGCCAAAAATGCGATGATATTTTAGAAGATATTTTTCAACTAGAATATCATCAAAAAAAATGGAAGTTAATGAAGAGAATTGATCGCAGTATTCAATATAAATTAAAAAAAGGAGCGATCAATGAACAACAAGCTCAATGGTATGCTGAACACCCATTTATTTGGTATGGACGAGAATTACTAGGAATTATAAGTCAATTTATATATAAGCTTTTCATTGAATTCCCTCTTGTTATTATCAATAAGCTTGTCAAAATCCCTTACTTACAATTTCTCTATCAATTGTGGAAATTTATTTCATCTCATCGCTATAGGTCTAACATCGCTAGAAATTATGTAGCTAACAGAATCGAATCTTGGCGAGAGAGAAAACAATTAATGAACGAAGAAGCTAACAGTCTATTGCAACAATTAAAGCAAGAAAGCACCAGTGATTATTTAAATGATTTTGGTGTTCATCTTGGTATAAAAATATTTGTCAAAGTTATTGAATACTTGCTAGTACCACTTCTTTACTTACTAGGGCTAATTGATGAATTTATTTTCATTACATGGCTAATTATAGGAGGCCCAATTTATCGAACAATATATACATCTTGGAGAATATTGCAAGCGGCAATCAATGAGCATGAAATTCCTTGGATTGCTTTTTGTGTTGGCTTAATTCCTACTCTGGGAATGCTTGCCTATCCTTGTCAAATTATTTATTCAGCTAAAGGAAGAAAGAAAAAAATTGCCCAATTTATCATTTATGATTTCTTTGGTAGAATAGGAAAAGAAATTCCTGTTTGGGGTGGAGAAGATACACAGACAGAACATTTTTTCAATCTGTTTGCAGATAAAATCGCTCACCGCAAAACAAATATAACAAAAGCTTTGTGAACTAAGAAATGCACATCAGATAGATAACCTAAATACTTGTAATTCAAAACTATCCGTGTCTTTGGATCGGTTCTAATTACAAGTATTCATCTGAACATCATTTTTTGATATCAAGTGGAACTTAAATAACTCAGTCAAGTGGGTCAAAACGGTTGACTACCAGGGATACTGGAATCATTGGTAATCCGACAAGTAAGCAAATAAACCATTGATTTAAGTTCAGTGGTGCTGTAGAAAATAAGAGATTCATCACACTCCACTGACTGAAAATTATCTGCAAAATTATCGTACAAGCAATTCCAATTCCAATTGCTGAGGCATCGCTAATTGTATGTCTAATTCCTCGAAGTCTAGCAATAATCTCATTTCCTAATTGACTAATACTTAAAAGATAAAAAATTCTTCCTGCTACTAAAGCCTGAATTGCCATTGTCCGGGCTAGAGCGACATTTCCTGTGGTTTGTCGTATCCATTCAAATACGCCAAAAATCAAAATCCAGTTAAAGATGGAAATTGCTAGGATGCGCTTGAGTAAACTTTTGGAAAGCAACGGTTCACGGGGGTTACGCGGTGGTTGTTGCATCACCCTAAGAGACTTCGGCTCAAAGGCTAAGGGTACAGTCATGGTGATGGAATTAACCATATTCAACCACAGAACTTGTAAAGATAAAATTGGTAATTCTCTGGCAAGCAATACACTAATTAAAATTGTCATCGATTCGCCACCGTTGACTGGTAGAATGAAGGCGATCGCTTTGAGCAAGTTTCGATAAACAGTCCGCCCTTCCTCAACTGCTGCTTCTATGGAGGCGAAGTTATCATCCGTCAAAATCATGTCAGAGGCTTCTTTTGCTACCTCTGTACCTGCACCCCCCATCGCAATACCAATATCTGCCTGTTTGAGGGCGGGTGCATCGTTGACACCATCCCCTGTCATAGCGACAACTTCGCCTTTAGACTGTAATGCTTCAACGATACGGAGTTTCTGTTCTGGCGCAACACGAGCAAACACTACCCCATCTTCTATCGCTGTCGTAAGTTCTGATTTACCCATTCGGGCAAGTTCGCTTCCTGTAAAAGCCAGAACTTCGCCGTTTTTGTTGAAGCCCATACTTTCAGCTATTGCTCGTGCAGTGATTGCATGGTCGCCTGTAATCATTTTGACTTGAATACCAGCTTCTTGACAGGCTTGTACCGCTTTGATTGCTTCTGTTCTAGGCGGATCGATCATCCCCTGCAATCCCAAGAAAATCAAATCATCTTCTATATCGGCATGTTGTAGAGATGTTGTATGCAACGTCTCTACATCTGACACAGATTTCTTTGCAAACGCTAGCACCCGTAAACCGAGATTCGCCATTGCATCAACTTCCTGATGCACCGTTTCTGTATTCACAGGCACAAGGTTTCCTTGAGCATCCAACCGAAGTTGACAACGTTTGAGAATTGCCTCGACCGAACCTTTAACGTAGATGATTCTGTGCTTTTGTTCATTTGTCGATGACGAAGTTTCATGCAAAGTTGCCATGTATTGAAACTCAGACTCAAATGGAATGACATCCAATCTGGGCATTTCCTCTTCTAAGCCACTGCGGGTATATCCAACTTTATTGGCAACAGCTATCAATGCTCCCTCTGTGGGATCGCCAACAAGCACCCATTGCCCGTCCTTTTTTTCTAAATGCGAGTCATTACATAATAATCCGGCTGTGAGACATTCTTTAAGAGCAGAAGAATTATCCCAGTTTACTGGTTTTTCATCGAGTAAAATTTCTCCTTGTGGAGCATACCCCACATTAATGACAGTATAATGTTGATCTCCTGCATATATTGCTTGTACCGTCATCTGGTTTTCAGTTAGCGTACCAGTTTTGTCAGAGCAGATAACTGTAGCACTGCCCAGAGTTTCCACTGCTGGCAATTTGCGAACAATGGCATGACGCCGCGCCATGCGGGAAACACCTATTGCTAGCGTAACTGTCACTACAGCTGGTAATCCTTCAGGAATGGCACTAACAGCAAAGGCGATCGCAGCTTCAAACATTTCTGTCCAAGAGTAGCCGTATCCCAGCCCAACTGCAAACATCAATGCTGCTATCCCTAAAATGATGTACAGCAAAGTACGGCTAAATTTGTCGAATTTGCGGGTTAATGGAGTTTTCAGGCTGGTTCCTTGTTCCATTAGCTGGGAAATGCGCCCGGTTTCTGTAGCATCTCCAATCGCAACAACAATACCCTTACCTGTGCCAAACGTTACGAAGCTACCAGCATAAGCCATATTGATGCGTTCTGCTAACGGTACATCTAGATTCAGTGGTTGCGTGTTTTTTTCAATTGCTATTGATTCGCCCGTGAGTGCTGATTCATTCACTTGCAGATTCCGTGCTTTCACCAGACGCAAATCAGCTGGTACTTTGTCTCCAGAAGCAAGTAGTACCATATCCCCCGGTACCAACTCAGTGGAAGGAACTTGCACCTTTTTACCGTCGCGAATAATGGTTGCGTTGGTTTGTACTGAGTCAGCTAAGGCGGCGATCGCACTTTCAGCCTTAGATTCTTGCACAAAACCAATAATGGCGTTAATCATGGTTACACCCCAAATCACCCCAGCATTTACCCACTGACCCAGAAACGCCTTAATTGCACCCGCAATCAACAAGATGTACAGCAGTGGTTGGTTAAATTGCAAGAGAAATCTTAGCAATGGACTTGTTCCAGGTTTGCTCTTGAGTTCGTTCGCACCAAAACGCTCACGTTTTTTTGCTGCAACAGCAGAGGTTAAACCAGTTTCTAAATTAGTATCTAAATACCTAGTTACTTCTTGTATAGACAGATAATGCCATTGACTTGACCGAATTATCTCTTTTGATGTTGCTGTCATCTTATTCGCTCTTATATTTAACACTGACCAAGCCCCTACCTTATGGGAAGGCTACGCCTATGGGGGTATAGGAGGAAGAATCTAGCCCAGAAAAAGGATAGTTGCACCATTATTTATGAATGAAAAACATTTCAAGATATCAGCCTTTAGCACGTACTACTAGGTTAATTGTGTCCCTCTCAATTGATGGGGTTCTCCTAGACCCTTACACCTTCTTTTTTGACAGGGTAAATTAAGACTATTAGCTGTTGTTCTAGTTGTTAGCTAATTATTAAAGTTGATCTGTACATCTAGTATTAGAAACAAATGTGATTCAAAAGTGAGTGCAATGCAGTCTGTCAACTACTTTGCCTCTTTAACTAATATCCTCCGAAGCGAGAAATACGGATACCACCACTGCTTACTCCAACACCGACACGCCACGAGAAGAACTCCATCGCCTGCAAGCAACGCAAAGGAACAGTAGGGAAAAGGTAGGGAAATTTAACGCTATTACTGATTTCAACCCTACCACATCCCTACTAAATCCCTTCTGTAAGATATACGTCTAAAGCGATACGACAAAAAATCACTATTGATATATTCATTTAGCTGTGCTGCTTGATAACTTGGAACCAACGCCAACAGAAAAAATTGACCTGAGTATAAATGGGCAGACTAAATAAAGAGTTCGGTAAACTAGATATTGTTACCCCACCTTTTAACATTACCCAACTGGCTACTTTTCAAACATCCTCTTGAAGCTTGACTATTTTTTTGAACCTCAGTTTCAACATGGTTGCTGAAAACCTCTGCGATCACTGTAGTTAGCATAAATCATCTGGGAAACCTTTGGCGGTTCATCACCGATGTGAAAAGCTCGTGCCTGTTCTTCTATTAATTTATCTGCATGTGTCACCCGTGCAAATTGCCGCTTGTGTTCTGCCCAAGATTCTACAATTGCTGTTTCCACAAACCGACCAGGGTTAGATAAATCATGATATAGACCCCATTGAATCGCACCATCACGCATCCGAATATTTTTCAGTACTTTCATAACTTTGGTGAATTCATCAGCTTTGGTTGGATCAATGCAATACTCTAGGGTAATTAAAACCGGGCCGTCATTGGGACAAGGTTCAAAGGCGCGGGTAGGTTGCTCCCAGTGCAGTGATGATGCCAAATCTAAAGTTTCGGCACAACGTAGGCGATAGCGACTAGTTACTATCACAAATACCATCAATCCAACAGCAGCACTGGCAAGGGCAACTGAGATATTCGCACGTTGGGCGACACTACCCCATAACAAGCTACCCAGTGCCAAACATCCTTGGAATACCAACAATTGTACAGCTAAAGCACGCGCTCGTACCCACGTCGGTACAGCAGTTTGCACTGCCACATTTAAACTCACCATGACGCTGAGAGAAGAAATTCCCACCAACATCATCACCCCACAAATCAAAGGCAGATTGCGGAGGTATGCTAGTGCTAACATCATCACTCCCATCAAGCAAGATGAACCAGCAACTAAATGATCAATAGAAAAACGCTGCCGTAGCTTAGGTAAAATAAAAGCTCCCGCCAAGCCACCGATTCCCCAGAATCCAAGTATAATCCCATACCCTAATGCATCTAGTTTTAACTCTTGCCTTCCCAGTAATGGCAACAAAGCAAATAAGGCACTGGCAAAGAATATGTATGCGGCTGTGCGAATTAACACTGTTTGTAAGGGAGGATCATAGCGTACATAACGAACTCCCGCTTGCATTGCTCCCAAAAACCGTTCCGCAGGTAAGCCACTATTTTGGGGTGTACGTCGCCAGCGATAAATTACCAATATTACGCCTACGAAAGAAAGCGCATTCAGCAGGAATACAACCCCTGTCCCCGCAGCAGCAATAACGATCCCTGCCAAAGCCGGGCCGATGGAACGGGAAAGGTTAATTACTATACCTGTGAGGGTGACAGCTTGCGGTAGATCCTCTTTTGCCACTAATTCTGGAGTGATAGCTTGCCAGACAGGCATATTGATTGAACTACCCACACTCAAGGCAAAAGTCAATCCCAAGAGTATCCAAGGATTAATGATTTGTGCCAGAGTCAATACTCCCAATAGCACCGCCACGACTAGCATCACACTTTGTGTCAATAACAACAACTTGCGACGATCAATGACATCGGCGATCGCTCCCGCGGGTAATGCCAGCAAAAAAAAGGCAGACTTGCTACCGCTTGCATCAGTGCTACTAAAATTGGTGAGTTGGGAGCCAGAGTCGTCATTAACCAAGCTGCTGCCACATCATGCATCCAAGTACCAATTGTTGATACTGCTGATGCGATCCACAAAGCCCGAAATACTGGCTGTCGTAAGGGACTCCACATATCAATTAAAAATTAAAACTTAAAAATTTGAGGATTAGAGAGGTATTTTACCTTTAATTGAGAATAAGAAATAATAAGACGGAAAGCAACTGTGTGTTTTTAAAATAATGTCAGCAGTACCAACAATCAATTTTCGGGAAGCTACTACACAAGAAGATAATTTGATTGCTCAACACTTTTATCAGCTGTGGCAAGATAATAACGTTGCAGCAGAATCGATCCGTTCTGACTGGCTGGAAATTGTTCTTGAGTTTAACCAGCAAGCACGTCAAAATTTATACTATAAAGCTTTTGTGGCAGAAGTTGATGGCAAGGTGGTTGGTTCTGTCAGTTGTCAGCTTTTCGCTGGTCTTTATCCTCATATTTTGACAGAGCATTACCGCAGATATGGCTATATTTGGGGTGTGTATGTTGACGCAGCTTACCGTGGTCAAGGTATTGCCAAGCAACTAACAAGTATGGCTGTTGACTACCTCAAAGCGATCGCTTGTACGCGAGTGATTCTCCACGCCTCACCATCTGGCAAACCAGTTTATGATCGCCTGGGTTTTGTGCCAAGCAATGAAATGCGGTTGGATATTTAATTTTGTCATTTGTCATTCTCTCCCCACACTCCCAGACGCGATGATACTCTTACGAGAAGCCGCTCTTACGAGCGTCTACGCGTTTCTACATTACTCCCCACACTTCCCATTCCCTAGCGACTCTTCAGCATGGACTCTTGACTGCTCAATGGTTGTGTTGCTCGCAGTACTACATCCAGCAACCCCGGAAACAATTCTTCTAAATCTTCTCGCCTGAGTGAATTTATGTGTTGTGTTCCCTCTTTGCGAGTCCAGACCACGCCAGACTCTCTTAAAATTTTGAAATGGTTGGACATGGTAGACTTGGCGATCGCAAAATCAAAGTCGGCACAGCATTGCTCTCCTTTTACCGCCAATTGCCGCACAACCTCCAACCGCACAGGATCGCCTAAAGCATATAACACTCCTGCCAATGATATATGTTGTTGTTCTGGGTGATACAGCAATCTCATACTTGCACAATCGCATAAATTAGACTATATTTTATTTATTCGATTTTATCGAATAATTGAATTAAATAGGAGGGCAAGAATGTCATCCATTACTAATGTGACAGAAGCCACATTCAAACAAGAAGTCCTGGAAAGTGATACGCCCGTATTAGTGGACTTTTGGGCGCCGTGGTGTGGTCCTTGTCGCATGGTGGCTCCCGTGGTAGATGAAGTGGCTGCTGAATACGTGGGACAGGTAAAAGTGGTCAAGCTGAATACAGATCAGAATCCCACTGTTGCCAGTCATTATGGGATTCGTAGTATTCCCACGCTCATGGTATTTAAAGGCGGTCGGCAAGTCGATACGGTTGTAGGCGCCGTGCCAAAAACAACCCTAGCTAAAACTTTAGCACAGTATCTGTAATCAAGGTTGCAGCAAGGTAGGCGATTTTGCCCACCCTATCTGACTAGAGAAAGGGGAATGAACTGTAGGGAATGGGGAAAATAGGTAGTTGGTAATAGGAAATGGGGTATGGTAGTGAATTTTTTCCAATCACCAATAGCCAATTATAAATCACCTATTCCCTACCTTTTGAGTTATGGGAGGTTAGCTCAATGGACTTAAAATTACATGGAAAATCTGCATTAGTAAGCAGTTCAACGACAGGTATTGGCTTTGCAATTGCTCAAACTTTAGCTCAAGAGGGTGAGAGGGTGCATCCGTGATGATCAATGGTCGCTCTGAGCAGAGAGTTGCAGAGGCAAAGAAAGCACAGCAAAATCGGAGGAGACATATATGATTGAACTTTACTATTGGACAACACCCAACGGTCACAAAATTACGATGTTCTTGGAGGAAGCCGAACTTCCTTACACAATTATTCCTGTAAACATAGGTACGGGCGATCAGTTCAAACCAGAATTTTTGAAGATTGCACCCAATAATCGCATCCCTGCAATTATTGATCGCGAACCTGCTGATGGTGGTGAGCCGATTTCAGTGTTTGAATCTGGAGCAATTTTGCTATATTTAGCAGAAAAAGCTGGAAAATTAATCCCAAATAACATACGCGATCGCACTGAAGTCCTGCAATGGTTATTCTGGCAGATGGGAGGTTTGGGGCCTATGGCGGGTCAAAATCACCACTTTAGTCAATACGCACCAGAAAAAATTCCCTACGCCATCAATCGTTATGTGAACGAAACAGCAAGATTATACGCTGTGCTGAATAAACGCCTGAGCGATCGCGAATTTGTTGCTGGTAATAACTATTCAATTGCTGATATCGCCATCTATCCGTGGATTGTCCCCTATGAACGCCAAGGTCAAAAACTAGAAGATTTTCCCCACCTCAAACGCTGGTTTGAAACAATTCAAGCACGTCCAGCGACTATCCGCGCCTACGAAAAAGCAGAAGCATTCAAAAATCAGACACTAGACGTAGAAAAATCTCGGTCATTGTTGTTTAATCAATCAGCGCAAACAGTGCAACCGTCTTAAAAAATTCAAGTTAGAATTTTGGAAAAAATTTCATGAACGAAAATATCAATTTATTCACCCCATACCAAATGGGTAATTTAGAATTGCCCAACCGTATTATTATGGCTCCCCTCACACGTAATCGTGCAGGTGAGGGAAACATACCACATGAACTTAATGCAGAGTATTACGCTCAACGTGCAACTGCGGGGCTAATTATTAGTGAAGCAACTCAGATTTCACCCCAAGGACAAGGGTATCCTTATACACCAGGTATTCACTCATCTGAGCAGATAGCGGGTTGGAAATTAGTCACAAATGCAGTGCATGAGCAGGGCGGAAGAATATTCCTGCAACTGTGGCACGTCGGACGTATTTCTCACCCTGATTTGCAACCAGATAGAGCGTTACCTTTAGCACCATCTGCGATCGCAGCAAAAGGAGAAGCATCGACCTATGAGGGAATGAAACCTTTTGTTACACCTCGTGCTTTGGAAACTTGGGAAATTCCAGAGATCGTAGAACAGTATCGCCAAGGTGCAGCAAATGCTCTGGCTGCTGGATTTGATGGTGTGGAAATTCACGCAGCGAATGGTTATTTAATTGACCAATTTCTCCGGGATGGTACTAATCAACGTACAGACAAATATGGTGGTTCTATAGAGAATCGTGTCAGACTGCTGCTAGAAATAACGCAAGCAATCACTGGTGTCTGGGATAGCAAACGAGTAGGAGTGCGTCTTTCTCCTAGTGGCACATTTAATGACATGCATGACTCTAACCCAGTGGAAACTTTTGGTTATGCAGCCCAAGCACTCAATCAGTTTGATTTAGCATATCTGCATATCTTTGAAGCTACAGAAGCAGATATCAGACACGGGGCGACAGTAGTACCTACTAGCCTTCTCCGGCAAAAGTACCAAGGTACACTCATGGTCAATGGTGATTATACCTTAGAGAAAGGCAATGCTGTCTTGGCAAAAGGAGAAACTGATTTAGTAGCCTTTGGCAGATTGTTTATATCCAATCCTGACTTACCCCGACGTTTTGCACTAAATGCACCGTTAAATCAACCCGACCCATCTACATTTTATGGTGGTGGAGAAAAGGGATACATAGATTACCCAACATTGGAAGTACAACAAACACACTAATACCAATTTGAAAAATCAATTTTGTTGAGACGCGATAAATCGCGTCTCAAATTCCGATTTATCGCGTCTAGCGATCGCAGTTTTAGTACCTGTAGGATATCCAGCAGAACCACGTCTCAATCCTGGCCGTTTGCCATTTTCTTACAATGTCTTTGTAGATAGAGTTGGAAACCCTTATCAAGCTTAGGAAAGTCTTGAATATAAGTTGTTCTTGGTGTCTTTGTGCCTTTGTGGTGAAAAAATAATTTTTGAAACACTAAGACACTAAGAAGAAGATGAATGGCAAATTGATTGTATTTGAAGGGGTGGAAGGTTGCGGCAAAACAACTCAGATAAAACTTTGTAGTGAGTGGTTGCAAAGTCTGGGAATCTCTGTTTTAGTGACTCGTGAACCGGGAGGAACTTCTTTAGGCTTGCATCTCAGGCGCTTGTTACTAGAAAAATCACTAGATCAGCCAATTGCTGATAGAACAGAATTATTGTTATACGCTGCTGACCGATCGCAACACGTAGAAGAAGAACTCAAACCAAATCTCGCAGCTGGGAAAATTATATTGTGCGATCGCTATACCGACTCTACCATTGCTTACCAAGGTTATGGTCGCGGTTTAGACATGAATTTAATTGATCAACTCAACAGTATTGCTACCAATGGCTTAGAAAGTGATATTACCCTATGGCTTGATCTTGATGTTGAGGTCGGATTAGCTCGTAAACGCGGCACATCCATTACTCTAGATCGCATTGAACAAGAAGCGATCGCTTTTCATCGTCGCATTCAACAAGGATATGCCGAATTAGCTAAAACCCATCCACACAGAATTGTACGTATAGATGCCAATGCCAATGTAGAAATAGTCCAAAAACAAGTTCAAAAAGTTTTAACTCAAAAGCTAAAAGTCATTTAGTTGAGTATAATAAAGGCATAACCCCTAACCCCCTAACCCTAATCCCCGTGAATTCTGTCTTCCAGAATTTATGGGGATTTCAAGTTTAGGGCTGTTTTATTCTATAAAGAAAAAGAGTAAATTGCTTTACACCGTAGCTGTAAAGAATTTTTCCATATAACGTGAAAAGACAAGCTATCAACAGGTTTAGGAAGTAAAAACCTGGTTTGTGCTTCCTAAACTAGCTTTATAAGTAAAAAACTTGATTTACAACTCAAAACCTCATAAAGTGCCAACTGTTTTTCAATATTTTTATGTTTTTTATGCAATACAATGTAATAATACTCACTTAGGTAACTTGATACTATAGTTCAGTGAAAGCACTTGTTGGCGCTACTGAACAATACATTTTATGATCAACAAAAAAATTCTTACTGTATTAGGAACTATTGTTGCACTTACTCTCTTACCTGTATGGTTGGCTCAAAATAAGGCAAACAGTCAAAGCTTACAGGTGAATGATTCAGACGAGAAAAAGATAATAGGAACCTGGCGTGTAAGGGTAGATGTCGATCCAAATCCTATAGGAGACCCGCCAATATTTTATGGTTACACTACTTTTAATGAAGGGGGAACGTTAATTGAGTCAAGCTCATATTCCCTCGAAGGTAGCCGCCCCGGTCATGGAGTATGGAAGAAAATCGGTAAAAACGAGTTTAAAGCTGTCTTCGAGAAGTTTATAGAGTTTAACCCTATTACTCAGCAACAAGGAATTTTTGTTTTCAGAATAGAGGAAGTGATTAATTTGACCGGAGACAATAGCTTTAAAGGTTTTGAGCAAGTTTCACTGTGTAATAATGCAGGAGAGGAGTGTCAGCCTCTTGGAACAGCTCATACTCACAGCAGCCGCTTGAAGGTAGATTAAATAATAATAATATTTCCGTATTTACAGAAAGACGCTTTTACTTTTTGTTTTCATAGTGCTGGTCTAGCAAGTCTCGCAGCAAATCAGCCATTGTTATCCCTGCATCTACTGCTGCTTGACGTTTGATTGCTTTGTGCAGTGATTCAGGGATATCCAAGGTTAAGCGCTTTCTAACTTGTTCTTCGTAAAACAATGAGCGATCGCTTCTCTTTTATATTGAGCTTTTTAACAAAAATATTAAAAAACTCTTGTGAAAATTCAAAATTACAGAAATAATTCATTAACTTAAAAAGTAATAAATTTATATAGCAATCTTGTATGATTTGTGAAAATTGCAAAGTCCAGATCCCCGACTTCTCTAAGAAGTCGGGGATCTTGTCTCTAACGAATGATTTAGAAATGCTATATTATATTTTATTTGCAAATATTTAAGTAGTCCAAATATTTATTTATTTTAGGTTTTACGATTTTGAAGCTGGAAGATAAATTGCTTCATCCATATTCATGAAAGCTCTACCAAATAATCAGGAAAAGGCAAGATTAGCAGCCCTTCGCCACTACCAAATCCTCGATAGTGTAACCAAAGCAGCTTTTGATAATCTTGTTGAGTTAGCAGCCCTTGTCTGTAGTACGCCGATCGCTTGCATCAATTTTATTGACGAAAATCGACAATGGATACAAGCAAAAGTTGGTTGGGATGTCACTGAACTCCCGCAGGATGTGGGGATGTGTCCTGTTTGTATTCAGCAAAAAGATATTTTGATTGTTCCTGATTGCTTCACAGATCAAGTATGGGCAGAAAATCCGATTGCAGCAGCGCCGTACGATGTAAGATTTTATGCTGGCGTACCACTACTGACACCAGAAGGATATGCGATCGCCACTCTGTGTGTCATGGATCGTCAACCCCGACAACTTAACTCCGAACAAATCACAGCTTTGCAAAAGTTAGCTCACCAAGTCATGCTACTACTGCAAAGAAAATCAATAATTACACCATTACAAGATTGTCAACGTGTAGAAGCAGCACTACGAGAAAATGAACAACGCCTGAAGCTAGCATTACAAGCTGGTAAGCTTGGTTCTTGGCAGGTGGATTTAAAAACTGGCGAATTGTTTACATCTAATCAGTGTAAAGCCAACTTTGGTATACTGCCCAAAACAGATTTTTCCTACACAATGCTGTTAGACTGCGTCCACCCACAAGATCGTGACTATGTACGCGACTCTGTGAAGCAAGCTTTAGAACAGCAAAGTGATTATGAATCAGAGTATCGAATTATTTGGCCAGATCGTAGCGTTCATTGGATGTTATCGCGGGGCCGTGGCATCTATGAGACTGATGGTACACCAATGCGGATGATTGGTGTAACTTTGGATATTACTGAACGCAAGCAAGCAGAAGAAGCCTTACGCCAAAGTGAAGAAAGATTACAGTTAGTTATTGAGGCAACAAATGATGCTATCTGGGATTGGGATATTGTTCAGAATAAATGCTTTTGGTCAAAGCGATTTTATGAGTTTCTGGGTTTACCACAGACAGGTAAAAAACACTTTTATGAATCTCTTTATCAATTAGTGTATCCTGATGACCGAGAACAATTTGCTGAGTTACTCTACCAACATCTCGAACTCAATCAGCCTTATCAAATGGAAGTGCGATTACGTCAGGTGGATGGTAGATACAACTGGTTTTTAATCAGAGGTAAAGTGATTCGAGATGACGATGGTAGAGCGCTGCGGATGGTAGGCGTATTGAGTGATATCTCGGAACGCAAGCGCACAGAAGAAGAATTAAAACAGCAAAATCAGCGATCGCAACTCTTAGCTGAAATTGCTCTGAAAATTCGCCAACACTTACAAACAGAAGAAATTCTCCGCACCACAGTTACAGAAATCCAAAAACTTTTACACGCGGATCGAGTTATTATCTATCGATTGTGGAATGATGGTTCTGGAACAGTGGTGCAAGAAGCAGTCATCACTGGTTGTAGCTCGATTTTAGGGCAAAAGCTTTTTGAGAGGTGTTTTCAGGAAAATTATCACGAAGCTTATCGCCAAGGCAGAATTAATATTATCTACGATATCAAATCAGAAAGTGTCCATCCTTGTCATCGGGAATTTCTAGAAAATATTGGTGTTAAAGCCCACATACTTGTGCCAATTATTGTTAGAGATACACTTTGGGGCTTACTAATTGCTCAACAATGTATCCGTCCGAAAAAGTGGAGTAATTGGGAAATTGAATTATTACAACAGCTAGCAAATCAGATTGGTATAGCTTTAGCTAAAGCGCAATTATTGGAAAAAGAAATACAGCAACGTGAAGAATTAGCTCGTTCTAATGCTGAATTAGAACAATTTGCTTATGTTGCTTCCCACGACTTGCAAGAACCATTACGAATGGTCACAAGTTACTTACAATTACTGGATAGAAAGTATAAAAGTAAACTTGACAGTAAAGCCGATGAATTTATTTCCTACGCCGTAGATGGTGCGAAACGGATGCAAATCTTAATTAATGATTTGTTGAGCTTTTCCCGTGTAAGTACCCGTGGACAACCATTTGGAGTCGTTGATTGTCATAGTGCTTTGCAACAGGCGATCGCAAATCTCAAAGTCGCAATTACAGAAACTCACGCAGTCATCACCTACGACGAACCTCTACCCCAACTCATCGCTGACGCTACCCAACTGGCACAATTATTCCAGAATTTAATTAGTAATGCCATTAAATTTCGTAGCGAACAACCCCCGCAAATTCATATTGGCGTAACGAAGAGAGACAGAAAAGGGGGAGTGGGAGGACAAGGAGGACAGGGAGGACATGGAAGCAATTTTTCTCCCTTGTCTCCCTTGTCTCCCTTATCCCCCCACACTCCCAGACGCGATGAATCGCGTCTCTACATTACTCCCTACTCTCCCTTGTCTCCTACAGAAAATGAATGGCTTTTCTGGATACGCGATAATGGAATTGGGATTGAACCTCAGTATGGCGATCGCATCTTTATCATTTTTCAGCGTTTGCACACTCGCGATAAGTATCCCGGTACTGGTATTGGTTTAGCAATTTGTAAAAAAATTGTGGAACGTCACGGTGGACAAATCTGGGTTGAGTCACAACTTGGTCAAGGAACTACCTTTTACTTTACAATTCCAGATAGGATAGGTACGGCATCGTGAGTATTTTAATAGATGTTATGCCTATTGAGATTTTGTTAATAGAAGACAATCCCGGTGATGTAGAGTTGACCAAAATTGCCTTAGAGGACAGCAAAATCTCTGTTAACTTAAATGTAGTTGAAGATGGTGTAGAAGCGATCGCCTTTCTACGTCGAGAAGGTAAATATACTCAAGTTCCCCACCCAGATATTGTTTTACTAGATTTAAATTTACCAAAAAAAGATGGTAGAGAAGTACTAGCAGAAATCAAAGCAGATGAAAAACTCAAGCGCATTCCCGTAGTAGTACTGACAACTTCTCAAGCAGAAGAAGATGTTCTTAGGGTATATAATTTATCCGCCAACTGTTACATTACCAAGCCCGTTGACTTCGATCAATTTGTCAAAATTGTACAATCTATTGAAAATTTCTGGTTTACCATTGTCAAGCTTCCATCGGAATGAAGCAAGGGAACAGGGAACGGGGAACAGGGAACGGGGACAAGGGAGAGAATAAACACCAATGACAAATGACAAATGACTATTGTACAGACGCGATGAATCGCGTCTCTACTAATGACAAATGACAAATGACTAATAGACCTCTTGCAAAAATAATAGGAACCCTCCCCTCACTTCTCCGTTTCAGGAGGAGTGAGGGGGTTAATTCGACTTATGCAAGAGGTCTAATGACTATTGTACAGACGCGATGAATCGCGTCTGTACTAATGACCAATGACCAATGACAAATGACCAATGACAAATGACAAATGACAAATGACACAACAACATGATCAAAATTTTGTTGGTAGAAGACAATCCCGGTGACGTTCGTTTGTTGCAAGAATTTTTGTGGGATGTTACTACTGCACAGTTTCAATTAACACCCGTTGAGCGATTAGAGCAAACGCTAAAGTTGCTCAATCAAGAGAGTTTTGATGTCATTTTATTAGACCTTTCTTTGCCAGATAGTCAAGGTTTAGAAACTTTTATCACTTTGCATCATCAAGCACCAGCGATTCCGATTATTGTGTTGACTGGTTTGGATGATGAAAATTTGGCTCTGCGAGCGATGCAGCAGGGAGCGCAGGATTATTTGGTCAAAGGACAGGTGAGCGGTGATTTGTTGGTGCGCTGTATGCGCTATGCTATTGAGAGACAAAGAATTGAAGAAGCATTGCGCCAAAGCGAGGAAAGATTTCGAGTCGCGCTCAAAAATTCTCCAATTGTTGTTTTTAACCAAGATAAAGAATTACGTTATACCTGGGTTTACAATACTTCTCCAGGCTTTATTAATGAAGAAATTTTAGGTAAACAAGATTTAGATCTGATTGCCGTTGCAGATGGACAACAACTTTTTGATATTAAACAACGTGTTTTGTCAACAGGAATAGGAACAAGAAAAGAAGTATCCATAAATACCGCTCAAGGAATCAGATATTTTGATTTGACTATAGAACCGTTGCGAAATGAAGCACAAGAAGTAGTAGGGGTGACTTGTGCGAGTATTGACATTAGCGATCGCAAACTAGCTGAAGAAAAAATCCGTGAACAAGCTGCATTGTTAGATGTCACTACAGATGCAATTTTTGTGCGAGATTTAGATAATCGCGTTATTTTTTGGAACAAAGGCGCGGAAAATCTGTACGGCTGGCTAGCCCATGAAGCTTACGGAAAAACAGTTGTAGAACTTTTATACGACGACGAACCCCCAGAAGTATTAGAAACAGCACTTTTGGCAGTTATTAAACAAGGTAAATGGCAAGGGGAATTAACTAGAATTACCAAAAGTGGTAAAAAAGTTTTAGTTTCTAGTCGTTGGAGTGTAGTTTGTCAAGAAGACGGTACACCAAAATCCATTCTCACCGTTGATACCGACATTACTGATAAAAAACAGCTAGAAACCCAATTATTTCGCGCCCAACGTCTAGAAAGTATCGGTACTTTAGCCAGCGGTATTGCCCACGATCTGAATAATATTCTCACACCGATTCTGGCTGTATCTCAACTATTGCCGTTGAAATTCCCCGATATTTATTCTGAACATCAACACTTGCTAGAAATACTCGAAGATAGTGCTAGACGTGGTGCGGATTTAGTCAAGCAAGTTTTGTCTTTTGCACGGGGTGTAGAAGGCAAGCGCATGACTCTGCAAGTCAAGCACTTAATCCGCGAAGTTGTCAAGATTGTCAAACAAACTTTTCCCAAATCAATTGAAGTGTGTATGGATGTAGCACCAGATTTGTGGACAGTTTACGGAGATAGCACACAACTGCATCAAGTGCTGATGAATCTTTGTGTCAACGCCCGTGATGCCATGCCAGATGGTGGGAGTTTGACTATTTCGGCAGAAAATTTATTTATTGATGAAAACTATGCTCGCATGAACTTGGAAGCCAAAGTCGGCCCCTATACGGTTATTACTGTGGCAGATACTGGTGTGGGTATTCCCAGGGAAATTATCGAGAGAATCTTTGAACCATTTTTCACTACCAAAGAATTAGGCAAAGGCACAGGTTTAGGACTTTCCACAGTTATTGGTATTGTTAAAAGCCACGGTGGTTTTGTCAATGTCCATAGTGAAATCGGGCTTGGTACTCAATTTAAAGTTTACTTGCCAGCAGTACAGGGAGTAGAAATAGAGTCAACACCACAGTTAGAACCGCTAGCAGGTAAAGGAGAACTGATTTTGGTCGTAGATGATGAACCTGCTATTCAAGAAATTACCACAGCATCACTAGAAACTCATAACTACAAAACTCTTGTTGCTACTGATGGTATCGAAGCGATCGCACTCTATGCCCAGAATCGAGACAGAATTAGTGCTGTTCTCATGGATATCATGCTACCGTCTCTAGACGGAATCACAGCTATTCGGACTTTACAAAAAATCAATCCCGCAGTCAAAATTGTCGCTACAAGCGGACTAGCCTCCAGCAGTAAATTAGCAGAAGCATCAACTAGTAATATCGGTGGTTTTCTGGCAAAACCTTACACTGTCAAAGAATTATTATTGACTTTACAGAAAGTTCTGAATAGTTAATTGGAAGGGATCGGGGATCGGGGATAAGGGGGACAAGGGAGAATCTTTTTTTCCTGTTCCCCGATCCCCGATTCTCGATCCCCAACTGATACAACTGATATCTTGCACGAACCCCTTATCCCGCCTCAGAATTAATTCTGAGGCTAATAGCACAAGTCCGTTAAAACGGACTCAAACACTTTCATAGTCAGATAAATCTGACTTTAGCTATTAGCCAATAAATAAATTTATTGGCGGGATGAAAAGTTGA
>NZ_AJLJ01000078.1 GCF_000317245.1 Fischerella muscicola SAG 1427-1 = PCC 73103
AAAGCACTTTACCTCATGGTTAGGTTTGTGCCCTGCCAGCCGTATCACTGGTGGTAAAGTCAAAAGTTCTAAAACTCGTCCTGTTGTTAACCGGGCCGCCAATGCTTTCCGTATGGCTGCACAAACTCTGTGCCGGAGTCACTCTGCTTTGGGAGCATACTATCGACGTATGCAGGCACGTTTGGGTGCGCCCAAAGCAATTACCGCTGCCGCACATAAATTAGCACGTCTTTTTTATCGTCTTTGGACATCTGGAGGAGCCTATACAGACCCTGGTATTGATGCCTATGAGCAACAGTATCGCGAGCGCACGGTGAAGTATCTCCAGAAAAAAGCTCATTCTTTAGGCTTTAATCTTGTTGCTCAATCTACGGTGACGGAATGTGTTTCTTAAGAGTAATTTTGACTTGTTTTCCCCTTTCCCCGATCCATTCGGGAGCATCCCAAATGTTTAAAATCCCCTCAGACTGTAAGTCTGGGGCTATACAGACAAAGCCTGCCTACGCAGGCTAGAATAAGTCCGCCTACGCGGACTTGGTTTGTGTAGCCGTGATTTATAATCGCCGGGTATTTTTCAAAAATTGGGATGCTCCCATCCATTCACTATTGACCAATCCTAGCTAATCCTCTAGCAGTTACAGATCTTTGCAAAGTGGCTAGAGCGCGATTGTAAGACAAAATAGCGCTCACACTATTACCTTCTGCTCTTGTGAGGTCATTTTCAGCTGCGATGACATCTGTTTGAGTACCCACACCTGCTTGGAATCGCAAACGCGCTAAACGTAAAGATTCTCTGGCTTGTTCTAAAGCAATATTTGCAGTTTGTACTTGGTCTAAATTAGATCTCAATTCCGAATAGGCTTGTTCTACCTGGAAGCGGATTTGATTGCGTGTATCGTTAAATTGAGTTTCAGCAATCCTAATATTAGCTCTTTGTTGGTCAGCTCTAGCTCTAGCTGCTCCTCCATCAAATAAATTAAGGGTAGCTTGTAGGCCAACGGAATAACCATCGGTCACGCTAACACTATCATCAAACTGATCTAACAAGTTATAACTAGCAACTAAGCTGATTTGCGGGCCGAGTTCTGCAAGTGCTAAACGTCGTTGCTGTTCGCTAATATTACGTTGTGCTAACTGCTGTTGTAGTTCTGGGCGGTTTTGATAGGCTAGTACAATCGTATTTTCTAGCGGCAAATTCCACAGACCAGCCAATCTTACAGGATCTGCGGCACTGACGGTTAGTGCATCTGGTACATTTAATGTACTTGCTAACTGACTGCGGCGGATTCTTTGCTGAGATAATGCTCCACTCAAATCTTGTTGAGCATTTGCTAAAGTTACCTGCGCTCTCAGTACATCAAATTGAGTACCTACACCCGCTCTTTCTAAAGCTTGAGCATCGCGTAAAGTCACCTCAGCATTTCTCACAGAAGATTGGGCAATGCGTACATTTTCATCTGCTTCTTGCAAATCGTAGTAATTTGTGGCAACAGTGAGGCGAATTTCCTCAGCTTGACGCATACTATCGAATTCTTGAAGGCGTACCTGTTCCTCAGCAGCGCCTATGTTGGCTGAACGTCTGCCTGAAGTAAAAATATTATAAATAAGTTGTGCTTGACCATTAAATGATGTACCAGGTTCATCACTGGATTCAGTACGCAATTCTGGTGGTAAACCTCGTTCTTGCTCTGCTCGGATTTCTGAGGTGAGTTGACTTTGAGCAGATTGGCTGCGGGTAATACTAGTACTCAAATCAAGGGTGGGAAATAAAGCGGCTTGAGCTTCTCGCAAGCTGGCTTTAGCCCGTTGTAATTGCAATAAAGATATTTGTAATTGTGTATTGTTGCGCTGTGCTAAATCTACAGCTTGATCTAAGGTAATGGGCTGGTTTCCTTTTTGTCTGACTTGATCGGGTTTGGTAGGAAATAGTAAGGGATTGCTTTTATCGGGATTGAGATAATTAGGTGCAGGTGTTGTTGGTTTAGAAATTGGTGAAACTATGGGAACTTGTGGAGTTGTTAGTTGTTGTTGGTTGTTGATTGTTGGTTGTTGATTGTTGATGGTTGGTGCTGTCGGAGAAATTGCTTGCGATACGAGTTGCGGAGTAAGATTTTGTGGAGGACAACTAACTGTATCTTGTGAGCAATTCTCGATCGCTAATAATTTTGCCGAGCCTGAACCTCTAGCGACATTTTGTAAAAAAGCTGAAGCTTGGATGTTAGGGTTTTGTTTTGATGGTACTTGTGTAGTTGCATTAGGCAATTGCTGGGGAGCGATCGCATCACTCGCATCACTTACCCCTACTGGCAATTTTTCTAGATTTGAACTTCTGCTAACTATGACTTCACGCAATTTTTGCCTAACTTGAGAGGAGGATGTGGGTTTGACAGAGTTTTTCTGTGATCCCGTTTTCATCTGGGCAGTAGTTTGGTGTAGACGCTGAGTGCCATAGTCAAAAGGAGCTACTTGCATAATTTCTGGCTGCAAGTTGGCATCGAAGATCGCGGAGGCTAACCGATTGCTATCTACTGGCTGGGTTTGGTATTGGGCTGATGTCAACTTGAAAGTATTTCCCCGCTCCTGAAAAGAAATTTCTCCTATTGGTACACCAATTGTTTTAGTAGCAATTTTCCCAACATCATCAGTCCCAAACCGCTGCATGTTAATTGTCTTGAAATCTGCTGGTTCTGATGGTTTGATCGTTGTTGGCAAATTAGTTACAAAAGGACTATTTACAGCAGCAGAAAGTTGATTTTTTGTATTGTCTGCTACTAATTTTTCACCTTCGTTCGAGATAGAAATACTGGGGTTAACAACCTGTCGCGCCCAACTCGGTTGAGTGGTTAACACTGCTGCTGTTACACCAGGTAAGAAACTATAGAGTATTATCTGTCCTTTCACCGCATTCCTCACACAACAATAAGGCGGCTTCATACCGTTTTTTCACACAGAATATAACACGAGGCTAACTAGAAGCATCATTACTGTCTTTGTCTTGAAAACTCTTGACTATTCGAGACAGTTCAGCTTTTTCATCGATACTAACGCGACTAGGCGCTCCGCTGACAATTCTTTCATAATTGCGGAAAGAATCTTTAATTTCTGGCCCATCTGCCGTGATACTGTATTCACGAATACCCTTATCATGCCAAGAGCCGCGCATTTTAAATACATTGATTGCCCGTGCCATTTCTCCACGAATTTCTACATACTGCAACATCAAAATCGTGTCAGTAATTGTGGAAATATGGGAGTCGGTAATCGAATGCGAACCCATAAATTGATCGGTTGTATTAGTAAAAAAACCTGTTATTTCTTCTTGTTTGGCGTACCCCGTGACACCAATAACAAATTGTCGGAATGCATTATTACTTACACCCCTAGCCAAGGCTGAGAGTGAATCAATGGCAATCCGAGCAGGTTTAAAATCAGCAATTTCTGACTTAATAATTTGTAGATGATCTTCTAAACCAGTTGATTCGGGATAGGTACAAATTATTTTCAGCAATCCTTGACGTTCTAAATCCTCAAACTCGATTCCCCAAGATGAGGCGTTACGCGAGAGTTGAGCGCGTGACTCTTCGTAGGCAAATAATATTGCCCGTTCGCCGTTTTTGCAGCCATTTTGCAGAAATTTGCTGACTAATAATGTTTTACCTGTTCCTGTAGCTCCTGTCGCTAAAATAATTGAATCTTTAAAGAAACCACCACCACACATATCATCTAAGGTTTTAACCCCAGAAGATACACGTACATTGGAAGACCTTTGAGTTAAGCGCATTGCCCCAAGTGGGAAAATATTGACTCCTTCATTAGTAATTGTGAAAGGATATTCACCTTTCATGTGTGTTGTACCACGCAATTTCAAAATTTCCATGGTACGACGACGACGTTCGCCCTCCAAGACGTTGCGGACAATTACTACGTTATCGGAAACAAATTCTTCTACTCCAAAACAAGCAACTGGGCCATATTCCTCGGTGCGTTCTGTGGTAATAATAGTGGTGACATTAAGTAGTTTGAGTCGGGCTACCAAACGAAAAATTTCGCGCCGTACGACTCCAATCGCTTCGTATTGCTGAAATACAGCAGTAATGGAGTCGATTGCTACTCTTTTTGCTTTGTATTTGCGAATGGCATATTGCAAGCGTTCAATCAATGCTGAAAGGTCAAAGTTACCAACAATATCTTGTCCTTCTGGGTCAGGAGAAGCATCCAAAATAAATAACTTCCCATCATTGATTAAGCCTTGCAAATCCCAACCAAAAATATAGGCGTTTTTTATGATATCATAGGGGGATTCTTCAAAAGTGACGAATACTCCTGGTTCTTCTAAATAGCTAATACCGTTAAAAAGAAACTGGAGAGAAAATAAAGTTTTGCCAGTTCCAGAGGTACCGCTGACCAGAGTAGTTCTCCCTACAGGTAATCCACCATGACTAATGTCATCAAACCCCTCTATCATCGTACGAATTTTTTCTACACCACCAAATAAAGGTGTGTTGTTTTTCTCTGGTTGGTCGTTTTCTCTCATCTTTGTTTTATACTTAGCAAATGGGAATTCAACCCAGTTATTATATTAATAAAATGTTGAGACTTATGTTTTATCTATTTATATAGTTTATTCTGCTTGAAATTGTTCGTCTTCTATTAGCTCTTCGTAAAGTAAGTCTAAACCAATCAATACTCTTTCTCGGTCTGAAAGATCACCAATAATTTTCCGAACTGGTGGAGGCAAGATTTTAGATAATGTTGGTGTAGCTAATATTTTGTCTTCCTCAGCCAATTGCGGGTTTTTGAGTACGTCTATGACTTTGAGAGTATACACTCCTTTAAATTCTTGTTCTAAGATGTTTTTAAGTGTTCTGAGTGCCATGACTGAGTTGGCGGTATTCCCTGCCACGTACAACTTGAGAACATAAGTCTTTTTGATTTTATTCATAGTAAGCTAGAGTTTGGGATAAAGAGTAAAGACAGTATCAAACAAGCGCAACAATGCTTTCAGGTGCTGGTCTTTGGGTGGTAGCAAACCTCCCACTCAAAGACAAAAAGCTTCACTTTGCTATAACGTAGGCTTTTTGCCTTCTGCTTCCCTATACTAGTACAACGCCATGAAAATAGAGATGCTATCCAAAACTAGGTCATCAATCAACACAGAAAAACATTCATTTTCTTTTATTTTTTATTCTGTGTAGCGGTACTAGTAGCCTATTAGCGCTAACTATCCATACACAAACATCCATAAGCCTGCAATCAAATTTATCTATTTAGGAAGCGATCGCCGATAAAGTTCACACAGGTGAGCCAGGATATCAATTAACGTCAGACGATAGTCTAGTAATGTTTCGTCTCCTCGTCCTTCTAATCTTAGCTGCTTGGAAAATTCATCAATAAGCTCCATATGAATTTCTATAATTTGTGGCACAGGAATATTAGCATAAAATACTGCATTGATAAATTTATCGATTTTTTCCTTCAGTGTTTTGTCTGTGGTAAAGTAACTTATAAGAATTTGGCGGTATTCTGATTTAAGTTCCTGTAAAAACGCCTGTTGTTCGGCTTTTGTCATTTGCTGAAAAAAAATCTGCTGTTCTTGCTGCTATCATTTGGTAACATCTGAAATCTTCGATTTTACTTGTTGTTTTTTATCTTTAGAATGAGATAGATAAATGATTCGGTAAATAATGAGATTATTCAATGCTTATGTAGTAAGCGATCGCGATATTTCTTATTTATATAGCAAGAGTCTTATATATTGTATATTCAACTTTTCTGAGTGAATGACAGTAGAATTTCACCGAACAATTTAAATCTATAAAAGCAAAACCATATTAATATTTGATATCCTCATGGCAGTACTAAGATATGTTTCAATAAAAATTACAGTGAACAAACAGCGTAAATAATTTTGTATGTGTAACTCCTTAACTTACTAACTTCATAAAATCAATCTGAATTTGGTAATTCAACGAACAATCTCATAGTCACATCGGCTGCATCGCCATTTTGTAAAGTTACCTAAAGTTTGTTTCTTAACAAATTGTACAATCTTATTAACATCTGTTACAAATACTATTTCCAACAAGCACTTGACATGTATTTTGAGGAGAATATTAACGCAGAGGAAAGTAGTCGTAAATGCTTGCTCCTGGACACTGTTCTAGGCTAATCAGAGTTCAAAGGTAAAGATTTAGTTCCATGCTAAATCAGCGGGATTTTGCCTCTTGTTTTTTTATGTCTAACCAAATACAGATTTTCTAGTTTTACTCCTTTAGATAAGATACTTAAACTAAGTTAAACGATCGTCGCATTGTAAATCATTATAATTCCTAAAGGTTCTAAAGCGAATCTTTGGAGCCATAATTGTTTTAGGTATTGCTATCTAAAGAGGGTTTTTTGCAACAGCAGCACAACTGCCAACAGGAAGCTAAATTTTTAGTAGTAGTAATAGCTGAGACAAACCACCTATTACCAAAAAGTAGATACGCTAAAAGCAGCTATGCTCAAAGAAATAACACCAATGCTATCAGCTTTTGTTTTATTTCTGACCATGCTGCATAAACAATAGCGCCAAATTCCTTTGCTGTAAGGCAAAAAGCAAGGCATATAGGAAAAAGCAGTCTTAGTCTACTTTTTTCCCACTAACTTTTTACCAGCAGCAAGAGCGAAATAACGAGAGCGTATCGAAAACCCCTATAGATACATATACTTAGCCTTGCTGATTTTAGTCTAGGCGAGGTTAGTCTGAAACCTAAAAAAGGGTGTGTATTGCCTTCTAACTCGGAATCGCAAAGTGAGGATATGGCTGGAAACGAGAACAGCACCAGATTAACTGGTGATGCTAGATGTTCCGCACCGACAGAATGATACCCGAAAGCTTACAAAGCTTATGTCAATGCTAAAGTACCCGCTCTCCGAATTTGTCTACACTGTACCGATTTGCTCAAAAACAGCAACTCTCAAAGTTGTATTGAAAATTTTTGAGACGCAACAGTGCGATCGCTTGGTAGTTTTGAATGAGCAGCAAAACCCTGTTGGGGTGATTGATTCTGCTCGTTTGCTCCCAGAAATTTTTGCAGCAAATCAAGGAAATACCAATCAAGCAGGGTCTTTGAACTTACAGCAGCCATTGGCAAATCGGGAATCGAGCTTAATACAACCAATACAGACTTTACCGTCTGATTTGGGTATCGAGGAATTCACTCATTTATTGCGATCGCAACAGACCAAGAATAATATTAACCGAGATTGGGCATTAATTGACCCTGAAGGCAAATTTTTGGGGTTGATAGATAGTTCGCGATTACTGCAATTTTTGTTTCGGCAAAAAGCACAAACTCAACCGCAAAGCGAAGATAGTACCCACAAAACTAAATCTCGTCGCCGCAAAGCACCCGTCGCCGCCAAGACTACAAAAGAAGTAAAACAGACAACACCCCCATTTCTACCATTGCCTAACCATCCGTTGATCCAACTTTTGGAAAGATTGCCTTGGCCTTTAATGCTGCAAACAAATACAGGCAAGGTTGTCACCCAAAATCCAGCATGGTGGGAACAATTAGGAATTTTAAAAGATCCAGAAGGCATTAGACAACAAGTGGAAGCAATCCTCAACCCCACGGTTGTCAAAAATCTCGAATACGCAACTCACAGAAGTCTAGCCGATATCAGCACCAAAAATAATGCTGATCGCCATCAAGCCCAGCCCATATTTACTAAAACTCTGGTACGAGATGATAATTTGTCCACTAGCAGTGAAGTACTGCTACCAACAGCGACAACCGAATATTCAGTATTATCTACACCATTAGAACCACCTACACAATTATCTTCTAACGTAAATCGCTGCTTTTTAGATAGCCAGCATGGAACTTGTACCTGTATTGTGGAAATCCAAAATGGTCAAGAACGAGTCTGGCAATTTGCCAAAATTCCTTTAGACAGTCCTGAACTGAAAGCCAAAAATCCTAGTTCAGACACAGCACTGAACTCAGATTTGTGGTTAATGTTAGCAACAGATGTCACCGAACAGCAGCAGCTTTGTAAAGAACTAGCAGCAAAAAATGCCGATTTGATGCAACTAAATCGGTTGAAAGACGAATTTTTAGCCTGCATTAGCCATGAATTAAAAACTCCCCTCACGGCAGTTTTGGGATTATCAAGATTGTTAGTAGATCAACAATTAGGAGAACTCAACGAGCGACAAGCACGTTATGCTGGACTAATTCATCAAAGTGGGCGGCATTTGATGAGTGTAGTCAATAATATTTTAGATTTGACCCGGATGGAAACAGGGCAAATGGAACTGATGCTAGCAATTGTAAATATTCGTACAGTGTGCGATCGCGCTGTCGATGAAGCAAAAGCTATCCATGCCCAAAGTCGCAAAACTACAGTTTCTTCCCATCCTCAACCTGGTGGAGAGGAACATAAATTCAATCTTTCCATAGAACCAGGTCTAGAAGAAATAGTCGCAGATGAATTTCGCCTGCGTCAAATGTTGGTACACCTACTATCCAATGCCTTCAAATTCACCGAAACTGGAGGAGAAATTGGGCTGCGAGTCAGTCGCTGGGAAGGTTGGGTTACATTTACAGTCTGGGATACAGGACTTGGTATTCCCGAACATCAACAGCATTTGATCTTTCAAAAATTTCAACAATTAGAACATCCCCTTACCCGTCAGTTTGAAGGTACAGGACTGGGATTAGTATTAACCAGGGCCCTTGCTCGTCTGCATGGTGGTGATGTTAGCTTTTTATCTCGTGAAGGTAAAGGCAGTCAGTTTACTTTGTTACTACCACCAAGTCCTCCAAAAGAGGTAGGAAGACTAGCAGACGAGGAGATAGGGACACAGATGAAGAGGAGATCGCAAAATCACGAGATGGCGAGAAAGATTTCACCCCATCACTCCACCACCCCAAAACTGCGGACACAACAGAACTGGGAACAAATTTCTACAACATCATCTCACCATTCCACCTCTTCCCAACAACTAGTATTGGTTGTAGAAGCTGTAGCACGATACATTGAAGACTTTACCGAACAACTCACAGGTTTAGGTTATCGAGTAGTAATAGCGCGATCCGGATGTGAAGCTGTAGAAAAAGCCCGTCGTTTGCAACCAAAAGCTGTATTTCTCAATCCCTTACTACCTTTGCTTTCGGGTTGGGATGTGCTAACTTTACTCAAATCTGATGCTACAACTCGCCACATTCCTGTAATTGTGACAGCAACCGCCGCTGAGAAAGAGCAAGCATTTGCCAATCGTGCAGATGGTTTTTTGAGCTTACCTGTAGAACCTCAATTTCTAGCACCATTATTGGAAAATTTGTATACAGTTTCCCAAAAAAAGCAGCAAACCAAAGAAACAAAAACTGTTCTAAGTCATACGCCATTACGAATTCTCAGATTCGTCCATCCTGAAGGAGAAAATCTCGATTTATATCCCTTACTGCAACAACATCGAATTATAGAAGTAGATGATATTGAACAGGCAGAATTGCTAGCTAGGGTGTGGCAATTTGATGTCATTTTGCTAGATCCAGAAGTACCCGCAGCAACAGCTTATTTGCAAAAACTAAGTAATCTTCCTCGGTTGGCGAATCTACCTATAGTTACCTGCGATGTGAGAACCACACAGACAGCTTCTCAAATAGCTGGTTTGTCCGTATTTCCTTGCTTAACGCGATCGCATACCAACAACAGTGATAAAAACAAAAAAATAGATGCTTTATTGTCAGTGCTGCAAATAGCAGT
Organism: Fischerella muscicola SAG 1427-1 = PCC 73103; assembly: GCF_000317245.1. GTDB lineage: Bacteria > Cyanobacteriota > Cyanobacteriia > Cyanobacteriales > Nostocaceae > Pelatocladus > Pelatocladus muscicola_A. The sequence continues at coordinate 9,760 of NZ_AJLJ01000078.1, forward strand.
TGGCATTTCCTGTCCTCCCAGTATATTAGTTGTCGAATTGGCAGCACTACCAGATTTGCCAGATGCAAAACGCAAGCATTCTACGAGTAAAAGTTTAGAACAAGACTCTCAAGTTAAAGATTTTCCTCACCAAGGCTTTAAACCTCTAACAATTTCTCGTGGTTCAGAGTGGTTCCAAGCACTAATTCAGTATCTGCATACAGCCGGACTCAAAGCAACTATTGGTAGATCTTGGGAAGAACTGCTACAACAACTCCGTCACAAAAGCGTTGACTTGTTACTCATTTGCTTAGAAGAATCCAGCCTCAAAAAAGAGGTATACTCAGCCCTGAAAACACTTGGAGAGTTACCAGTAAAATTGCCACCCGTTTTAGTACTAGATCAGCAATTAAATCCTGATTTTACTCAAGAACAGTCTTTAGAAAACGCTGTCGGTGCGATCGCAAGCCAAGTTTTACCTCGATCAATCTCCATGGAAGATTTGCTGAATCATATTAATCAAGCTTTGTCAACGAGTGATTAGGGAAGAGGGAGCGGGGACACGGGGGACTTATCACTTAACAGTTAACAGTTAACTGGCAATATCCCGCCTGGGAATCAATTCTTAGGCTCAAAGCAATATCCCGCCTGGGAATCAATTCCCAGGCTAACAGCAA
>NZ_AJLJ01000079.1 GCF_000317245.1 Fischerella muscicola SAG 1427-1 = PCC 73103
AACAGCAAAACTCGGCTAAAGCCGACTAGGAGGTTTTGATTAATTGTTATATTCTCTAATATTTGGAACTTAGAATATAGTCAGCTTTAGCTGAGTTAAGCTATTAGCCTCAGAATTAATTCTGAGGCGGACTCTTTTGCAACTCGCAAACGAAACTATTGCAACTCGCAAACTAACTATTGCAACTCGCAAACGAAACTATTGCAACTCGCAAACGAAACTATTGCAACTCGCAAACTAACTATTGCAATTCGCAAACTAGCTTTTGCAATTCGCAAACGAAACTATTGCAACTCGCAAACTAACTATTGCAATTCGCAAACTAGCTTTTGCAATTCGTAAACTAGCTTTTGCAATTCGCAAACTAGCTTTTGCAATTCGTAAACTAGCTTTTGCAATTCGTAAACTATCTTTTGCGACTCGTAAACTAATCCTTTGTTTGTTACTTTCGGCAGAGAATTGATCTGAAACCCTCATTTTTACGTTCTTTTTCAACAAGAGGATTTAAATGCAATACGGTTTAGTTGTTCTCAAAATTCTGTAGGTTCACTCAGGCTACTATGTGTGCTGATTGCGTATCATATTAGTATCAAAAAACACAGTGTTTCTGGTCATCAGGTTCTCTATATCAAATCCAAACAGGAAACTTTATGGCGCAACGTAAACGCAACTCCATCGCACTCACCAAAGCTGAACGACGGATTGAAGGAATACAGATGATTAATTCTGAGTTAGACTTTGGTCATGGATTATCAATCGCTATGTACCAGACGAAAATTCTGGAGTTACGAGACAAGCTAGCTGCCTATAATCGAGCAAGGGCGATGGTAGAAAGAACACAGAATGCATTAACGGAAGCAGAACGTGAATTAAATATGTATTCTGAGCAGATGCTGCTGAGTGTTGCATCTCGCTATGGCAAAAATAGTGATGAGTATGGGATGGCTGGTGGAACGCGCAGACCAGAGCGAAAGAAACGCCCGGTAGCGGATCAAACACCAGTACCTGCTGAGTAAATATCAGTTATCAGTTATCAGTGAATCCTCTCACTAAATTGAGGGGATTCACTGATAATTGATAACTGTTAACTGAGTTGACCATTGACTAATAACTTAAGATATTGCCAAAACTATGATCGGAATTGATCTCAATCACTAAATCAACTAGTGTGGGAGATTCGGTTAAGGGCTTGATAAATAATTCTGGATGGAGAGAACACCAAAAATACTTGACAAATTGCTCAACTTCTGAATCAGTCATCCCTGATTTGCCAACAGCAATCATTTCCCTTTCTGCTTGCTTGCGCCACTCTAAAGAAAGTCGATAATCTTTGGGATACAACACGATTAAACCATCCAATCTTTCCCAGAGTGGCAAATAATCACGCAAATTATGATTCATATCACGGGCAAAAGCTTGATCTTCAGGAGTGATAATCGGTGGTGGTGGGTGATCAAATGCACTGGGATCAATAGGTCGCACACCTACAAACCAACCTTCAAACAACACAATGTCTGCATTTGCCACAATTTCTGGAGTAGTTCTATCACCAGCACCATTGTGTGCTGATTTATCAAAGCGGGGAACTGACACTGGAAGTTCACAATTGCGAACTTTATCTAATACAGTTAAGCCTAACTCAATATCATGAGTTCCAGGCGGCCCGCGCCAAATTAAACGGGGATCATGCTGTTTAATAATTTGGCGATCGCGATAAGTTTTGTATAAGTCATCCAAAGACAAACTCAGCGTCTGATATCCCAAGTGTTGAAAAATCAAAGTCAAAACTCGACACAAAGTAGTTTTACCCGTTCCTTGTCCTCCCAAAATACCCTGAATCAACGGACGATTTAATTGCTGTCGGTGGGACACCAACTTGGTAGCTAAAGGTAGCCAAAAATTACACAACACCTCCGACGCCATCTCAGGCTGCATCCGCAGATGAGTTTGGCAAAATTCCAGCACATCAGAATATACAGATTTGTCAATAGTCATTAGTCATTAGTCATTAGTCATTAGTCATTGGTAGAGACGCGATGATACTCTTACCTTGAAGCCGCTCTTACGAGCGTCTACGCGTCTGTACAATGGTCTTCTCCCCCTTGTTCCCTTCTTCCCAATTTTTAATTTTTAATTTTTAATTGTTTAGGATCCCAGCTTGAATGCTTCCAAAAATAAGCTGTAGGTGAGACCGATTTTCAGATAGTTGATTGCTTGCACCCAAAAGACTTGACGTGCTAAGACGCTGCGATTGTAAAATATTCTGTTGGCAATTTCTGTTGCCAAAACTAAAGTTCCAGCCACTACAATATCCCATTCTGCTGTTTGTCCAGCTGTAGTTGCAACTGCGCTTCCGAGAAAAAAACCTAATAAAAAACTGATGATTAGTATAGATATGCGTCGCCAAGGGTTGAGAATCCACTGTTCTAACCTTCTGGCGATCGCATTGAATAAGTTATTGAGACGAGTATTTTGCATGATTGATGATGGTGACATTGATCAAAATCTGATGAGATGTTTCCATCTTGAAGATATTAGGTTTAGCATAAAGTTATGTGGATAATATTGCAGCTGCTTTGGATTTAGGGTGAATACAAAAATTAATGGATTGTATTATCATCTTGAGTTCATACGAAGAAATGAAGCGTCAAGGAAATTTTTCCTAACTTCCTTCAGTATTGATGCTCATCATGACATAAAGTATACATCCTACCCTTAATTCTCAAACAATCTGTAGTCGGCAATTCAATCAGTCACCAGTAATTTGTGATCAGTGAGGTGCTTTGCATGTTCACTGAATCACTTGTCAATGTTGATATTAGGCTACTATTTGAACGAGCCTAGAAAAAATACTTATTTGTAATATCTATAGAATATGAAATCGCTAATCTACCGTCATGCTGCTCTCGCAGCTGCTTGCTTGGGATTGCTTTTGTTACCTGTAGGGTGTTATGAACTTAAAGTATCTTTTGAAGGGGATCAATCTTCTGAATCTCCATCAAACACTAACTCAGAAAGTGCGATCGCTTCTACTTTAGATACTTCTGTAGCGACACCTCAAAAAAAATCCTTATTTGCATATCATCAAGGCTCAACGGTCAAAGCAACAGGTCAGGGAAGTTTACGAATGAGTAATCAAACTGAACAACCTGTACGCCTTGCTTTACTCGCACGCAAAGCAGGAGTCAAAAGTAATTCTAAAGAAAATTATGCAGTCCCAGCACATTGGGATTTTGCGCCAGGGGAAGGTAGTGAAAAGGGTTTAATTTTATCGCTACCTAACAATAAAATCAAAATCGAGAAGGGAGATATTTTAGTCGCCTTTGCACAGGATGGTTCCCGTCGCTATTGGGGGCCTTACGTAGTTGGTGAAACTCCCGCACCTGTCTGGAATCCGCAAAAGCAAGAATGGGAATTAATTCTTACTCAATAGTTAGTTACAAGTCAAGAGTTAATGGTCAATTATCTTCGTCATTGTTTTGAGAACAAAGAACCAAAAATCACGTCAAACGACTATTGACTAGTGACCCTTGACCATTGACCATTGACTATTGACTCTTGACTCGTAACTAAATGACTATTCGTGCTTTTGACCAGTTGTTTAATAGGATTGACAAACGTCCAGTCTTGGCGATCGCACTGTCAACTTTGTGGTTGATTTTGGTTGGTGGGATCGCATTTTTTTGGCATTTGGGTAGTACTGGGCTAATAGATGAAACTGAGCCTTTGTTTGCTGAAGCTTCTCGGCAAATGTACGTAACAGGCGATTGGATCACGCCGTTTTTTAACGGTAAAACCCGCTTTGATAAGCCTGCTTTGATTTACTGGTGTCAGGCGATCGCATACAACATTTTTGGTGTGAATGAATGGGCAGTGCGTCTGCCAAGTGCGATCGCGGCGATGAGTGTAATTGCTCTAGCATTCTACACTGTGCAATGGCAACTGGCAAAACAAGATTCCTTAGAACAAGTTTTTCGTCCTTCCAGACGCTGGTTAACAGCAGGTTTAGTAGCAGGTGTGATGGCACTCAATCCTGAAATGATTGTGTGGGGAAGAACTGGTGTCTCAGATATGTTGCTGACTGGTTGTATCGCATCAGCTTTGTTGTGCTTTTTTCTAGGATACGCAAGTCAGGAGGGGTCGGGGATCGGGGATCGGGGAACGGGGATCGGGGACAGGGGACAAGGGGGGAATTTCTCTTTCCCAATCCCCCATCCTCAATAATTGGTATCTAGCTTGTTACGTATTAATAGCTGGTGCAATTTTGACTAAAGGCCCTGTAGGTATTGTTTTACCTGGGCTGATTATCGGTGTATTTTTGCTTTACCTGGGCAAATTGCGAGAGGTTGTGCGAGAAATGCGCCTTTTGCTGGGTATGCTAATTATCTTGGGTTTATCAGTGCCTTGGTATGTGCTAGTAATTTGGCGCAATGGCTGGAATTACATTAACTCCTTTTTTGGCTACCACAATATCGAACGCTTTACGGAAGTAGTCAACGGTCATAGAGCTCCTTGGTACTTTTATTTTTTGGTAGTATTACTGGGTTTCGCTCCTTACTCAGTATACTTACCTCTATCAATGACAAGGCTAAAATTTTGGCAGCGTCAGTATTGGCGTTCTCAAGAGCGATCGCAACAACTTGGTTTATTTGCCTTTTTCTGGTTTGTGAGCATCTTCGGCTTTTTTACCATTGCTGTCACCAAACTTCCTAGCTATGTCTTACCCTTAATGCCAGCAGCAGCTATTTTAGTTGGACTTTTGTGGAGCGATTTCTTCCAAGACAAAGCGATCAGGGAAGAAGGAGGACAAGGAGGCAATTTTTCTGTTTTGTCTTCCCACACTTCCCCCACCCCCCTCTCCCCTTCCTCCCTCCTCTGGAGTAGCTGGGTTAATGTAGTATTTGTATCAGCGATCGCAGTAGCGCTGTTTTATGTACCCCGGTTAATAGGTGCTGATCCGGCTGCACCCGAATTTCGCCAACTGCTGCAACAATCAGGTTTAACAACTTTGGGAAGTGTGATCTGGTTAGTTTGTGCTGTGGTATTGGCTGTGATCATACTGCGTCGTCGTTGGCGTTTATTGATTGGCGTAAATTTGTTGGCGTTTGCGCTGTCTTTAATTTTTGTCTTGACTCCAGCTTTATTTTTGATAGATCAACAGCGTCAGTTACCTTTGAGAGAATTGGCAGCGATCGCAGTCCAAGCCGAAAAACCAGGTGAAGAATTAGTCATGGTTGGTTTCAAAAAACCCACCGTTGTTTTTTACAGTCAACGCCCTGTAAATTACATCAAAATGAGTGCAGCCGCAGGAGATTATGTGAGAAATCAGGCTGTAAAGAAAACACAATCTGATTCCATTTTAGTTTTAGCTCAACCGAAAAAATTTCCAGAAATGGGTTTGCAAGCAAATAGTTTTCAAAGTTTAGGAAAAAGTGGTGCTTATCAACTAATTAGAGTGCCTTTGAATAGGTAAATTGTTGGTTGTTGTTTGGAATTGAATTTGTCAAAATTGAGATATCCAGATCCCCGACTTCTTAGAGAAGTCGGGGATCTTGTTATTCATGAATGATTTATAAATGCTATAGATTAGCATCATAAGTTGAGATTTTGCTCAACACATCTTCGTATTTACACACTTTTTATATTTTACTAATCAAACTGCATTATTACTCACTGGTAATTGCAGGTTCATTTGCCATTGAGATAGCCATATCTATCATCTGCTGTTGGGATACATCCCTAGTTGAACCACCTCCCAATCCTAATACATATTCCAGTCTATCTTGCTTCCAAAAAACGTATTGGCTAATGTTATTTCCTTGTCTTCTGGTGAGATAAAAACCACTAATACCATTTCCCAAGTTTACTGGAGTGATACTATCTCCTTTGGGGGGCCAAACTTTAGAAGTTCCCTCTGGAGTGAAGACGCCAAACCCTCCAGCAGTACAAGCAGAAGGATTATTAGAAGTAGAACAATCCGGTGTATTTGCGAGGCGAACTTCAAAGACTTTACTATCATAAGCAATATAAGAATAAAGCTTGATCTTGGAGGCTGCGGGAGGGAGAGAGGAAGGCAAACGCATTTTCAATCCTTTTGGTAACTGAGTGCGAATATCATCAATTAAAGGTCTAAAGACAGATGCAGGTTCGGCTTCAGATTTAGAAGATATAACTAAACCAGTTACAAGAATTGATAGCCCGACTAAAGAGTTTAGAATCATCTTGCGCTTCATTTGCTTTTTCCTGACAAACGATCATCTCTACATCAGAGTATCGAAGTAAACTTCGCGATCGCCTTATCAAAAGTCATCTAAAATTCATGACGAAAGTCATGTTTTAAATTCAACACAGTATTGCATGATGTTATGCATGAAGATATTTCGCTGCTTCTAGTTCAATGAACCTGCTTGCAATTCGTATTTTCTCTTTTCGTTGGATATTGCGATGGGTAGAATGGGTAATTTTGCTAGCAAATCTCTTTTCTGGCTTGATCAGCAATTATTTTCAAGAAAACCCGCATTCACTACCCTTATTTATTGCTTTTAATATTGCATTTTTTTTACTCAGTTTTATTTTTCCGCTTGAGCGTCCACTCTGGCAAAGACGAGCTTTCATTGCTGTGGAAATCATATTAATTGTCTCTGCTGTTTGGCTACGTTTTTGGTTTACAATCTTTATGTATTTTGTTCTTGCCAAAAGTTGCTTTTTTCTCAGTCGTAGAGATGTCATCCTAACAGCAATTTTTACGGGAATTGGCTATTTATCTGGTGAAGCTTGGTATCTTCCCCAACGCATAACAGAAACCGTTACTCAACTTCAATCCCGTGGTTCGGAGCATGTATTTGATGCCAAGGCAATTTTATTGACCAGTTTGCTAGATTACGTAGGAGCCAGCCTGTTTATAATTTTGCTGGGTTTTGTGATTGTGGCGGAGCGCAAAAGCCGAGATAGAGCAGAGATGTTAGCAAAGGAAGTGGAAACTTTAGCAGCAACTTTGGAACGTACTCGTATAGCTCGTGAGATTCATGATTCCCTTGGTCACACTCTTACTACTCTTGATGTTCAGTTAGAACTTGCCCAGAAACTACACCAACGTGATCCAGCCCAAACTCTACAAGCGCTGGATACAGCCAAATATCTTTCTAGTCAATGTCTTCAAGATGTGCGTCGTGCTGTACAAACAATGCGCCGATCAGATTTTAATCTCAATCAGGCACTCAGCGCCCTAGTGACGCAAATCCAGCAAAACCAATCTTTTACGGTGCAGGCGGATCTAAATTTGCCACCATTACCTCTCCAGACGAGTCATCAACTTTACTGTATTATTCAGGAAGGCTTGACTAATATTCAAAAACATGCTCATGCCTCTTACGTGATTCTGCGAGGACAGTTTACACTTGATGCTATTATCCTAGAGTTAGAAGACGACGGGCTGGGCTTTGATCCTGATTTGCCTCATTCTGGTTTTGGATTACGGGGAATGCAAGAACGGATACAAATATTGCATGGTAAGCTGAGTATTAAAAGTACCCCTGGTCAAGGTACTCATATTTGGATCACAGTTCCCCGATGATTCGGCTTTTGCTTGTAGATGATCAACATCTATTTCGGCAAGGATTAGCATCCTTGTTGTCACTGGAAGAAGATTTAGATATTGTCGGTGAAGCCAATGATGGTAATGAAGCGATCGCCCTCACTGAAAAACTCCAGCCTGATGTGATTCTAATGGATGTACGGATGCCTGTTTGTGATGGGGTAGTTGCCACTCGTGAAATTCACCAACGCTATCCCTGGATCAGGATTCTAGTACTAACAACCTTTGATGAAGATGAATATATTTGGCAGTCCCTACAAGCAGGAGCTTTAGGTTATCTACTCAAGAGTACTCCTTCTGGGCAACTAGCAGCAGCAATCCGCACTCTAAATCAAGGATACAGCCAGCTAGGGCCAACCATCGCTCCCAAAGTCTTTGCTCAAATTAACCCCCCTGTATCTAAACAAACAAACTATCAAAACTTGTTTAGCGATCGCGAACTAGAAGTTTTAACCCTATTGGGCCAAGGAAAAAACAATCGAGAAATAGCTCAAACTCTTTATCTGACTGAAGGTACGGTAAAAAACTACATCACTCAAATTCTTTGCCAGCTTGGTGTACAAAATCGCACTCAGGCAGCATTATGGGCGCAACAGTATTTGAGATTTTAATACTAAAATTATTTGACTATTCTGACTTAGATTGTTTGTCTCTATCTAATTTCTCCTGAATAGCTTCTCTACAGTATTCTGCCGAGTTATCCTTGGCTTTTAATTCTGTATACATTGACTCGCTAACTCTGATTGTTAATGTTTTGGTTAACGGTTCCTCTCTGTCAGTACTTAGTGGCTGTAAATTTTCTGGCTTTCCTTTAGGATTAGGCATTTATTACAAAAAGTAAATATGAATTTCAATGATATGTTTACATATAGTTAGATATTAATAGGTGGGTATCGTAAGTTTAGCGACTGGATACCCACCAAGTCCACCTATAACGGATAGACAACTATTATGTTATCAAGAGAATCGCTCAAAAACCTTAGCTTGTCACAATTGCAGCAACTGGGGAAAAAGTATGGTGTTAAACCGCTAGGTAGTTGGGAAAAAACCGAAACATGGGTAAATATACTTTCTGCATTTCCTTATAAAGCAATTGACCAAATGAGAAATGGAGTAGGAATACATTCTCCCAGTCTAGAGGTATACCATGCGATCAATGTTGCACTCGATTTGCTCGGTCAACCTACTGATACTCAAAAAGCATTGATACGAGCTACCAAAAATAATGAATGGCTAAATGATGAACACTCTAGAAGATATCAACAGAAACTTCTAGATTTGTGGAGTGTAAAACTCATGCTTGAACAGTGCCAACAATTGCTAGCTAGATAAGAAAAGTAATTATACCCCTTTATTGCCAGGGGTATAATTGTTGATTGAACTCAATTTTAATCTTGTAAATCTTCAAGAATTAGCCGTTTTAATCCCTAATAGGAATTAATAAAAGTTGCAACCAAATGCAAGTATCTTTTAGGAATGCTTGCAGAAGTTTCAATCCCTAATAGGGATTAATAAAAGTTGAAACAATCTTATCACATCTGTACAATATTGCAATAAGCAAAGTTTCAATCCCTAATAGGGATTAATAAAAGTTGAAACTCTTTTGGGTATCAAATCCGCTTCACATTGAGGTTTCAATCCCTAATAGGGATTAATAAAAGTTGAAACTTCAGAATATCTTCAAATGTTACAAAAAATTCACTTGTTTCAATCCCTAATAGGGATTAATAAAAGTTGAAACGGCAGACTTGGAGGAGATACGCAAGCTATCGATGGTTTCAATCCCTAATAGGGATTAATAAAAGTTGAAACAGTCTGTCCTCTACACTGCCTCTGAGACCTATAGCACGTTTCAATCCCTAATAGGGATTAATAAAAGTTGAAACTGCTCAATCTAGAAGCCTTGCTGTATTTGGTTTTCAAGGTTCAGTGGTGCAGACCAAGAGTAAATATAGCGTTTGAGCGATCGCACTGTCAAGAGCAAATGAGGATAAAATCGCTCAAACCTAGTCACGGTAAGATTTACAGAAAAGGTGCAGACCTCATTTACCATCAAATCAGCCTCAAACATAGACAGAACAAGAATTTCGCCCTCAAAAATTGACTGCTTTTTTTCTACACCTAGTGGTCTGCACCATCATCAAGCAAAAAACACTGTAGTATTTATTTAGTGTTTCGCTACCAATGCGCTCAATTTTACCCTGACAGCAAGCAAAAAAATAAGTTATCTGGTCAATCCAAAATCTAAAATCCAAAATCCAAAATCGGTTGACCAGTCTCAGGTAAAATACTGGTTAAAGAGTAGATATAAACTCAAACAAAATAGTATAAAAATACTATTTTTCATATATTTAAGCACCAAAACAACCATAGACTAGTTTTTTACGATATAAATTCACTCAAAGCCTTGATTTTACCGGGTTCATGCTCATAGTTCAGAAATACGGTGGTACATCTGTCGGTTCCGTTGAGCGCATTGTCTCTGTCGCACAACGCGTTTCTCAAGCCGCAAAAGCAGGAAATTCCATAGTGGTGGTGGTTTCTGCAATGGGCAAAACAACTGATGGACTTGTGAAATTAGCTGCGGAAATCTCTAAAAATCCTTGCCGTCGAGAAATGGATATGTTGCTTTCTACAGGTGAGCAAGTATCTATTGCGCTGGTGAGTATGGCATTGCAAGAATTAGGACAACCAGCAATTTCTTTGACTGGCGCTCAGGTAGGAATTGTCACTGAAGCTGAACACACCCGCGCCCGAATTTTACATATTCAAACAGAACGGATTAAAAAGCACCTGCAAGAAGGCAAAGTTGTTGTTGTTGCCGGATTTCAAGGTATTAGCAGTACCAATGCATTAGAAATCACTACCTTGGGACGAGGCGGTTCGGATACTTCTGCGGTGGCGATCGCGGCTGCTTTACAGGCAGATTTTTGTGAAATTTATACCGACGTGCCAGGGATTCTGACTACAGATCCCCGTCTAGTTCCAGAAGCGCAGTTAATGAGTGAAATCACCTGCGATGAAATGCTAGAACTCGCCAGTTTGGGCGCAAAAGTCTTGCATCCTCGCGCTGTCGAAATTGCCCGTAACTACGGAATGCCCTTAGTGGTACGCTCTAGCTGGACAGATGATCCTGGTACTTGGGTGACTTCATCTCAAAATAAAGAGCGATCGCTGATCAATTTAGAAATTGCGCGTCCGGTAGATAATGTCCAATATGATACTGACCAAGCCAAAGTAGCTTTGTTACGTGTTCCAGATAGACCAGGTGTTGCAGCAAGCCTATTTGGCGAAATTGCTCGTCAAGATGTAGATGTAGATTTGATTATTCAATCAATTCATGAAGGTCATACAAATGACATTGCCTTTACAGTATTTACACCAGTTTTACCAAAAGCTGAAGCCGTAGCGGCTGCCATTGCTCCTGTTCTGGGCAGTCACAAGACTAACCAGGCTGAAGAAGCTGAAGTTATGGTGCAGCAAAATATTGCTAAAGTCAGTATCGCTGGTGCAGGGATGATTGGTCGTCCCGGAGTCGCCGCCAAGATGTTTGCCACCCTAGCAGCAGCAGGCGTAAACATCCAAATGATTTCCACCAGTGAAATTAAAGTCAGCTGCGTAATTGCTGCCCAAGAATGCGATCGCGCCGTCGCCGCCCTGCGCCAAGCATTTGAAATAGAAGGAGAAGAGAAGGGGGACAAAGGGGACATGGGGGACAAAGGAGACAAGGGAGACAAGGGACAATTTATCCCAATGCCCAATGCCCAATGCCCCATGCCCCATGCCCCCGTACGTGGTGTCGCTCTTGATATGAACCAAGCACGTCTAGCCATTCGCCAAGTTCAAGATCGGCCAGGAACGGCGGGAAAACTGTTTGGACTTTTAGCAGATCACAATATCAGCGTCGATATGATCATTCAGTCCCAACGCTGCCATATAGTCAATGGTGTGCCGATGCGCGATATTGCTTTCACTGTGACACGGATGGATGCAGAAGCAGCACAGAAAATGTTGCAAGCAAAAGCAGCAGAATATGGTTGGGGTGAAGTAGCCTTAGATCAGGCGATCGCTAAAGTTAGTATCGTTGGTGCTGGCATGGTAGGACAACCAGGTGTTGCAGCGAAAATGTTTGCAGCCCTAGCGCAGCATCATATCAACATTCAAATGATTACTACCTCAGAAATCAAAATAAGTTGTGTAGTAGCTCAAGAGGAAGGTGTCAAAGCACTGCAAGTTATTCACGCAGCATTTGGACTAGCAGGTAGCGAGAAGTTTATAGTTCCTGCGTAGACGGGGGGCATGGGGCATTGGGCATTGAAAACAATTTTGGATTTTGGATTTTGGATTTTAGATTGGAATCCAAAATCGCAAATCTAAAATCTAAAATTCCTTGTCTTCCTTGTCCACGCCACGTGCTACAACGCGGGAGACCCGCGCAACGCAGTGGCTCCCCGTGTCCCCCTTGTCTCCTGTACATACTTATATCTTTGACATTAAAGAAACCGCGCAACGCAGTGGCTCCCCGTGTCCCCCTTGTCTCCCCTTCCAATCCCTGATCTCTAATTCCCCATATGCAAATTACCCACTGTGTTCATACAGCCATTCTTGTAACTGACTTAGAACGCTCCGAACATTTTTATGGCACTGTGTTGGGATTATCTAAAGTAGAACGTCCGATGAAATTTCCTGGTAGTTGGTATCAAGTCGGCGAGTATCAAATTCACCTGATTGCAGCACCTAACGTTAAGGGTGAACCCAAAAATGAAAAATGGGGACGCAATCCCCACATTGCTTTTTTAGTTTCCGACTTAGATGCCGCTAAACAGCAGCTATTAAATTATAACTGTCTAATACAACCGAGCGCTTCTGGTCGCCCTGCTGTTTTTACCCAAGATCCAGATGGAAATGTGATTGAGTTGAGCCAGCAGTGAAGAGGGTGAAGGATATGAAAATTCTTGCTTACACCTACAGTGATCCTTTACTAGAAGCTGCTTGTGATCCTCAGACTTGGGGATGGGACGTGAATAGGGTGTACCAAGATTTAGGACAGCGATCGCAGTTACAACAATTACTAATTGACTGCCAAACTGATCCACCGGATTATCTCGTTGTTCGTCGTTTAGAAGAATTGGGGGATAATGTCGAGGAAGTAAGCGATCGCCTTTCTCACATCGAAGCAATGGGAATAACCCTGGTTGCAGTTGAGCAAGGTTACAATTCTGCGGATCAATCTCCTAATCTTCATGCTGAATTGTTGCAATTACTACACCAAATTCAACGACAGCAACACAGTCGTCGTATTCGTCAAGCTCATGCCCGCAAGCGTTTAGATGCTGTTCCTCCTCCAGGAAAAGCGCCCTATGGTTATCGTAGAGGTAAAGATAAGTACATTGTTGACCGTAGTACTTCTCCTGTTGTTAAGGATTTTTTTGAACACTTTCTACTCTATGGTTCGCTGCGGGGAGCAGTGCGTTACCTGGCGAAAAAATACGGTAAGAAAATTTCTGTCACTACAGGGCGTCGTTGGTTGACTAATCCAGTTTATCGTGGCAACACTGCTTATCAAAATGGAGAAATTCTTGCTAATACTCACACCGCCATCCTTTCTCAGGAAGAAGCAGCGCAAGTTGACAGGCTTTTACGCCGTAACAGTCGTTTACCATCACGAACTGCAAGTGCGCCGCGTTCTTTAGCGGGATTGGTTGTCTGTAGCGAATGTCAATCACATATGGGTGTTTCTCGCGTTACTATTCGCAACCAAGATAAAGAGTATCTTTATTTACGTCCAATTAGCTGTATAAAAAAACCTAAATGTCGGGCTATTCCTTACCAAGAAGTATTAGATCATACTATTCAAGCTGTTTGCCGTGACTTACCTGTAGCGGTAGACGAGATGAATTCTCCGCAATTGGATGCAGTTAAAAATAACTTAGCGGATGCGATCGCTCGTCAGCAAGAAATACTCGTACAATTATCTGCTTTAGTCGAGACTGGGGTACTAGATCGAGAAACAGCCAAAATAAGAGCATACAAACTCCGCACAGAAATATCTACACTGCAAGCAAAATTAGCAACTTTACCACCTGTGAACTTACGCTCTGTTGCTGTTGCAGTTTCTATCCCTCAATTCTGGTTGGATTTATCAGAGTCAGAACGACGATTTTATTTTCGCGAATTTATCCGTCAAGTAGAAATTTTTCGTCAAAATCAACACTGGCAATTACGAGTCATTTTTATTTTTTGAGTGTTGATTGTTATTAATTAAATGAGCAAGATGTATGCAAATAACATCACAAATACTACTCAAGGAAAAGCAGAAAATGCTTCATCGAGGCAAATATTTTATTATTTTTTTAACTTTATTTTACATGTAATCAAATATAAATATTTAATCAGAGAATTTATAAAAAAATATACATAATCAAAGCTGATGGTTGTATAATAATTCTCTAAAGGGGCATCCAATGCCCCTTGTTTTTCACCCGCAAGCTAGTTATCAGGGTAGCCAAATATTCACCAGGGTATCTACCTTTTTTACAGGCATCTACCATTTTTAATTTGACTTGTTTGTAGCAGTATCTGACTAATTTATTATGTCAGTACTGTCATGCTAACACTTGTCATTTTTTCATGTCAATCATTCATGTAAAAATGACAAAAAATCATGTCAAACAATTTAGATATCATGAGAGAGAATAGAAAGCAAACATGATATCAAACAGTCAATAAAATGACCGACAGAAGGCGTTGTGATGATTACAAACAGGTCAGCGGTTATGTCCCGGTAGAGTTGGCGCGGGAATTCAAAAGCATTTGCGCTCGTGAAGGTCTTTCTCAAAGCGATGCATTGGAAGAGATCATCCGTGAGTGGCTAGGCAAGAAAACGGCTTCCAACTCTTCAAATCCCGAACAAGCAAACCGCCTGATCACAATTGCTGATGTAGTTCGAGCCAATATGGCAAAACTTAAGCGCTGTGGAGTGAAAAACTTACAAGCGCTTGCTAAAGGGGAAGTACTACCTACACCAGGGGACTTCGCCATCATCATGTCTAGTTTGGCTATCCCTGAGGAAGAACAAAAAATGATTTGGCAAAGAACTTTTAGTTCCCTACATAATGATTTTGGTGGTGTGAATGAGTGCGAGCGTTCTGAAAGTCCTAAACCAACCGGGCTGGAACTATAAATTGTCCTATGAAGGGGTTTCTATTGTTGCCCCAACAAAGAAAGATGCTACGCACCTTGCCCAATGCTACGGATATGCTTTGAGCGAAACCGCAGCAAAAATCAATGGCAAGGTGCGGATCGGGTGGAGACACTGCAAGCGGCCAATTGAGTTTTACAGTTGGATGGCAACTCAGCGGTTACCTACACCCGCCGAAACCGCTGAACGTATGCTACCTCTGGGGGGAGCAGTCTTTTGCAGTCAACTACACTTACCAGTAGAGTTGTTGAAACGCATGGTTAGTGCTGCTGAAAGTGAACGTCCGATTAGTATTGTCAGACAAGATAACCAAAAACAAATTATTGTTAACCAGTTAATGTCTGACATGTTACAAACTCCTCCAGAGGTTGCCACTCAAAGAGTAATGAATCGGTTTTGGCTACCAAAAGATTTGGCAGAACTGGAACGACGTCTACGTCAAGAGGGTCGATTCACTATGACTTACTCTGCTGGACTAAATGAGCAAACTTGGGCAATCCTCACAACTCAATTTGAGAGTTTTGAGGTTGATGGAATTTGGTACAGACAGGGAACTTCCTTAGCAACTCCTGAACTGGTACCGATTCCGCCAGAAGCTTTTGCTCCGATTTAAGTAGTGTATATAGTTTGACTACTTCAAGATATGAAAAATCATCAGGTGTGTAAATTTATTGATTCAGGGAATGCACTACCTCACTTGGGCATTGGGCATTGGGCATTGGAAATAACCAACTATCAACCACCAACAACTAACAAATATATTTAGACTTTATTTAAAACAGATATTTCTCGGATACGCCATCCATCAGTTTTACGAACCAAGTTATATCTAACTCTGACTGTTTCAGTTGAGGAATTTTTCTCGTTCAGTTGACCGTTTTCATAAAAACTGGTTGCTTCAGTTACGGAAGCTTGCACAGCAGCATGTTCCTGATCCGTAGGATTGATCTCTAAAGATTCTACTTTAACAGTGTGTTGATATTTACGATAACGGTTATCAGCCTTATCTTCCTTGGCAACGAGTTGCCATTGAGTTAGGGCTGAGTCTATTAAAATATTCTCTAAACTATCAATTTCATGATTTGGCCCCAAGGCAGCAGATTTAGTTGCTAACCAAGTCTGAATTATTTCTTCTGCTGTCGCTTCTGTTAACAACCCTGTTGGAAACAGAGGTTTGCTATTACGGTCAGGGATAGTTAGCGGTGGTTCATTTAGTTGTATTGATAACTGTTCACCTTGTAAAGCAGGTGTTGGTTTCAAGGCGTTATGTACGAATTTTACAGTCGTTGAAATCGCCAGCCATAAAACTAATATACTTCCTAAACTAGTCAATACTACCCACAATAACCGCTTGTTAGTATTGACACCGCGAGTAGCAGAACGCCGTCGCCGTGTAGCAGGTGGACGCTGTTCCCAATGACGTTCTCTAGCATAAGCAGATGGGCTGGGTTTGCGCCTTCTTGAGGTTGGTGGTTGAGGGGGTACACTAGCTCTAGCGGAACCATTCATATGATAGTCATTGCTTCTGCTAGCACGTTCCACGCCCGAAACAGGTGGAAAGGGCATGTCTACTCTTGTGTCTTCATGCTCTGAATGAGGAGGTGAGACTTGAAACGAAGAGGATGACTGAGTTTGGGGATAATGTCCAGAATTGCTTCTCTTACCTGGAAATTGACCGATAACTATATTAGCATCGCTGCGGGGATTCGGGCGATTTATCCGGGTTTGAGGATATGATGGTTGGTTAGTTGTTGACTCTTCATAATTGGTTTCTACTTGTATCGGTAGCTGTTCGAGATAAGCTTGTACCTGCTGGTTAGCAAAATAATCTTTCAGAGAAGCTTGCTGCTTGACTAAATCTCGAAAGTTAGGAAAAACATCGTTTTGTAACCAGTGTTCACCGTATAAACACAGCCCCGGAAGTAGATCGGGAGAGTTTTGAGAATTTTCTCGAATAAAAACTAGGGCTTCGTATTCCTGACTCAGTTCTAAAGCACGGGTAGCTTCTTCAGTTTGACCCAACATCAAAGCGCATAAAGACTGTTCTAAATGTACATCTTGGCGCTTACCTAGACGCGTCAGCATCTGTTTGGCTTGGTAAATCAAAGCTGGTTGACGTTCGGTAAATCCGCGTGCTATCAATGCATAGACAGCCAAGTATATAGCGACACCAGAAGGACGTTTACTTTCAGCTTCAAATAGTTGGTGTTGTTCTGCTACTGTCAGGTGGTTACGCAGCTGTTGGATAAAGCGTAGAAAGTCATCAATGTTTAAACCAGAGTAGTCATTCCCAGTGCCATCAATACCGCCGCGATCGCTTAAAATTTCTTGTAATAACTTCAATCCTTGATTGCGTTCGGCAGTTTTTTCTAAGGGCAGGGCAAGTAACTCTAAAATTCTATATGGCCTGAGTCTGTAAAGATCTGCTTGGATTTCAGTCTGAACGTTGGGGAATAATCCAAAGTGTGCAAGTAATTCATCGCCTGTTTCTAGAGAAACAGCAGCATTTTCGTAATGACCTTGTTGCCATTCTTCTCGACCTAATTCTAGGCAAGCCAGAGCTACCGTGAGAACAACATCCGGTCTTTGGGGGTCTATATCACTATATTCGCCCGTTTCTAAAGTATTGCTTGCTTGCAAACCATTACCATTATTGTTTGTTAGGTATGGATGACCTAACTTCAGTACTAGTTCATATTCCCCTAAATCTTGGAGAATCAGCAAAGCACCTGCTAATTCCTCTGAGTTAATTTCAATGCTCAGACCTTGAGACTCAATTGAGCCATCAGCAGCACGGTTTTCCACTGTCACGCCAGCATTGTGTTCCCTATCGGGGCCATAGGCATGAGCAAGATAACTTTGATCGTAGGCTCTGCGTTCTTTGGGATTTGATAAAACCACGTAAGCTTCTTCAATCAGTTGTTTGCGAGAGTTTATCGCTATCTGGGAATACTCGCGTCGTGGCAATTGCTGTCGGCGATCGCTATACGCCTGCCGCAATTGCTCCTCACTTGCCGCCAAAGGCAGTCCTAAAATTCGGTAGTAATCTAGCGGAATTCGCACAGCCTACTTCCCCTGCAGCGCGATTAACATAATGTTTAAGAGAGTATTCCAAGAGTGTAAAAGCGTGCCATAATAATAACTCGTTGTTTTCACACAACAAGTGTGTTTTGCAACAAGTTTACTTCTGCCTCTCCAATCTTTTTGACGGCAGCGCCTGTCATACTCTGTTGGCAGATATTTATTATTTTCCTCTATTTGGAATGTATTTTTTAAGCATTCCTGCGGCTGATGCTGAGGGAAGTTTCCTAACATCTCATCAGACGGATACCGTCTCGTAGGTTTGCTTCTGCTTACAAGCGAACCGAAGTATAACATAGTTGGATATTTATGGCAATTATCTAGAGAAATAAAAACATAAAAGATTGAATTTTTGAATTTGTTAATGAGTATGCAGAAAGCAAGCTATCCTGGTTGGTAGTCTTGGGTCTAAGGTTGTTATCTTAACCTTTCCCAGAAAAAACATAAAACAGTAATAGCCAATGACTGTTGAATTTTTAACTCTTTTTTTGAGTTCAAAATTATTCAATTCTTTTAAGCATGGTAACTTTGAGTGTTACTACGGGGATATTAAAAAATAATGGTTCAAGAACGCACTTTACCGACATTTGACGTTGCTACCGCCCAGATTGATAAAGAAGAAGGGCTGCGGTTGTATCAAGATATGGTACTAGGGCGCACCTTTGAAGACAAATGCGCGGAAATGTATTACAGAGGCAAAATGTTTGGTTTTGTCCACCTATACAATGGTCAAGAGGCAGTCTCCACAGGTGTAATTCAAGGGGCAATGCGACCGGGAGAAGATTTTGTTTCTAGTACCTACCGTGACCACGTTCATGCTTTGAGTGCCGGAGTCCCAGCAAAACAGGTCATGGCAGAGTTGTTTGGCAAAGCCACAGGTTGCAGTAAAGGACGTGGTGGTTCCATGCACATGTTTTCTGCTGAACATGGTTTGCTGGGTGGTTATGCTTTTGTCGCCGAAGGTATTCCTGTAGCAGCCGGGGCAGCTTTTCAAAGTAAATACCGCCGGGAAGTTCTGGGTGATGCCAGCGCTGACCAAGTGACAGCTTGCTTTTTTGGTGATGGTGCTTGCAACAACGGTCAATTTTTTGAGACCTTAAATATGGCTGCACTGTGGAAATTGCCAGTCCTTTTCGTCGTTGAAAATAACAAATGGGCTATTGGTATGGCTCATGAACGAGCAACTTCCGACCCAGAAATTTATAAAAAAGCCAGCGTCTTCAACATGGTGGGTGTGGAAGTAGATGGTATGGATCTTATGGCAGTGCGTGCAGTCGCCCAGGAAGCCGTAGCCCGCGCCCGTGCAGGTGAAGGCCCGACTTTGATTGAAGCACTGACTTACCGTTTCCGCGGCCACTCTTTAGCAGATCCAGATGAGCTGCGAACCAAAGATGAGAAAGAATATTGGTTTAGTCGCGATCCAATCAAGAAATTTGCTGCTTATCTTACAGAAAGAAACCTGGCAACGGCGGAAGAATTAAAAGAGATTGACCGCAAAATCCAGCAAGAAATAGAAGAAGCAGTGAAATTTGCTGAAAGTAGCCCCGAACCTGATCCCAGCGAACTTTATCGCTACATTTTTGCGGAAGACAAGTAGAAATTAGGAATTATGAATTATGAATGCTGAAATTTTCATAAATTCATAATTCATCATTTATAATTCATCATTCCCAAGCCGTGTTTTCTATATCTATTCAACAACAACAATACAAAACCTACATTCTCACGGATGAAACCGCCGACTCTCAGCTAGAAGTGGTTCCAGAACGGGGCGGTATCATCACTCGCTGGCGAACTCAAGGACAAGAAATTCTCTATTTAGATACAGAGCGGTTTGCTAACCCAGAGTTGAGTGTTAGGGGTGGTATCCCGATTTTGTTTCCGATTTGCGGCAACTTACCGGAAAATAGTTACACTTACAACGGTAAGCAATATACTTTGAAACAACACGGTTTTGCTCGTGATTTACCGTGGCAAGTAACTGACCAAGTTACCCAACATGCAGCAAGCTTTACTCTGACCCTTAATAGTAACGAGCAAACACGGGCAGTATATCCTTTTGATTTTCAGATAGCTTTCAGTTATAAAATCCAAGGCAATACCTTAGAAATCCAGCAACAGTATACCAATCTCTCCTTGGAAGCAATGCCTTTTTCTTTTGGGTTTCATCCTTACTTTTTTATACAGGATAAAACCCAATTAGAGTTTGAGATTCCGGCTCAAGAGTACCAAGATCAAAGAAGCAAAGCAACTCATTCCTTTGATGGTAAATTTGATTTCAATCAAGATGAAATTGATGTGGCATTTAAACAATTAGGTAGTCAATCTCCCAGTGTGAGTGATCATAGCCGCAAATTAAAACTCACACTGGAATATGACAATATATTTTCTACGCTTGTGTTTTGGACACTCAAGGGCAAAAACTTCTACTGTCTAGAACCGTGGAGCGCGCCTCGCAACGCCATCAATACTGGTGAACATCTGACAGTTTTGCAGCCAGGAGCTACTTGTGCAGCGAGTGTGAGAATTTTGGCAAAAATTTTCTAAACCCCTTTACAAATTCGGAACTTACTGTGATATAGTAATAAAGTTGCAATTCTCTGGCAACGGGTCGCTAACTCAATGGTAGAGTACTCGGCTTTTAACCGATTAGTTCTGGGTTCGAATCCCAGGCGACCCATACAAATCTTCATATTGTCTCGACTAGTGATAGATAGCGCACGTCGCAATGGGGTTGAAACCTTTTCGTGGCAATTTTGCAGCGTTGTTGGGGTATCAAGTAAATATCAGGTTTTTTGATCAAGAAACTATTAAAGCTTCAAATCTCAAACGTTTCCAATTCTTTGTTAAACCACTCTCCTTGAAACCGTTCAGCAATAAGTGGTTTGACAACAAATTTAGGTGGAGTACCTCCTCTAACGTCAATCCGCACACATGAATATGGCAAGCGCTTGAAATTATCGTAACCATTGCGACCAACGAATAAAAGCGAATCCGCAATTTTACGAGTTGGTTTTTCTTCTATATACTCGAAAGTTTCCATTAACTCAGTCCCTTCATCTCGTTGACGACGGGGACGACGACCGCTACCACCGCAGACTATACAATTGAGGCGAGAGTCAGCATATCCGGTGTCGGTAGTGCGGAGATATTCCAAGCAGTGAGCATGACCGTTTAAAATCAAATCAACAATCGGACGCCCTTGAGTTAAAGAACCAAGAGTTTGTGCGGTGCTGTCAAATACCCAGCGTAAGCGCCGACGCACTGCTAGAGTTTGGGCTTGACCCCATTTACTCGCTTCGGTAACATAGGGGGGATGATGGAAATAAACTACTCTTCCCCGTACTTCTTGAGTATGCCAAGATGCAATTAGCCTTTGCTTGAACCATTCCAATTGTTCAAAGTCGATCGCTGGTTCGTGGTGGGATGCAAGTTGTTTTTCGATGTCAATTTTAACTTCGTCGATTTGGTATAACTTAGCTTTGAGGGCGTCGAGTCTTTCCGCATCTTCTGGATTATCTGGGTTGAGGCGATCGCACACTTCTAAAATTTGCATTTCTTCGTCTTCGATTTCGTGGCGACGTTTTTCCAGTTGACGGCGACTGCTTTCTCCTTCTTTTGTTGCGGGTAGGGGAGATGGTTCGTTAAAAGTATTCGAGTCGAGGGCAAAAAAGTCAATCCCGCCGTAACGAAAAGTATAATAACGATTTGGTAAGCGGGTAAAATGTCCAGGTTCGTAGCGCAAACAGCGTCCTGTGTCTGTTTTGGCGGTATAGTGTTCGTCGAGATGAAATTCTAACTGTTGTTTATTGTGGAACGCTTTCAGATAATCAATAAACGCCCGTGCGTACGCATCACCTTGATCAGAACCATGCCAACCAACTTCAATATCTTTATAGCGGAACAGGCGACGCAGTGGTAATGTGGTTCCTGCCAAAAGTCGATACATCAACGGTACATCATAGTAATCGTGATTACCAAGAACTGGCAAAATCGGGGTTTTAAACACCATGCGATCATAAGAAATGCTTTTGTAGTTTTCTCCGCCTTTGATGAACTCGCGATAAGGTTCAATAAAATTTCGCGGATAATACTCGCGGGAACCAACAATATAAATTACATCCCCCGTATGCAAAACAAAACTAGATTCCTCTTGATGCGGAAGCATTAGTTCAGCAACTTGGCGTTGGGGATGATGTTTATAGTATGATTTTGTTCCACTATCACCGATTACCATAAATGAAAATTCTGGATTATCGGAGTTGCAATCGTCGATCACCATGCTAGTTTGATCAATCCCACGCTGGATAATACTTGCATTACCCCAGCGCACCCGTTCTTTCATCTTTTGAATTTTTACAGGTATCGACGGTTCAGAAATGAATTTCATTAGCGATCGCTCCCAGAATGCAGAAGTTTCTCTATTTCTGCTTGCATTCCGATTGTATCCGCAATTATCAGCTGATAACTGATAACTGCAAATTTATGCTTCGTTACCACTTAATAATCTTAATTGATCAGCAGGTTCTATACTCGAACCATATAGTTCAACAAATCTTCTAAACAGCCACATTGTTTTGTGAGTTGAAATCCGATTTAAATTGATTAAACGCTCTATATTTCTTTTTGCAAGTGCGCGTAAATAGGGTAAATCTTCATACAGTGTTAAACAAGAGGCGAAATGTAATAGGATTTGCATTATGGGCTTAGGCCATTCTAAATCACTGTAAATATCCACAAAAAACTTATGGGCATTATTGTTTAAAGGCAGAGCATTGAAGATGACAATGATTTTTTTATTGTTATAAACTGGAATACTCAGTTCGACAGTAAAAGGAGTATGCAATATTAACTCTACTTCGACTATTGGTCGTCTCCAAATTCTTAAAATATTGAGATTTGATACAGCTAACATTGTTTGGAATTTAAGCATTCCGCCATTAGTTGTAGCTTGCACATCATTAACATCAACAACTTTTAAATTACTCAGGCTAAAGCTGTGAACTGTTTCCAGATGTTTTAAATTTAATAAATGATAGATTTGGCAGATATAGGGAAAAGGCAGCGTATAGGCTTGACTGATCATATGCTGATCTTGCAGAGCAAATATTCTATCTTTGACTGTAGATATTGCTTGCTGGCGATAATGAGCTAAGTCAGTTTGATCACTTGTCGAGATTTGATCATCATCATGATCCAAGCTTTCTTCTGGTTTCAAAAATAACCAACTCAAGAATAAGAAAGAGATCGCACATATTTGTAGCATCTCTGATGTAGATAAAAAATCATCAGCAAATGCAGCCACACCTCTATCGGTAATTGCGAACATCCAAGAAAAAATACCCCAAAACCAAATACTATTTTTCAGGTTCACCAACAAAAGAGGAATTTCTACAGTTTGATGATTTTTGCTAGATTCACAAACACGGTTAGGTACAATATCATTAGTCATAGCAGTTCAAGTAAGTAAAAGTTTTACTTTGTGAGACAGTAGTAAAAATCCTGTAATTATTTCATTTACTGTTATGACTTAAGCTTGCTCATTTTATACTCTTAAAGACCTCTTCCATAAGTAACAATTGTAATTACCTTTAACTGTTTCATTAGATGTAATGAGTTTGAATTAACACAAAAAACATAGCAAACAAAAATCTTAACCTTCTACTGCTGAAGTAGTAATTAATTTTTAGATTATCAAATTTTATTAACATGTAGTAGTAACCTGTGTTACACTTATGTAAGTCGCGCTCAATAATAGCAAATTAATCAACTCATAAAAATGCTTGTGTAGTATGTTATGAGGGTTTTGACAAGCTGAAAAATATTTAAATCATGCTTTAGTAGTAGGAAGTTTGAATTGCGATCGCAATTCCTATCTGTACAGGTACTATTTGTTCAGCATGGACTTTTTTTATTACAAATTGGCAATTAATAAACAATATTGACAGCGTTGACGACAACCAGAACTACACAACTTGGAAACTATTTTGCTTATGCGATTCAATCATTCGGGAGAAACAAGATCCCCGACTTCTGTTGAGAAGTCGGGGATCTGGGTTTTATTAAGAGTCTTTCAGTATATCTAAAATCATACGGATTCTCTAAAATCCTGTTACACATAAATCTCCGCGTCAGAATGTCTCCACATCCCTACTGATACCCTGCTGCTTGCAAATAAAACAGCCTCGCGTACCTCCCCCCATTCTGCAATAACTCATCGTGGTTTCCCTCTTCTACGACTTCCCCAGCTTCAATCACCAAAATTTTGTCAGCCATCCGCACTGTTGAAAAACGGTGAGAGATTAAAAACACCATCTGATTTTTAGTTAAAGTGCGAAAATGATTGAAAATCTCGTACTCAGCTTGAGCATCCATCGCTGATGTTGGCTCATCCAAGACTACTATATCTGCGTTAGTTCGCATAAAAGCACGGGCGAGGGCGATTTTCTGCCATTGTCCTCCAGAAAGTTCCTGTCCGCCTTTGAACCACTTACCCAACTGCGTAGTGAAACCTGTAGGTAATTTTTCAATAAAAGGTAACGCCATACCCTTTTCAGCAGCAATTTCCCACAATTCTCTATCTTCCATGCGTTCCACATCACCCACACCAATATTCTCCCCTACTGTAAATTGGTAGCGGACAAAGTTCTGGAAAATTACGCCGATGCGTTGTCGCAATACCTCCACATCCCACTCTTGCAAATCCAAGCCATCTAGTAAAATCCTGCCGGAGCTAGGGTTGTACAGTCGAGTCAGTAGTTTAATTAAAGTAGTCTTACCAGAACCGTTTTCACCCACAATCGCTAATTTTTCTCCTGGTTTGAGGTGAAAAGAAATATTTGTCAATGCAGGTTGGATACTTTCTGGATAAGTGAAGGTGACGTTCTCAAACCGAATACCATCTCCAGGTTTCACACCTCTGGTTGCTTTCCCTCTTGGTTGTGGTACTTCCTCCTCTAGAAATTCGTAGAGATTAGAAAGATATAAATTGTCTTCGTACATTCCCCCAATAGAAGTCAAAGCACCAGAAAAAGTCGTCTGTCCTTGGCGAAACACGGTAAGATACATCGTCATATCACCAAGAGAAATTCTCCCCGCAACGGTTTCCAGTACAATCCAAGCATAGGCGACATAAAAAGCAACCGTACTTAGCAAACTCAGTAAGTATCCCCACATTCCCCGCCGGATTGTTAAGTTGCGGTCTTCATCGTAGAGTTGATAGAAGATATTGCGGTAACGTTCCAGCAAC
Organism: Fischerella muscicola SAG 1427-1 = PCC 73103; assembly: GCF_000317245.1. Lineage (GTDB taxonomy): Bacteria > Cyanobacteriota > Cyanobacteriia > Cyanobacteriales > Nostocaceae > Pelatocladus > Pelatocladus muscicola_A. Next base: position 25,126 of record NZ_AJLJ01000079.1, read on the forward strand.
ATCTCTCCCAGTTGGTAGAGCTTAACTTCCTTGGCAAAATCTTCTCTAGCAGCCAAGGTTTCCAGATAATGCTGCTGGCGAGTTTCCGGCGCACGCCAACGAAACAAGCGAAAGGCTTCCCCAGCAAATCTAGTTTCGGCAACGAATGCAGGCATGGCTGCTAAGATCAGTACAACCACTGCCCAAATTGAAAACTTGATTAACAAAGCACCATAAGTTAAGAGTGAAAGGGCGCTTTGTACCAAACCAAAGGTACGGTTGACTAGGGAAAGAGGACGAATCGAAGCTTCTCGGCGAGCGTTTGTGAGTTTATCGTAAAATTCCGAGTCTTCAAACTGTGTCAGTTCCAGAGTTAGAGCTTTTTCCAAGATTAATTCATTCACCCGTTGACCGAGTAACACCCGCAACAAGGATTGACAAATTGTTAATCCCCTCTGGCTAAAAGCAAGTAAAGCGACAGCAATAGCTTCTATTCCCACATAAATTAGCGGATGAGAGTGATTGACAATATTGCTAGTTTGTGTATGATTTTGAGACGCAAAAACTACCGCATCGACAATTAACTTACCGATATAAGCTATGGCTGCTGGTAACAAACCAGCCACTAGAGTTAAAGTTGCCAGAATAATCGTCAGAGAGCGATTAGTATTCCATACTAAAGCGATCGCTCGTCCACTGTAGCGAAATACCGCCAAGGATTGGCGCAGGGCGTTACGTTTTTTACGAAGAGTCCTCATTATTATTTGTATAACGCAAATTGCCCGCAGTTGCCTATATTTATACCAATTCCCAATACTCACGCTGCGGCGCTCCAAGCAAGCTACGCAATTTCCATCTGGTTTAAGTATTGTAAAGACTAGATCGTATAAACAGCGTTTGGTTGAGTAACAAAAAAGTCGTAGACTACCTTCACCCCTCACGGGGACGGAAACTTCCAGTAATACTCAATCGGTTGAGCAAATTTGAAACCGTAATGTCGTAGACTACCTTCACCCCTCACGGGGACGAAAACTATTGATATACGTGGCTTTTTAATAATCCACTCAACCGAGAACCGCTATAAATTTAATTGTTATTTGCGATCGCGTAGCGGCTGCTTTGCAGCATCGCTTTCACGTTTGTGATCAATATCGTTTCATTTCTCAAGAAAATCGCGACGTTAGTCACAAATGTCGTGATGTTATCTATAAATGAGATGACGTTAATAAGTAACGTCGTGACGTTAGTTACAAACGTCGCGATTTTCTCTATAGATCAAACGCTTCTTTATTTGTGCCGACTTACTTACATACGTTAAGAAATGTCAAAATCTTTGAAAATCTCATCAATGACTAAGGATAAAGAATTAGATTTTGACGCCCACTGGGCAAACTAAAAGCAACACTGATCGTGACCGTATCATAAACTTCACCAGTGATTAAAAATAATTTTGAGAGTCTACAATGATCAAAACAAGTTACGCATTTGACCAAGCTATATTACCAGCCGGCTCTTCATTAAAGACTAATGTGTTGCTCCGTTTTCGTGCTGACATCCCTGAGTCTGGGCGACGTGATCTTAATCTATCTCTTGTAATAGACCGTTCTGGTTCTATGGCTGGCGCTCCCTTGTTCCATGCGCTCAAGGCTGCTGAATCTGTAGTTGATCAACTTGAGGCTAATGACATTCTTTCAGTGGTTGTTTACGATGATGCAGTGGATACCGTTGTACCACCCCAGGCTGTGACCAACAAATCTGCATTGAAAAATTCTATCAGCAAGGTCTACGCTGGAGGTATTACTAATTTATCTGGCGGATGGCTCAAAGGTTGCGAATATGTGAAACAGCAACTTAATCCGCAAAAAATTAACCGTGTGCTGCTGCTCACCGATGGTCACGCCAATATGGGTATTCAAGATCCGAAAGTACTCACAGCAACAGCAGGGCAAAAAGCTGAGGAAGGTATGATCACAACTACATTAGGTTTTGCTCAGGGTTTCAATGAAGATCTACTGATTGGTATGGCCAGAGCCGCTAGTGGCAACTTCTACTTTATTCAAAGTATTGATGAAGCGGCCGAAGTGTTCAGTATTGAGCTAGATAGCCTCAGAGCAGTTGTTGGTCAAAACTTGCAAGTAACGCTTGAGTTGGCTAATGGTGTCAATCTCGTTGATATCTTAAGTCTGGCTAAATTTGACCAAAATAACATTGGTCAACCTGTGATTACTTTAGGCGAACTTTACGAAGGTGAAGACAAACTTTTGGGGTTAAGTCTGGAGATTCCCACTGCTCAAGTCGGTGAATTACCCGTGATGAAACTGCATTACACTGCTGATGTCGTGCAGAATGACATCATTCAAAGCGTGTCTGGTACAACAGATGTCGTCGCTAAAGTTGGTACAGTTGAAGAATCAGCTTTTGCTTCTTCCAGCCATATCATCCTTGATTTGAGCCGTCTAACTATTGCTAAAGCCAAAGAAACAGCTCTCAATCTAGCAGAGCATGGTCAACACCAAGAAGCCGAACAAACCCTACGGGCGTTGGTGCAAGAACTGCGAAATAAAGGCTTGAACGAGAATTTTGAAATTGCTGAGGAAATAGATCAGCTAGAATATTTTGCCGGAAGAATTGCCCAAAAAGCTTTAGGTAACGCCGGACGTAAAGAACTGCGCGATCAAACTTATCAGGCAATGACCCGCACTCGCAGTGATTTGGTCGGTCGTGGTGTAACGGCGGGCGATGAAATCTACGCAATGCCCACAGTAGATGAAGTGGGTTCAGGTGTGGAATTATACTGTGTGCGTGAAGGCGGGAAGTTGCGCCTCAAAGTCATGTCCGATGGTTACGATGCAACTAAAAATGTGCAGTTTCCTAGAGCAATTCGGGCAGAGGGAGCGCGTTATGTCGTTGAAGGAGTAGAACTTTCAAATGATGGCTCTTTCTATCGGGTGCGTGGTCAAATTAACCGTTTTGCTAAACCCGGTGAAGCAGATATCTTCGTTGCTCCCCGACAATCAAGGTCTACTAGTAGTAGCAAAGCTGCCAAAGGCCCCGCCAGCGCTGCCGACCTACTGACCACTGACAGTGTAAATAATGGCGTTCTAGTTCAATGCGTGAAAGATGGCAGCAAGCTACGCGCTAGGGTAGTTTCTGATGGATATGAACCTGATTGGAATATGCGTTTTCCCCGCTCAATTCGTGAGGAAGGAATGCTTTACGTCGTTGATGAAATTAAAATAGGCCCTGATGGCAAGTCTTATATTGCCTGTGGCGACATTAAGCGTTTTGTGCAACCCAACACCAGCAATTGAGTGCAAACGGTTCCTTATGTATAACCAGTTTCCCAAGCCAAAATCACGCCACGTGCTACAACGGGGGGAACCCCCGCAACGCAGTGGCTCCAAAATCTAAAATCCAAAATCGTATTAGGCTTCAATCACAGGCTGATAGTCATCTGGGTTATCAAACCCAGCAACCCAGGCTGCTGCTTGATGGCAAGTCTGCATATAGGGGGGAACACGTAGGATATGAGTGTGTTTTGTGGAGGGACACATCACCTTCAACACCATCAGGGCTTCATCATCTTCAAAAGGGATGTAGATTAATTGACGTTCTCCTCCCGCGTCTTGATCGCGATCGCGTATTAACCCTCCCACTTGCTGTAAAAATTTTTCGTATCCCAAACGCTCAAGCAGGACGCGGCGCAACTCAACATTGTTTGTATTGAGGATATCTTGTCCGGTTATGGACTTGGCTTCAAATGGGCGTTGCTTGACTGGTTTCTTTGGCACACGCCCCTTCGACATCAAACTCAGCATTAATCCTCCACCTCTACGTAAGCATCAGGGCGGTATTCACGTTGTCTCCAAACACGGTAAAAACCTTGAGGTATTTCAATTACCCGATGCTCTTCATGAACTAAAGTAGCACCTGTTTGTTTCACCTCCAGAAAAAGTTCACTACCATGCACCCATAACTGCACAGCATTAGATGGCTGGATGCGATGGCTGTGTCCTGTGATTTCACCATGAGCAAGAATAGAACCTACATGCTTTTGGGCAAGATCAGGTATACTCGCAACACGTCTGATCAAAACGTCGCCATGTCTGTAAAGTACATTAGCTGAATTAACTGGAGAGTTTTTGCTGTTATTCAGCATATTTGTAGTAGTATTAAGAACTTAAATTTTCAACTTTTGAACACTCATTATAGTACAAAAATACCAAAAAAGAAATAATAAACCACACTTGTTAATAGCTTGCAGCTTGGACGCAAGTCGAAAATCAACTTCAAAGACGTGCTGATCTGATTTCCAGCCTTGTGAACGTAACAAAAGCCTATGCTAAACAGGAAAAAGAGTTAGTCTCTTTGTTGGTGCGATCGCGTCAGCACTCTTATACCTTTACAGCCCTACACCCATTTTAGTCTCTTATCCCTAACCTCAACGCCCCTACTGCGATCCTAACCTGACTAACTCCCTTATCTGCCCAAGCTTAATAATGAATTTATGCCAAATTCTGGCGTCGTTCAGTGCTACTCTTGAAAATGACATAGCTTAATTTTAAGTCTCTTACGACCCGATCTGAAACATAGCTTCAATCACATAGACTCAGCATGGTCACCACAGCACAAAAAACAAACATTGGTTATATTACCCAAATCATTGGGCCGGTTGTAGACGTAAAATTCCCTAGCGGAAAAATGCCACCAATCTACAACGCTTTGCAAGTCTCTGGCACTAACGAAGCTGGACAGAAAATCGCAATTACCTGCGAAGTACAGCAACTGCTTGGTGACAACCAGGTGCGGGCTGTGGCTATGACTTCTACCGATGGCTTAGTACGTGGTATGGAAGCTGTCGATACTGGCGCTCCCATTAGCGTACCTGTTGGTAAAGCCACCCTCGGTCGGATTTTCAACGTCCTGGGCGAACCTGTAGATAATCAAGGGCCTGTCAACAGCGAAGATAAATTACCCATCCACCGCGCTGCTCCCAAACTCACCGAACTGGAAACCAAACCTTCGGTGTTTGAGACTGGGATTAAAGTTGTTGACCTGCTGACTCCCTACCGTCGTGGCGGTAAGATTGGTCTGTTTGGTGGTGCAGGCGTTGGCAAAACCGTGATCATGATGGAGTTGATTAACAACATCGCGACTCAACACGGTGGTGTGTCTGTATTCGCGGGTGTGGGTGAACGCACTCGTGAGGGCAATGACCTCTACAATGAAATGATCGAATCTGGGGTAATCAACAAAGATAACCTCAACGAATCTAAAATTGCTCTCGTTTACGGTCAGATGAACGAACCACCCGGAGCAAGAATGCGTGTTGGTCTGTCTGGTTTGACCATGGCAGAATACTTCCGGGATGTAAACAAGCAAGACGTACTTTTGTTTATCGATAACATCTTCCGTTTTGTACAAGCTGGTTCCGAAGTATCAGCGCTGTTAGGACGGATGCCTTCTGCGGTAGGATATCAGCCGACATTGGGTACAGATGTGGGTGAACTGCAAGAGCGCATCACTTCTACTAACGAAGGTTCTATCACCTCTATCCAAGCTGTGTACGTACCTGCGGACGACTTGACTGACCCCGCACCCGCTACTACCTTTGCTCACTTGGATGGAACCACTGTATTGTCTCGTGGTTTGGCAGCTAAGGGAATTTATCCGGCGGTAGATCCTCTGGGTTCCACTTCCACCATGTTGCAGCCCAATGTTGTTGGTGATGAACACTACAACACTGCTCGTGCTGTCCAAGCAACTCTACAGCGCTACAAAGAACTGCAAGACATTATTGCTATCCTTGGTTTGGATGAATTGTCTGAAGATGACCGTCTGGTTGTGGCACGGGCCCGCAAAATCGAGCGTTTCTTGTCTCAGCCGTTCTTCGTCGCTGAAGTATTCACCGGTTCTCCTGGTAAATACGTGAAGTTGGAAGACACCATCAAAGGCTTCAACATGATTTTGTCTGGTGAGTTGGACGAACTACCAGAACAAGCATTCTACATGGTCGGCAGCATTGACGAAGCCGTTGCGAAAGCTGAAAAACTCAAAGGCTAGTCATTAGTCCTTAGTCATTAGTCCTTAGTCTTTTGTTAATGACTGAGTACTAATGACAAATGACTTTTGACAAATGACAATTGACAAAGGAAATATGCCATTAACCGTTCGTGTAATTTCTCCAGACAAAACAATCTGGGATGCTCCTGCTGAAGAAGTAATTTTGCCCAGTACCACTGGTCAGCTAGGTATCCTCACTGGACACGCACCATTATTAACAGCTTTGGATACTGGTGTGATGCGAGTACGTCCTAGTAAAAATCAAGGCTGGACACCGATTGCTCTTTTAGGTGGATTTGCTGAAGTTGAAGAAGATGAAGTGACCATTTTGGTCAATGGTGCAGAACGTGGTGACAGCATTGACCTTGAGGAAGCTCGTACTGCTTTTAACGATGCACAAGCCCGTTTAGGTCAAGTGAAAGAAGGCGATCGCCAAGGTCAAATCCAAGCAAACCAAGCCTTTAAACGCGCCCGCGCTCGTTTTCAAGCTGCTGGTGGCATGGTATAATTAAAAACCCGGTTTCTGGAAAGAACCGGGTTTTTAGTAGATTCAAAATCATATACAATTTTTGGAATAATTAACAGGAACAAAACGATAACCTGTCCCTGACTGGCAAGAGGGTAAGATCTTAACTAAAGTACTTTGAGGATCAGCGCGATCGCTTCCATTAAAACGTATTTTTCCTGTTGCACCCTGTTGAACTTTGAAGTCAGCCCCAGAGATAATTTTCTTCACACCTTCTCGACTGGGACTGGGGTTTTGTTTAATAGCTTCAGTTAGTACAAGGGTAGCATCATAGGCTGTAGCAGTCAGCCAACTGACATCTTTTGTCCGCCATAACTTTTCTGCGGATTTAGAGAATTGCTCGTTGTTCAACGGATGCCATGACACTGCAACTAGAAGCGGATTTTTTGCGGCATTTTTTTCTACATTTTCTATTGTGCGACTATTGTAGAGAGTATCTCCTCCAATAATGATTAAATTGGGGTCTTTATTTGCTTTAATTACAGCATATGCGTTGGTCAAAGCTTTAGTTTGACCACCATCAGGAATAAGAATAATTGCAGTTACTTTTTGTTTTTTAGCTTCATTAAGGGCATTCTCTACATTAAAATTATCGCTTGCTAAATTAAATATTTCACTATTTTCTATGTTATAGTTGACGACCCTGTCAATTCCCAAGTTTCTTTCTACTTCTCCTTTGAGAGATTCACTAAATGCTTCACCCTGACTCCAAAATATTGCAGTTATTTGGGGATTTGGCTGATTTTTGAGATTCTCCGCAATAGCCAAACCAGTTGCACCATCATCAGGAGCAATACGATACAAGTTTTTTTGACCAGATAATTTTAATGAAGTACTTGCTGGCGAAACTAAGGTCAGTCCATTATCTTGATACTTTGGAAGTGCAATTTCAGTGATACTGCTATAATAATGACCTATAACTCCTAAAACACCTTTATTTTTGCCTATTTGTTCGGCGATTTCAGGTGCTTTTTTGATATTATTAGCATCGTTGGCGATCGCAACTTGCAGGTATATCCCTTTTTCTTTGATCGCTTCATCCTGTGCTTGAGCAACCCCACGCAGCATTTCTAAGCCTTGATTAAAGATATTTGCTTCTTCTTGAATGTATTGTAAGGGAGCGGCTATTGCTATAGTGTAAACCTTTTGTTGAGGATTATTTTGTTGATTAATCAAGTTATGAATTTTGGCATTGTTTAGATAAATGAGAGTTTCAGGGTCTGGTTTGCCATCTTCAAAAGTTTGCTTCCAAGCTTTTTCAAGTAACTCTTGTGCTTTATTGTAATTACCTTCTTTAATTTCACCCATACCTTCAGCTTTCTCTTGGGGAGGGTCTTTCATTTGACCACTCTGAGAAACTAAACTTTCTTCACCACAACTGATATTATCTCCTAGTTTCAAATCGCAGGCTTCTGAGACAAGAGTTGTAGAAGGAGAAGTTAGAGGCCTACTAAGTATATCTTTATTGTGAGCTTGGTTATTTCGTCCAAAGAGTAATGGAATTAATATTGCTGCTATTGTGATCACTCCAGAAGCTATAGCTACACTTTTGATCAAATCCCATCTTTGTTGATTCTCTGGTTGAGGTGGACTAGTGGGAATTGAAGACGCAACTCGATGTTGGGGTGGATTAGTTGGAGTTGAAGACGCAACTCGATGTTGGGGTGAATTAGTTGGAGTTTGAGATATAACCTTAGAAGATATAGATGATGGGAATTTTGCAATTTCTTCCTGAATATGATCGAGGCGTGCCAAAATAGTTTGCGTATCTTCAGGACGCTTACTTATATCTTCTGCCATCAAGTCATTAATTAACTTAATTAGTGACTGAGAAATGGGAGACCTGATGTGTTTATCCCATTTGCGAATTTCTCCTCCTATCTCCATGTGACGCGGTTGTTTACCTGTTAGTAAATACACGAAAGTTCTACCAAGTGAGTAGAAATCTGATTTTTTTTCTGCCTGTCCCTGACTTTGTTCAGGTGGTTGATAACCTGGTGTTCCTATCTGTGTATTTATTTGTGATCCATGCTGATTGAAACAAATTTCTTTTACCGTGCCGAAGTCTATCAACACTAGTTTTTGATCTGTTTGTCGCCGCATAATATTTGACGGCTTAATATCTCGATGGAAGAAGTCTTTCTCTTCATGCATAAAATCGAGAATATCAACTATTTGTTTCAGCCATTTCAAAGTCCGTTCTTGTGTTATTGTCCCGTTGTTTTTTACCCATTGCTCCAGATTTATCCCCTTAACTTTTTCCATAACTAAGCAGTGTATTTCTTTTCCATTGCTCAATGTCAAAGAAAATTTATCATATCCTATAGGGATACCTGGATTTTTATTTTCAATTAAAAAATCTTGTTCTCGTTTAAATAATCGAGTTATGATTGTGAATTTTCTTTCGCCATTTTCTCTTTGGAATCCATCATCATATATTATTTTAAGAATCTTCTTTTCATCACTATCATTTGGTGTTAGGTCTTTTACTTCCAATATTTCAGTACAAACAGATTCATTACTGTTTATACGCTTATTGATGCGATAGCGATTGTTAATCAGTAATGAAGTGCCGCAACTTAGACATGTCTCCACTTTGTCTGGATTGTAACGTTGTCTGCACTTGGGATTGATGCAATAACTCATACTTAGGATATATGTATATTTTATATTATTAACATGTCTATACTGATCCTAAAATTATTATCTTTTGCTGATTATTTTACAGTTAATTAAATATAAACAATCCAATATCTAATTATTTCTCTAGATTTTTAAAACCTGCTACATAATTCCATACAACTTTCTGACACACTTTCTGATCACAGGCTGGAGATTGTAAAACATTGCGCTACCTTGAGAGTTTCTTTCGATTAAAGAACGCTCAAAAAGTGACGACAAAGCAATCTGTAAATCGGAATTTGATACTTCAAAATTATTCTGTATTTTTAACTTCAATTTTTCATACTCAATTGGTGTAGATTCGGTAGCGATAATTTTTAAAGTATCAGATTCCAACTTTGATAAAGAATCACAATTTTTATTGATTGCAGTTTCAAATTCTAATGGAAAGAGAATAGTATATTTTGTTTCATAGTGCGATACATCCCCTGCAAATACTTTTTGAATATGTTCACAAATATGATTCAATGCTAATGGATTGCCCTGATAGTCATTAATTAACTTTTCTGCTTGCTGTGGTGCAAAAATTAGCTTCTTGGCATTCAATATTTTCAGACTTGCTTCAAAGTCTAAACCTAACAATCTGCTTAAATTTACAGATGGGATATATTTGAGTGAGGATAATTCCTTCGGTTCTTCTTGAGTGGTAATTAAAACGCAGCTTTGATGCTTTCGTTCTCCAAGAAATTTGAGTAATTCACCGTATTTTTCATATTCTGTTTGGGAAACTCTCAAGTCTTGATTTCGCAATACATTCTCATAACCATCAAGCACTAACAAAACACGACGATCGCCAAAAATTTGAAGTAAATATCTAATTAAATCATCAACACTGCTGGGTAAATCAGTGTTTTCCTCACTTAATATAAATTTAATTAGACTGGACAACAGTTCTGACAAGGTTGGCGGTGGTGCATAGTTAAGCGAGCGCCAAATAAAACACTCAAAATCAGATTTAACTTTTTCCGTTAACTTTGCAGCCAAAGTCGTTTTACCTATTCCTATTGGCCCCCATATTGCCACCACACGGGATTTGTTTTGTAATATCGATTGTTTGAGGTCTTCAAGTTGCTTTTCCCGACCATAGAAAACCTGCACATCGGGCATTTCATTGCAATCTTCCTTAAGAGATATCTGTGCAAGATCAGAATTGTCATCAACTCGGTTTTTGTGACTTTTTTCCCAATCTACAACCCTTTCCCAGTCCACTCCTACGGCTTTGCAAATCTCCTTGAAATTATCTTCGCCAATTGGCTGTTTACCTCCGAGAAATCGCCTCAACGTCGGTAATGAAACGTGTGCTTCCCCATACCAACTAACAGATTGACGCCCCCAACTCTTTGCAATTCTTGCCTTTTCAACAATTTTAAGTCCTTGGTCAGATGCAATAAGTCCCATATTTCTATAGCACTATCTTTCCCTTATTTTGGATCAATTTTGGTTCTTTTTTCTGAGATCTTTAAGCAAATTCATGGAGATCCAAAACCGAGCCAAAATTCTTTCTCACTTCAGACAAGATTGAAATGAAATAACACCAAACAAAAAACTGAACACAGAGGGAAAAATGATACAATTTTTCGCAAAAATGGGAATGGGAATAGTTGGCAGTGTAATCGCTGGCCCTCTAGGTGGGGCTGCTGCATACGCTATAAGCGATCTTGTCTTGGATGAAGAGAGCAAATATTTAACTCCGGAAGAATTGGCTACGAAGTTTGCCGTTAAGTTTTTGATCTTGGCAACTGGAGGAGCTGTAGCCGGAATGGCTGGGGAAGCTTTGGGTAGTGCAGTTGGGGTTAGTGTTGATGGAATTAGTGAAATGGTTGTACCAGGAGATGTAAGTAACAAAATAGCAGAATTCTTAGTTAGCAATGAGGCAGTAGCAGATTTGTTTAATCAGGTATGCAATTTCACAGAAAATTCTTGTTTACCTGAAGAAGTCAAGGCAGATTTAATGAGGAATTACTTCAACAAATTTGAGGAGCTTATCTATACCCTCATCAACGATGAAGTGATGGATGAAATAGTTGGCAGAGAGATTACAAAACCTCTAGCTAACAAATCTGCTCAAAATTTGCTTGAAAAATTAAAATCAGACTTGGAACTGTACGCTAATTGACCTTGAGTCAGAGTCAGCTTACATATTAGGTTTATCAAATTTCTGCCAAACCAGATTTAAAAGTAAGCGATCGCCAATCGAGCAAAAAGTTTACTCCATTCAGTTTTGAACGGAGTAATTTTGTATATCGGTTTTTTGAAAACGAGAAACTTTGCGACTTCACTCCGTTATTTTCAGCACCATTAAGGTTGTGGATTTGTTAACCGCTTTTTCACCTATTCCCGCTCCAGTGTACAAAAAAGCGGATAAATCCTGGGACTCAATCCGCAATCTAAAATCCAAAATTCCAGAGCAATCTGCTGTATCTGTGGGGTCAATCCAAAATCCAAAATCCTGTTAAAAGCTGACCCTGTTGCACAAATAATTGTAAGTGGCAGCAGGGATAAAACTATCAAGCTATGGCAGCTTGTACAACAGCAAAGTGGTTAATCTCGCAGTACTAGGCGCTACCTGTGAAGGCAACATCGGGAAATTTCCCTTGCGCTTCTGACATCGGGCGGTTTCTACCTTCCTCTTGCCAGTAGTTGATAACTTCGGTAGCTTTATTGAGTAACTCTACCCGATCTACCTCAGTAATCCAGTGTTTTGACTCTAGCTCTTTTTTTAGTTCTTCCCAGGCGTCATTTCTGGGCCAGAAAAAGTACTTTGTCAAAGGACTAGTACCTTTACCTACCACCTGATCAACCGCCAAGGCGACGTTTTCGTCTAACCACAAAATTTTCAAAATGAACTTTGACAATCGCACCTCCGCGAAATTTCCGCGCAATACTTACTAACAACAGCGATCGCTTATTCTATCGCAATCCTTGCCGAGTGACCAAATTGAATGAGGAGATCGGAGAGTGTGGAGAGTGTAGGGAGAATTATTTAACAAGTCTGTTCCCAATGACAAATGACAAATGACTATGAATATAATTGTGATTTTTGATATTGATGGTGTTGTGCGCGATGTGAGTGGTTCTTATCGTCGTGCGATCGCAGATACGGTAGAAAATTTTACTCAATGTGAGTATCGCCCTACACCACTTGATATTGACAAGTTAAAGTCTGAAGGAGTTTGGAATAATGATTGGCAAGCGTCCCAAGAGCTAATCTACCGATATTTTGAAGCTCAAGGACAGTCCCGCGAACAGTTGAGATTAGACTACAAAAAGATTGTTGCTTTTTTCCAAGCTCGTTACAGAGGTACTGACCCTGAAAATTTCACTGGCTATATTTGTGATGAACCTTTATTGTTAAGTCCTAGCTATCTCGAACAACTGACTTTAGCTGGTATTGCTTGGGGATTTTTCAGTGGTGCGACTCGTGGTTCTGCTAACTACGTTTTGCAAGGTCGCCTGGGTTTACAATCTCCGGTATTAATTGCGATGGAAGATGCACCAGGAAAACCAGATCCAACGGGGCTTTTCGCTACTGTTCGCCTGTTAGAAAAGAATATTGACCAATCATCGTTAATAGTGTACGTCGGAGATACAGTGGCTGACATGTATACAGTAGAGAAAGCGCGCCAGACACCGCTTCAACCCGAAAAAACTTGGATTGGTGTGGGTGTACTACCGCCACATGTCCAGGAAACAACAGCACGACGTGATGCTTATGCTGAGACTCTGCGCCAAGCAGGAGCAGCCATAGTTTTGAATAATGTGCAGGAACTCACACCAAAAAGGATTTTAGAATTAATCTCGTAAAGGGCTATTC
>NZ_AJLJ01000080.1 GCF_000317245.1 Fischerella muscicola SAG 1427-1 = PCC 73103
TTTAGGAGGTGCGTTAGGCGTTATGCCATAATGCACCCTACTTGTGACTTTTATGTTATGGCGATCGCAATTTTTCCCACAGCACGTCCAGTTTCGCTATAAGTATGAGCTGCGGCTATTTCTTGGAGGGGATAGGTGCGATCAATCACTATACGGAGTTTACCCGCTTCAATCAATTCTTTCAGATAAACTAAATCTTGAGCTTTGGGCGATTCCAGCACCAATTTAGCTTTTTTCCCAGGAATAAATTTTGTCACAATTCCCGGCAGAATATTTTCCGGGGTGGGTAGCGTAGTCACGTAAATTCCGTTAGGCTTTAGTACTTTTTTGCAATCAGAAAAAGACTGCTTTCCAACTGCGTCAAAAATAATATCGTATTGTGTTGGTTCTTGAGTGAAATCTTGCTGCGTGTAATCGATGACGCGATCTGCTCCTAAAGATTTCACAAAGTCTAGGTTTTTTGTACTGCAAACACCAGTCACTTCTGCACCTAGTATCTTGGCAATTTGTACCGCGAAAGTACCTACACCACCAGAAGCACCATTAATTAAAACAGCTTGCCCTGGTTTAATGTTGCCTTGATCTCGCAGTCCTTGTAAAGCAGTCAGTCCAGCGACGGGTATAGAAGCTGCTTCTGTATAGCTGATATTTGTGGGTTTGAGAACTGCACAATTTTCTGATACTGCTACAAATTCGGCGTAAGCACCTGCATTTGGTGGTTTGAGAGTGCCGTAGATTGAATCTCCGATTGTGAAGCGTGTAACATTAGCACCAACTTCCACGACTTCACCTGCCAAATCAAATCCCAGAATCATTGGGAATTTATTACCTGTGACAATTTTCAACATTCCCTTGCGAATTTTCCAATCAGCAGGGTTAATACAACTGGCGTGAACTTTCACAAGTAATTCGTCAGCTTTGATTTTTGGTGGTGCGACATCTTCGTATTGCAACACATCAGCAGAACCATACCGATGAATGACAGCTGCTTTCATCCTTTTTCTCCCGGTATGCTAATTATGAATTTACTGCATTCAGTCTAGTTAATTATTTTTCAGTCCAACAACTTTCTTTAGAAAGGGAATAAGAGGGGGCTTTAAACTAGTACTCAACCACATCAGTTTTGACAGGTTGCGAGGGGTTAGATCCCCGACTTTTTAAAAAAGTCGGGGATCTGGCCAACCTATCAAAATCAATGTGGTGAACTACTAGATTTCTTGCACGAATACAAAACTTACCCTCATCCCCCAGCCCCTTCTCCCAATTTTGGGAGAAGGGGAGCCAATCTCAAAGTCCCTCTCCCAAGCATAAGAGCTACGGTTAATCTCCATCGTCGAGTGTTTGATACTCGTCGATGAGTGTTTGAACTCCGTCGTCGAGTGTTTGAACTCCGTCGTCGAGTGTTTGAACTCCGTCGTCGAGTGTTTGATACTCGTCGTCGAGTCTTTCCTTCTAACTTGAAAGTGGGTGCAGGGGTTTAAGGGTGTGGGGTGTAGGGGAAAAGACCACTTTCATGCAAGGCTTGTGAAATTTTTTTCATTGGGACTGCCTTCTTAAAATTGTACAGACGCGAGGAACATCGCGTCTGTACCTCTGCTTTCCTACGCTAAGGTGAAACTAACCTTCTGACTTACCCGAAGGGCTTGTCAAGTCCAATAAAGAATCCGACCTTGGGGAAAGCGTTTAGTAATCTCGTCCTCAAAAAAGCGGCGTAGTTTCTTCATTGTGTCAGCGTCGTAGACATATTTCGTACCACCAAACTTGTTGCGCTTGACGCTGCGTGTGGCTTCGTCCATGTCGAGCTTTGATTGTGGATACCACGTCTGTAACACTTCTTTTGATCCAGGCGTAAAGCGATGGGAAATTAGCTCAAAAGTTAGGTCACATTCAAAATCTAGTGCCTCACTCATAGAATCCAATAAGTGAGTATAATGTTCAGTCCAATTGTCTATAGGCATAATTGGTGCAATCACCAAACCTACTGGATACCCACCACCACCTTGAGTCCGGGGTAATGCTAATTTTCTTAATGCTTGCAGTCGAGAAGCTACTGATGCTGTACCACCCTCAAATCGACTGGAAACAGGTGCAGCATTAACGCTGGTGCGACAGCGTGTATGACCATTGTGTGGTAAGTCAAGTAATTCATCTACTTGATCAAACTTGGAAACCCAGCGCAGATGTCCGTTTTCAGTTGTGCCAAAATAACGAATGCATTCAGATAAGCTACCTGTTAAATGCTCAATGCCCAATGGATCAGTGTAACAACTAACTTCAAAACTCGTTGTTTTGTCTGGAAGTAAGTAAGCTGAAAGGTTTTCCAATATTTGTGGTAAGTTGGCAAAGACGCGGATAACTGGCGGCCCTTGTAAACTACCTGCTAAATAACAATATTGGCAATGTGCAGGACAACCTTCAGCAATATGAAATTGCCAGTCAGCTGATGGGGGGATAGGACTAAGCTTAAAAGAACTGGGTGGAGCTGTGACGACTGCAAGGGTACGCTTGGAAATATTATAAGTTTCGCGATCGCTCTCTCCACGTAGATTTGTGAGACGGTTTCGAGATAACTTTTCAACTGGTAAGTTCAGTGATTCTACACGCTCTAGGATCTTTTGACCGTAAGACTCTTCTAAAGCGGCGGGCGTAAATAAAACACGTTCTGGCATCCACAAACGAGGCTTACGCACTTCTAGATGTGATGAAGTCTTTGCCGTTGGTATGACGTGCATGAAAATTTATTCTCTTCAACTGCTCTAAACAATCCAGAATTCGGAATTCTTAATTTCAAATTAAAAATTCCGAATTGAGTTGACTAATTCTCTAAAACCTGGCGAATACGGCGTTCTAACCGTTCTAAATCCAAACCGCCTTCATCACGACTGATACGACGCACAGTCGAGTTAACATTGCCTAAATCTGCTAATAAATCTTGCAGAATTTCTTGCTGTTGACGTGCTTGGGTAACTTCACGCGGTTCTTGTACTAAGTCGCGGATGATAGTATCTTCAGCTCTAGAGGCAATAATTGGGTCAGTTTGTCCCTCTAAATAAACAAAGGTTCGCCGTCCTGGCCCGCGCTCTTCTTCAATTGGTATAACTGTTGTTACCTGATCTGAACGCACATATTTTCCAAATCCAAGATGGACTAGTACTGATGACTGTATTTTCATTTAAATAATGTAGTGTTTATTTATTCTCTTACTTCTATTTTAAATTCTGGCAAAATGTCTCAACAGCTATAATTGGAGCGGGTTCTACCCTAATTAAGAGTAGTAGTTTCCTGTTGCAATTTTTGCTTTTTTGAAACGAGAGATTGCGGTTCGGAGATTAGGAATTGGAGGACAAGGGAGAGAATAACTAATGACTATAGTAGAAACGCGATGTTCCTCGCGTCTCTACATATTGACCAACAACCAGCAAAATCAAGCTAAAATTTAAAGTCTTTAGACAATTATCCTAAAATATAAGCGTACTTTTGTACTATTATGTTTGATTTGCAATGGGCAATCAATAGAGAATATGGCGAGACCAATCGAGCGAATTGAACGGGATCTTGCAGCTTTAGAAGAGGCGATCGCCGCGATCGCTAAACAACTCCAATCCACTTACACCACTTATTTAAACATTTTGGGGCAAGCTGTACAGCAGCAGTTAATTCTGGCGGCTTATCACCTGTGTACTCAAGGATATTCGGAAAACTTTCTCAAATTAAGCTTGAGTCAGCGGCAAAATTTGCAGCAGTCGCTTCGTAAGCTAGGTAAACAGTCAGCTGAACAGTTGCTAGCTCTAGTAAATGGTGAGGAACAAAAGCAACAACAGCCGCAAGACGAGGAAAATGACAAACTCTTAGAATGGAATCAGGATGATCTTGAAATTATCTCTTTACAACAGATAACTGATGTTGAAAGTGAGCTAGAAGAAGAAGAGGAGCTAGAAGGAGAAGAGGAACAAGAAGGAGAAGAGGAACAAGAAGAAGAAGAGGAGCTAGAAGGAGAAGAGGAGCTAGAAGAAGAAACAAATTTCTCCTCTTTAGTTGCTTATCCAACTTTCCCCACTTCTGCAAACCCGATAGAACTAGCAAAATGGCAACAGTTTCTAGAGAAAGCTACACAATATACCCTCAAAAGAATTTCTCATGAGGCTAATGTCCTCCTACAAAAAGCCAAAATCTTACCTCAAAAATTGCCAGAACCGATTTTAGAAGCAATTGGTTCGGAAGCATCTGCTGAACTCGTACCAAGTCCACCCAATCTCATGAGCTTGGTGATTGAAATTGAAAATAATCAACAATCAGAAGAGTCTGGCTTGACACAGTTTATGGCTATTAACCTGCGTCTTGTCGAGATTGAATTTGCCGACACCAAACTTTCATCTGAACGCAAACAGATTCGCAATATCCTAACTCAGCTGAATAAACTAGGATTAGAGTATCAAAAAAGACTCCGAGAACGTTCAGTAGCCGAAGCTGAAGCCGCATGGCGTGCTAGTTGGTATGAAGATTAGTTTTTTGTCATTGGTCATTTGTCATTTGTCCTTTGTTCAAAACTAATGACCAATAACTAATAACCAATGACCAATAACCAATGACTAATAACCAATAACCAATGACTATCGACAAACCAGACTGGATAAGATTGCAAAAAGCCCTAGCAATAGAAGAAGAACAGGGGTTTACTGATTTGGTGGGTAGACAATACCGCTTCAGCGAGTTTCTTACCTTAACTTTCGGCAAATTTCCGGCTAACTTACCAAATCATGAACGCCGCCGATGGCAACAACTGGCGGCTCAATTTTCTAATTATCCAAATCTGGGGCTTGAAGATAGAAAAAACTTAATCTTGGAGACTAGCAATTATCTTTATCGACTCGAACAGCAGGAAGAGGAGACGCTTACGCGGGGAGATGGGAGAAAGGAGGGACAAGGGGGACATGGAGGACAGGGAAACAATGTTTATTCTTCGTCTTCTGCTCCTAAGTCTAAAAAACCCAATCCTAAATCTCCAATTGTCGCTGAGATAAGTCGCACTCTGGCGCCAAAACTAGAGCAGAAATTAAAGGATTTACCGGAAATTGGATTACGAAAGGCGGAAAAGTTAGCACGTCTTGGCTTATACACTGTACGCGACTTGCTATTTTACTACCCTCGCGCTCATATTGATTATGCGCGTCAGGTGAGTATTAGTGAATTAGATGCTGGTGAGACGGTGACGATAGTGGCGGCGGTGAAAAGTTGCAATTGTCGTACCAGCCAAAAGAATCAAAAATTAACAATTTTAGAATTGGTACTGCGGGATAATACTGGCAAGATTAAAATTAGCCGTTTTTTTGCGGGAACGCGCTTTACTAGTCGCGCTTGGCAAGAAAGTTTAAAGCGTCGCTATCCAGTTGGTAGTATTGTGGCGGCGTGTGGGTTGGTGAAAGGAACTAAATATGGTCTAACTCTAGAAGACCCAGAACTAGAAGTTTTGGCTAATCCGGGTGATACGATTGAATCATTAACTATCGGGCGAGTAGTGCCTGTTTATGCCCTAACTGAAGGGGTAGGTGCGGATTTGGTGCGACAGGCGATGATTTCTGCTTTACCAACTGTAGCGCATCTGAAAGATCCTCTACCTACTGGTTTAAGAGGGAAATATGGGTTGATGGAATTGAAAGATGCGATCGCCAATATCCATTACCCCTCAGACAGCGATAGCTTACAACATGCTCGTCGTCGCCTTGTTTTTGATGAATTTTTTTACCTGCAATTAGGTTTACTGCAACGTCAGCAACAAGCAAAGCAAATTCAAACTAGTGCTGTGCTTGCACCCAGAGGTCAATTATTAGATAAATTTTACGAAATATTACCTTTCAAATTAACTAACGCCCAGCAACGTGTGATCAACGATATTCTCAACGATTTGCAAAAGCCAGTTCCCATGAATCGTCTGGTGCAAGGTGATGTTGGTTCTGGGAAAACGATTGTTGGTGTAGTTGCTATTCTGGCGGCGATTCAATCTGGGTATCAAGCAGCACTCATGGCTCCTACGGAAGTATTGGCAGAACAGCATTATCGTAAGCTAGTTAGCTGGTTTAATTTACTATATTTACCAGTAGAATTACTGACAGGCTCGACAAAAACTGCAAAACGGCGACAAATTCACGCTCAGTTGGACACAGGAGAATTACCTCTGTTAGTGGGAACTCATGCTTTAATTCAAGATCCTGTAAATTTCCATCGTTTGGGTTTGGTGGTAATTGATGAACAACACCGTTTTGGGGTGGAACAACGAGCGAAGTTACAGCAAAAAGGTGAACAACCTCATGTATTAACGATGACAGCCACACCTATCCCCCGAACTCTGGCGCTGACAATTCACGGCGATTTGGATGTGAGTCAAATTGATGAATTACCACCAGGACGACAAAAAATTCAAACTACAGCCTTAACGAGTCAGGAGCGTCCCCAAGCTTACGATTTGATGCGGCGGGAAATTGTACAAGGACGACAAGTTTATGTAGTTTTACCCTTGGTAGAAGAATCAGAAAAATTAGATTTGCGATCGGCTGTCGATGAGCATCAAAAGTTACAAGAAAGCGTGTTTCCTGAGTTTCAGGTCGGGTTGTTACATGGTCGCATGAGTTCTGCTGAAAAAGACGAAGCAATTAGTAAATTTCGCGACAACGAAACTCAAATATTGGTTTCTACTACTGTGATCGAAGTCGGTGTAGACGTACCCAATGCTACAGTTATGCTCATAGAAAATGCGGAGCGCTTTGGCTTGTCGCAACTGCACCAGCTACGTGGACGTGTTGGTCGAGGTGCAGCGCAATCCTACTGTTTACTAATGAGTAGTTCTAGAAGTGCTGATGCTCAACAACGGCTAAAAGTATTAGAACAATCCCAAGACGGCTTTTTTATCTCCGAAATGGATATGCGGTTTCGTGGCCCCGGTGAAGTACTGGGAACCCGTCAATCTGGCGTGCCAGATTTTACCTTAGCAAGTTTAGTAGAAGACGAAGAAGTACTAATACTAGCGCGACAAGCTGCGGAAAAAGTCATAGAGATAGATGTAACTTTAGAGCGTTGGTATTTGATGAAGGAAGAATTAAAGTATCGGTATGAGCGGTTAATGGGCGGAGCGATTTTGACTTAGGAAGGGATTGGGGATGGAGGACAAGGGGGACAAGGAGGACTAGAGGGAGAATTATTTAACCAATCTTTTCCCCTTTCCCCAATCCCTGATTCCTTTTCCCCGATCCCCGATCCCCGTTCGCGTAGCGTCTCCTCTGGAGAATCCCCAATCCCCAATCCCCGATCCCTATCTCTACAAATGAATTTACCTAGCTCTAAGTTGCAGATAATTTTCTAAATCTTGGGTGCGTTGTTTGGTTAGCCTTTCCAAACATTCGTTGCGAAAAATTTCGTAACCTGTCCCACCACGAGAACCGTAAACTTCAAAATCACAGATGTTATCTCGAAAGACTATCCAAGCTTGTTGTCCTTTAGTTAATAGTTGCTTTGGCTCTCTTTGAAGATTGACAAGGACTTTTTGGTAAGTTTGATTGAGTTTTTTGTCTGCGGCTGCGTAAGATTGTTGAGAACAATACTTCAATTCTGGTGTTGTTGTTGCTTTAGAGCAGTTAATTGTTGGCTTTTGCGCGATCGCTGTGTTTGGTGTAGCGAGGTTAGGAATAACCAGAACTGAGAAAAATGCGATCGCAGCCAAAATAAAAGCAATAAATAATCTTTTATACATACCTTGTTGATGAAAAATCAAATATTTACTTGTTTTTTTATACTCTAAAACGTTGATATTATTTCAGTTATGTAACTAAGCGTTCTCTGTTCCCTGCTTTTGTAAATAACATAGCCTTTCTCCATATGTTAGAGAAAGGCTATGACTGAGGGCTATTTAAGATAATTGATAAGGTTAAAGAATTCGGTATAACTCTTGAGATATAAATGAGCGATTTTATTTCACCGCTCTATAACTATCTACTCAATCACCCCAGCATATTCCGGAAAGTTTCCAAAAAATTTTTTTAACAAGGTAATCAATTGCAGAAACTGGCTTCCTGTCTGGATTCTGATGCCTAACTTAGTGAATAACTTGAATATTTGTATTCAAGCATGGAATGTAAACAAATGTAAATATTTTTGAGAAGTGACATAAATCATTTGAAAATTAGAAACGCAGTGTTAGGCGAAGGTTAACAGATAAAAGCTAGAGGAATCAAAGAAAAAGGAGAGAACTTGTCTGATTTATTTTGCTCTCTATAAATAAAAATATAGTCAATTTACTTCCTGCCATCAAATTAATAAAAATAGGGATTAATAAAGTCAAAATATATGTTCAAAACGACTCAGATTGTCACGACACCTTCTGTAGAAGGCTTACTTAGGCTTTGGGTAAGACGTTACATACCTGACTTATCTTCTCTATCCATATCTCCAGAAATATTGATCGCTTCATTGACAGAAACTGTTTCACCAGAAGGTAGAGCGCAAACTGTTGCGAGATTAAAAAATAACTTGTTAGATATCAACAGTCAAATGGCATGGCTACAAACGAAATCTCTGCATAATTATATTCCTAATGTTTTAGATTTTAATGAAGCCAAACACATCACAGATTCTGCACTTACTGTTTATAAAGTTCTACTAGATTTTTACCAAAAACAAGCATATTCTACGACTGCATTGATCACAACATTATCACGAACATCTCTTAATTTGGAGGATATTTTTATTGCTGAATTTGGGATATCGGCAATCAAGGAATTAGCATACACCCTGGAACCTACATTAATAGCATTTCAAGAGCAACACATGGCATGTAAAGACTGGTGTACACTAGGCTTTATGACTACGCAGTTAAAATTCACAAATAAGTTGATTTTAAATCAAATTACACCTATTGAAAAAATCTTACTCAGTCCATATATCAATTTTATTGAAGAGCAAGTTGCAATTCCCTGGCAAAGAGTATGTGTTGCAAGTGCCAAGCATGATGTAGGTTCACCTGTCTTTACTCTTGTAGAACAAATGTTACCCATTGCTGAAGATATTGCCCATACTGTTTACCATAAACTAGTAGAATTATTTCCTAATCATTGTAGTCGTAGCGGTTTATTAAGTACTCCAACAGTCGCACAATCAAGTATTCGTGATTTGAATATGTTCCAAGCCTATCTTTGGCTATGTGTATTAGAGGAAAGTCTCATACCTGTAGAACAGGAACTAGTAGGTTTATGTGTAATGGTAATGGAAAAATTAGAAGTGAAATGGAAAATATTACAACAATGGAATCAAATCTTAATGGATGAAATTATTTATCGTGTAAATCCAGAGTATAAGGAGATTTTGTTACCTTATATTGAAGGAATGATACAAGCTTTTGATAGGTGAAATGTTAGTTGGAGGGAACGGGGAACGCTGAAAGTGCAGTTCTAAACCCTTTGTTCCCTATTACCTGTTAAAAGTTCTCTTATTTTGTAATGTGAGAATGCGATCGCACACATTTGCTAACCATAATTTTTTAAATGTGGTAAAGCAATTAACTGCTTAAACTTGCGTAAAATATTACCATGTATTTCCCCTGATATCCAAGGGGAATGATTGTGTGTTGCTTTCTCCACCCCCAAAGAAAGTTTTGGTGACAGAGTTGCAGCAAATATCAAATCTTTTAACTACTCATATATTTGAGATACGATAGCATCCTCACAAGTTCCTCATTTTTCTTCAGTAAAGTTCCGAGGGCATAAGGTTGCTGTTTAAATGATAGTCACCGCTAACTGAACTGTTATTAAGTACTACAACCCCAGTACTGGGTTTTACTTATGTCAACTTTTATGCATAAAAACGAATACAAAGCCATACTTAATGAAATGACAATATGGGTAAGCTATGCATTTGAAAATTTGCACAAAGGACGTGTTGATGATGCCAAACAATTATTGCATATGGCACTTGCAATAGCTGAAGCAAACATGCTGCAACAGAATGAACCAGAAGAAAACACAAAAAAACTGATTAACCAAGCACTTAATTACTGGCAAACTCATAAGGCAATCGATATTTACCTTTCAGATCTTCAATACATTGCGTTTAAATGTGGATACCGCCTTTATTGTACTCGTGACCGTGCTAATCGGGAAGTATATGCTATTAGTGAACTTGATAATCACTACATCCGATACATTTGCACACAATCGATAGATGAAATTGTTGATTGGCTAAAAGTTCAAGATTTGAAGCTATAAGAAAGTATAGGCGATCGCACTACAGCATTCCTAAATCATAAGCCCCAAGGGCAGGCTGCGCCAACTTCTCCAAGAAGCTCCCCGACTTCTTGGAGAAGTTGGGGAGCTGGGTTTCAATCAAAAGCAAAATATCACATAATGGCAGAAAACCAACCTCCACAAAAACTCATCCATGTCTCAGGAGATTGCTGTTGAATTTCGCCATGTCACCTTTAGGCGGAACCATCGCCCACTGGTAGCAAATCTGAATTTTAGTATTTTTAAAGGAGAAGCACTGGTATTAGTTGGACGTAGTGGTAGCGGTAAAACTACAACAATGAAATTAATCAACCGCTTGTTCACACCCACCCAAGGCGAAGTGTTATTTAACAATATTCCTACAATCCAGTGGAATGCAATTAAATTGCGGCGCAAGATTGGTTATGTAATTCAAGAAACTGGTTTATTTCCCCATTTTACTGTTGAGCGGAATGTGGGTTTGGTTCCCTCGCTAGAAAATTGGAAACCCAACCAAATCAAAAGCCGTGTTTATGAAATGTTGCATTTGGTGGGTTTAGAACCAGAAAACTTTGCTCAAAGGTATCCCCACGAATTGTCAGGAGGACAAAGACAACGAGTTGGTGTAGCGAGAGCGTTAGCAGCCGATCCGCCTGTATTGCTGATGGATGAACCTTTTGGCGCCCTTGATCCGATTACGCGCTTGGAATTGCAGCGAGAATTTAAACGTTTACAACAAGAATTAGGCAAAACAGTTGTTTTTGTGACTCATGATATTCAAGAAGCCTTTGTTTTGGCGTCAAGAATTGGTTTAATGTATGGGGGAGAATTGGTAGTATTGGGAACCCCAGCAGAATTTATGCGATCGCCTCACCCAGAAGCTCTTGCTTTTTTGCAATGTCTCAAACCATCTTGATGAACGGGGACGAAAACTCTTCATTTCCAACGCGATCGCACTATGTTAATAAATTTAAGGGTAGGGTGTGTTATGGCTTTGCTATCACGCACCTTTAATTGTGGACGGTGCATTGCGCTGCGCGACAACATACCCTTGTATCTCAGACAGTCCAATTACAGTCCATAAAATTATTATGTTCAGAGAAGAAGCTAGATGGTTATCAAACATTATTTACTCTCTAGAGCCAAACACTGTATTCCCTATGCTAAACATTGGTAGTTCAAACAAGAAGTTTAGAGAACAAGAACAACCTTGGATTGATGAACTATTGTTCAAACCAGCCAGAGAAAATGAGTACTCTGTAATTCACACCGACATGAAAAATGATGTCGGCGTTGATTTGGTAGGGGATTTATGTAACCCTATTTTTTTACAAAAACTTTCAGAAATGAATATTAAATCTGTGTTGTGTTCTAATTTACTAGAACATCTCACAAATCGAGAAGAAATTTGTAAAATCATTAGCTCTATTATTCCTCAAGGTGGCTATCTTTTTGTTACAGTTCCTTATGAATATCCTTACCATCGCGATCCTATAGATACAATGTTTCGGCCGAATATTAAGGAATTGAGCAACCTTTTTCCCGATTTCAAAATTGTCAAAGGAGAAATTGTTGAAGGAGGTTCTTTGGTTCAATCAACTACTACTCCACCTGCATTATATGCACTTGCAATGTTCATTAGACTGATTGTACCTCTTTACCAACCCTTGAGGTGGTTCGATTCTCTTCGATATGCTTTATGGCTTTTCAGAGATATTTCTGTTAGCTGTGTTTTGTTGGAAAAAGTTAAATTTATTTAAAAATAAATAGGAGTTGTGAAAATTGAGAAAACCAGCTCCTCGACTTTTACCCTCTGGGAAGCCATCCTATGGGTGTCTACCAAAAAGAAAAACAAAGCGATCGCTTTGGGCTATTTCCTGCTGATGAAATTGATAGCGTTCGGCGAGGTGTTTGTACTGTAAAGCATCTATCACGCCTTCATCCCACCACAATAATGCTTCTTGACGTAACTTGCGGCGAAAATTATCAAATACCATGACAATGCCTCTATGTTGAGTAATAATCTGGCGATCGTCATCTCAATATATTTTTATTTTTAAACTATCTGCTGATCAGAAATTGTTCCTATCAGACAATTTTATCTGTAATTTTGCAAGCATAATTTTATGGAAATACCGTCCAATTTATTACTAAAACTTAGTAAGCGTTTATTTAAAAATTTAGAAAATCAAGAAAAGTTTATTGAAGCTTTAATTAAACCCAAACCTTTTTTACCTTGCATACTCTGGTGTCAAGAAAAACCAGAAAATTTACCTTTTATAGTAGAAAGATCTATAAGTTGGCAACCATCTTTTATAGATCGTTTACCTTTAGGAACAAAACCCGGCCAGTATTCACTACATGAACAAGGATACTTCTACAGTTTAGATTTTTCTTCTGTATTTGCAGCTTCAATTTTATTAGAAATTACTCAACCAGTTCAAGTTATTTTCGATATGTGTGCTGCACCAGGAGGTAAAAGTATTTTTGCTTGGAAACTCTTGCAACCAGAATTACTTGTTAGTAATGAAGTAATTGGTAAACGCCTGGGAATGTTAATTTCCAATTTAAAGCGTTGTCAAATTAGTCCATCTATAGTTGTCAATAGAGATTCTAGTATTTTTGCAGAAAGCATACCTTTATCCAGTGATTTGGTGATAGTCGATGCTCCCTGCACTGGACAATCTCTGCTAGCCAAAGGTGAAAAAGCACCAGGATGCTTTCATCCTAGTGCTATTAATAAAAGTGCGAATCGACAAAAACGCATTATTGCTAACTCTGCTCAAATTGTCGCACCACAAGGCTATCTTGCCTATATGACTTGTACCTATTCACCAGAAGAAAATGAAGAAGTTTGTGAATGGTTATTAAGAAAATTCCCTCAGTTTAAACCAGTAGAAGTTAGTCATTTAAAAGACTCTCAATCACATTTGACTACAATACCTTGCTATCGCATGTTTCCTCAATCTGGTTTGGGAGCAGGTGCTTTTACAGTATTGTTTAAAAACACAAATGAATGTGATAAGCAAGAGATAGACACAGATAGTATATCCGGAGTTTGGATGAATATTAATTGAGCAATTAAGCGCTCACCTAAAAACCCTAATAAACGTAAATTCCTCCACTTTGCTGTAAATTAAGTGTGGTGTCTCCAGCACCAGTAGTTGTGCTAGCTTGCTCAACTGTAACAATCGCTGAATTCCCTTGTGCTGTGACGTTATACTTTAATGGAGCTTGGTTTTGGTTATAAATTAAAACATAACTAGGAAGAGAATTAGTGGTCAGCGTTGCAATTCCTCCGACAGGAATTTGTGCATTTAATGCATCACCAGTTGACAAACTATATTGCAAAGGTGTCTTTGTTTTATTTAATATTTGGACTCTGACAAAACCTTGAGGATTATCAAATCTTGCTACAGGTTGCCAAGGGCCGGCTTTATATGTACTAGCAGTTCCAGTAGTGCTAGCCTGGTTGTTAGTTTCAGCTTTGATAGTAGTTGCTGTAATTAAACTTAAAGTACACGCAAGTAAACTGATTGTCAGTATTTTGCTTTTCATGTATGTTTTTCCTTTTGATGTCAAAAATGAAAAATAAATATATTTTTATATTAAAATTAATCAGAAAATTGAGAGGTCAGATCCCCGACTTCTCCAAGAAGTCGGGGATCTTTTTGTTCACAAAGTTTGCTTTAATAAAATCATAATCAAGAGAAAATAAAGTCAGTTTCTGCCAAAAGAAATAAATTTATTCATCCCAGTAGGGGTATGAATAGTTCTATACTTTGATGTTAAATAGCTAATAGTTTGAATAAACTTGGTTATCTGTTACGAAAATTACAAACTAATAACCAATAACTAATAAATATCTGCTAAAAAATTATGCAGTTAACAAATAAAGTAGCGCTGGTAACAGGCGCAGGTTCTGGTATCGCGAAGGCCACAGCAAAGTTATTTGCCAAAGAAGGTGCTAAGGTTGCAGCTTTAGGACGTACAAAGGATGAATTAGAAACAACTGTTGCTGAAATTAACAACAATAATGGTGAAGCAATACCGTTAGTTGCTGATATTTCTAACCCAGAACAAATGCAACAAGCAATTCAAGCAATTATTGATAAATGGGGACGTTTGGATGTTGTTTTTGCCAACGCTGGAATTAATGGTGTCTGGGCGTCTATAGAAGAATTGACGCCTGAAGATTGGAATAAAACTATCAACGTCAATCTGACAGGAACATTTTTAACAGTTAAATATGCTGTGCCTTATTTGAAGAAGCAAGGCGGTTCAGTGATTATTACATCTTCAGTTAATGGCACACGTACCTTTAGCAATACGGGTGCAACTGCTTATTCTTCTACCAAAGCAGCCCAAGTTGCTTTTGCCAAAATGGTGGCGCTAGAACTAGCAAAACACCGCATCCGTGTGAATGTGATTTGTCCTGGTGCGATCGCCACTAATATTGATGAAAATACAGATAGACAAGATTTAGAAGAAATTCAAGAACCAGTTGAGTTTCCTGAAGGCAAAATTCCCCTGACTGATGGGAAACCAGGAACATCAGAACAAGTGGCACAATTAGTATTTTTCCTCGCCTCAGATGCTTCTAGTCATATTACTGGTACGGAAGTTTGGATTGATGGCGGCGAATCTTTACTAAAAGCATAATCATGTGATCGCTTTAAAATACAATAAAGCTGATTTTCTGATTTACAAGGTGAAGCATGGGTGATGCAGAAGTAGAGTTGCGTGATCATGCGATTCTTCCTCGCAACCAGGTACTCGAACTATATACTGAGTGTGGCTGGTCTTCAGCTGCAAAACCTGATCAACTTCTCACTGCACTTGCCAACTCACATACGGTGATTTCTGCATGGTGTAGCGAAACTCTTGTAGGATTAGGCAATGCTATCTCAGATGGAGCGTTAGTTGTATACTATCCACACTTATTGGTGCGACCAGCTTTTCAGCGTAGGGGTATAGGACGACGTATCATCAAAGCACTCCAGAGTCACTACGTAGGCTATCATCAGCAGGTTCTGCTTGCGGTTAAAGATGCTGTCGATTTCTATCAAGAATGCGGCTTTCAAAAGGCGTCTAGCGTAGAACCCATGTGGACTTACGATGACTCCGACCTCTAAATGTACTTACTGCATTCTATCTATCGTGCGGTACTGTATAGCTTCTGCAAGATGATGGGCTTGTAAATTTTCATCTCCTGCTAAATCAGCAATTGTACGTGCTACTTTGAGAATGCGATCGCTTGCTCTTGCTGATAATCCTAATTTTTTAATCGCGCCTTCTAATAAATTACGGCTAGTGTCATCTAGTTTGCACCATTTCGGTAAATGCCGACTTTGGATCTGGGCGTTACAACGCAGATGAAATTCATCTTTAAATCTTGCAGATGCGCGATCGCGCGCTTGTTGTACTCGTTCTCTGACTATTGTTGAAGATTCTCCCGTCGGTTGTTGGGTAATCTCCTCTGGCTTCAAACGATTCACCGCCACTTGCAAATCAATCCGATCCATCAACGGGCCAGAAAGCTTTGCCCAGTATTGTTCTCGTTGGCGTGGCGAACACGTACACTGTTGAATAGTATCACCGTAATAGCCACAAGGACAGGGATTGGTACTTGCCACTAAAGTAAACTGAGCTGGAAACATTACAGATTGTTTCGTTCGTGAA
Source organism: Fischerella muscicola SAG 1427-1 = PCC 73103 (assembly GCF_000317245.1). Taxonomy (GTDB): domain Bacteria; phylum Cyanobacteriota; class Cyanobacteriia; order Cyanobacteriales; family Nostocaceae; genus Pelatocladus; species Pelatocladus muscicola_A. Next base: position 15,927 of record NZ_AJLJ01000080.1, read on the forward strand.
ATTGTCACAAAGCCATCTTCTAAAGGCTGACGTAGGAATTCCAAGACATCACGTTTAAACTCTGTTAATTCATCTAGGAAAAGTACGCCCAGATGTGATAATGAAATTTCTCCAGGACGGGGAAACGTACCGCCACCGACAAGAGACGGGCCTGATGCAGAGTGGTGAGGGCTGCGAAAAGGGCGATCGCGTACAAGAGAACCTCTATTTTTTAATAAACCAGCCACCGAGTGAATGCGTGTCACTTCCAAAGCCTCTGCAAAACTCAATGGCGGCAAAATCCCCGGTAAGCGTCTTGCTAGCATAGTTTTACCACTTCCTGGTGGCCCCACAAAAATTAAATTGTGGCCACCAGCCGCAGCAATTTCCAATGCTCGACGGGCGTGAGCCTGGGCTTTGACATCTTTTAAATCAGCTTGTAAAGACACGCCATGACGCATCTCTACATTCTCATCTAACTTTACAGGCTGGTAACGCCCTGGATTATTTAAAAAATCAGCTACATCTGCCAGATTTTGAAAAGCATAAACAGCTAATCCTTTGACTACAGCAGCTTCTTGGGCATTATCCGCAGGGATAACTAAACCTGCAATTCCCATTTTGTTAGCAGCAGCAGCAATAGGCAAGACTCCAGCTACCGGGCGTAAACTGCCATCAAGTGAAACCTCGCCCATGAAAATATAATTCTCTAACAACTCAGTCTTAACTTGTTCAGAGGCTGCCAAAATTCCCACACTAATCGGTAAATCAAAACAAGGGCCTTCTTTACGTAAATCAGCAGGTGTGAGATTAATCACTATTTTTCGCATTGGAAAGGCGAAGCCGGAATTTTTGAGAGTAGCCTTGACTCTTTCTTTGCTTTCTTGTACTGCTGCATCTGGTAATCCCAATACAACTATTCCTGGTAAACCACCAGAAACATCAACTTCTACACCGACTTTCACGGCGTCTATGCCTACAATGGCTCCACTCCAGACTCTAGCAAGCATAGTCTTTCATTTCCTTTGTTACTAGTGCTTTGTCCTTTGTCTTATCATTGACAATTGGCAAATGACAAATAACAAATTACACATGACAAACCAAGACACAATTTTTGGCAAAATCATTCGTCGAGAAATCCCAGCCAATATTGTCTATGAGGATGATTTAGCGTTAGCGTTCACAGATGTTAATCCCCAAGCACCTGTTCATATTCTGGTCATTCCTAAAAAACCCATCCCAAAACTAACTGAAGCCGAACCAGGAGATCAAGCGCTTTTGGGGCATCTTTTGTTAACTGCTCAAAAAGTTGCCGAACAAGCTGGGCTAGCAAATGGCTATCGCGTAGTGATCAATACTGGTGACGACGGTGGTCAAACTGTTTACCATCTACATCTGCATATTCTGGGAGGAAGACATATGGCATGGCCTCCTGGTTGATATAGCAATCCTTTTAAAAATTGTGAAAATTGAGAGGTCAGTCAGATCTCCGACTTTTTAAAAAAGTCGGAGATCTTTTTGTTCATAGAGTTATCAGTGAACAGTCTGATAACTGGTGACTGTTATTTTTAAGCTGAAGTGAAAAATATATATTGAGCGATCGCTCACACCCCAAAACCTGCAAATCATATAAAATCAGAACTATTTATATAATTTGTTTACATTCATAAACAAAAATTAATTAAGCATTGTTTACAAATCTAAATCTTTCTTCTAAGCTTATAAATGTAGGTACTTCGACCTACGCAAATCATTAACGAAAGTTAAGCAATCATA
>NZ_AJLJ01000081.1 GCF_000317245.1 Fischerella muscicola SAG 1427-1 = PCC 73103
AGATAGTCGAGATGCAATAAATCTCATCTCTACAGTAGATAGATGAAAAAGCACCCTCCGAAGTGGAGGGTGCTTTTTTATTGGTATATTGTTTCGTTGGTTTAGTTGCGATCGCACGCTATTTTTTATACCCTAGTCCATGGGACTTTTGGAACTTAAATTGCTTGAGTATTTTTTCTTTGGCTACTGTTATTAATTTCCTGCTATTAATTCTCTGCCTAGTAGCTATTTGGTTTTACTGCTATGCAATCTATGCAGCGATCGCCTTTTCTCAGCATCCTGATCCAATTGCTACAGAATTTCATCCACCAATTACGATTCTGAAGCCAATTTGTGGACTTGACGCTGATGCTTACGAAAATTGGGCTTCTTTTTGCCAACAGCAGTATCCAGATTATCAGATAATTTTTTGTGTTCGTGACACTCAAGACCCTGCGATACCTTTAGTCAAGCAAATTATCAATGACTTTCCTCAAGTGGATATTCAGTTGATAGTTAGCGATCGCACTATTGGTACAAACCTGAAAATCAGCAATTTAGCAAACGCCATACAATTTGCCAAACATGAATTTCTGCTGATTGCTGATAGTGATATCAAAGTCACAAATGACTATCTGCAAAGAGTCATTCAACCGTACCGAGATCAAAAAGTGGGTGTAGTTACCTGCTTGTATCGTTCTTCAGCACAGGACTGGGTAACAACCTTAGAAGCCATTGGTACTGCTACTGATTTTCATGCAGGTGTTCTAGTAAGTAACAAACTTGAAGGTATAAAATTTGCCTTTGGTTCCACTATTGTCATTCGTAAACAAGTGTTGGAAGAAATAGGAGGATTAGAGGCGATCGCTGATTATCTCGCAGACGATTTTCAACTCGGCTACCTCCCAGCTCAAGCAGGCTACAAAGTTGTCCTTTCTGATTATGTAGTTGAGCATGTACTAACAACCACAACTCTAGCTGACTCAATCAATCGTCAAATCCGTTGGGCGCGCTGTACGCGGGTTTCTCGTCCTTGGGGTTATTTAGGATTGATTTTTACCTACGGCATCATCACCAGCTTGCTATTACTAATTACCACAGGAGAATCCATAGTGGCTTGGACTGCATTATTCATAACTTGGATCATGCGATTAATTATGGGTTGGGTTGTGGGCGTTAAGATTCTTAACGATTCTGCTGCCAAAAAATATTTGTGGTTGATCCCTGTATGGGATTTAATTGACTTTGCAATCTGGTGCTATTGCTTTGTTGGTAACACAATTGAATGGCGAGGACGGCAATTGAAAATCACAAAACAAGGTAAGTTAGTTCCATTAAAAACTAACTCTTTGATAGATTTAAATCCCAATATCACTTTTTAATCACAAGCTGCGAATTATATTAATGGAGATATACCTGTGAAGAAAACTTTATTTCTCAGTCCTCCTTCCTTCGATGGGTTTGATGGTGGTGCAGGTTCTCGATACCAAGCCAAGCGGGAGATTACCTCCTTCTGGTATCCTACTTGGTTAGCGCAGCCTGCTGCTCTTGTTCCTAATAGCAAGCTCGTGGATGCGCCTCCCCATGCACAAACAGTGGAAGATGTCCTGAAAATTGCCAGAGAGTACGAATTAGTAATCATGCACACCAGCACACCTTCGCTACCAAATGATGTGAAGTGTGCTGAAGCCATCAAAGCTCAAAACCCAGATGCACAGATTGGCCTAATCGGGGCGCATGTGGCAGTATTACCAGAGCAAACGCTACAGGAAAATCCCATAATTGACTTTGTGTGTCGTCACGAATTTGATTATACCTGTAAGGAACTGGCGGAAGATAAGCCTTGGGACAGCATCAAAGGTCTAAGCTATCGCGATCGCCAAGGTAAGATATATCATAATGAAGACCGTCCGTTGATTCATGATTGGGATTCTATGCCCAGTGTCTTGCCAATCTACGCCCGTGATTTAGACATTACAAAATACTTTATTGGTTATTTGCTGCATCCATACATTTCTTTTTATACTGGGCGCGGTTGTCCGGCAAAATGTACCTTTTGTCTTTGGCCGCAAACGATTGGTGGACACCTGTATCGTCATAAAACCCCAGAAGCAGTTGGACAGGAGATGGCAGAAGCTAAAGCCATCTTTGGCGACAAAGTGCGGGAATATATGTTTGATGACGATACATTTACAATTGATAAGCAGCGAGCGATCGCCATTAGCGAACACATGAAGCGATTGAAGTTGACTTGGAGTTGTAACGCTCGTGCTAACTTAGATTACGATACTCTCAAGCAACTACGCGACAACGGTTTACGGCTACTATTGGTAGGATTTGAATCGGGTAATCAGCAAATATTAGACGGTATCAAGAAAGGAATTAAGCTGGAAGTCGCCCGTAAGTTTATGGAGAACTGCCACAAACTTGGTATCACCGTACACGGCACATTTATTATTGGTTTACCTAACGAAACTCAGCAAACCATTGAAGAAACGATTCGCTTCGCTTGCGATTTGAGTCCTCATACAATTCAGGTTTCAATTGCCGCTCCTTATCCTGGGACAGAACTTTATCAGCAAGCACAGGACAATGGTTGGTTTAGTGATAATTCTTTAGTTGCTAATTCCGGTATTCAAATGTCTACACTGCAATATCCGAATCTCTCCAGTGCTGATATCGAAGATGCAGTTGAACGGATGTATCGTAAGTTTTACTTCCGTCCCAAAGCCATTATTCCAATTGTCGGTGAAATGCTGACCGACCCACAAATGTTAGTGCGTCGCTTGCGTGAGGGACGTGAATTTTTTGCCTACCTCAAAGAGCGTCATACCCAAGCAGCCGCGAAAGCATAAATTGTTCATTTTTGGTTGTGAAAAATGATTTCGGCGAACCCAAAAATCATTTCGGCGCACCC
>NZ_AJLJ01000082.1 GCF_000317245.1 Fischerella muscicola SAG 1427-1 = PCC 73103
GGCGAACCCAAAAATCATTTCGGCGCATACAAAAATCATTTCGGCGCATACAAAAATCATTTCGGCGCACACAAAAATCATTTCGGCGCACACAACTTCCTACACTTCCCACACTCCCTTCCAATCACAGATCCCCGATACCTAACATGAAAATAGGAAGCAAAGACCACAAAGAACTTTTTTGTCGCAGTTTCATCGAAAGTCATGTGAAGTATGAGCCTGAGAAACTTCCTTGGCCTACTCTTAATACTGAAGCCCTCGAAAGCGTGCGCGGTATTCCCTTTTGGAGAGAAGCACTCGATACAGAACTAGAAGCAGGAGTGATGGTGAATACCTTTGCACAGACAATCAGCGATCCTTTATTACGAGAAGCGATCGCTCTGCAAGCTATGGAGGAAGAACGTCATGGTAATCTGATTAAATTTCTGATCGACTATTACGATATTCAGATTTCCCCACTTCCTGAACCTGTACTTCCTAGTAATATCAAAACCGCTTTTCTTGACTTTGGTTTTGGTGAGTGTCTTGATTCTTTCTTAGCCTTTGGTTTATTTGGACTTGCTCGCCGTCACGCAACCCACATCAGCGAAGCATTGTTTGAAATATTTGATGTGGTTTTGAATGAAGAAGCCCGTCACATCATGTTTTTTGTTAATTGGGTGACTTACGAGCAAATTCAGGACGGTAGAAGCAATTGGTTGCGGGGAACAAATGCTGTTTGGCATTATAAGAGAGCGCTGCAAGATAAGATACAAGCTTTTACTGGTTCCAATGAGGAAAAGCAAGAGGGTTTTACTGCCACTGGTGCTAGTAGCTTTATAGATAATTTAACGCCAGAACTTTTGCTAGCCACCTGTTTAGAAGAAAACGCCCAACGGATGAGTGTATTTGACAAACGACTCATCCAGCCTCAATTGGTGCCGAACCTTGCAAAAATTGCGCTACGCACTCTCAAACTTATACCTCGGCGTCAATCAAATACCATTTCACAAAATTCTTGATCCAAATCCTGCCCCTTGTTCTCCTAATGAACTAACTTAACTTCAAAGGTAAACCATCTTGAAATGTTAACAATTCTCCTGGTTTGATGGGTGTCCAAACTTCGTTATCGGTGAGGGGAGTCGTAGCAATCACAGCAACGCGATCGCTTGGAGTTGTCAATTCACTAAAATCTACTGTCACGTCTTGATCAATCAGGTGAGCAGCAGCAAAAGGGGCTTGTCTGATTATGTAGCAAAGTTTTGTAGAACAGTGAGTAAAAAAGTATTCGCCATCTGACAACAAGAAATTAAAAACACCTTTTGTCGAAATTTGATCAGTGATATCTCTCAAGACAGGATATATTTTTTCCAGAGAGGGTCTACCTTCAGGAAAACTTTGACGTATAGTTTCTAAAATTAAGCAAAAAGCTTTTTCACTGTCAGTATTGCCTACAGGTTGATAATATTGCATACCTGTAGGATTGAATTCTGGTAAATCACCATTGTGAGCAAATACCCAATACCGTCCCCACAGTTCCCGACGAAAGGGATGGCAATTTTCGAGAACAATTTCACCTTGAGTTGCTTTGCGAATATGGGCTATTACATGGGTGGAGTGAATTGGATAGCATCGGACTAATTCTGCTATGGGAGAATTAATCGAGGGTTTGGCATCAATAAACATTCGACACCCTTTGCCCTCAAAAAAAGCAATACCCCAACCATCACGGTGATCATCAGTTTTTCCCCCCCGTGCCGCAAAGCCTTCAAAAGAAAAGCAAATATCTGTGGGAGTATTGCAATTCATTCCTAGCAGTTGACACATGGCGTATTTCTGGACTCAACCTGTTTGAGAATAGGATAATGCAAACTGCTGGGGCTAAATCTGAAGCTTTTCTTACTTTCTCCTAATTGATTGGAGCAAAATGAAAAAATTGTAGTGTATGACCGATAATTCCTTGATGCTACAGAGCAAGCAGATTTATCTGTGGGGTCAATCCAAAATCTAAAATCCAAAATTGTATGAGCAACAATTGCCTTGACCCTATTTCAGAGATTATTAACTCACGCCAAAAAGCCTTTGCTCTCAACGATGTTTGTGCCAATGTCTGTTCTTTTGCAACTGTAGCAATAGATGGAACTCCAAGAGTACGCATCATGAACCTAAATGGAATCTCTGGACGTTTCTTTGAACTACATTGCAGTGAGCAAAGTGGAAAATGGCAAGAACTCAAGCATAGTCCTGCTTATGAGCTTTTACTCTGGTGGCCTTGTGTGGCACGACAGTATAGAATTCGTGGAGAGCTAGAGATTATGCCTCAATCTCTTGTTGAACAAAGTTGGTTACGCGCTCCCTATTGTTTCAAGCTTCTTGATCGTTTTTATGAGGAGTATCAGCCATTAGGTTCCAAACTACAAAACCAGAAATTGCTACTGTCTTCTCTAAATAATCTCAAAATCAAATACCCAAGTGAGCAACAAGTTCCACCTCCACAGCATTTACGGGGTTTTTACTGCAAAGCAGACTGGATTGAATCTCTTTATATTGATGATCTTCGTGTTCACGAAAGACATTGCTATGCGTACATTGATGATCAATGGCATCATGAGCTACTGGTTCCTTGATCCATATATTGCTAAGGGTTGAAACCCCTAGCTAGGTAGTTCACTAAAGAATTGTTTCTAAAGCTGGTTGCAAATTAGGATATTGAAAATTAAAGCCGCTTTCTAGGGTGCGTTTAGGAAGGACTTTTTGCCCTTCTAAAACTACTATCGCTCCGTCTCCCAAAAGCGCTTCTATGGCAAAATTAGGAACAGGCAACCAGGAAGGACGATGCATAACTTTGCCCATGGTTGTGGATAATTCTGACATACGAATCGGATGAGGAGCAGTCGCATTATATATGCCTGACATTTCTGAGTTAGTTAAAGCTTGGATAATCAACTTGACTAAATCATCTATGTGAATCCACGAAAACCACTGTTTGCCGCTACCAATAGGCCCACCAGCAAAAAGTTTGAAGGGTGTAATCATTTTACCCAAAGCTCCACCCAGACCCAAAACAATACCGAAACGTAAAATTACGAGTCTGACACCAGCTTCTGTGACTTTTGTTGCTTCCGCTTCCCAAGCTTGACAAACTTGAGCGAGAAAATCGTTACCAGATGGGCTTGTTTCATCGAAAGTAGCGGTTTCGCTAGTGCCGTAATAACCGATAGCAGAAGCATTAACTAGAACACTAGGTTTAGTATTAGCCTTGGTTATTGCTTCCACGATTTTTTGAGTAGTCAGTTTACGGCTATTGAGAATTTCTTGTTTTCGTTGTGGTGTCCACCGTCCCTCACCTATGGGTTCACCCGTCAAATTAACTACACCATCACATGTGGCGATCGCCTCTTGCCAACTACCAGATACTGTCGGTGTATAAGCAATAATTTCTACATTAGGAAAAGCTTGCCTGGGAAAAACTTTTTGGGCATGGGCAACATTACGAGTTAAAACTAATACCGTGTTGCCATCTTTGTGGAGCTGTTCTACTAAGCGACTACCGACAAATCCTGTTGCACCACTTACTGCTACTTTCATGATTTAACCTCTATCAATCCCTATTTTAAAGTTTTTTATTCCAAAATCTAAAATCCAATAGTTATGACTTGCGTTTAAGATGGTTCGATATTATAGGATGGACTGAGTGTTACAAGGCTTGGGGCTATTATGGCTCGCTATACCTGTTCGTTTATTCTTTCTATTGATATTAACCATCTCCAGCCGTTACTTATAGAACTGCTGCAAGACTGCAACCTAGATGTACAGTACTATACATTGGATTACATCATGGCACGTGAGATAGTCGGTACTGTTTCTTACTCCAAAATGGTGACAGTAGAAGTACTGATTGATAAAAGCACAGCTACAGAAACTGAAACCAGAATGAGTATTGTGATTAAAAACCAGGAACTACCACTCCAGGTAGATAATCACTGTCGGCAGGTGTTTGAGTATATTAAGCAGGCAATTGAAGACAACCGTAATTGGCATCTGATTCAAAGCCTTGCAGGATAATTACAAATGCTTGTAACCAAGGGCATCTGCTACAGCTAGCTTTGTGCCAAGCTAGCTTATAGCCAAATTTGACAGAACATATTAGACCAATATATTAGACCAACAAACTTTTTAGTCTTCTAGATCTTCTGTCATGCCGGGGTTGATCAGTGTAATGTCATACTCGCTGGCATCAGTCTGACCAGGTGGTACTGTATCACGTTTTAACAAATAATATATGGCACGTACTTGAGGACCAAAAACAACTTCGTCTTCATTTTTAAGGTCATAGGCTGAGAGCTTGCGCCCATTAATCATCAGACCATTAGAGCTAGGCTTGCCTCTAGCGTCGCCATCAATAATTCGATAATAATGACTGTTGCTGCGATCGTTTCTGGGTAATCTTACTAATGTGGCGTGACGGCGCGAGACGAATTGTGAAACTAAACGGATGTCACATTCTCGATCTCGACCAATAGAATAAATAGGACGCTCTAGAGTGAATTCCTTACGTCCTTGATCGTCTTCCACAATCAGTATATGGCTTTCATGGTTTTCTGCTGCCATTGACAAATCGTTACTATAATCGGTTGAAGTCTTATTAATTAAGAATTGTTTAGAATCGTTTTCTGCCATTCTCTCAACCAGAGTCTGTGCTACTTCATAGTAATGGCTAAGAATAAAACAACAATGTAATGTTTTACTCCTTAGTATCTTTAGTATCTACAGTGACCTTTACTGGCGCTCTGGAAACAGAGTCAAGGATTTCGTGAGATTTTTTAAATAGTGACTATCGATTTAGTTTAACCTGAGACAGGCAGAACGGATATTCGCTCTTTTAAAATATTAAGGCTAAATATCTTACAAAAAATTAGATGGGATGCATAAAAGCTACTTACTTTAATCATTCTGGTAAACCTCTCCTTGGTGGGGAGAGGTTTTTATATTTTTGTCTTAGCGATGAGCAAATCGCCGTAGTAGTAAGGAATTGGTAACGACACTAACCGAGCTAAAAGCCATTAAAGCCGCAGCGCTAGCAGGACTAAGGACAAAATGCAGACTGGGTAATAGGACACCAGCCGCTAAGGGAATTCCCAATGTGTTGTATGCAAAAGCCCAAAACAAATTTTGGCGAATTTTGTTGAAAGTCACCCGACTCAGTTGAATTGACTCTAGTACATCTGTTAAACAATTTCGCATCAAGACAATATCAGCCGTTTCAATCGCCACATCTGTACCAGTGTGTAGGGCAATACCAATATCTGCTTGAGACAAAGCCGGAGCATCGTTGATGCCATCTCCTACCATTGCGACTATGGATTTTGGATTGGCAGTTGTTTCACTGTCCCCATTTTGAAGAGATTGTATGACATTTGCTTTCTTGGCTGGAGGTACACCCGCCATCACCTCAGCAGTCTCTAGTCCTAATTGGTTGGCAATAGCGATCGCAGCAGCTGTTGTATCACCACTGAGGAGCATAACTCGCAACCCCATCTGCCGCAATTTGTCTACAGCTGCTTTTGCATCTGGTCTGAGGCTGTCTTGAATAGCAATGAGTCCGGCGACTATTCCAGCAATTGCCACTGCTACAACAGTTTTACCATCCTCTGCTAACGTCTCTGCCTGCTTGTGTACATTTTCATCAACGGCAATTCCATGCCAACTCAACCAATCCCAATTTCCCAACAGTACTAAATTGCCTTCGACCACAGCAGAAACACCAAGTCCCGGTTCTGTGTGAAAGTCAGTAGCTGGTGGAATTACTAACTCTTGCTGCTGTGCTTGGTTACGAATTGCTGTCGCGAGAGGATGACAAGTACCACTTTCGACCGCAGCTGCGAGTTGTAACAGGTATTGAGCATTGGGAAGAGAGTTGTTAAATAATTCTCCTTGTCCCCCAAGTCCTCCCTCTAACACAACACAATCCGTTACCGTGGGATTACCAGTTGTCAGCGTACCTGTTTTATCGAAAACAATGGTATCCATCTGGTGGACTTTTTCTAAAACATCACCGCCTTTGATTAATAGACCTCGTTCGGCAGCGATCGCAGTTCCGATCAAAAGTGCTGTAGGTGTAGCTAGTCCCAAAGCACAAGGACAAGATACGACCATTACTGCAATTGCTAATTTCAAACTGACTAATAGCGGAGAGTGATAAATGGGTACAGTTACACCACTAGAGTGATGAGCCATATCCGCCATATCCATGCCAGGGGACATAGTGACATCTTGCCAAACATGAGTGCCAATAAAGTACCAAAACAAAAATGTCAATACAGCCGTCGCTAGTACACCGTAGGTAAAGTATCCAGCAACTGTATCTGCTAATTTCTGTACGGGTGCTTTTCGAGTTTGTGCTGCTTCCACTAGGGCAACAATTTGTGCCAAAGTGGTATCACTACCTGTGCGGGTTGCTTCAATTGCGATCGCTCCTGATTGGTTGAGTGTTCCAGCTGTCACGGTATCTTCTTTTTGCTTCAGCACTGGTACAGCTTCCCCAGTCAGCATTGACTCATCAACAGTTGTTTGACCATCTATCACGACGCCATCAACTGGAATTTTGTCTCCTGGCAGAACTTGTAACCACTCACCCACACGCACTTGTTCCGCAGGAATTTCTATAATCTCGCTCATAGAAGGTTGTACAGACGCGCCATGGTGCGTTTCTACAACCCCTTTGGGAATCAATCTTGCTACCTGGGGCTGGAGATCAAGCAAGTTTTTAAATGCAGCGGTAACTTGACCTCTGGCTTGTTTTTCTAATGTTCTTCCCAATAAAATAAAGCCCAACATCATCACAGGTTCATCAAAGAAGCATTCCCAACCAAGTTGAGGAAACAACAGAGCCACCAAACTAGCTGTGTAGGCGATCAGCGTCCCCAAGCCGACGAGAGTATTCATATTGGGTGTATTCCGTCGCCAACTCACCCAGCCATCTACCAAAATCGATCGCCCAGGAAGGAGTAGCGCTACCGTTGCTAATCCACAGTGAAACCAGATGTTATGCAAAATAGGTAGCACAATGCCACCAATGTTGCCCAAGTGTCCAATAGTTGACAGCACCAGAAGTAATGCAGCAATTATCAACTGTCTACGTGCAGACTGAATTTCTTGGCGCTGTCGTTCCGCTGGATCTATTTTGCCTTGGTTTTCATCGTTGAATTTCCCACTTGCTTGCCTGAGTTGAGACGGAAATCCCGCCGCAGTCAATTGCTGTGCCAGTGCATCTGCATCCACCGCACCAGCTTCTAGCTCTACGACAGCAATTTCTGTTGCCAGATTTACACTAGCACTCTTCACTCCAGGAGATTGAACTAGCTGTCGTTCAACAGCCTTTACACAGCCACCGCACTTCATACCCCCAACATCTAAGATGATTTTCTCAGTTATGGGAGATGATTCTGAGGAAAGGTTAGTTTTTGAGACAAGGTGCATGGAATAAATTTAAATTTGTTACGAAATGTCAACGCCTTACAGACTTCTTGCAGCATCCAGGAAAAAGTTCAGTTGTCAAGGGTAAGAGTTATAAGAATTAAGAAGTCTTTGCCTTTTACCTTTTCCAACAAGAGTACCTCTAGCTCTTATGCAATCAGTCTAAAAGTGCGGCTAAACCACACCTCTATTTCGAGAGTAGGCGAAATTCGCAACAACGACTTTATGTCAATAATGTGAAGTTTTATTAAGTTTATGACTCAGTTGATTCTTTACGACTCCAGCGCAGATATGTCCAATAGATGATGACAGCAAATTGTGTTGGCATTAGAGCAATTTGACTTCTGAAAAAAGGATTTATATCTAAATTAGATATAGTAGTAAAATATACCAATCCTAATAAAGCAAAAAATACTAAAGATATATACTTACGTTTGATAATTAGCATATCAGTATAAGGCAGAGAGTGTCGGGGATTGGGGATTCTCCGTCATGAGACGCATTCGCGTTCAGGGATTGTGCATGGAGCATTATTAACTACTAACTACTAACCACTAACAACCAATAACCAACTAAAACCAACCTTGTTTGTTAACAAAGTAAGTATCAACAAATTGGTTGTAAGACTTGTTGAGGTAGATCATCCCTTCTAACAAACCCACAAGCTGCATGATGAATAAGGTTAAACCGTAAGTAAAATAACCTCCTACCAAAGAAATCACGAGCATAATAAAGCCCTCTGCGGTATAACCCAAAACAAACTTATGAATACCAAGACCTCCTAACATAATGCCACTGTACCCAGCTAACAGTTGTTTGGTGGCATGACTGGGGTTGAGATTTGCCATATGAGTGCTACTCCTTTATGAGTTATGTATAAAATTGAAATTCTATATTTTTAGCAAAAAGTAAATCTACTGACTATCTTATTTCCACTATGTTTCGGGAAAAGCAACAATTTTTTACTTTTTCTTCAGTATAAACACTGTTAAAAGTAAATATGTGAAAATAGCGTAACTTGAAATCGCAAGTACACTTTCTATAGAGATAAGTGTTCAGACATAGCCTGAAACTAGGTATCTCCACAAAAATATTTTGAGTAACAACAAAAAACCGCTACATAATTGTTTTGAATCTTAAGCTATAAAACTCTGTTTTACAGAATTAACAGCTATCATCATCAAACTATTGCGTCGTACTACTTTCTTACACATCAGACAGTATCATTTCCGGAATTTTTTATTTTTGCGGTAATAATTTAAGGATACTGACTAAAAGTAATGTAGACCCCTTATTTAAGCAGCTTTTTGCACATGGTTTTCTAAGTCTAGTCAAGCAATTAATTACAAACTAATTTGTGTAAATTTTCCGTAATCACTTAAGTGAACACAGAATTCAGAAGCTAGTATTCCCAAACCATAACCGGAAATAAGCAATACTCAGCCACTAAAGACTAATTTCTTATTTTTTTAACTTTATTGCTTGAGTTTTTTGTTAGATATGTATTTTCTCTCAAGCTAGCATTTTTTTATAGTTAATATCAACATACGGTTGGTAGATTTTTGTGACATACATAGGTGGGGGACACGGGGACAAAACAATTAAAAATTAAAAATTAAAAATTAAAAAATTGGAAGAGGGACAAGGGGAGCCACTGCGTTGCGGAGCCAGTGCGTTGGACGGGTTCCCCGGCTTGTTCGCTGAAAGCGTTCCCGCAGGGTAGCACCTGGCGTCGGGTTTCCCGCGTTGTAGCACGTGGCGTGGACATGGGAGAAATTTCTCCCGATCCCTGATCCCCGATTCCCGCTCCCTAATTACTACTACCAAGAATAAATAAGCTAAGTAGGGTGCCACTGTTCCACAGGCTGTGGAGGAGCATGGGAGCAAGGAGGTTGCGCGATCGCGTGTAAACTACCCCTAAAACAACTCCCAAGGCGAACAGTGGTAAAACTTCCGATAAACTCAGGTGAGCGATCGCAAACAACAAGGCACTGATGATAATTGCCCACCACACAGACACGTAGCGAGTCAGCGAGGGTAACAAAAAACCGCGAAAGAGGAATTCTTCAAATAACGGAGCAGCGATCGCGGCAGTTACAAAAAATATACCCAATGCTACAGAATCTTGACCTTCGAGCGCTAACTGCAACAGAGGATTACTACCACCTTGACCTTGCCATATTTGTTGATTAATCAGGGATACCACTACTACCACTGGTAACGCCACACAATAACCACCGAATCCCCACAAAAACCACTTACCCCGTAAGTTGAAGCGAAACCAACTAGACTCTAGCGGGAAAAAACGTTTAATAGATAAATACAATACCGATACCGCACCCAATGCCACTAAAATATAACTTAAGAATACATAAAATGCTTGGAGTCGCAGATTTGCGGCAGGACGGGGGATAGGAAGCAGTTGTAACACAATGGGGATCAATATTTGTCCCATGAAGAAAAATCCCACGACAAACACTTGCAAAATCGTTTCGCCATCCCAAGGTACTGACCAACTCGCATTAGCATTTTGCCCCAATAAACTAGCTTTCCCTTTGACAACACGTTGAACAATGAGAAAAATCAGTAGTCCTACACCAATAAAAGCTCCCAGCGCTGGAATAGTACCAATAATTGCTAATTTCACAAAAGCTTGTTCAGCAGCTTTTTGTTCTGCTATTTTCAGGTTTGCGACAGCTTCTTGACGTTGTTGGAGTTGATAAAGTTGATTCAAAGCAGTAAAGCGAAACCAGCCATCTAGATGATCTTGAATCAGTTGTTGAGCATTGGGAAGCAAACGAGGCGGATCACTCCACATTCCAATCAACGCTGTCGCAGTTTCGCGTAACTCAGGTTGAATTTGGGAATTTTGCTGCAATTGCTTCCAACTTTTGAGGGCTGCATCTATTTGTTTTTGCTGTGCTTGTAAAATTCCTAAGCGCAAATCGATCTCAGCAATTGATTTTTGTATTTGATCAATAGTTTTTTGTAATTCTTTTTGTTGTACTGAACGAGAAGTATTAGTCGCAGGAGGAATTTCCGGTTGAGGTTTAGGAGTTGCGGGAGTCGTTATAGGTTCGGAACTAAGATCTAAGTGCTGTTTTTTAGCTTTTTCCAGATTAGTTTCAGCAGATTTCCGTGCTTCTTGATACTGCTTAGTCGCGGTTTCCAGGGGTTTTTCACCTATAATTGCTTCCTTCGCCCCTTGCAAATTCTCATCTTTGCGATCTGAGGCTTGCCATTGGGAAGCTTCTAGGACAATATTTGTCTGATAGAGATCTAGACTATTTTGGAACTGTGGTTCTTGCCAACTATTTAGTAAAGACGAACCAGCAACAAAGACAGCTAACAATGTTAATAAAAATAAACCTAACCGCTTAGGTGTCATCTATTCTCCCCTTGACTCATACCGGGTTGTAATTAATTCATGCTAATTAAAACATATGGAGAGCTGGGGAGGAAGGGAAGACCCATCAGCCTATCAGTCTCCACGACTAAATACTACTTTTTTTATCAGCATTTTGGAGTGATTGCGAATGCGTGAAAATTTGCGATCGCTCTCAGCAACTAGCCTCCGGAGTCTCCGATGTTCCCACGTTTCAGGTAGACATTCCCCACCCTACTATATTCTAAGTAGGGTTTTTTCACAGGAGACATATTATGTTTGGACTGGGATGGACAGAAGTAGGTGTAATAGCGATCGTCGCCTTGCTAGTTTTTGGGCCAAAAAAAATCCCCGAACTGGGAAGCGCACTTGGTAAAACCTTGCGGGGTTTTAAAGAAGAACTGAATAAAACCACCAGTGACGAGGATTCCACGCCAGAGGAAGAAGAAAAATAGCCATTTATCCTTGGTCATTTGTCTTTTGTGTTTACGAAGGACAAATGACAAATGACAAATGACGAATGACGAATGATTAAATAATTGAATTGACTACAGATGAAGTCATACCCATTTGAGAATCTACAGTTGTGGGGGTGGTATTTTGTTGAGGAACTTCTTCCTTAACGACACCACGCGCCTTAATCAACTTGATGGCACGATTGACACTTTCTGGTAAAATCACCACCAAACTGTTCTCAGGGGCGATATCCAAAGCTTTATTAATTGCTTGGGTTTCATCCAGAATCGCTTCATATGCGTAATCAGGATTGACTTGTTTAATGCCTTGAATAATTAATTCCGCAGCCGAACCCCGCGCCCTTCCTCTGGTGTCGTCGTCTTCTTTGATGATGACATAGTCAAAAATTTCGGCTGACAGTTTACCCAAAGCCACAAAATCTTGATCACGCCGATCGCCAGGGCCACCGATCACACCAATGCGATCGCCATTTGTCCAGTTACGAACAAAGGAACCCAAAGCTTCGTAACTGTGGGGGTTGTGAGCATAATCTACCAAAGCGTGGAAGTTACCCAAGTTAAACAAGTTCATCCGTCCAGGTGTTTGACTTACCGAAGCCCGGAATGTATTTAAACCAGATCGAATTTGCTCAATTGACACATTTTGCACAAACGCCGCTAAGGAAGCCGCCAAGGCGTTAGCAATCATAAATGGCGCCCGTCCACCCATCGTTAAGGGAATATTTTCTGCACGTTCAATTCGGTGTGTCCAATCGCCTTTTAGTATTGACAAAAAGCCATTTTCATATACTGCTGCAACTCCACCTTTTTGGATGTGGTTTCGCACCAATTCCGATTCTGGGTTCATGGTGAAGTAAGCAATATTAGCTTTTGTTCGTTCCGCGATCGCCGCTACACGGGGATCATCGGCGTTGAGAACAGCGTAGCCATCAGGATAAACAGCTTCGGCAACTACACTCTTGAGGTGTGCCAATTGGTCAATTGTGTCAATGTCACCAATACCTAAATGATCAGCAGCGACATTTAATACTACACCCACATTGGAGGATTCAAAAGCCAATCCAGAGCGGAGAATCCCACCGCGAGCCGTTTCCAGTACTGCTACTTCTACTGTCGGGTCTTGCAAGATTAACTGGGCGCTTTGGGGGCCTGTGTTATCACCAACTTCTACTAAGTAATCTCCGATATAAGTTCCATCTGTAGTCGTATAACCTACTACTTTTCCTGTCTGTTTATAAATGTGAGCTAGTAGGCGGGTAGTGGTGGTTTTGCCGTTCGTACCTGTAACACTCAAAATCGGAATCCGGCTAGCTTGTTCGTTGGGGAACAGCATATCAATGACTGCACCAGCAACATTGCGGGGGATGCCTTGACTGGGGGCAACGTGCATTCGGAAACCAGGAGCAGCGTTTACCTCTACAATCACACCGTCAAGCTCTCGTAAGGGTCGGCTAATATCTGATGTCACGACATCTATCCCCGCGATATCCAAACCGATAATCTTGACAATGCGCTGGGCTAACCAAACGTTTTCGGGGTGAATTTCATCTGTCCGGTCTACAGCAATACCACCTGTACTCAAGTTTGCTGTTGCTCGCAAATAGCAAATTTCGTCTTTTGCTAAGACACTGTCGAGGGTGTAACCTTGTCTTTCCAGTAACTGATAACTGGTGCGGTCAAGTTCAATTTTGGTGAGAACCTTATCATGTCCATCACCACGATTTGGGTCTTTATTGGTTTCCTCGATTAATTCCGCAATTGTAGATCTACCATCACCAACCACATGAGCAGGTACACGTTCTGCAACCGCTACCACTTTCCCATTGACAACCAAGACTCGATGGTCACGCCCGTTGTAATACCGCTCTACAATAATCGAGCGAGAAACTTGTCTGGCTGCGTCGTATGCTGCTTCTGCTTCTTCCCAATTTTGGATGTCGATGGTGATCCCACGCCCATGATTACCATCTAAGGGTTTGATCACAATCGGATAACCACCGACATATTCTATTGCTTCTTGTAGATCGTCCAAGAAGTTAATCACCGTACCTCGCGGCACTGGTACTCCTGTACTAGCAAGAATTCGTTTGGTGGCTTCTTTGTCGCAAGCCAACTCTACACCCAAGACCCCGGTGTTATCGGTCATGGTTGCCTGCATTCGCTTCTGGTTGACACCATAGCCGAGTTGAATCAAGAAGCGCGCCCCTAGTTGCATCCAGGGAATACCTCTTTTTTCAGCTTCTTTGATGATTGACTCTGTAGAAGGCCCTAATGCTGAATCACGCCATAAGTCTTTGAGGTCTTGTAAATCTTGTTCTAACTCCGCCTTTGGATAGCGACCTCGGTCAACAATGCTTTGGCACAGCCTGACTGCGGCTCTACCTGCATAGCGTCCGGCTTCCTCATTTAGATACTCAAAGACGACTTGATAAACGCCGGATGTGGATGTTTCACGAGTACGACCGAAGCCAACGTGCATCAGCGCTAATTCCTGTAGTTCTAAAGCTACATGCTCCACGATGTGACCCATCATGGTGCCTTCACGCACTCGCATCAAAAAACCACCACGACAGCCAGGCGAGCAGTAGTGACCCTCCAGACTAGGCAGAGCCTCAACTAATCCTTCATAAAAGCCGGGGATCTCATTTGAGGGCGTCTCGGCAAGATTTTCTAGATCAAGGCGCATGACGATTAGCTTGTGGCGTCGAATGCTCCAGTAGTTGGGGCCGCGTAAGGTCTGGATTTTGAGGATTCTCATGGGAATAGGTAGATGGAGATTCGGAACCAAAATTCTAGTTTCTTACTGAAATTGACCGCCAAACTGTTCATAGTAAACAGTTTTTTCTTCTTACATCGTATTACTCGCACTTTTTTGCTGCAACGTCGAATTGCGCGGTCAATTCAGTGTAACTTCAGATACTTAAGTCCGTCAGCTGGAAATCCGGTAGACAGCGGGTAGAACGGTACGTTGGTAAAGGTGGAAGCGATCGCCATGACTAAGAATGTGTAGGCGCAAATTGTGAAGATTCAAAGGTTCAGTTGCTCCCACGTGAGGTTCGTTGGTGTGAGTCACTTCAGTCGGGTCTACTATTGTAACCGAACCTTTCCCCAACACTTGTAGCCAACCATCACGCTCAAATAACGCACAAGTATCTTCATCAATGCCGATACCCAGGCGGTCTGGATGAGAAGCGATCGCGCTCATCAAACGCCCCATACGATTACGATTGTTAAAATGTTGGTCTACAATGACTTCAGGTATAAATCCCAGACCCGTTGCCATGTCCACTAAGGAACGATTGGGTGACTCACCGCTACCACCACCTGCAATCATGTGATGCCCCATAACTGCTGCACCTGCACTAGTACCTGCAAGAGTTAGTTCTCCAGATCTAACTCTCTGCCGGATAATGTCCATTGCTGGTGTGTCTGATAAAACCCCACACAATCGCAATTGATCACCTCCTGTTAAAAAAACCCCGGTACAAGCTTCCAGGGACTGTTGGTAATCACGGTATTCGCACTGTTCTCTTTCCCGGATGTCAAGAAGCTCAACCTTCTTGGCACCCATATCTTCAAAAATGCGAATATACCGACCACCAATGATCGAGGGTTCGCGAGAGGCAGAAGGAATTATCGCAATATGGGCGTCATTAGCACCAGCACGGGCAAAAAAAGTCCGCAGAATCTCGCGACCATGGACTTTATCTTCTGCGCCTCCGATCACCAGAACGGCAGTTTTGGTTGCTTGGGGTGTCCTCATTTCCAGCAATTTAGCTTGTAATTCCGGCATTGTGTTTCTCCTGTCAACAACTTCAGGTGAAAATTACAAGAGCAGCAGCCTAATTGTTTTCGCGCCTCGCCTCTTGCCAAGAACAGTGCTTTAGGCAATGGGTAATGGGTAATGGGTAATTAGTAATTAGTAATGGGTAATTGGTAATTGGTAATTGAAATATTGATGATTTTTCTCTGCCCATTACCCGATCCCCGATCCCTGATTCCCGTTGCCCCTTATCCCCAGAGGGGGCCCCACCTTCCCCGATCCCCATGGCGACAGATTTATGGTTGTAATTAATAAAATCTTGCTGTGATGACTGCCGTTGCAATGCCATTGTTCTGTAGACGCCTAATAGCGAATCCCTTGGGTAATAATTATCTGTTTGAGTGTCTCCTCTAACTTTGGGAAACAGAAACAGATATTGACGCACTTTTTCTTTGAGGCTGGTTCGATGCATCCTGGAAGTTGTTAACCTAGTCAGAAGATTAATTTAAATTTAGATGTGACAATATTTAAACATAAATTAAGTAATTAGAAAAACTTTTGTTGAGCCATAGAATCCAACTGTTTCTAGTACTCCATAGATACACTCAACTAAGCTCTTGTATATTTTGTACAACATTGGCTAGTTGTCAGTGCTAAAAAGCAGCTATGCTGTAGACGCTCGTTCAGACAATGTATCTGTTAGGTAGACAATAAGGGGAATACCAAAAGTCCTCGCCAGTGGCAGCAATTTTTGGGAACCCCAGTAGAAAAAAATTAATCAGCATAGCATCTACAATTTTTGACTTGTTTATTAACTATCTAACTATTGCTGCCGTACTGTGCTAGACATTCCAATTTTAAGATTAGTGTTCTCCAATACGAAATACTGTGCGCTTTGATATAGTTACGCTATTTCCTGATTGTTTTACCTCTATTCTTAGTTCAGGGCTAATTGGTAAAGCCTTGGCCAAACAGATTGCTCAGGTGAATTTGATCAATCCTCGCAACTTTACTACCGACAAGCATCACAAAGTTGATGACGAACCCTACGGTGGCGGTGTCGGAATGCTAATGAAGCCAGAACCAATTTTTGCCGCGATTGAGTCTCTACCTGTTTTACCCAAAAGAGAGGTGATTATGATGAGTCCACAAGGACAAACGATGAATCAACCTCTATTACGAGAATTAGCGAGCAATTACGATCAATTGGTAGTGATCTGTGGTCACTATGAAGGTGTAGATGAGCGAGTACTGCATTTAGTCACCCGTGAAGTATCCTTGGGTGATTTTATTCTCACCGGCGGGGAAATTCCAGCAATGGCTTTGATTAATGGTGTGATGCGCCTATTACCGGGAACGGTTGGTAAAGTTGAGTCCCTCAAATCAGAAAGTTTTGAAGAAGGATTATTAGATTATCCCCAGTACACTCGTCCAGCAAATTTCCGTGGTTTGAAAGTACCGGATGTACTGTTGTCTGGCAATCATACTGAAATTGCTAAGTGGCGATTAGAACAACAAATTAAAAGAACAGGCGATCGCCGTCCAGATTTGCTCAAAGCTTGGCAAGAGGAAAAGGGCAAAACAATTCAAAATTTAAAATTTAAAATTAAAAATTGGGACAAGGGAGACAAAAAGGACAAGGGGGACACGGGGGAGATGGAATGAATAACTAATGACAAATGACACTTGACTTTTGAGGCTAGACCAATAAGTAATGACAAATGACAAATGACAAATGACCAACAACTAAAAAATGAACATTCGGATTGGTAATGGTTATGACATGCATCGACTGGTGAGCGATCGCCCTTTGATTCTTGGCGGAATCAATATTCCTCACTCTCTGGGTTTGCTGGGACATAGTGATGCTGATGTCCTCACCCATGCAATTATGGATGCGATGCTAGGAGCCTTATCCTTGGGAGATATCGGACATTATTTTCCCCCTAGCGATCCGCAATGGGCAGGAGCAGATAGTTTAGTGTTATTGAGTAAAGTAGACCAACTGATTCGTAAACAAGGTTGGCAAATAGGAAATATAGACTCGGTGGTAGTAGCAGAACGTCCCAAATTAAAACCTCATATTGAAAAAATGAAGGAAAAAATCGCAGGAATTTTGCAATTACAACCAAATCAAGTTGGAATTAAAGCTACTACCAATGAGAAACTAGGTCCCGTTGGGGAAGAACAAGGTATTTGCGCCTATGCAGTTGTTTTACTATCACAGGAGTAAAACATTAGTCAGCTGTTAAATAAATTTCTGGCTCGTACCCTAAATCCACAGAAGTGTTTTAATAAAGTCAGCTAAAAGCTGACTTTAGCTATTAGCCCCAACTTTAGCTAAGGGCAAATAAAAATATTAAGAATATTAATTAATGATGAGCTTTGCTAATATCATTCGTCATACTAAGCGTTTTCGCTTATTACTAATTCTGGCTTTGATCAGTGTCTTTGTAACCGTTGCTTGCAACCCAAATAATTATCAAACAAGAGCTGCTCAAGTGCCTCAAATGATTACTGCTGTTCTGGGTGAGCCTTCAACTTTTAATCCTGCGCTAAATGAGTCTGCATATAGTGTTTTTGGTCCACTTTATGACTCATTAATTAACGAAAATCCCCTCACAACTAAGCTAGAACCCGGTTTAGCTGAATCTTGGGAAGTATTTGATAATGGACAACGGGTTGTAATTACTCTGAAAAAAGGACTCAAGTGGTCAGATGGTAAACCGATGACTGCGGATGATGTCGTATTTAGCTACAATGACATTTACTTAAATCCCAAAATACCTACACCTACGAAAGATTCTTTAAGAATTAATGAGCGCGGTGACACTCCCAAAGTCCGAAAAATAGATGACCTGAAAGTAGAATTCACCGTCCCAGAACCATTTGCTCCTTTTTTAAGATGGGTAGGTGGGATTACAATTTTGCCTGCTCATGCTCTCAAAGAATCTGTCCATACAAATGATCCTGGTGGTAATCCCAAGTTTCTGACCATGTGGACAACAGGTACCGATCCCAAAAAAATTATTGGGAATGGGCCTTATGTTATGGAAAGTTATGTACCCAGTCAACGAGTCATCTTCCGACGCAATCCATACTACTGGCGTAAAGATGCTCAAGGAAATCCTCAACCTTATATAGAGCGGTTAATTTATCAGATTATTGAATCAACTGATAATCAATTAATTAGTTTCCGTTCTGGACAGTTGGATGATCTCGAAGTTCCTCCAGAAGGTTTTAGTTTATTAAAGCGAGAAGAAAAACGGACAAAATTTAAAATTTATAATGGTGGGCCGGATACTAGCACTACTTTTATTGCTTTCAATCTGAGTAAAGCTAAAAACTCTAAAGGTCAGCCTTTTGTAAACCCGATAAAATCTCGTTGGTTTAATAAAAAAGAGTTTAGGCAAGCAATAGCCTATGCCCTTGACCGTGAAACAATGAAAACAAACGCTTTTCGCGGAATAGGCGAATTACAAAACTCTTTTGTTTATGTTAAAAGTCCCTTCTATTTACCTCCAGAAAAAGGTTTAAAAGTTTACAATCACGATCCAGAAAAATCAAAAAAATTACTCCAACAAGCAGGCTTCAAATATAATGCTCAAAATCAATTAGTTGATGAGGATGGCAATCAAGTTAGATTCACCCTACTGACAAATGCAGAAAGGAAAGTCAGGGGAGATATGGCAGCACAAATTAGACAAGATTTAGCTAAGATTGGTATTCAAGTTGATTTACAAATTCTCAGTTTTAACGCTTATCTAGAAAAACTCAAAGTTAGCCAAGATTGGGATTGTTATCTTGGTGGTTTTGCTGGTGGTGGTATTGAACCTCATGGTGCTAGCAATATCTGGAGAGTTAAAGGTGCATCCCATGCATTTAATCTTGGCCCTCAACCAGGCGATCCACCAATGACTGGCTGGGAAGTTTCTGACTGGGAAAAGGAAATTGACCGTCTTTATGTTAAAGGCGCCCAGGAAATAGATGAAAACAAGCGCAAAGAAATTTATTACGAATATCAGCGCATAGCTTCAGAACAACTACCATTTATTCACTTGGTAGAAAGATTAGATTTGCAAGCAGTACGCGATCGCTTCCAAGGTATCAAATATACTGCCCTCGGCGGCCCATTCTGGAATTTGTATGAACTCAAAATTGCTGAGGAGAATTAAATTAAGGTGGGGAGATGGGGAGACAAAGGGGACTAAAGAGGAAAACCAATGACAAATGACTATTGTAAAGACGCCATTAATCGCGTCTCTAATGACAAATGACCAATGACAAAAATTTGCGATCGCTTCTCCAAGCAGTCGCTAATGGTAATGTTTCTCTGGATGTCGCACTCGATGAACTCAAACATTTAGCTTATGAACCTGTGGGTGAGTTTGCCAAAATTGACAATCATCGGGCCTTAAGAACTGGTTTTCCGGAGGTGATTTGGGGGCCTGGCAAAACTCCCTATCAAATCGCTCAAATTATGGAGGCGATGCGTCTACGTAACCCTGTAGTAATGGCAACTCGGATTGAACCAGAGATTTACACAGCACTACAACCCAAGGTGAGAGATTTACGATACTACGAATCGGCACGAATTTGTGCGATCGCTCCCCTCACTATCGAACCAACTTTTCCTGGCATAATTGGCATTCTTTCTGCTGGTACGGCCGATTTACCTGTAGCTGAAGAAGCTGCTGTCACCGCAGAACTTTCTGGTTTTCGCGTCCAACGCCTCTGGGATGTGGGAGTCGCCGGAATTCACCGCTTGCTGAGTAACCGCCACGTGATCTCGCAAGCATCAGTGTTAATTGTCGTAGCAGGTATGGAAGGTGCTTTACCCAGTGTAGTAGCAGGTTTAGCAGACTGTCCGGTGATTGCTGTTCCTACTAGCATCGGTTACGGTGCTAGTTTTGGAGGTTTAGCCCCTCTATTGACAATGCTAAACTCTTGTGCTGCGGGAATCGGTGTAGTAAATATTGATAATGGTTTTGGGGCAGCAGTCCTAGCAGGGCAAATTTTGCGAACAGCCGAGAAATTACGGATGGCATAGTCTGATTGGTGAGTTATGACGGTGATGTTACTTTTGAATTTAGTAAAAAATATCACTCGCTCATGAAACTTTTGCTCACCTTAACTGCCTTTGCCTTGAGCTTTTGGCTAACGATCAGTATATCGACTTAAGAAAGAAACGGGGAATATGGAGTTCCTTCAAGGGATCAGGGGTACAGGGAACGGGGAACAAGGAATGGGCAACAGCAAGATTCGACAAAGTTGAATTAATTTTATTTAGGTACTTAATTTCGATGTCTCACTTAATTTGGCATTTGCCAGAAAATCTGACTATCCTAGCTCAAAATGTTACTGACCCAAACCTTACTGGTCAAATGCAAAAAGCCTTTACGCATTTTGTACAATCAGGTCAAGCTTGGGCGCTATTGATTGGATTGGCAATTGGTTATATGATTCGGAATCTGACAAGTTTTGGTTAGTAGTTAGTTGTTGGTTGTTAGTTGTTAACCATACCCAGTTCCCAATCCCTAATCCTTAGTTCCCGATATCCAGTTCCCGAACATGACTGAACAACAAACTTGGAGTCAGCGATTTGAATCAGCTTTACATCCTGCGATCGCTCGCTTTAATGCAAGTATTAGTTTTGACATTGAACTAATCGAATATGACTTAACTGGCTCTGTTGCTCATGCTCAAATGCTAACTAAATGCGGTATCATACCTCCTGAAGAAGGAGAGCAATTAGTTGCTGGTTTAGAACAGATTCGCCAAGAATATCGCCAAGGCAAATTTAACCCTGGCATTGAAGCAGAGGATGTACACTTTGCTGTTGAGCATCGCCTAGTGGAAATTATTGGTGATGCAGGTAAAAAGCTACACACTGGGCGCTCGCGTAATGACCAAGTGGGAACAGATACCAGATTGTACTTACGCGACCAAATTCAACAAATTCGCCAGCGACTACGAGAATTCCAAAGTGTCCTTTTAGATATTGCTGAGAATAACGTTGAAACTTTAATCCCTGGTTACACCCATTTACAACGCGCCCAGCCTTTAAGTTTAGCTCACCACTTGTTGGCATACTTTCAAATGGCACAAAGAGATTGGGAACGCTTGGGAGATGTCCAGAAGCGAGTGAACATTTCTCCTTTAGGTTGTGGTGCTTTGGCTGGAACTACTTTCCCGATTGATCGACATTACACAGCCCAACTATTGCATTTTGATAGCGCTTATGCTAACAGCTTAGATGGGGTGAGCGATCGCGATTTTGCGATCGAATTTTTATGTGCTGCTAGCTTAATCATGGTTCACCTGAGCCGTCTTTCCGAAGAAATTATTCTTTGGGCATCTGAAGAGTTTGGTTTTGTCACCTTAAAAGATAGCTGTGCAACAGGTTCCAGCATCATGCCCCAAAAGAAAAACCCCGATGTCCCAGAATTAGTGCGCGGTAAAACTGGGCGTGTCTTCGGTCATCTCCAAGGTTTGTTGGTAATCATGAAGGGACTACCCTTGGCATACAACAAAGATCTACAAGAAGACAAAGAAGGTTTATTTGATAGCGTTAATACTATCAAAGCATGTCTGGAAGCAATGACAATTTTGCTACGAGAAGGTTTGGAATTTCGCACCCAGCGTTTAGCACAAGCAGTGTGTGAAGACTTTTCTAATGCTACCGATGTCGCAGATTACCTCGCAGCAAGAGGCGTACCATTCCGAGAAGCATACAATCTTGTGGGTAAGGTCGTAAAAACCAGTATTGCTGCTGGTAAACTCCTCAAAGATTTAACCTTGCAAGAGTGGAAACAACTTCATCCTGCATTTGCAGAAGACATTTACGAAGCAATATCCCCTCGGAAAGTAGTTGCTGCCCGTAACAGCTATGGTGGTACAGGTTTTGATCAGGTAAGAACAGCAATTATGAATGCCCGCACTCAAATTGCGGAATAGTTAGTGATTGGTGATTAGTCGTGAGTCAGTATGGTGTTGGAGATTATACCGCTTCACAAAAATCCTAATACATATTGATTCAATGTATGGGCGTACAGAATATACGGCTCGGATAATACCAAAAACCCTTTGTAAATACGCGAAATTAGCCTGCGGGAAGCAAGCTACGCGTCTCTACTATGAAAAAGGGCGTAAGTATATACGCCCTAACAACTAAAACAAAAAAAAGAGCAACCTTTTGAGTAGGGAAATTATTCAGCGTCAACTGCTGCTGCTCCCTCATCCTCTTCACTCTTCGGCGGTCTTTGTTGGAATCTTCTCTGCATCCTTCCTGTAGTAGTCCGTTTACGAAACTTTCGGGCATATGCCTGGTTCCGTAGCGCCTTTTCTTTTTTCGGATTGCGGCGCTTAGCCATGTTCACCTCATGAATAAACAACAAAAAGCCTTACTTAGGCAATATCTAGACAATTTCAACTAGGATTATCTTTACTTTAATTGTAGTTTGAGCCTAGTGAAGCTTTGAATAATCCTACGGCTGAAGGCAGCAGGGTTATTTAATAAACAGGATAAACCTGCTGACATACTTCCACACTCCCGCAAGCGGTGAGTCTGGGCTTCTCAGCTACTCCCGGTATTGCGTCGGACATTAACTGAGCTTTGTTAGACTGCACGGGATGCCCACCGCACAGTTGTAGCAAGATCCCGAAGGGTACAAGTACAAAATGTTTATATCTTCGTAGGAAGCCCCTAGCTTTAGACTCTTGCCTCTAACATAGTACATAAGGTACTTAGTCTGGTCAGATTAGGACTTTTTAAGCCCATGTCTTTAGGTGCGGGGTTTTTGATCCCGTAAGTTTTTATCTCTTGTACTGTTAAACAGCAATATATCCTAACGCATCTTTCTTGATTGTGTCAACTTAAATTCAGATGCCTGTGTTATTAGCTCTATCCCTAGTTAGAAGTATTAATGAAAGTAAGTGATACAATGAAACGCGAATTAATTAATATGATTTATAAATTATCAACGAGCAAAAATTAATAAATCAGCAATTTGCTTAACCCTAATTATAGCCCATGTGTAATTTGTTGCTATATAATACAAATCACTATTAATGCTATTTAACAAAAAACTATCATTGCAATTATTGTATAAAATTAAAATTGAAGAGCTTATTTTTAAATCATTACTGCAAAACAATATATCTATTTTTTGATAAGTTTTAGCTGTATTTATTCCCATTTGAAAAAATAAACATGCTTCTTATATAGGTTAAAGTAAAGATTAGAGAAATGTTGAAAACAGCTTAAGTCATTGTCAAATAATATTATTTTTTTATAAAAAGCTTATATTAATTTTATAGGAAAAATAACTATATATCTTTGGTTTATCTCCAACCTATAGCTTGTTTAACAAATCTAAATTATGTATACTCACATTCACTGTGATTACTACAGGTAGATGTTAAAATTTGTATGTTCTAACCTAAACATTAGAATCAAACCCAAAATCACAATTCTTATTGTATAAGAACATACTCAACAATTTAGTTGAGCAAATGTGATTAGTGGCTAACATCAAAGTACAACACACATAAGTTACCAATATTTTAAGATTGAACGTTCTGGCTTTTTTTACTGTGGCAATCCAATCCACACGTGGTTTATGGCGATTTGGACAAACTGTACTGGGGATTATTTTCCGTCATCCGATCCCTGGTACAAGTATTATTCCTATTTTACCCGATGGTCAAATAGTGCTAATCCGAAGGCGAGATAATGGCCGTTGGGCTTTACCTGGAGGCATGGTGGACTGGGGAGAAGATATACCTAATTCAGTCCGTCGAGAACTGATGGAAGAAACGGGATTAGAATTAGTTAGGATTAAGCGTTTAGTAGGAGTTTATTCTGCTCCAGACCGTGATCCAAGAATCCATTCTATTTGTATTGTAGTGGAAGCAGACGTACAAGGAAAAATGGAGATTCAAGACACATTAGAAGTAATGGAAATCCAAGCTTTTCCTCTCGATTCTTTACCTCCACAGTATATGTCTCATGACCATAATCGCCAATTAGAAGACTACTTAAAAGGTTTGACAACACTGGCATAATTTTGAGTGGTTAGTGGTTAGTAGTTAAAATTTTTCACTAACTACTATCTGCTATCTACTACCCATTTACAAATTTAAAACTTAAATTACTAAATTAAACATGAATAACTTATTTCGTAACTCTCGGAGAAAGCTGTCTCAAGGGTTATTATTCTGGCGTGAAGTTGGGGATGGAATACCTGTAGTTTTTTTACATGGTGCTTGGAATGATAGTAGTGAATGGGTTGCAGTGATGGAAATCCTTTCATTAGGTTTCCATTGTTTTGCACCAGATTTATTCGGCTTCGGTGAATCGGATTATCCTAATATTCACTACTCAATTGATTTGCAAGTAGAATGTCTGGCTGAGTTCTTACAAGCTTTGAAATTAGAAAGAGTGTATTTAGTAGGTCATTCACTTGGTGGTTGGATTGCTGCAAGTTATGCTTTAAAGTATCCAGAACAAGTATATGGTTTAGTACTATTAGCACCAGAAGGTGTAGAAACTGAAGCATTAGACAAAAATTACAAAAGGTTCCAGAGTTTGATGAAACGTCCTCTGTGGATATTTAAAATATTAAGAATTATTCGTCCTTTGACTAAAGTTTTGGGCTTAGATACGCAAATAGAGCAGGATTGGCAACAACAACAATTAATGCTGCAAAATCCAACAGGTAGTGAGTTATTATTCTTGCGTCAATTACCAGAAATTCGTGCCGAATTAGTGCAAAATAAATTAGATTTCGTAACTGTTCCTGTTTTTATTTTACAGGGTGGCAAAGACTCTTCAGATGCTTTGGCTAAGAGTGATAGTTACGTAAAAATGATTCCACAAGCCCGTCTGAAAATCATTGATCATGTAGGAAAAAGTTTACCAGAAAAGTGTGCTGCGATTGTCGCTGGAGAGATTCGGGATTTTATTAAAGGATAATAATTGATTGATGATAGTAGTAGTAGTTTGGACACTCATCTAATAATTAACAACGAGCTACAATTTCTCGCATTCCCCAGAGTGCTATATTTGGTTCTACAATTATGTGTGCTGCTATCTGTGGTAAATAGGATTGTAGATAGTTAATTAAAAAAGTGCGATCGCCCCCAGTAATAGCAATCTTACTTTGGGGAAATAACTGCCACCAAGCCTCAACAAAATCTTTAATTCCAGCTAACAAGCTATAAATCACCCCGCTTTGGATCGCCTCTGGAGTATTCACAGCAAACCTTTGCGGTAAATCTTCGGGTAATTCCACATTTGGTAATTGTCCAGTCTTTTGGTTAAGAGTCGCTATTTGCAAACCCAATCCTGGTAAAATCGCACCCCCAACAAGATTTTGATTCGCATCAGCACCAGTGAAAGTTAGTGCTGTACCCGCATCTATTACTAATATAGGAAAACTCCAAGTTACCCCCGCACCCCATAACGCCAAAGCCCGATCTATTCCTAAAGTAGGATACATACCTTCGAGGGGTATTTCATCTATAGTAATAATACGTACATTTGGGTAAGTTAACCATAATGCTGTTTGACTAGGAACTACCGAGGTAAGGAGGAGGGGAATGGGGACTTCGGGAGTATGGAGGGTATGGAGGTTTTGGGGAGTCAGAGAAAGACTGTTGAGTATTTCGTTAAGGTTTCGACATTGAGATAATTCATATACGAACGACTTAGGAAGACGTTCTGTATTCCAGGTATGGCAAAGTTTTTTACCTTCAAACCAACCCCAGTGCAAGCGGGAATTACCAATTATTAAAGCTAACCAAATTTCTAAGTACATCTACGCAAGAATTTTCCTAAAATTTCTTAGTAATGCCAGAAAGAAACCAATCGCAATACAATCTTTGTTGATGGCACTTTCAATCTTGTTAAATTCATGATAGAAGACTAGAGTTATACATTTCTTCTATCTAAGGTTACTTAATTAAGTGACAAGAGATTCTAACCATCTTCAGTAGACAACGCCCAAAATTTTGAATTTTAGCCAGTAATGAACTCCTGATCACTTCTTTTTTTGGTGCAAATTTATACTTTTAGCTTTTTTAACTAATCTATAAAATATTTAATAAATATTTACAATAACCTCGTGTCAGAATATAACATAGAGGAAAAAATACTCATTCGCTATGGAGGGCAGTTATGGTAGCACTTGCCGAAAACCCGAAAAAAAGACTGACCATCCAGGTCACTGATATTGCACTGGACACAACAGCTATTCGTTCTCTGGACTGGGATCGCGATCGCTTCGATATTGAATTCGGTCTGCAAAACGGTACTACCTATAATTCGTTTATCATACGCGGTGAGCAAATAGCTTTAGTCGATACCTCTCACGAAAAGTTTCGCCAGCTATATTTAGATACCCTCAAAAATCAAATAAACCCAGAAAACATTAACTATTTAATTATCAGTCATACCGAGCCAGATCACAGTGGTTTAGTTAAAGATGTTCTGCAACTAGCTCCAGATATCACCGTTGTTGGTTCCAAGGTGGCGATTCAGTTTTTGGAAGACTTGGTACATCAACCCTTCAAACGGCGGATTGTGAAAAATGGCGATCGCTTAGATTTAGGTAATGGTCACGAATTAGAATTTGTGATTGCCCCGAACTTACACTGGCCTGACACTATCTTCACCTACGACCACAAAACTCAAATTCTCTTTACATGCGATGCTTTTGGGTTGCATTATTGTTCGGACGCCACATTTGACGAAGATTTAGAAGCCATATCCCCAGATTTTGAATTTTACTATGAATGCTTAATGGCTCCTAATGCCCGGTCGGTGCTGTCCGCCCTCAAGCGCATGGGCGAACTAGAAAAAATTGGTATGATTGCCACAGGTCACGGGCCGCTACTTTCGCACAACGTTGAAGAACTCACCGGACGCTACCGCACTTGGAGTCAATCTCAAACCAAATCAGAAACCACAGTTGGTATATTTTACGTTTCTGGTTATGGTTGGAGCGATCGCCTAGCACAAGCTGTTGCTAATGGTATCACCAAAACAGGTGTAGCAGTGGAACTTTTGGATCTCAAGTCAGCAGACTTGCAAGAACTCCAAGAACTCGTCGGTCGATGTGCAGGAATCGTTGTGGGGACACCGCCAGTATCTAACGCAGCAGCACAAACTGCCCTCAGTGCTGTTTTAGGTGCTGTAAAAGAAAAACAAGCTGTGGGGATTTTTGAAACAGGTGGTGGCGATGATGAACCAATAGATCCACTGGCGAGTAAATTCCGGGATTTGGGTTTAAAATTTGCTTTCCCAGCGATTCGGATGAAAGAAACACCCACAGAAAATACCTACAAGCTGTTGGAAGAATCAGGAACAGATTTAGGCCAATGGGTGACACGCGATAAAAGCATTAAAGCCATGAAATCCCTGGGCGCAGACTTAGATAAAGCCCTGGGTAGAATTAGCGGTGGACTATATATCATTACTGCCCAAAAAGGCGATGTTAAAAGTGCGATGCTAGCATCTTGGGTTAGCCAAGCTAGCTTCAAACCCTTGGGAATATCAATTGCGGTGGCAAAAGATCGGGCGATCGAATCACTGATGCAAGTGGGTGATAAATTTGTGTTGAATGTCCTGGAAGAAGGTAATTACCAGAGTTTAATGAAACACTTCCTCAAACGTTTTGCTCCTGGTGCAGATCGTTTTGAAGGAGTTAGAACTCAGCCAGCGCAAAACGGTACACCAATCCTCACTGACGCCTTGGCATATATGGAGTGTGAAGTTACCAGTAGGATGGACTGCGGTGATCACTGGATTGTCTACAGTACAGTTGATGCGGGACGGGTAAGTAAACCAGAAGCATTGACAGCTGTACACCATCGCAAAGTTGGAAATCATTACTAAAAGGGATCGGGGACAAAACAAGTCAAAAGTCAAAAGTCAAAAGTCAAAATTAAGAACTTTTGACTTGTTTGCCCAATGCCCAATGCCCAATGCCCGATCCCTTACCCCTAAAAAACTATGACATCCACAAAACCTCGTGACGTTCAAATTCTCCCGATCGCAACAGACACAACAATATTGCGATCGCGCAGTTGGACTCGTCTGAGATTTGAAATTGAATACGCCCTTGCTAAGGGTACAACTGCGAATTCTTATTTAATTCAAGGGGATAAAATTGCCCTGATTGATCCACCTGGAGAAACATTTACGGAAATTTATTTAGATGCACTCCAAAAACGCTTTGATTTAAAAAAAATTGATTATGTAATTCTCGGTCATGTCAACCCAAATCGCGCTGCTACTCTCAAAGTTTTGCTGGAACATGCACCGCAGATAACTTTCGTTTGTTCTAATCCAGGGGCGATTAATTTACGCGGCGCATTAGAAAATCCTGATTTGCCGATTCTGGTTAAACGTGGGGAAGAAACCCTCGATTTAGGCAAAGGTCATCATTTGGAATTTATTCCCACACCTAACCCCCGCTACCCTGATCAACTCTGCACTTATGATCCTCAAACGGAAATTTTATACACAGATAAGCTATTTGGGGCGCATATCTGCGGCGATCAGGTATTTGATGAAGGTTGGCAAGCTTTTCTAGAAGACAGGCGCTATTATTTTGAGTGTCTCATGGCTCCCCATGCGCGTCAAATCGAAACCACATTGGAAAAACTTGCCGATTTGCAGGTGAGAATGTACGCACCTAATCACGGGCCTTTGGTGCGTTATGGCTTAATTGATCTAACTAAAGCCTATCGAGAATGGAGTCAGCAACAGACATCTTTAGATACTACAGTGGCATTAATTTATGCTTCTGCTTACGGAAATACCGCAACATTAGCGCAGGCGATCGCCCACGGAATCACGAAAGCCGGTGTTAGGGTTGAATCTATTAACTGTGAAGTTGCTGAACCTGGTGAAATTCAAGCTGCTGTTGAGAAAGCAGCAGGCTTTATCATTGGTTCTCCTACCCTTGGTGGACACGCACCTACACCAGTGCAGACTGCTTTAGGTATTGTGCTTTCCACGGCTGCCAAAACCAAACTCGCAGGTGTGTTTGGTTCTTACGGTTGGAGTGGTGAAGCTATTGATCTAATTGAAGGTAAACTTAAAGATGCTGGTTATCAGTTTGGCTTTGAACCTATCCGAGTTAAATTCAAACCTAACGATGTTACTTTGCAAACTTGTGAAGAAGCGGGAACAGACTTTGCCCAAGCATTGAAAAAAGCCAAAAAAGTACGTACTCCCAGCCAACCTGCTACCAGTGTAGAACAAGCTGTCGGGCGAGTCATTGGTTCTTTGTGTGTAATTACAGCTAAACAGGGTGATATCTCTAGCGCTATGTTAGCCTCTTGGGTATCTCAAGCTAGCTTTAATCCTCCCGGTTTTACGGTTGCTGTCGCCAAAGATCGGGCAGTTGAACCATTGACACACTCTGGTAACAAATTTGTCCTTAATATTCTGAAAGAAGGGAAGCACATAGGGTTAATGAAACACTTCCTGAAACCCTTTGGCCCAGCGCAAGATCGTTTTGAGGGTGTTGCTACTACAGAAGCCGGGAATGGTAATCCCATCCTTACAGATGCGTTAGCTTACCTCGAATGTACCGTAGAAACTCGGTTGGAAGCAGGCGACCACTGGCTAGTCTATGCGACTGTAGATAATGGTCAGGTTCTAGACGATGGTGTTACTGCTGTGCATCATCGCAAGTCTGGAAATCATTATTAGATTCAGTACACCTTTGCGTAAAATCATAGCATATTTAAACGCAGAGGAGCGCTGACTCTGCGTCCCTTTGCGTTTAAATAAAGCTACGAATTAATGCAAAGTCTTACTTAAATACGTTTTTCTAAATATTGACCAATCATTAACTGTTCACCCGCACGGGAAATTATAGATTGGCGTGTGCGGTACTTGCTGCCGACTAGCTTTAATTCTTCTTCAAATACGGAATTATTGTACTCTGTTCGCAAACATAAGGTTGTGGGGTTGGGGAAATAATACTGGGCTGTCACTGGCTTGCTTGTAGCGAAACCGCGATCGCGATATAGTGTGTTGCCTAAAGCCCCAAATAAAGTTGTTCCCTTTGATTCTTTTCTTCCTGAAATCGAATTAGTGCTTTCCCATATGACTTCAGCACCACAGGTTAGGTTTGCTGTATCAGGCAAGCCGTGCATTTCCGCTAGCTTACGTAATTTTTCGCATTTGTACTCCAAAAATTTGATCGTAATTACACTTACCATTTCTTTGGTTGTTCCCTCTGGCAGAGTGTAATAGCGGCGTTCTGAGTGCCATTGACCTACAGATGATTGAAAAAATTCCGCAAGCAGAGATTCATCGGTGGTTTGTAAAATTTGTAGTGGTGATGTCACGGTTAGCCTTCCTCGCGCCCAGTTAATTTAAGTAGGTGATATAAGGACATACATAATCTGTGTCCTGTTTTTCAAATTATTTACTTTTTTTA
Organism: Fischerella muscicola SAG 1427-1 = PCC 73103; assembly: GCF_000317245.1. GTDB lineage: Bacteria > Cyanobacteriota > Cyanobacteriia > Cyanobacteriales > Nostocaceae > Pelatocladus > Pelatocladus muscicola_A. Next base: position 30,541 of record NZ_AJLJ01000082.1, read on the forward strand.
ATATAAACTAAAAGTGTGAAGAGTTATTGATAGAGTTGCTACAACTCTAGAAAAACATTTACTTTCCAAAAGATAATTACCAAACTAGGCAAAAGTAAAAAGTCAAAAATCACTCATCAAGGAAAAAGAAAATATTGGGTTTGTACATGTAGTTTTGCCACAGGCTAGCCCCTACATTTTATTTATGGGGATTCTCTTTTTACTTAGAAAGGTTAATTAGATAAAATATATAAACTTACTCCTATCTTTAGTTTGTTGAGTTTAGAGGTAGGATTTGTAGATCTAGCATTCCTAAATCATTTGCTAAATCATTTGTGAGAGACAAGATCGCCGACTTCTGCTGAGAAGTGGGGTATCTGGGCTTTGCGATTCTCACAGATCATATAGGGTTGCTATATAAATTTTTCATTGTAAAAGCATGACTTAAGTCATGGGTGTATACATGACTTTCTTCTCATGTACTTACTAAGTATCGTTTATATGATAGAGAAAAAAATTACAAAAAATACTTAGATAAATGTTATTTTTACTCTCCAAGAGCATCTCTAATTGCGAGAGAAATGTGTGCTATGGCTCAAAAAAGGATTATTGTACTGAATACCTAATCTCTGGGCTAAAAAAACTATAGAAAGGATTGATGGCCTCAGTTTTTAGTCTTATACCTTTAAGTAGAGACAAGTTAAATCATAAATATTTATACTGTATTAATAATTGTATCAGGTAGATGAAATTTTACTGTTTTTGTAATAATTACATCTTCATTTGATATTTTTTCTCAGTATTAAGTGATTGAGTATACACAAAATTTGGCATTAATGACGAAATGAAAGTGCAACTTTTATTTTTATTTCAAGGGTATTTTCCTTGATTTATGCAGCTTCAGTCAAATTTATAACATCTATAGTTATCGGCGGCTGTGATTAGGCAAAAACCGCCTCAGTAGGAGCCAAACATAATGATTTACGACGGAAATAAGCAGCGTATATTGGTTAAAAATCCACCTTTATTGCCGAATTCATCTGTATTCTTGGTGGTTTCCTGGCTGGGTATAGGATTATTGATAGGAAGTTGCGGATCACTTCCCAAAGAATCTGCTGAGGCTCAACAAGAACGTCGTGGTGTATCTGGACAAACAGATAGTGCAACACCTGTAGATGTGGCGATCGCTCGTCAAGACGATCTGCAAAAACAATTAGAATACACAGGTACTACTACACCATTCCGCACTGTATCATTGCGATCGCAAATTCAAGGACAGCTTTTGGGTTTGAATGTAGATGTAGGGGATGTTTTAACCAAAAATCAAATAGTCGGACAGGTAGATGATACGCTACTGCGAACAGCCTTAAATCAAGCCGAAGCCGAACTCGCAGCCCTCAAGTCAGAAGTCGCAAGGGCGAATGCTCAAGTGAGTAATGCGCGTGTGGAGGTAGAACGGACACGATTAGAAGTAGCACAAGCCCTTGCCGATGCCGAAAGACAAGATAAACTTCTCAAAGAAGGAGCGATCGCTCAACAAGCAGCTGAACAAGCACGCACCAATGCCCAAACAGCGGCGCAAGCCTTCCGCGCCGCACAGGAACAAGTACGTACAGAACAAGAAGCCGTTGCTGCTGCCAAGGGAAGATTAACAGCTCAACAAGCCTTGGTAGCAGAAGCCAAAGAACGCCGATCCTATGCCAAGCTGGTATCTCCGATTGCAGGTGCAGTTTTAGAGAAAGTGACAGAACCTGGAAACCTTTTGCAACCAGGGAATGAAGTTTTAAAAATCGGTGATTTTAGCCGTGTCAAAGTTATAGTCCAAGTTTCCGAATTAGAACTGGCAAATATTAAAGTGGGACAGTCAGTACAGGTACGATTAGATGCTTTTCCTGACAATACATACGTTGGAACTGTGACACGTATCTCCCCAGCTGCTGACAATACAGCTCGTTTACTACCAGTAGAAGTAGTCATTGCCAACAATGGTGCAAAAATCGGTAGTGGACTTTTAGCAAGAGTGAATTTTATTGAAAAAGGACAAGAACGAGTAGTAGTACCTTTAACGGCAATTCAGACAGAAGGGGGGAATAACCAAAACCGAAATCCAAACTCAAAATCGGAAAGTGATCAGAGTAAGGTGTTTGTAGTGAAGCGAGAACAAGGCAAAACAACTGTTGCCAGTAGAAGCGTCAAATTAGGTGAAACTAATGATGGCAAAGTAGAAATCATCTCTGGTTTACAACCGAATGAGGAGTACGTAGTACGCAGTGGTAAGCCTCTCAAAGAAGGCGATACTGTACGTCTTTCAATACTTTCGGAAAACTTGGATGCTATGACGACGGGGAAATAAATATAAGCGTAAAGACTGTTAGTTGTTAATTGTGAATTTTTAATCACTAACCACTACCAGCCACAACGAAAAATATTTTTATCTACTCTGAATATAAAAAAATGCAGGCAACAAAAAAAAGTGAGGGATTTAGTGTCAGCGCCCTCTCAATTCGCCAACACATTGGTACACTGATGCTTACCTTGGCAGTAATCGTTATGGGTATGTTTTTTGTCACTACCCTACCAGTTGATTTACTGCCATCAATTACCTATCCTCGCATTGGTGTACGGGTACAAGCCCCCGGAATTTCGCCAGAGGTAGCGATTGATGAAATCACTAGACCACTGGAAGAAGCTTTTGCGGCTACTGAGGGTGTAGTGCAAATTTTTTCTCAAACCCGTGAAGGACAGGTAAATTTAGATTTGTTCTTTCAAACAGGGGGTAATATTGACCAAGCCCTCAACGATGCCACAGCCTCATTTAATAGAGCTAGAAGTGGTTTACCAGACACAATCGAAGAACCTCGTATATTTAAAGTCGATCCTTCCCAATCACCGATTTACGAATTAGCCCTAACTTCACCTTCATTAGAAGGTGTTGATTTACGTGTATTTGCCGAAGAAGAACTAGCCCGTGAACTCAGTGTGGTATCAGGAGTAGCGGGAGTAGATGTTTCAGGGGGAGTGCAAGAAGAAGTCAGGGTAAATATTGATTTGGATCGCTTGCAAGCTCTTGGTGTTGGTTTAACAGATGTACTTGACGAACTCACTAACCGTAACCAAGACATTTCTGGTGGTCGAATTTTTGGGCAAAATTCTGAACCTCTCACCCGCACTGTCGGACGCTTCCAAAGTGCGGATGAAATCAGCAATCTTTCTTTTGAAGTCTCTTCTCCCTCGAATTCCTTCACTTCCTCTACTAACTCCACTACTTCCACTAATTCCACTACCTCTACTTCTATTCCCAGTCGTCGCGTCTACCTACGTGACTTTGCTGAAGTTCTTGATGGTACAGAAAATCAACGCTTGTTTGTTTTACTCAACAAACAGCCAGCAGTAAAAGTCAGTATTCAAAAGCAACCAGATGCTAACACCATAGACGTTGTAGATGGAGTAAAAAAGCGAATCGAAGAACTGAAAAAATCTGGTGTCATCCCAGAAGGAACAGTTCTCACACCTACCTTGGATGAATCAAGATTTATCCGTAATTCTATTTCTAACGTTACCAGTTCCGGTTTAATTGGAGCAGCACTAGCCGCGATCGCAGTTCTGTTATTTCTCGGTTCGGTGCGGCAAACTCTAATTATTGTAGTTGCAATTCCCTTGGCAACCTTGGCTGCCATCATTTTGATGGGATTGTTTGGGCTATCTTTAAATATTTTCAGCTTGGGTGGTTTAGCCTTGGGCGTGGGTATCGTGGTGGATAACTCCATCGTCATGCTGGAGAATATTGCCGAAGGTGCGGGTATGACTCCTGGTAAAGATACCAGAACTCGCCTCAGTTCATGGCAACTGATTCAACAAGCAGAACAAAGTAGCCAAGAGGTAGAATCTGCTTTACTAGCTTCTACTAGCACCAACCTAGTATCAGTTTTGCCATTTTTGCTGATTGGCGGCTTTATTTCGCTGCTATTCAATGAATTAATTCTGACAATTAGCTTTGCTGTCGCGGCTTCTATTTTAATTGCGGTAACTGTAGTACCGATGTTGACTTCCCGGATGCTGTCATGGCGCATTTCCAGTGGTTTGAGTAATTTTTGGTTCCTCCGGGAGTTTAATCACCGTTTTGATGCTGCAACCAGAAGTTACGGTGGTTTTTTGAGTAAAATTTTGCGTTTTCGCTTGCTGACAGTGGCGATCGCGATCGGCTTATTAGGTGGTGGCAGTTTTTGGGCAGCACCGCAAATTCCCCAAGAAATTTTACCCCGGATTAACACTGGACAAGCAACCTTATTTGCTCAATTTCCTCCCGGTACTCCTTTAGAAAATAACCAAAAAGTCATGGCTGCGGTTGATGAAATTCTCCAGAATCAGCCGGAAACAGAATACGTATTTTCCACAATTGGCGGTGGTTTATTTGGTAGTAACACCAGCGAAAATCCTCTACGGAGTTCTAGTACCATTACCCTTAAACCTGGTTCTGATGTAGAAGCCTATGTGGAACGAGTTACCCAAGAATTTAATAAACTAAATTTAGCAGGTGTGCGTTTGCGCGTTGCGCCTGGACAAGTACGCGGTTTAATTCTCACCAACTCTCCAGTCAGGGGAGCAGAAGTTGACATAATTTTGCAAGGAAATGACGCAAACACCTTACAGCAAGCTGGACAGCAATTACTAGCCACCCTAGAAGAAAAAGTAACCTTAGCCAGATTCCGTCCCGATGCTGATGCACGTCAACCGGAACTGCAAATCCGTCCAGATTGGGAAAGAGTTGCAGCAGTGGGATTAACTGCTAGAGAAATCGGTGACACAATTGCAACCGCCATTGAAGGTAGCATACCAACACAGCTCCAACGCAATAATCGGCTTGTAGATGTGCGGGTGCAATTAAATGAAGAATCTGTGCGATCGCCTTCCCAACTGGAAAGATTACCTTTATTTGTAGAAAATAATCGTCAAGTCCGTCTCAGCGATGTTGCAGAAATTGTCGATGCTCAAGCCCCTGGAGAGATCCAACGGATTAACCAGCGTCAGGTTTTCATTATTGCTGGTAATTTGAGCGAAGGCGCAAATCTCAGTGATGCCCAAGCACAAGTGAATGAGGTATTGAATAACTTAAAATTACCTCAAGGTGTGAGCGTCCTACCTAGTCAGACAGCAGAAGCGAATCAGCAATTACAGAACTCTTTATGGTTGTTAGGGGGATTAGCCAGCTTTCTAGTCTTCGTAGTTATGGCTGTGCAATACAATTCCCTTATTGATCCCTTGGTAATTATGTTTACAATACCATTGGCATTAGCTGGGGGTATTTTAGGACTTTACATTACCAAAACTGCGATTGGTGCAACAGTGATTGTCGGTGCAGTTTTGCTAGTAGGTATCGTTGTGAACAACGCCATCATTATGGTGGAACTAGCAAATCAACTTCGAGAACAGCAAGGTGTTGACCGTAAAACAGCGATTTTACAAGCTGCTCCCCAACGTCTACGCCCAGTGTTAATGACTACAATTACCACAGTTTTAGGTATGTTTCCTTTAGCATTGGGAATTGGCGAAGGTTCAGAATTTTTGCAACCTTTGGGTATTGTGGTGTTTGCAGGGTTGTCCTTAGCAACATTGTTAACCCTGTTTATCATTCCTTGTTTTTATACTTTGCTGCATGAGATATTGAGCTGGAAATGGATGAAGTCTACGATCATGCATTTGGGAAAGTTGAGGAAACTCTAAACTAAAATTAGCTGTGTTGCTCAAACCAAAGTATTATGACTGCTATTACATTTAACCTCAACAACATCATCAAATTAACCGACGACCAATTTTATCAATTGTGTCGGGATAATCCTGATGTTAAATTTGAGCGTAATGCTTTGGGAGAAATTATTATAATGTCACCGACCGGGGGAGAAACTGGGAGATACAATGCTAGATTGACTGCTAGATTTGTTTTTTGGAATGAAAAAACTCTATTGGGTGAAGTATTTGATTCTTCAACTTGCTTTAAATTACCCAATGGTACAGACCGCTCCCCCGATGTTGCTTGGATCAAAAAAGATAGATGGGATGCACTAACATCAGAACAAAAGGAAAAATTTCCTCCCATTGCTCCTGATTTTGTTTTAGATTTATTGTCCCCCACTGATAGCTTGCAAGAAACACAAAAGAAAATGCAAGAATATATGGATGCAGGGGTAAAACTTGGTTGGTTAATTGATAGAAAAACTAGCCGTGTCGAAATTTATCGACAAGGAAAAGAAACAGAAATATTGCAGCTTCCTGCTAGTTTATCAGGAGAAGATATTTTGCCTGGATTTATTTTAGATTTGAAAATAGTGTGGCAGTAGTTTCAGTTATACAAATTTGCAAAAAGTAATTAGTGACAGAAACTCTTCAAATCACTAGATTTTCAGTTGCTTTGCTGATCTCACTAAGAATCAACTCAAAGTCTTGACGAATTTTAAGCAGTTGTCTTACTTCATTA
>NZ_AJLJ01000083.1 GCF_000317245.1 Fischerella muscicola SAG 1427-1 = PCC 73103
CATTATTAGAAGTAGCGATCGCACTCGTAAAGCCATCATTACCCGGTTAAAATCGATAATACTCCCAGACAACCAAATATCCTTACGCACATAATAGACAATTTGTACAGTGCGTAAGTTCTAATTACTTAAAAAAGCGAGTCGCGAAATTCTGCTCACGCGTCGGCGATAAAGCCCGTGCTTTGATAATTGCTGTCACAAATAAAACGTAAGATATTCCCCCGACTACTACCAACAACCCTAAAACAAACACTCCCAACGAACCCGCTAGTCCGGCGCTACTATTCCATAAGCCATGTAACCCAGAAGCACTTAAGTAGCCTATGGGTAGAATTCGGGAAGCTAGACGGGGTTTGAGGATACTTAAACCAATACAATATCCAAACCAGCCACTCCAAGCCATGTGTCCTGCAACTTCGCCTAGTATTCGCGGAATCAGTAACTGCAACCCTGCTCCTAAACCAGCTTCTGTTCCCATCTCTTGAGCCACTTCTGCAATCCTACCAGGTACATATTGACCCAAGGTTTCAAACAAAGTAAATCCCACTGCTGAAGCTGCACCGAGCAAAATTCCGTCTAAGGGTTCCCACACACCGATCCGTTCTCGTCTAGGAGATGCTAGGGATTTGCCAATTAGATAAAATCCAATAATGGGTAAAGCTTTGAGTAATTCTTCTAGTAACCCAGCGCCAAAAAAGAAGCGAATAAATAACTCTGGAAAGCTAAGGTTACTGGGATCTTCAGGTATGCTTCCTGGTAGAATACCGCGAAACACAAAGATAAAAAGATTTAGTATCGGACTAACCAAAACAACTATTGTGGTTACAGTTGAAGCAATTAGCACCCACCAGGGTTTAGGTTTGCCACATAACTGGTAGATAAAATATAAGGTCGCACCACTTAAGTAAGCTCCCAGTAGTATTTGGTATAAATAACCCTGCACAAAAAACAGCAGTACTACAAAGACAACAGTAATAATTCCTGGTATTAAATACGCTTTTCGAGTTAAATCTTTGGGTGCAGACAAAAGCGGGATGAGTTGTGACAAACTAGTGTCGTCATTGGTACTGGGTGGAGGTGGTGAAGAGTTAAACGCTGCTGTATTTTTTGGCGGTGCTGACTGTGGTGTCCCTACAGGTGGCTGGGGATTGTACTGATACTGATACTCGAAAAAGAATTGTGGGCCGTTACTTCCAAGAGTAATGCGATCGCCATTTTGCAGTTCTTGACACCCCTGTAAAATCTGTCCATTTAAATAAGTTCCATTAGCACTACCGAGATCGCAAAGTAAAAAACTAGTTCTCCCATCTGGTGTTAGAGATGGGCGAATCGTTGCATGACGCCGCGAAACCATCGTGTAAACATGGGAATCTAAGAGAATTTGACAACTATTCGGATCACGTCCCATCACCATTTCACCAGTAGTCAGCAGTGAGTAAGAATACTCTTCACTACCAGCAACCATACGTAGAAATGCATTACTCATTAGGCTATTCCTCTACCCAGCCAATAGTAATTATTTACACACATAAAATATTAATTCTTTACACAAAAGATGTAAAAAATATAGTAAGTTTTTAAACATTAAGATAATTATAAAAGTATATCGAACAGTTTAAAAATTGATTTTATACAGCTAAAATTATTGATTATTTATGAGCAAAAAATAACAATAATTGTTCGTACATTAAACCATCAAATCAAACAACTATAAATTTTGTATGACACTTATTGAGCATCTAGCCAATGCCATTTCATAAAACTTTTGATACAAATCTTCCTCCTTCCTTTGTCCTCTGCCCTCCTTGTCTCTTTAGTCGCCAAAAGTATCAAATTTAATTCGTGAAGTGGTATAACCCCTGGATAACCTCAATCAAACTTAATTTATTCTTAGTAAATTTCCGTAATTTGAAGTTGTTCAATTGTTTGCATTACTAAATATCTAGTATCAGCACTCAAAAGTCAGGAGGTATAAGGTAAAAAACGATAGCTTTAATAAATTGTCTGTATTTTCAATGGTCTAATTATTTCCACTGTATTGTACTAGGGACTCGCTAGATATAGTAAGAAAGATAACATAAAGGTTGTGTATTATAATGTTACAAACTATTATCAACAATCGTTACAAGATTGTGAAAGTTTTAGGAGAAGGTGGTTTTGGTAAAACTTTTCTGACAGAAGATACACATTTGCCTTCAGGTCGTCGTTGTGTAATCAAGCAGCTGAAGCCCGTCACCGAAAATCCGCAAATACATAAAATGGTACAAGACAGGTTCCAGCGAGAAGCGGCTATTTTGGAGGACTTGGGAAACAGTAACAACCGAATTCCTAATTTGTATGCATATTTTGCTGAACAAGGTCAGTTTTACCTAGTCCAAGAATATGTGGAAGGCAAAACTCTCACGCAAAAGATACATACCGAAGGGGTGATGAGTGAGAGTGCTGTACGAGAAATCCTCAAGAGTTTGTTATACGTTCTTAACTTCGTACACAGCAAACACATTATTCATCGGGATATTAAACCAGATAATATAATTTTGCGGGATGCAGATAATGTACCTGTGCTGATTGATTTTGGCGCAGTACGGGAATCAATGGGTACAGTTGTTAATTCCCAGGGAAATCCTACTAGTTCGATTGTCATCGGGACACCAGGCTTTATGCCTCCAGAACAAGCGGCTGGTAGACCTGTTTACAGTAGTGATCTCTACAGCTTGGCAATTACAATGATTTACCTGTTAACTGGGAGAATGCCGCAGGAATTGCAGACAGATCCCAAAACCGCAGAAATCATCTGGCATCAATATGCGATGAATGTGAGTCCGAGTCTGCGGATGATTTTGGATAAGGCGATCGCATATCATCCAGGCGATCGCTATCCTACCGCCAAAGACATGATCGATGCTTTGCAGTCTCCTGCTGTTAATCCTGCTGTTAATAATTACGTAGCCCCCACAGAACCTTCTCCCCAATACAACACGCCTGCATCACCAAACCTCGGTGGATATTCCCCACCCCCCACAGTCATCAACCCAGGTGGTCAAAAACCTCAACACATTCAACCTGTTGTTACTCCTGTGGGTTCTAACCCTAATTGGGCAGGTGGAAGTTACAATAGTTACAATCCTCAGCAGTATGTTTCACCTGCTGCAACCACCAACTCTGGTTTGTTAGGTGGGGGTGGCACTTTTAATACCAATGTTCCCGTACCTCCAGAAATTCAAGGTTGGAACTGGGGAGCATTTTTGTTGTCACCTTTATGGAGTATTACCAATCAAGTTTGGATTGGACTATTATCTTGGGTTCCTTATGTGAATCTACCAATGCCCTTTGTTTTAGGTGCAAAAGGTAACACATGGGCTTGGAGAAGTCGCCAATGGCGTAGTATTGAAGATTTTAAAGCTCATCAAAGAGCTTGGACAAAAGCAGGAATCATTGTTTATTCTAGCTTTGGAGCTTTAATCGTTCTATTGGCTGTAATTGGCGGTATTGCTTCACAACAAGAAGACTCTGATACATCAGGATCAACTCCAACTCAGGTAAGTCCTAGTCCTAGTGAATCTTCTCCCAGTTCTTCAACTTCTCCATCCTCAGAAACCACAACTAACAACTCCCAAAGACTCACAATAGGTAATTTAAAAACCTATTCCTACCCAACTAATTTATTTTCTGTGGATATTCCCGAAGGCTGGAATCTGAAGGATAACAGCAATGCTAACGAAGTCATTATATATTGGCTTGATCCAACTGAAAATGCTCTGATTCAAGTTAATGTCTTCAATACTCAAAACAATCCAGATCAGGGAGAACTAACCGATATTTTGAAGCGGTTTATTCAAAAATTTGCTGAGAAAGAACAAGATTTCACAATGGATCAGCCTGTCAGACAAAAGGATGGTAGTGTCAGAATTACTTGGAGTTATACCGCTAAAAGCGGAAATTCTTCTATCTCACTCACAGCTAACAGTTTTATTAAATCCCAAGAAGACAAAATTTCCATTGACTCTTATATTGTACCTAGCGAGCAATACAAAGAACTACTACCAACCGTTAACCAAATTATTGCCAGTTACAAATTTAATGCTTCAGTTCCTTTGAAATAATACTAGTGAGTGGTCAGTGACATACTCCCACACTAATTTTGATAGGTTTGTAGTAAGGACTTTAGTCCTTACTACGAACTCCCTTAGCCGTCAAAATCTTTAACTTTATAAATGATTCTAAACACTAACCACTAACTAACTCATCATACACAGCCAGCGTTTCTTGATGAACACGGTCAATATTCAACCACTCTAAGTTTTGATGCGCTTTTGTTTTCCACTCTTGTAACGTAGCCGGATTACTTAGCAATTTCACCAATGCTGCTGCCAGAGCATTAGAATCTTTTGCTGGTACTAAAATACCGGCTTGTCCATTATCTAATGCTTCAGGAATTCCGTCTACTTCAGTAGCAATAATAGCGCAACTAGCTTCACGGGCTTCTGATAAAACAAGACCAAAAGGTTCACGGTGAGAAGCGAGGACAAATATATCACAAGCTAGTAGATAACGCTGGGGTTCTGGTTGAAAGCCTTCAAAATGAATACGCGAACTCACAGCTGTTTTGCTTGCTTGTTCCTCAAATTCATGGCGATTAGGCCCGTTTCCAACTATATATAAATTTGCTGCGGGAAAATCTGAGGCTATTTGCTCAAAAGCTGCGATTAACTCAGCTATACCCTTACGATAATACATTCCTGCCACAGTGGCGATCGCTGGATGTTGTAAAGGTAAAGCTTCATACTCCTGTAAGGGACGATTGCGGGGGCTTCCCAACGTACCATTACATACTACCCGCAATTTTTCTTTAGAGATCCCACGCTGTACCATAGCCTCGGAAACCGCTTTACTAACAGCAATTACCCGATCAGCTAGACTCATAAATATACTGCTGCGTTGAAATTCATTATGTACGGTGGAAACTAAACCATATCTATTTTTACCTTTCTTTCTCAGAAAAGCAGCTAATATCACTCCTGTCATCATGTGACCATGAACAACATTTGGCTGAAATTCTTTGACAATTCTTTGATAACTAATAGCAGCTTTAATGAGATTTATGGGTTTGCGTCTTTGATCTAAAAGATAATGTTTAACACCATATTTTGCTAATAAATTTTCGTATCCTCCACCACCAGATATTACTGCTACCTCATGACCATCTTTTGCTTGTAAACAAGCCAGGTCAACAGCTACATTGACAATTCCATTACCAATTTCCTGAACCTCATTTAAGATATGTATAATTCGCATAATCTCACTTGTCACTTGTCATTTGTTATTTGTCACTTGTCACTTGTCATTCATCATTGCTAGCCCCAAAAAATCAAAAATCAATCAATATGCATTTACGAATATGATTGTTTTGGTAATGAAAATGACGTAATGCTACAGCTTGAAACAAAAGCTGCCAAGCTTTCCAATAAAAGATAGAGGGAAAGATAATATTGAATAAATTATGAAAGTTTTTTTGTCTAATAGCTACTATAGACCAATGTAATTTCAAATAATGTTTAATATCTTCAAGGTGAGGAATATGAGAATGATGCATTTCATCAACTAAAACATAAATTTTTTCTTTAATTAAAATATTTGTGTGTAAACGCCGAGATGGAGAAAACTTGTGATTATAAGCGCCAGACCAAATGGTGCGGTAAGCAAGGGATTGATTGAGAAAAATCGCATCTCCAAATTTGGCAACATGAATCCAAGAATCAATATCATCACAATTAGCATCAAACTTAGAATCCCAACCTCCTGTTTGCAAAAAAGCATCCCGACGACAAGCTACTTGTACAGGCGTACCAAAAGGCAGAAGTTCTAGCAACATACCATAATGAATATCAGCTTGGGGAACATAAAAAGCTAGACCGGGGCCTATTTGCGGTGTGCGAGAGAGTTCGACTTCTTTTTCATCTACCTGAATAGCAATACAAGAACAAATCGCTGCTTGAGGTTGGAGTGCGATCGCTTTTGTCATTTCTTCTAGACAATTTACAGCTAAGTAGTCATCATCATCCAAAAACTTAACCCATTCACCGCTAGCTTTACCAATACCAGCATTCACAGTTGCTGAATGACCGGAGTTTATCTCATTGCGATGGTAGGCCAAGCGTGAATCTCCACTTTGTGACAACTTTTTGATTAAGCTATTCACATACTCTTGTGTACCATCAGAAGAACAATCGTCAGCTACAACGACTTCAGTCGCAACAGTCTGATTCAAAGCAGAGTTAATTGCTCTTTTGAGCAAGTTTAAGCGGTTGTAGGTCGTGATGACCACACTAAATTTCATAAAACTCACATCCTGTGGCATTTAGATTACCCTGCACCGAAGCCGCCCATAGGCGCAAGGCGTCTATGGAAAATGGAATTGACCCTCAAAATTTATCAGAGGGCTTGAGGATGCATAGATTTTAGAAAGCGGATTTATCCACGGATAAATCCGCTTTCTTGTACCCTACTCGGCATTATCGGTCATCTTAAATACATCTTCTATTTGACGACATAACTCCCGGAAACGTCATCCTCTCACAAAATTTTGGATTGTTTCTAAGACTATTTATTGGTGTCTTTGTGTCGCCACCCTGCGGGTAGACACGAAGTGGCTTCTGTTCCCTGAAAGGGTTCCCGTAGGGTAAGTAGCCGCTGGCGCGTCTATGTGGTGAAAAAATGATTTTTGAAACACAAAGACACTTAAGTACAAAATTTCACCCAAACTACCTTTACACTCTTGCGATGAAAATTTACTAGACTCAAAAGCAAAAGTGGATTTATTATGGATGATTGTGAGTTTTTGATAGACTATGAACGCTCAAGAGATCATCCGCTCGATCGAAGCGGAACAACTAAAATCTAATCTGCCCGATATATATGTCGGTGACACCGTGAAAGTCGGAGTCAAAATTAAAGAAGGAGACAAATACCGCGTACAACCCTACGAAGGAGTTGTAATTTCTAAGCGGAACGGCGGGATTAATGAAACCATCACAGTCCGTCGTGTATTTCAAGGTGTTGGAGTCGAGCGAGTGTTTCTACTTCACTCTCCTCGGATCGACAGCATTAAAGTAATACGTCGCGGTAGAGTGCGGCGTGCGAAGCTTTACTATCTACGCAATCGTGTCGGCAAGGCTACCCGGATTAAACAACGCTTTGACCGCCCTTTGTGATAGACAAGTTAAGATATGGGAGAAAACTCAAACATCAAGATCAAGCGGCATCAGCCGCTGATTTGTCCCCCGACCAAAAAAAAGTTAACAAAAAATGCCAAATTGCGTTAAACTATTAAAAGTCAAACGCAATAGCTGAATCAAAAGCAGCACATGCGCTCTTAGTTCAGTTGGTAGAACGCAGGTCTCCAAAACCTGATGTCGGGGGTTCAAGTCCTCCAGGGCGCGCTGTAACTGAGAAAAAATAAACCCAGAACAAGTGTGATCGCCATTACAATCGTGATGCTAAAATTTGATTTTGGGTATAATTAAATCTATACTTGTAGCTTCAAGCCTCAAGCTATTTTAGTTTGAGTACAAGGTACACTTATAAATAGAAAACTACCAGTTAATAGCTATCAGGCAATGGGGGAGTAAGCGACCGTGGCCAAGAAAAATGAAGCAGAAATGCCAGAAACTAGCAATGGTTTCAGCTTTGGAAACTTCTTTCAAGGAACTAAAGAAGAGTTTGAAAAAGTAGTTTGGCCCAGTCGGAAGCAACTGGTGAGTGAGTCAGCAGCAGTATTGTTAATGGTTTCACTCTCCGCATCTATAATTTTTTTGGTCGATAAATTCTTTACTTGGGCAGCACAACAGGTATTCGGATGACTTCTGCAACAGACGAAGGTCACAATTTGGCTTTGCAGTCAGATGAGAACTTAGAACCTGCGGGAAAACAGCAAGAAGCCCGCTGGTATGCAGTACAAGTAGCCTCTGGCTGTGAAAAGCGTGTCAAGACAAACCTAGAACAGCGCATCCAAACCTTTGATGTAGCTGAAAAAATTATTCGGGTGGAGATACCGCATACACCAGCAGTGAAAATCCGCAAGGATGGTAGCCGTCAGCACACCGAGGAAAAAGTATTCCCTGGTTATGTACTGGTGAAAATGTTCATGGATGATGACACCTGGCAAGTGGTACGAAACACCTCCCATGTGATTAATTTTGTGGGAGCAGAACAAAGACGTGGTACCGGTAAAGGTCGTGGTCACGTTAAACCAATGCCATTAAGTCATACAGAAGTAGAAAGAATCTTCAAACAGACCACTGAACAAGAGCCTATTGTCAAAATTGACATGGCTACTGGTGATAAGATAGTCGTGCTTACTGGTCCGTTTAAAGATTTTGAAGGTGAGGTCATAGAGGTAAGCCCAGAGCGGAGTAAACTCAAAGCCTTGCTGTCGATATTTGGACGAGATACACCAGTAGAATTGGAATTTAATCAAGTTCAAAAACAAAGCTAATCACAAATGGCGAAAAAAGTAGTAGCGGTCATTAAATTGGCCCTGAATGCTGGGAAAGCCAACCCAGCACCGCCAGTTGGGCCCGCCTTGGGTCAACATGGTGTTAATATCATGATGTTCTGCAAAGAGTACAACGCCAAGACAGCAGATCAAGCTGGAACCGTTATCCCAGTAGAGATTTCGGTATATGAAGACCGGAGTTTCACGTTTGTACTCAAGACTCCACCCGCATCGGTATTAATTACCAAAGCAGCAAAAATCGACAAAGGCTCCAACGAACCCAACAAGAAAAAAGTAGGTTCAATTACACAAGAGCAGCTGCGGCAGATAGCCCAAACAAAAATGCCTGATCTCAACGCTAATGATATTGAAGCAGCAATGAAGATCATTGCAGGCACTGCCAAGAATATGGGTGTGACAGTCACAGATTAGTCATTGGTCAAGAGTCAAGAACCAACAGACTTAAGACAAAATCCAAAATCTAAAATCCAAACTTGTTTTGGGGGAGAGAATTAACCTCGCTAACGACCCCAGGAGATAAAAATGACAAAAAGAGTATCGCGTCGTTTACAGGCGCTATTAGAAAAAGTAGAAGATAGGGAGTATGCTCCCTTAGATGCTTTAAGTCTTTTAAAAGAGACAGCAACAGCAAAATTCGCCGAAGCAGCAGAAGCACATATTCGCTTGGGAATTGATCCGAAATATACAGATCAACAATTGCGGACAACGGTTGTACTGCCTAAAGGTACAGGACAAGAAGTACGAGTGGCAGTAATCGCCAGAGGTGAAAAAGTCACAGAAGCAACCAACGCAGGTGCTGATATCGTCGGTTCAGAAGAACTGATAGAAGAAATTCAAAAAGGAATGATGGACTTTGACAAGTTAATCGCCACACCTGATGTTATGCCACAGGTAGCGAAACTTGGTAAATTGCTTGGTCCACGTGGTTTGATGCCCTCACCTAAAGGTGGTACAGTAACATTTGACCTAGCAAGTGCGATCGCAGAATTCAAAGCAGGTAAACTAGAATTTCGTGCTGATCGTACAGGTATTGTTCATGTTATGTTTGGTAAGGCGTCATTCTCACCAGAAGATTTACTGGTAAACTTGAAGGCCTTACAAGAAACAATTGACCGTAACCGCCCTTCAGGAGCGAAGGGACGTTATTGGCGCACAATGTATGTTTCTGCCACAATGGGACCATCAATTAAAGTCGATATCACCGCCTTACGCGACCTGAAATCTGAAGCAGCATAAAGTTTGTCATTTGTCCTACGTCATTTGTAACAGATAGTAACTATTAACAAATGACCAATGACACTTGACCAATGACCAACAACAAAATTAAATAACAAAGCCGTAGACAGCAGGTGCCGTTGGCTTAATATCCTGCCGAGGTTTGATCCAAATTGCTTGAAGTTCCATCCTTCTTTGGTGTGGTAGTTCTGGCATCAGGAGAAGGGTGGTTTCAAATCTACCTTTCAACTAAAACCCCGGCTTTTGCAGCTGGGGTTTATTAATTGCTAGTTGATTGTTGTTTGTTGTTTGTTGCTGTAGACCAACCACCAACCATCAACTAATAACCAACAACAAATCCTTTCAAGGAGGTGAAACAAATATGGGTAGAACCATAGAAGACAAACAAGAGATTGTTGCTGAACTCAAAGAAACTTTGAGTCAGTCGCAATTAGCACTTGTGATTGATTACCAAGGGCTAACAGTTGCCGAAATTACAGACCTGCGGCGGCGGCTGCGTCCCACAGGAACGACATGTAAGGTAACAAAAAACACCCTGATGGGAATTGCCATTCAAGATGATGAAAAATGGCAACCTTTATCAGAATTGCTCAAAGGTTCTTCTGCTTTTTTGTTGGTTCAAGAGGATTTCTCTGCTGCAATTAAGGCTTATCAAGATTTCCAAAAAGCCACCAAAAAGACAGAAATGCGTGGCGGCGTTATGGAAGGTCGCCTGCTGAAAGAACCAGATGTCAAAGCACTAGGCGATTTGCCATCCAAAGAGCAACTCATGGCACAAATTGCCGGAGCAATCAACGCCTTGGCTACCAAAGTTGCTGTTGGTATCAACGAGGTTCCCAGCTCCCTGGCTCGTGCTTTGCAGGCCTATGCCGATAAAGAAAAAGGTGGCGAAGAAGTTAGTAGTTAGTTGTTGTAGAGACGTAGCATGGTACGTCTGAAAATTGTTGTTTGTTGTTTAGAAAAACCAGTAACTAACAGCCAACAACCATCAACTGCCAACCATCAACAAATTTAAATTACAGGAGTTATATCAATGTCTGTTGCAACTGATGAAATTTTGGAAAAATTAAAAGCCCTAACTTTGCTGGAAGCTGCTGAGTTAGTTAAGCAAATTGAAGATGCTTTCGGTGTGAGTGCTGCTGCACCTGCTGGTGGCATGATGATGATGGCTGCTCCTGGTGCGGCGGCGGCTGCTGCTGAACCCGTAGAAGAGAAGACCGAATTTGACGTGATTCTCGAAGATGTTCCAGCTGATAAGAAGATTGCTATCCTTAAGGTTGTGCGTGAATTGACTGGTTTGGGTCTCAAAGAAGCAAAAGACTTAGTAGAATCTGCACCTAAGCCAATTAAAGAAGGTATGGCAAAGGAAGCAGCTGAAGATGCTAAGAAACGCATCGAAGAAGCTGGCGGTAAAGTAAGTGTGAAGTAGTAATTGCTAATTGGAATTCGGCATTATCCTATAAATTAATTGCGAATTCCAGATTTTAAGGGAGCCTGCGTTAGGCTCCCTTTTCAAAACCTCATGAAATCATAGTTAGTTTTAAGTTGTGTTTGTGGGTAGCACAAACACAAGCTTTGTCCTTAGCGATCGCATTCAATAGGTAGATAAGCGCAATTAATTACACACGTATTCAAGCTGAACCTTATCCAACTTAGAAATTAATATATAAATATTTCGGCTTTATTACTTAGCAAGTTTTTATTTAATAACCTACAACTTGGATTAATACCCTAATTGCCCATTACCTACCTATATTGATAATATAAGTGTTCAAGCGAACATGATATTATCGGATTCACATCAAGTCCGATCCAACCCTAACCATTGTCCAATCTCTTGAATTAGCCAATGACGTTCTATAGTTGACAGAGGGCTGGAAGTAAATTTCTCTCCTTCTGCTTCGATGGTAACTCCTCTGGGAGCTGAACCTTGATTGACTGGCTCTTGATATATTTTTTCAATTAATGCTGTTGGACGCTGTTGTCGCTTGTAGCAAAAACCAAATAATTTCCAACGTATTTCAAAATTTTGGCGATCAAAGTAAAAATCAGTATGTCCAAAAGAAGGTAACACGGTTCCTTGTACCACTGCAATCAGCATTGCCACAAAGAAAAGCAACAAAAACCATGCCTGAGAACTCCCCCCTCTGATAAAAAAATTTATCAGTTGTGGTAGTTGCCAGAGAAAAGGAATCATAATTCCAACTAAGTAAAATAATCTAAAAGCTTTGCCACCACGTCTCGGTATTTTAATTTCCAATTCACTAGCAGACTTCTTAATTTGAATCTGACTACCTGTGGGCTTACGACTAGTAATAGGTGGAGCGAGGGTATTTTTATTCTTGAGTGCTGCAAGTGCTTCTCTCGCAGTACTAATCCGTTCTATTACATTTGGTTCTGTGAGTTTACCAATCCAATTGACAAAACCCCGGTCAATGCTAACCTGATCAGCAAAAATAATCCGTGCATCCAGATGAGGTAAATCGGCGGGAGATATCCCCGAAAGCAAATGGATTAAAGTTGCACCCAAAGCATACAAATCAGAAGCAGGAACAGCCCGGCCGGCAAACTGTTCTATTGGTACGTAGCCATAAGTACCGACGACAGTGAAAGTAGCACCTTCCTGCACAGCTTGATCCTGTACCGCACCAAAATCAACCAAATAAACCCGCCTATCTTCACCCCAAATCAAATTACTGGGTTTGATATCGCGATGTAGGACAGGTGGGTTGAGTTCGTGTAAATAAACCAAAATACTAAGAACTTCAACAGCAATTTTTTCTACTTGTAATTCTGAAAAATGTTCACCTTTGTCTATTAAGTTCTGTAGAGATGTTCCAGGAATATAACTCTGTACTAGCCCAAACCAGGGGAATTTAGAACCAGATTGATGTTCTAAAACAAAGTAATCTCGGTATTTGGGAATACGGGGATGATTAAGATTTTTTAAGACTTGAGCCTCTCGTTCAAACAGTTTATGTTCATCCCACTGCATTTGTGGGGTGAGAATTAGCAACTTGACGACAACTAGTTCTTGAGGCTGTTTAGTTAAATCTTTTGCCAACCAAGTCTGACGGCTAGCATCTTCACCTAATTTTTCCTGAACTTGATAGCGATTATAAAGTATTTCTCCTGCTTCTAACATCCCCAAATTCCCTATTAAAAATAGTGAGTTAGTAGGGGAACCGTTCGCCCCTACTAAGCAATCCCTAACCAATGCCTGATTTGTGCTGCCATCCAGCGACACTCTTCTTTACTTAGAGGTGGCTTTAATTTTCCAAATGAATACTCAGATACACCTAAAGCTAATGTTACCTCTGGTACTTTGTGACTACCATAACCACCAGTTTCGCCGCTAAATACTTTGTCAATTTCAGAAACTTTTCCTCGCTGTCTACGCAAACAAAGACTTAGTAATTTCAATTCAATTTCAAATTGGTCATGATCAAAGTAAATATTTGTTTCCACAAAGTTAGGCAAGAGAAACCAACCTGTTAGCAGTAAACTCGCTATTAGCCATATCCAACCTTCTACGCTACCCAAGCTAAAACCACCACTGAAAAAGTATAACCAAATTGCTAGTACTACTGTTGCAGCAATATTTTTCGGATCAGTTAATGTCTTTTGCCAAAGTACAGGAATTCTAATGTGCAAGTGTTCAGGAGATTTTTGCAGTTGAATTTGACTATCAGCAGGTTTGGCACGAATTATTTTAGAGATAGCAATTTGATTGGCTTTGAGAAGCTTCAGTGCTTCTTTGGCACTAGTGAAGCGTCTGTCTAAATTAGGTTGTGTCAGTTGTTCTAACCAGCGAACAAACCCAGGATTAACTTTTAGTAAGTGAGCAAACTGTAAGCGAGAATCTTGCTGTGGCAAATCTGCTGGTGGGATACGGGTAAGCAAATGAATCAAAGTTGCACCCAAAGCATAAAGATCAGATGCTGGAGTTGCCCTACCACCAAACTGTTCTAGTGGTGCATAACCGTAAGTTCCCACTATTGTAAAAGTTGCTCCTTTTCTGGCGGCGCGATCTTGCACTGCGCCAAAATCCACCAAATAAATCTGAGAATTTTTTCCTAAAAGTAAATTGCTGGGCTTGATGTCGCGGTGCAATACTGATGGACTCAAACTGTGCAGATAAATCAGAATCTTCAAAATTTCAGCAGCAATTTTTCGTACTTCTGCTTCGCTGAATACTCTCCCTTTTGCCAGTAATTCCTTAAATGACGAACCGGGAATATATTCTTGTACTAGGGCAAAATGGAGTACTTGATCTTCAAAGCCAAAATAATTACGATACTTTGGGATACGCGGATGATTTAGTTGTTTGAGTATCTGGGCTTCTCGCTCGAAAAGTTTAACATCTTCCCACTTTGCTTGGTCGCTAAAAGTAAGCAGTTTAACGATGACTTGTTCATGAGTGGACAAATCCCATGCTAACCAGGTTTGACGACCAGCATTGTCACCAAGTTTTTCTATAAGCTGATAGCGATCGCGTAATACCTGTTGGATTTGCAACATCGTCTGGTGAAAATATAGACGTCTGGGAAAAAGGTTTTAGGGTTAGGGAGGTGTAGGGATATAGGAATATTTTGGGAGTGATAGTAAAAATTTGAAGTCTATTTTTAAAGATATGAATTTCAAAAAACTCTTGTTTTCTTTTACACCCTTATATTTTTACACCCCAACAGCCTTATACCCTTATACTTTTACACTTTAACTAAATCAGAACGAACATCTTAGCAACAAATATTCTTTTCTATGAGAAATTGTTGTAAGTACCAATTTAACTAATAAAAGCTCCTCATAAACTTATTATGATCAAAGACTCTGAGTACATTCGACAAGATGCAGCAACTCGTGTAAAAGTGCTAAGTGAAGCACTACCTTACATTCAACAATTTACAGGTCGAACTGTAGTTGTTAAATACGGCGGTGCTGCTATGAAAGATAGCAACCTCAAAGATAAAGTCATCCGTGATATTGTCTTTTTATCATGTGTTGGCTTACGGCCAATTGTGGTACACGGTGGTGGTCCAGAAATTAACAGTTGGCTAGATAAATTAGGAATTGAACCACAATTTAAGAATGGTTTGCGTGTCACAGATGCCCCCACAATGGATGTGGTGGAAATGGTTTTAGTTGGTCGTGTCAATAAAGAAATCGTCTCTTTGATTAATCAAGCTGGTGGTTCTGCTGTGGGGCTATGTGGTAAAGATGGCAACTTGATTAAAGCCCGTCCGCAAGGAGATGAAGGTATAGGCTTTGTTGGGGAAGTCAGCTATGTCAATATTAATATTTTGGAAACACTGGTAAATAGTGGGTATATACCCGTAGTTTCTAGTGTTGCCGCAGATGATAACGGACAAGCTTATAATATCAATGCTGACACCGCAGCGGGAGAAATAGCAGCAGCGTTGGGGGCAGAAAAGTTGATTTTGCTCACCGATACACGTGGAATTTTAAAAGATTACAAAGAGCCGACTAGCTTGATTCCTAAAGTAGATATTAAAGAAGCTCGTGACTTAATTGCTAGTGGTGTGGTTAGTGGTGGGATGATTCCTAAAGTGAATTGTTGTGTGCGATCGCTTGCCCAAGGAGTTCGCGCCGCACATATTATTGATGGTCGCATCCCTCACGCCCTGCTACTAGAAATCTTCACTGACGGCGGTATAGGTACGATGATTTTTGGTTCTCAATTTATGTCGTGAACTACCTCACATGAGCAGATAGGGCTTCTTGTACCCATAGGCAAGTTCCTCAGATGAGAGTTTCACCCTTCAAGGGGCGACAATAGTCGCTAAAGCGGGACAGATAAAGGTTTGGAGAGTAATAGCCATTCAACTGAAGTTCCCCTTTGACAAAAAAGCGTAGTGTATGCATAGAGGAGCTTTCAGCAGTTTTAATTTCAAGTTTACTGGGTACAATTCAAGCTGATACCCAGTAAATCCAGAGCTTTTTGTTGGACTCTTGTAGGTTCAGTAATCTTATCAAAAGTAAAATTTGTCCCAGCAATGGTAGATTGAATTTGATTTTTAACAATCGTAGCCAAATCAGCTAACAAAGTTTGGAAACTATGAACAGGTCAATTATCTTCAGTAAAAACTAAATAAAATCTTAAATTACATGGGTACGAATTGGTTGCTATCAAAGCCTGTAATTGATGCTTCACCATGATTAGAGGCTACATTAGTACATCCTTACGGGGAAAGTTCAGATTAAAAAAACGGAATGAAATGGGGTACTTATTGATAATATAAGTTTACGTTTTCAATTGTTGTCCAATACTCTGCTCTAAGTTTTTCTACTTACACTGTATTTAACTCAAGTAGAACTGGACTTTCCCCAGCAAATATACTTACATAGGCTCAAAACCTACCATGACTGCGGGTTTTAATTGCTGAGTAAAAATTCTGTAGCCATGTAAATGATTGATAGGAGCAAGCGATCGCTCTCATACATTGAATCTACAAAGTTGTAGGTTATTACCAAAACGGCTATTGCTTAGACATGGGTACAGTTTTTTAACTCAACAATTAGAACCTTTAATCGGCAAAATTCTAGTCTTTTTAGTACATTTGTATGGTGAAAAGTTGAGGTAGAACCGCTAGCTATAAAAAATAGCCTCTTGGTCGCCTTTTGAAGAATGTGGGTTAATAC
>NZ_AJLJ01000084.1 GCF_000317245.1 Fischerella muscicola SAG 1427-1 = PCC 73103
AAAACCAAAAGCCCCCTATTTGAGTAGGAGGCTTTAGGGTTGATGAAAAAATAAACCTGGCATCGAGCTATTTTGACGGTCGGCAACCCGACAACTATCGTCGCCGCAACAGCGTTTCACAACTGAGTTCGGGAAGGGTTCAGAGTGGTTCCACCGCGCCATAGACACCAGGAAAACCTGTCGATTTTGGATTTTGGATTTTGGATTTTGGATTGAACTTGACAATCTCAAATCTCAAACCTCAAATTCACAAAACCCTGAAGACTGCATAGATGATTGAAGCGAAAATAAATGTTGTTGTAGAGGTCAAGCCCTCGGTCTATTAGTACTCCTAAGCTTCATACATTACTGCACTTCCACTGAGAGCCTATGAACAGGTGTTCTACCTGTGACCTTACTGGATTGTATCCATGAGAGTACTCATCTTGAGGTGGGCTTCCCACTTAGATGCTTTCAGCGGTTATCCACTCCGCACTTGGCTACCCAGCGTCTACTGTTGGCACAATAACTGGTACACCAGCGGTGCGTCCTTCCCGGTCCTCTCGTACTAAGGAAGGCTCCTCTCAATACTCTTACGCCTGCACCGGATATGGACCGAACTGTCTCACGACGTTCTGAACCCAGCTCACGTACCGCTTTAATGGGCGAACAGCCCAACCCTTGGGACGTACTTCCGCCCCAGGTTGCGATGAGCCGACATCGAGGTGCCAAACCTCCCCGTCGATGTGGACTCTTGGGGGAGATCAGCCTGTTATCCCTAGAGTAACTTTTATCCGTTGAGCGACGGCCATTCCACGCTGCGCCGTCGGATCACTAAGGCCTAGTTTCCTACCTGCTCCACTTGTTGGTGTTGCAGTCAAGCTCCCTTTATGCCTTTACACTCGTCGCACGGTTTCCAAGCGTGCTGAGGGAACCTTTGCGCGCCTCCGTTATCTTTTAGGAGGCGACCGCCCCAGTCAAACTGCCCGCCTGAAACTGTCTCCCGACCGGATTACGGTCGCGGGTTAGAATCCTAGCTGAACTAGAGTGGTATCTCACCGTTGGCTCCATATCCCCCACAAGGAATATCTCTACGCCTCCCACCTATCCTGCGCAAGTCCAGCCCGGACACCATTCCAGGTTACAGTAAAGCTTCATAGGGTCTTTCTGTCCAGGTGCAGGTAGTCCGTATCTTCACAGACAATCCTATTTCGCCGAGTCTCTCTCCGAGACACCATCCAGATCGTTACGCCTTTCGTGCGGGTCGGAACTTACCCGACAAGGAATTTCGCTACCTTAGGACCGTTATAGTTACGGCCGCCGTTCACCGGGGCTTCGGTCGTCAGCTTCACACCGAAGTGCTGACCAACTTCCTTAACCTTCCGGCACTGGGCAGGCGTCAGCCCCCATACTGCCTCTTTCGAGTTGGCGGAGACCTGTGTTTTTGGTAAACAGTCGCCTGGATCTCTTCACTGCGACCCAATCTCTTGGGTACCCCTTCTTCCGAAGTTACGGGGCCATTTTGCCGAGTTCCTTAGAGAGAGTTATCTCGCGCCCCTTAGTATTCTCAACCTCCCCACCTGTGTCGGTTTCGGGTACGGGTAAAGTATTCTCAACACATTACTAGCTTTTCTTGGCACTCGTTTCAACTACTCGGAGTTCGTAAACTCCTCCCAATCCAATTAGGGTGTAGCCTACCAGAATGCGTCCCTAGCAATGCTCCTATACTTTAGTCAGGGATTATTCACCCTGTGTCCATCGACTACGCCGTTCGACCTCGCCTTAGGACCCGACTAACCCAGAGTGGACGAACCTGGCTCTGGAACCCTTGGGGTTTCGGGGCATTGGATTCTCACCAATGTTTGCGCTACTCAAGCCGACATTCTCACTTCTGTACTGTCCACACCTGCTCGCCGCTAGTGCTTCTTCCTATACAGAACGCTCCCCTACCACTTGTAACTCAATACAAGTCCACAGCTTCGGTACATCGCTTAGTCCCATTCATTTTCGGCGCAGGAGCGCTTGACCAGTGAGCTATTACGCACTCTTTCAAGGGTGGCTGCTTCTAGGCAAACCTCCTGGTTGTCTATGCACTCCCACCTCCTTTGCCACTTAGCGATGATTTGGGGACCTTAGCTGGTGGTCTGGGCTGTTTCCCTCTTGACGATGAAGCTTATCCCCCACCGTCTCACTGGCAATGTGTTCTCTGGGTATTCAGAGTTTATCTCGATTTGGTACCGCTCTCGCAGCCCGCACCGAAATAGTGCTTTACCCCCCAGATTTATTCATTACCGCTGCGCCTCAACACATTTCGGGGAGAACCAGCTAGCTCCTGGTTCGATTGGCATTTCACCCCTAACCACAGCTCATCCGCCGATTTTTCAACATCGGTCGGTGCGGACCTCCACTTGGTGTTACCCAAGCTTCATCCTGGCCATGGTTAGATCACCAGGGTTCGGGTCTATAAACACTGATTAACGCCCTCTTCAGACTCGCTTTCGCTTTGGCTTCGTGCAATTCACTTAACCTACCAGTGCCTATAACTCGCCGGCTCATTCTTCAACAGGCACGCGGTCAGACGTTTAATCGTCCTTCCACTGCTTGTGGGCTTGCGGTTTCATGTTCTTTTTCACTCCCCTTATTGGGGTTCTTTTCACCTTTCCCTCGCGGTACTGTTTCGCTATCGGTCACACAGTAGTATTTAGCCTTACCGGGTGGTCCCGGCTGATTCACATCGGATTTCACGTGTCCGCTGCTACTCGGGATTCAGCTACTATCTTCAAGCTTTCGACTACAAGACTTTCACTTTCTCTGGTGCAGTTCTTATCTGCTTCGTCTAACTCTACGATTCGCTCACGCTGTCCCACTACCCCAAAATGCAAGCATTTTGGTTTAGGCTCTTCCCCGTTCGCTCACCACTACTTGGAGAATCTCGTTTGATTTCTTTTCCTCCAGCTACTAAGATGTTTCAGTTCGCTGGGTTCGCTCTTCACTGTCTATATATTCAACAGTCAGTTCTAAGGGTTTCCCCATTCGGAAATCTCCGGCTCTATGCTTGCTTCCAACTCCCCGGAGCTTATCGTTGGTAACCACGTCCTTCTTCGCCTCTGTGTGCCTAGGTATCCTCCGCAAGCCCTTATTAGCTTGACCACTTCTCACAACATTGGTGTCTGTTACTCAGTCTTCTGTTTTCAGTTCTCAGTTTTCTTTTGATTACTGTTCACTGCTCACTTTTGACTGAACTACCATACATTCGCTTCTCTATGCAGTTTTCAAGGTTCTGGCTGGACTCT
>NZ_AJLJ01000086.1 GCF_000317245.1 Fischerella muscicola SAG 1427-1 = PCC 73103
CGAGATAAAACAGATAATTCAATTTCTACTTGATTTAACCCTTCGGGTTCGCCAGTCGCTCATGGGGGAGACCCCCAAGACCGCGCTGGCTCACCAACTGGCATGTTTAGGTGTGTAATGAAATTCTAATTTCTGAATTATTCGACGTGCTTCTTGTGGCTCAAATACTTCATATAATGCGGCGGGATTATGTATATTTAAATTATCAACTACTAGGCGAATAACTTCGGCTTCTGAACAATAAATATCTACTAAGTCTTTCATTTGCTTTGCAAAGTCTACTTTTGTACGTCTTTGTGTAACTTCAACGTGTCGCCATCTAGCTAGTGGTTCAAAAAACGCAAATAAGTTGACACTTCCATTTCTTTTATATTCAAAGTCATAGCGTTCTGGTTGATTTGGTTCTGGGGGTAATGGAAGTCTTACTTCTTCTATAAGTTGATAAGGAGTCTCATCAAAACAAATTACTGGGCGTTTTGGGTCATAAGGCTCGTCGTATAAATCTAATACGTCTTCCATTCTCATAACATACTCTGCGTTTACTTCAGGTATGCACCATTGTTCTTTTAACCACGGTTTGACCTCGTTTTTTTTAGCGTTTGACGCACTGTTTCATCAGAGATTGAGTCCACAACACCCAAATTTATTAGCCGATCTGCTAAAAGTTGCATTGTCCAGTTATTACGTCCTTCAGGGGGATTAGAACAAGCCGTCGCAATTAAAAATGCTTCTTGTTTTCCGTCTAGCTTCCGAGGTTTTGGTGGATGTGGACGGTCTTGTATCGCATACTCTAAACCTCCTACTACAAATTTTTCACGGGTCCGCTCAACTGTGGAAACATTTACTCTCAATGTTGAAGCTATCTCACTATCCAAGTATCTCTCATTTGCCATCAAAAGAATGTTCGCACGGGTTATGGTTCGAGCTTTATGCTTACCTGTTTTAGTTATTGAATCTAAATGTGATCGTTCTGCTTGTGTTAAATCCACTATGTATTTTTTTGCCATAATGCCACCCTGATTTCCTGGTTATTTGCCAGCTTATCAGTTTTGGCTATCACCAGGCAAAATTCCTTTGGTGGACTA
>NZ_AJLJ01000087.1 GCF_000317245.1 Fischerella muscicola SAG 1427-1 = PCC 73103
CTAGTAGTCTGGCAACCCAACTTTGCTAGGTAAGACAGGTGGATATAAGCGTCCCATCTTCTTACGTGCATCAGTAGTCTTAAATCGCCAATTTACACTTTCCTTCCGAGAATTGCGCTCGCTCTGCCAACAAGCAATTTCTTGAGATAATTTTTGAACATCAGCAATTCGTCTTTCCAAACATTGACGGGATAAAACGGATAACTCAATCTCAACTTGGTTGAGCCAACTACCATGTTTAGGAGTGTAGTGAAACTCTAATTTTTGAACAATTCTACGTGCTTCTTCTGGTGCAAATACTTCGTATAAGGCAGCTGGATTATGTGTGTTGAGGTTATCAACTACCAAACGAATTGACTCAGCTTGCGGGCAATGAATATCTACTAAATTTTTCATTTGTAACGCAAAATCTTTTTTCGTTCTCTGTTGTGTAACCTCAATATGTCGCCAACCTTGATGAGGTTCAAAAATTGCAAATAAATTGACACTACCATTCCGCTTATACTCATAGTCATAACGTTCTGGTTGCTCTGGTTCCGGTGGTAATGGTTCTCTGACATCCTCTAGCAAAGAATATGGGCGTTCATCGAAACAAATTACTGGATGTTTTGGGTCGTAGGGTTGGTTATATAAATCTAATAAATCTTCCATCCGTAAAACATACTCGGCATCCACTTTAGGAATGCACCATTGTTCTTTTAACCAAGGTTTAACTTCGTTTTTTTTAAATAGGAGCGAACAGTTTCTTTAGAAACCGAATCTACTATGTTTAAACTCACCATGCGCTCTGCTAATAGTTTCATCGTCCAACGATTTCTTCCTTCTGGTGCATTAGAGCAAGCTGTCGCAATCAGAAACGCTTCTTGTTGACCATCTAATTTTCTTTGTTTTGGTGGATGAGGTCGGTCTTGTACCGCTAATTCAATTCCTCCTTCTACATATCTGGCACGGGTACGCTCTACGGTTGAAACGTGTACTCTTAGACATTGTGCGATCGCTTTATCAATTTCTCCCTCCCATGCCATCAAAAGTATATGGGCGCGAGTTATACTCCTTGCTTTACTCTTGCCTGTTTTGATTAGCGATCGCAGTTTTTCAACTTCTTCTGTACTCAAATCTACCGTATACTTCTTTACCATTATGCTATCTACTGCCACACTTCAAATAGCTTACCAAAACCTGTCTTACCTAGCAAAGTTGGGTTGCCAGACTACTAG
>NZ_AJLJ01000088.1 GCF_000317245.1 Fischerella muscicola SAG 1427-1 = PCC 73103
TCACTTACTTCATCCCTGTTTCACACATCCTTAAATTTGTTTTTAGTCTCTGCTAACCATGACACCCCCGCAGCCTGACACTAAAGTTGAAAATAATCCTCCACAGACAGAAAACCAGCCACCTCGCAAACAAAGCCGGTGGCTTTGGTTATTGTTAGCTCTGATAGCCTTGACAGGAGGAGGGATAACTGTTTGGCGTGTGTTTGCTTCAGAAAACCAAACGCCAGCAAATGCGAATGCAACAGCTCAACCCCCAGCAGTACCAGTGAAAGTATCTGCCGTTGAATCAGGCACAATTGAAGAAAGTTCAGAATATATCGCTAGTATCGAATCGCGCCGTTCAGTAGCTCTGCAACCAAGAATTCAAGGTCAAGTGACTCAAATATTTGTCAGAGCAGGAGATCCACTCAAACAGGGAGATCCGATGATTCAAGTAGACTCAAGAGAGCAACAAGCAGCAGTAAGTAGTGTTAATGCTGCTGCTCAAGCGGCGCGATCGCAAGTAGAAAACGCTAAAGCTACCCTGACATCCTTAGAAGCAGACAGACAATCCTTTGTTGCAGATGTGAAATTGAACCAGCAAGATTACAATCGCTATGTCGAGCTTGCCAACCAAGGAGCCGTATCTCAACAAACAAAAGAACAGTATGCAAATAGACTAGCTGTAGCTAGAGCTGCTCTCAACGCCAATGAATCCAAAATAAAAGCACAACAAGCCGCAGTCGCCGAAGCCGAAAAATCTTTACAGCAAGCTTTAGCTAACACTAACCAACAAAAAGTCCAACTCCAGTATTACAGAGTCACAGCTCCGTTTGCTGGTACAGTCGGTGATATACCCGTAAAAATAGGTGATTTTGTTAACACTTCCACACAGCTAGCTACTATTACTCAAAATCGACCTTTAGAAATAAATATATCTGTACCAATAGAACGTGCATCTCAACTGCGTAACGGAATGCCAGTAGAACTGATGAATGCTCAAGGTCAGACTATTGGTACTAGTCGAGTATTTTTTATCTCTCCAAAAGCGAATAACGAAAATCGCATGATTCAGATCAAAGCTCTGTATGACAATGAGAATAATCAGCTCAGAGCAGATGAATATGTACGAGCAAGAGTGGTATTTAGTCAACGCTCAGGAGTAGTTATCCCAACATCAGCAGTTGCTCGTATCGCTGGACAAAACTTTGTCTTTGTCGAGCAAACACAAAGATCACCCCAAGGTAAATCCCAATTAGTAGCTAAACAAAAGCGTGTTGAGTTAGGCAATATCAAGGGTAATAACTATCAAGTATTGGAAGGATTAAAACCAGGAGAAAGAATTGTTGTTTCGGGACTACTCAACCTT
>NZ_AJLJ01000089.1 GCF_000317245.1 Fischerella muscicola SAG 1427-1 = PCC 73103
GGTTTGGGATAGCGAGTATGGCTGCGCCCCGTTCGTGTTAAAGACGACTGAGATCAAAGCAGATATTCTTGTGCGGTTGCGTTCCAACTTATGTTTATGGGGCGCACCACCAGCATATTCTGGTAGAGGGCGACCCAGGAAGCATGGTGACAAATTCAAACTCAATGAACCACTTACATGGAGTGAAGCCAATGAGAGTATAGAAGTCAACCATCCCAAACTGGGACGGGTAAAGGTGAGTTTGTGGTTAAATTTACACTTCCGTAAAACTGCCACACGACCGATGTCCCTGATTCGGGTTGAGCGTCTGGATGCGGATGGCAATTTGAGAGTATCAAAACCTTTATGGTTGGCTTGGGTGGGAGAAGAAATGCCACCACTAGAAGAAGTTTGGCAACTCTACTTGCGTCGCTTTACTGTTGACCACTGGTATCGATTTTTGAAGCAACGTCTACATTGGACTCTTCCCAAGCTAAGTACCCCCAAGCAATGTGAGCATTGGAGTGACTTGATGCCTCTGATGACTTGGGAATTGTGGTTGGCTCGTGATATCGTTGCGGATAACCCTTTACCTTGGCAAAAGTCTTTGGACAATTTGACTCCTGGAAGAGTTGCTCAGGCGATGGGAAGTATTTTAGCGGCGATTGGTACTCCTGCGCGGGAACCCAAACCTCGCGGAAAATCTCCAGGTTGGAAAACCGGACAACCTCGACAACGTAGAATCCGCTATCCTATAGTCAAAAAAACTACCACTCGACCTCGCAAAGAACAGTTAGAATCTGCTTAAGTTCAGTCAATTTTCATCCTTCAAACCTGTTTTTTTCAACTCAGCCCTGCTGGGTCATTTCTTTTTGCCTAGTCTAAACTCCAGT
>NZ_AJLJ01000090.1 GCF_000317245.1 Fischerella muscicola SAG 1427-1 = PCC 73103
GAAATCGGTCTAGTTGCTAAATTCTCACACACTTGTTGTAGTTGCCAAGCGGCTTTCTGTATCGGGTTTTCCCAACTGGTAATTCTCTCATGTCTTAGAGGTAATGCCCAACTGCCCTGCTGTTCTGGTATCCAAGCAATCGTGCTATATCCTTGACCGATAGTAATTGGTTTGTTTCCTGCTATTGTCACACTGCTGTGTTCTATTGTCCTTTCTTGTAGCGTTATTGCATCTGGGCGTGACCACGCTGTGTGGTCGCCTGCTAACAACGGACGACCTTGTGTTGGCATCTGTTTGATGTATAACTGCATTAATTTTTGTCGCTGTGGTCTGCAATCTTGTAATGCCTCGTAAATGCTTGGCCACTTCCGTCTAAATACTGGTGATAGCGATAACTCTGCCAAACTGTAGGCGTTACGAGTCAGTAATATTGCATCCGTCAGTTCAAACGTTGCGTCATGCGCTCTGCCTAAATAGCTGTATGCTGCTTGACGAAATTCTTCTAATAAGGCACGTTTCATATTGGCAGATGAGAGTTGGTGATTCTTCTCTCAGCTTCTGCTAATAGGGGGTCTGTGTTCAATCACACTCCCTATTTTTTCGGTTTTTGTCACCCATTTAGTCTAAACTCCAG
>NZ_AJLJ01000091.1 GCF_000317245.1 Fischerella muscicola SAG 1427-1 = PCC 73103
TAGTGCGATTCGTTCTGGAGAAACCTAGTATATGGGGGGATTCCAGGCTTTGGTAGAGTAACCCACACTGGGCTGAGTTCGCACTTTAATCCTCTACCGATGATAACTTGATATCCATGTAAGTGAGGTGAGTAACCTAGAAAACCAAATCTTACCGCCCTGGTGCGGGGCTGAAAGCACGTAAACTACCAGGAAACTGGTAGCCCCTACGGAAGAGACTGACTGTTCATACCGTAAAGCGGGGACGAAAGCGGATAAAGATGACAATTGCTGAAAACATCCTCCGCAAGCAAGAGTTCTATAAGCGAGCCAACACAATTGTGCTGGAGAATCGTGGGGTAGAGCAGGCTAAATGTCGTTGAGCC
>NZ_AJLJ01000092.1 GCF_000317245.1 Fischerella muscicola SAG 1427-1 = PCC 73103
GTTGTAAACAAATGTTGCGGAACGTGCTTGAGCAATTTACTAACTTGCCCAAAAAATGATAAAGAGACATTCAAGTTTTTGTACACTAAAATCTACTCTTCACGCTATTCCGTCCCTCAAACTTGCCCATTAACGACCTTTTTAGGGAATGTCTTCGCAAGAGAAGACACACTCAATTCGGTATTGAAACAACGTAAAATCAAGGATTTTCAAGCATCTGCGTTACAAAACTTTACAACGTGTCCCATTTTGCGGG
>NZ_AJLJ01000093.1 GCF_000317245.1 Fischerella muscicola SAG 1427-1 = PCC 73103
AAAGATTAACCGTTGATAGCGGGAGCAGAGATTGCAACTGGTGCAGCTTCAGCAGCAGCCAAGTCGAGAGGGAAGTTGTGAGCGTTACGCTCGTGCATGACTTCCATACCCAAGTTAGCGCGGTTGATGATGTCTGCCCAAGTATTGATCACGCGACCTTGTGAGTCAATTACTGATTGGTTGAAGTTGAAACCATTCAGGTTGAACGCCATGGTGCTGATTCCCAGTGCGGTGAACCAGATTCCGATTACAGGCCAAGCAGCCAAGAAGAAGTGCAAGCTACGGCTGTTGTTGAAGGAAGCGTATTGGAAGATCAAGCGACCGAAGTAACCGTGTGCTGCGACGATGTTGTAGGTTTCTTCTTCTTGAC
Source organism: Fischerella muscicola SAG 1427-1 = PCC 73103 (assembly GCF_000317245.1). Lineage (GTDB taxonomy): Bacteria > Cyanobacteriota > Cyanobacteriia > Cyanobacteriales > Nostocaceae > Pelatocladus > Pelatocladus muscicola_A. Next base: position 371 of record NZ_AJLJ01000093.1, read on the forward strand.
CGAATTTGTAACCGTAGTTTTGAGATTCGGTTTCGGTTGTTTCACGAACCAAGGAAGAGGTTACCAAAGAACCGTGCATTGCACTGAACAAGCTACCACCGAATACACCTGCTACACCTAACTGGTGGAAGGGGTGCATTAAGATGTTGTGTTCTGCTTGGAATACCAACATGAAGTTGAATGTACCAGAGATACCCAAGGGCATACCATCAGAGAAGGAACCTTGACCCAAGGGGTAAATCAAAAATACTGCGCTTGCTGCTGCTACAGGTGCAGAGTATGCTACGGCAATCCAAGGACGCATTCCTAAGCGGTAGGACAATTCCCACTCACGACCCATGTAGCAGAATACGCCAATGAGGAAGTGGAAGATTACCAATTGGTAAGGGCCACCGTTGTACAACCACTCATCTAAGGAAGCTGCTTCCCAGATGGGGTAGAAGTGTAAACCGATTGCGTTAGAAGAAGGTACTACTGCACCAGAGATGATGTTGTTTCCGTACATTAATGAACCTGCTACAGGCTCACGGATTCCATCGATGTCTACGGGAGGTGCGGCGATGAAGGCGATGATGAAGCAGGTGGTTGCTGCGAGTAAGGTAGGGATCATGAGTACGCCGAACCAGCCTACGTACAGGCGGTTGTCGGTGCTTGTTACCCAGTTACAGAAGCGATCCCATACGTTGGCGCTTTCGCGTCTTTGTAGAGTTGCTGTCATTGTTCTT
>NZ_AJLJ01000094.1 GCF_000317245.1 Fischerella muscicola SAG 1427-1 = PCC 73103
AGGGCAAACGCATCTTAATTTAAAGTGATGGCGAATAATGTACTGGTCGATGAGTCAGTTCAATTATTTTCTTGATGAATAAATTGACTGTTGAGCCTAGAAGCAGATATTGAAATTATCCCTACCTTTTTTCAGGAATTATTGCCTATAAAATCCCATGCTAAAATAACACTAATTGTAGTGTTGAGCAGCATATATAGTGAATTCCTAATGACGAATATGAAAAATAAAGTTTTAGCCAAAAAGGACTTTAAATAAATAATCATCATCCCATCCGGCGCGATTACGTTTACGTTTAACGCCTACCTTTAGGGAATTTTCTTGATTTAAAAGATTATGAGCTATGTGACGAAGAACAGCAAAATTTTCGGGAGAGTTATCTTTACGGATTCGAGAATCGTCTTCATTGAATTGAACATCTAATACCCAATGGAGAGAGTTTTCAATCTGCCAATGATTCCTCACATATTCAGCAAATTTTTCAGCTTTTAAACGTAAACTACTAATATAGTACCGAGTTTCTAGCTTTGGTTCTCCTTTGATAGTCCTGACATAATCTACTCTACCAACACTCATCAAATCAGCCCATTTGTCCTCTGAATCAACCCAACTTTTAATATTACTTAAAGTCGTGTAATGTCTAATTTCTCTTCGACCACGACCTACTTCTCGTTCCTGATAAGTATTATGCTCAATCCCTTGGTATTTGCTCAATACAGCCTGTTTAAATAAATCTTCTACCCTTGAATATAGTGAACCTTGGTTCTTTTTTAAGGTGATAACGTAATCTCCTTCTCGCTCTTTAATTAATTTAACAATTTCTCGTTGACAACCCATTGCATCAATAGTGACAATGCAACCGTTCAAGTCTAAAACTTTGAGCAATTCAGGAATAGCTGTAATTTCATTAGATTTCTCACCAACTTTTACTTGTCCTAAAACTAATTTTTGAGAAGTAGACCAAGCACTAACCATGTGAATCGCTGCTTTTTCACCACCTTCATCATAGGAATGCCTTAAAGTTTTACCATCAATAGCAACAATTTCATTATCGGTTATTTTACTAATAGATTTCACCCAAGAAAGGAAACATTCTTGAAATTGTTTAGGATTAATCCGGGCAAATACTCTGGCGAATGTATCATGTGATGGAATCCCATGAGGTAATTCTAGAAACTGCTTCAACCATTTATATTTAGCATCTCCATACATCTCAATGTCAACCCAAGTATCAGCCCCACAAATCACCGCGCAAATGGCAATTGTGATGATATCAATTAATTTATGTAGCTTGCTACGCTCGATTCTAGGGTCTGACATAGCTGCAAAATGGTCAGCAATTGTAATTTTTGGCTTGATTTTCACGCGAATTAGTAACTGAAAAAAGTTGGGATTCTTTGTGACAATTATTCTAGATTTAATTTCACTTTTTTTGAAAATTATCTTCCCCCCCCTTCCGAGAATGATAATTATAACTAAGGGGGAGAGAAAAGCTCGCCAAAGCGAGCTTTTCTCTCCCCACCCCCTATTTGATTATCATTTTTAGTTAAATGTTTTAAATCATGATTAACAACTATGCGCTTTTTGATGGAGGCTCATGGATGAACAACATCAATCAAAGACTTGAACACACATATCCACTAAAACGTCAACCTTAGTTGTGCCAATTTAAGGTGCGTTTGCCC
>NZ_AJLJ01000095.1 GCF_000317245.1 Fischerella muscicola SAG 1427-1 = PCC 73103
ACAAAATCAGTGGTCAGAGCCTTGAACTAATTGTGGCATCGTGGCTGGGAAGAATTATTCATGCGTCCGAACCCCCTGAAGATATCGATACATCGCAACAATGGCTGATAGAATCAGGGCTGTATAATGCTATAACTGGTGGAAATTTCGAGCATACGGCTGCTGCGTGAATATTTACGTTGAAACCAATTTTGTTTTAGAACTAACATTCCAGCAAGAACAGTGTACTAGTTGTGAACAGATTTTACTTCTTTGCGAAGCGGGGTATGGTCAACTGGTCATTCCAGCCTATAGTCTGGCTGAACCCCACAAAAACTCAGCCGTCAAGCCAGGAGTCGCAAGGAAATTCAACAAGCCCTTAATGTTGAGTTGCGACAACTATGGCGCACACCTTCCTACATGATGCGTATTCGCAGTATTCAAGACATTTCTTTACTATTAT
>NZ_AJLJ01000096.1 GCF_000317245.1 Fischerella muscicola SAG 1427-1 = PCC 73103
CTCATTTCTTGCACCAAACGTAGATACCCGTAAAAAGCCAATAAGCAATCCAAAACTATAACAATAGTCAAATCCAAAAGGTTAAGCATTATTTGTAACAAATAAAACTTGGAGTCTGTAATATTACAGGAACGGAAGATTGCCACATCGGTGGTGATTTTTTCGCCTCAAACATGGATAGGATTGCATCTGAATCTCAAAACATGAGAGAAAAGACGTGAAATATCGAAATGTTTTAAAGCAAGAAAAATGCTTGCCCACGCCCAAGAACTAGTTTACAGCCTAAAAGAATTGATGCCGACGCAGTACCAAAAAGATAACCTAGAAGCGATGCTGGCGTTATTTTTAGAGGCACAAGGACATCCATTACCCGAACACAGTCAAACAAAATCCCCAAGTGCAATCAGCCGATTTTTAAATATCAATCCTTGGTCAACTAGGGAGATGATTCGTGTTGTTCGCTCCGCCTCATTACAAACAGTTCTCAATGTATTAGCATCATCTGGTAAAGGAAGAAAACCTTTTTTACAAGTAATAATTGACCTCACAACTTTGGAGAAACGGGGCAAATTTCAAGAGTTTGGTGATTTAATCAGAGTCTACAATGGTAAACGTGGTTTGCATTTGGTCGTAGTTTATTTAGTAATTGGAAGATGCCGCATTCCTTGGAACTTTCGGGTTTGGAGAGGTAAAGGAACGCCCTCCCCAGCCCAGCTTGGATTGAAACTTGTTAAACGTTTACCAAAACTCTTAACCCAACGCTTTGAAACTATTATTTTAGCTGATACAGCCTTTGGCAGTATAGAATTTCTTGAGGGTGTACGTCGGTTGAAGTATCATGCTATTACTGGTGTAGCTATTAGTCGCAAGTTAGCTGATGGTAGACTTTTAAGACATTTACATAAAACTTGGGCAACAGGTTTATCTGTTTGGTTTAAAGTTTCCTGTTACTGTTTCTTGGTATTACTTGAAACGTGATAACGGCAAACTAGAAAAACGTTTTGTTTTGTCTACTCGTCCAATTAAAGCTTCTACTCTCAAGTGGTGGGGGAAGCGTCGATGGCAGCCTTGTTGGATGGTTCAAAACTGCAAAGCATCGTTTTGGCTTACATCGCTTTGGGCAAGGGACTCTTCTTGGAATGTATCGCTGGCTTATCCTTTCGCTAACTGCTTACCTAATTGCTCATTGGACTTATCTCCATATAAAGTCTGCATCACCACCTGATTGGGGTGAGGCTGCACAAATAGCTCTTGAATCTATTTTCTCTCAAATAGTCGTGTATCTTCTTTTACTTAAGATTGAACGCCTCACTCCCCTTGCACGTAGTTGTGGTTTTGACATTCATATTTCCAGGTGCAAGATGTGAG
>NZ_AJLJ01000097.1 GCF_000317245.1 Fischerella muscicola SAG 1427-1 = PCC 73103
TTTTGCAAATAAACAAAAACAAATTTAGTTTGTTTAGCTCTTAGTGTGGCTTCTTCTTTTTTGACCTCAGCCTTGGTCTATTTCTTGATTGACGTAGGCTTTATAGTGTATAATGCTTTCAAACTATACAGTTTTCAAGGTTCGGATGCCTTCGGAGCTTCGCTTTGCAGCGCCTTGCTCATTTGGCACTTTCCTATAGTAACTACCCTCACCTTTTTTGTCAACTCCCTTAAACAAAAAATTTTTT
>NZ_AJLJ01000098.1 GCF_000317245.1 Fischerella muscicola SAG 1427-1 = PCC 73103
TTGACATTCTCCCACCGCTAACCCTTGCGGGTGTAGCGGGGGATTCTAAGAATCACTTCTTAGATTTCCTCTTTCGTTGAGTTGACTTACTTAGAGGAGTTTCCTCCTCTCGCGCAGAGGTCATTCTCTCCAGAGGCGTTAGTTCCGATGTGACCCACCGTACTTAGTCCTTTTTCCAGTATGTTTCGTGCAGCATTATGATCTCTGTCCTGGACGTGTCCACACTTAGTACAGGTATGTGTTCTGGTGCTAAGAGTTTTCTTAACAACCTGACCACAGTTAGAACAGTTTTGACTGGTGTAGTGGGGTGGGACAGCGACTGTGACCACGCCAAACACTTTGCCAAAATATTCAACCCATTGACGGAACTGAGTCCATGCTGCATCAGAGATAGATTTGGCAAGGTGTCTATTCCTTACCATGTTTCTCACCTTCAAATCCTCATACGCCACCAAATCGTTAGATTTGACCACGCACCTTGCCGTTTTGATAGCAAAGTCTTTACGCTGGCGACTTACTTTGAGGTGTTTACGTGCCAATTTGTTTCTAAACTTGGTTCTGTTCTTAGATCCTTTTTGAGTCTTAGACATGCGACGAGACAGTCTTTTCAAGGACTTCTCGCTTTTACGTAGGTGTCGCGGATTAGGAACTGTATTCCCGTCAGAATCGGTGTAAAAATGGTTCAACCCAACATCAATTCCAATTGTCTTAAACGTGGGTTCCCGTTCCTCTCTCCGCTCCTGGTCAATGCAAAATTGAACGTAGTACCCATCAGCACGACGCACAACACGGACACGCTTAAACTGCTTCATCTGATAAAAATGCAAATCACGGGTTCCCCACATCTTGAAGGTTCCCGCGTTGAATCCGTCGCGAAAAGTGATGTATCTTCTGTCTTCAGAAAGTTTCCACCCATCAACTTTGTACTCAACAGATCCTTGAGTTTGTTCTTTTTTAAATTGGGGATACCCCTTCTTGCCTGGTTTACCTTTCTTGCAATTATCGTAGAAGCGAGCAATGCTAGACCAAGCCCTTTGTGCACTAGCTTGACATGCTTGAGCAGACAATTTTTTGCACCACTCAAAACTATCACGCAGCACTTTGCAATAAGCGCTCAGTTCATATCGACCAATGCCACGATTATCCATCCAATATCTGAGGCAACTATTCCTAACAAAGCGAGCAGTCCGAATCGCTTCATCTAGCTTTCGGTACTGCTCGTTTTGTCCCTGTAATTTTGCCTCAAATACTAACATGCTTAAATTAAATCCTACGTCAACTATTATAGTATAGGACTGGCAAAACCTCAACTATCCTTTTGCTTGTTTTCGCTGCGCTCAAATGCATCAAAGAATGTTACCTTCGGAAGTCACTTCGTGCCTACGTTTTTGCCCGCTCATTCACCCCGCCACTAAACGGAGTACCCTTGTAGTGGAGGCACTCTGAGCGATTCTAGGTAG
>NZ_AJLJ01000099.1 GCF_000317245.1 Fischerella muscicola SAG 1427-1 = PCC 73103
ACTAATTACTCCGCCATCAGTCACAGAAAGATCTTTGGTATTTATTTGGATGCCATCAGATTTTCCCTGTCCATTCTGGTCAACTTGACTAAAAATTCCACTTCGGAATCCCTGGTTACTTCTACCTTCTGCGGAGATCTTGCCAGTAGCATTAATGATGACACTACCTGCATCTCCATTTCCAAGGGTACTAGCATTAATTCGTCCGCCATCCTTTAGAGACAAGTTATTGGTTTTGATTTCGATAGCACCAGAA
>NZ_AJLJ01000100.1 GCF_000317245.1 Fischerella muscicola SAG 1427-1 = PCC 73103
CATTGCTGCCCACGAAGTCACTCTGCCGATGGCTCATATCGCTCGTAGCATTGAGTGGGGGCACGATCTGGGTTTCTACCGCATGGTCATCGATACCCAGACGAATTTGATTTTAGGAGCAACGCTAGTTGGGTACGAAACGGCTGAACTCGTGCATGTCTTTTTGTCACTTATGGAAGCTAAAGCAACGTGGCAGGTACTCGAACAATCGGTTCACATTCACCCAACTTACGGTGAGGCTTTGCCCAGTCTCGCAAGGCTACTCGTTGGGCATGATATGCCTACCTGCCCCAATATGTAAGAACAAGCAACCAATAACTACTAATACAATGTACTTACCAATGTCGTCTTTGGCATAAGCCAACAACAGTTGCTCGCCATTGCAATTTGCCGACCAA
>NZ_AJLJ01000101.1 GCF_000317245.1 Fischerella muscicola SAG 1427-1 = PCC 73103
GTAGTTCAGGGTGTCTCCCTAGTTTTATACTCCAATACAGCCAATCGCCGTCATATGGGCTTTTATCGCCTTTGACTTTCACATAGTTGTTGCTACTGCATTTAAATTCACTATGTTTTAGTAACCTCAAGAAGTTAGCATCCCCAAGTCTTGTTGCGAATACCCAATTGTCATCATCAATGGTAATCCAATATTTAATGTGACCATCATTGATGTTTTTACAACGGCGTTTTGCCCCGAGTCGAAGTTTTAAATACGTAAGGTAATCCTGTTTTTCGGTTTCTCCAATATTTTTAATATCGGAGTGGGTATAGTAGGAAGTCCATCCCCTGATAATAGGGTTAAGGTCTTTAATGAGAGCCGCTTGGGGCGAAGACCGATGTTTTTTAATAATTCTTCCTATTTCTTGTTGGTGTGCCTTACATTGCTTACTGGATGGGGTAATGAGGGTGATGAAACCAAGTATTCTTCCGTCAGTACCTCTACTACTTCTGTATTTACCAGAAGGGTATTGCTGTATGTGATGACCTAAAAAGTCAAATCCAGCAACTCCATCTTCACTTAATTTTGGATTAAGTGTGTGGGTTAAACGTGTTTTTGAAGGTTTCAACCTTAAGCCTATGCCACTTAACCAATCTGAGATTATCTCCTGGCATCTTTGGACAACGGCTTTATCGTGATGCAAGACTACGAAGTCATCACAGTAACGAATGAAGCTTAAGGCGCTCACATTGTGCTGTTTTTTACCTGGCAACGTGAGAGCAAATTCCTTAATTCGTTTTTCTAAACCGTGGAG
>NZ_AJLJ01000102.1 GCF_000317245.1 Fischerella muscicola SAG 1427-1 = PCC 73103
TAAATCATTTATGAGAAAACACCATACTCATTCATTTTTGGTAAGTCAAAAATTTGACCATGAATTGCCAACTCGAACAAAGCCTTAACGACTGAGAAGGAATGGCAGAAAAAGTAGAATTCTCTAATTAGTTTTTTCGCTTGCAGCCAAATATCTTCTACAGGATTTTGTTGTGGAGCGTTTGGGGCGAAGCGTTCACAAGTTATCAGCCATTCTTCTTTTTCTAAGGAAGCATTTAAAGAATCTAA
>NZ_AJLJ01000103.1 GCF_000317245.1 Fischerella muscicola SAG 1427-1 = PCC 73103
CAGTAAACCAAAAAGTTTTTACAAAAAGGCGATCGCTACGCACACCGCAGGCATCATTAATAAACAAACACGTAGAAGCAAGTATTATTGAATACTAGTTTAATAATAAATAGTTATCATGTTTTGCAGCATTTCAAAATATGAAATGATCAAACTAGTATGTCGTATATTGGCTGAGAAAATTGACTGTTTCATCTTTAGAAAAAACCAAGAGGAGCGAGTCTACAGAAGAACCGATTTTAACAGACTCAGAAACCCTTGATCAAGTTATTGAATGTTTAGTAGAAAATTTTTCTATTGAAACTCAAGGTGTATGCGATCAAAAAACTTTATTTGAGATTCTGATTCATGCTGCCAGCAGTGGAGATAGTATTGAGAACACAGCTAAACTATTAAAGAATGTTCCGACAGCCAATGATATTAGATATCATCTCAATAAAATCAAGAATTTTGAAGAATTAGAGGCGCAAATTAACCTGGCATTGAAAAGCCGAATTCCTTTAGGATTAAAAAAAGGCTGTTTAAAAATAGCGATTGATTTAAATCTAATTTGCTATTATGGTAAGCCAACATCGGAGGAATTACCTTACATATATCGAAGTCAAGCAAAATCTGGTACGCATTCATTTTACGCCTATGCAACTTTATATGTAATTACCAAAAATAAGCGCGTAACCCTTGCTGTTCGGGGAGTCCGTCAACTAGATACCAGTGTCGCTATAATTACTTATTTATTAGCAGAACTTGATTCCTTTAAGATAAATGTAAAAAAGCTCTACCTAGATAGAGGCTTTTTTAATACTCCTGTAATCAGATGGTTGCAGGCTGTCTTATATTCCATTTATGATGCCTGCTGTCAAAACAGGAAAGCAAGGAGGAATCAAGCAGCTTTTAAAGGGTAAAAAAAGTTATAAAACTACCTATACAATTACAAGAGACAAAGATGATTCAGTCACCTTTGACTTATGGATTGTCTGTAAGTATAGAAAGGGAAAACGTAAAAAGTATGGAGTGCAATACTTTGCTTATGTTACTCATAAAATCAAAACAAATTTAAATTATATTTACGAAGACTATCGAAAAAGATTTGGTATTGAAACTAGCTATCGCCTGAAAAATATTTGCCGAATTAAAACTAATAATAAAAATCCAGTTTTGAGATTACTATTCGTTGGCATATCCTTTCTTTTAGTTAATATTTGGGTGAATATACTTTGGCTTAGAATCAGTCGTAAAAGGAAAGGGAGTCGATTAATTTATCGCACACTTTTTACACTTAAACAGATGTTAGCCTTTTTATCTCAAGCCCTACAGCGCAAATATCAAGTAGTTGAAAGCATTTATATTCCCACAGGTTAGCACTGAAAATCTCTCGACCAACTAATCATAAGTAATCATAATCTATACTGTGTCTGCTGGTTAGAGAATTACATATCAAGAAGTATTAAAAGATATAAGTATTGAGCGCGATCGCTCTTCTCTTAAAAACTTTTTGGTTTACTG
>NZ_AJLJ01000104.1 GCF_000317245.1 Fischerella muscicola SAG 1427-1 = PCC 73103
TTTTTTCATTCAAGTCACAGATTCCAACCTTTCGAGACAAAACTTAAAATTGGAATCTTATGCAAAAAAACAAATTCCCGTTTTCGCAATCAGCGTCGGACTGGCGATTGTGTTCTTCAGCGTTTTTTTGGTTCTAGATTTTTCCCAGTCTGTAAGCTTGTGTCGTCTCAAAAAGAGACTACAAGGAGACAGCAGTCCTACTTTTATGGAAGTTTATCCACCTACGCACAAGTGTATATAAACTACCTACGGACTTCGCTTCGCTAAGTCCGAGGTTTCTGACCTGCTGAACTTTCCTAAAAAGCTCATAGTCCAAAGCACTGCACCCAATCCGGGGCAATCGCTAGCAACTGACCAAATTTATCTGGGTAAGCCGATTCAAACTCAAATATCACACCCCAACGCTCATCAAGAGTTAGTCCACTGAGTAGTTCTAGTACTGTTTCAACTCCGTATTGCAGTCCTTCAGCCACAAGAGTTGCAAACCCTTTGATCAACTCCAGCCAAGATTTTGACTGTTGGGAATTGGTGTCCACATCCCCCCTAAAATGTTCTCCATTTAAATTAGGGGGGGATGTGGACACGGAAGAAGAGGCAGGGGGCAGGGGGAGAAGAAGAGGCGGAGGGGCAGGGGGCGGGGTGCAAGGGGGAAATTTTCTCCCCCTGCTAAGAGCCCCCTGCCCCCTTGCCTCTTCTATACCGTACTGTGCGGCAATTGTAGCCTCTCGCCTGGACTGAGCCTGCTGTTCTAGTTGGCGTTTGCGCTCGTTTTGTTCTCGATTGAATTGACGGTAGGCTAATACTTGTTGGGCAAAAGCTAAATCCAGAGGATTTAGTGTATAATAGCTCACTCGATTTGAGCGTGAACCAAGCCGCTTGCGAACAGTAGATAGCCCCAACTGCTCCAAGTACTTCCCTAAAATCCACATCGGGGATTTATCGGAGGGGATAGTAAGATTCAATATCGCTTTAATGTGAGGCGACAAGTCATTAGAACGCTCTGCTATTGCTTGCATTCTTGGTTCATCGCCTCTTAGCTGTTGACCAGCAAACAAGTCAATTAGTACTTCCCTTAGCCCTAGCCGATAACGCATCAGCCAATTAGTAGAGTGGTTCGCCCAATCACTACAAATAGTTAATCTCTCTCGTTCAGAGATATCACGTTGTGCAACCATTGGTGGTGGAAACACGAAAGAGGCAGGGGGAGAAGAGGCAGGGGGGCAGGGGGCAGGGTGCAAGGGTGAAATTTTATCTCCCTGCTCCCCGCTCCCTGCTCCCTGCTCCCTGCCCCCTGCCTCTTCTGGTTCGGCTAAAATGGCTTCTAGGGCAACTAGCTTACGGATTAGCCGTCCCCCATCATCTTTTTTTACCAGTTCTGGTGTGACTTCCATTCCATAGGCGTCTCTAATGCGGAATTTTTCACACTCATAATTTTCTTCTGGTTTCAGGTAGTCCTGGTGTTGCCTAATTTCGTAGGTCAAGCGGTCAATGTCTAGTGCATTGGCAACTTTGGTACAATGGAATGTATCGATTGCAACAGAAGCTGCCTTCATCCACACCGCAGCGTCCTCATCTACCCCATCCCCCATTGGGATTATGGTATTCCCCATCTGTTCTAACAGCGATCGCAAGTCAGTTCTTAGATTATTAATAGACCAATTTCTTTGGGCTTCGATTTGACAGCTGGCATCTAACGCCCAATCTTTTTCTGCTCCCCGTTTACCAGTTTCTCTGTCGATGCGGAGCAAAAAAGCGGTCATCTCATTTTTTTGGAGAATTTTTTCTTTAATCCGTCTAGCATTGGTTTCGACGTAGCCAAATGGAGGGCGTGGAGCTACCCAAATATGCATTGGTAGATGATCACGAACACGCCATAACATCTGGGCGCATTCGGTTGCCGATTGGGACACAGCATGAAATACTCCAAAAATTACGTTAAAATGTTTCGCACTGATGTCAACTCCTGTTCCTAAACTAGGAGTGGTAAAGAGCGCATCAACATTTTGGATTGCAGTGTTGATTTCTTTTATAAATATGACATTCTCTTCGCTGCCAGAATTTTCTGAGTGAATTGCCCAGATCCTCAGTCTGCGATCGCCTTCTGGCTCAACAAGAGGCAAGGGTGCTCTTAGCAGGGAGCAAGGGAGAATTTCCTCCCCCTGCAAAGAGCCCCCTGCCCCTCCGCCTCTTCCTTCCCCTGCATCCAATAGCGTTCGTTCAAGTTTTTTGATAAACCGCTTACTATCAGATGCGACATAGCATTTTTGCCCTGACATGACTGCGGCGTGAATCTGTGCGACCAGGGCGCTGCTGTTTTGACCCTCATACCAGTAAACTTGGCGTCCTGAAGATTTCCACTCATTTAAAATAATGTAGGGTTTCTCGCCCTCTCTCCGCATCGCCCGGAAAAAGTCAATCGTTATGTCGTCCAGGTGGGCATCTGCCAGCACTACCAAAGAAGCCTGATAAACTAGAGATTCTAAAACCTCTAAAATCACAGCGCGATGCTGTTTACATGTTTTTGATTTCAGCAGATGAGCTACATATTGGCAGGCTTCATCAATAAATATGCAATCATATTTTTGCAAATCGCTAGCCATTTTGTAGAGTGAATCAACAGTAATGCTCAGAGCATCCGCTTCACTTAACTTCCCACATGCGATCGCAGAATACATTTGTGTTTGTAGCCGCTCACTTAGGTTCTTGAGCAGGTTTACCCGATGCCCGTTGTTTAAAAATCGCAGTTGCGGGTGCTGTTTTCGCCAGCGTGCTAAAAATTCGGTTTTACCCGTACCCATATCAGAAAGCAAGCATACTAGTCCTGTTGAGGGGAGTTTTTTGATCGCATCTGTGATAAAGCGAGTGTTGACCTTAACATCAGGCTTATATTTGCGTAATCCTCTGCTTTGATTGAGAAAAAATGATTTTTGATATTCTCTGAGTGTGAAAGCATCTGAGATCAACACGCTTACAACTTCAGGCGCTTTCTTGCCCAAAGCTACTACCCAATCATCAATGCCTTTTTCTGGCCCTGGCAATTGTGCGACAGAGCAGCTGCAAAGGGCAGCCTCTATTGCCTTGCCTGTCCGCACAGTTGCCTGGTAAACTGACCACCGGGTTTTGGGTTTGGTTTCGTAATCGAACAAGATAATAAACTTGCGTCCCGGTTGTGCTAGTGGCATTAAGTCGGGATGCAACTGCTCATCGAAGTCCTTTTTCCCGATGCGTCCGTTCCAAATACCGGGTAGAGCGATCGCTACATACCCAAGACTCAGCAAACATGCTGCTTTCTTTTCGCCTTCACAAATTATTACAGGGATTTCTGGATGTAACTGCACCCATTCCCAGAATAAGCGTGGATGCAATCTGTCAAATAGACGCAGCGCCAAGGGAGAAAGATAGCGCTTGATGTTGTACCTTTTGGCAACTTTCTTCCATAAGTGTTCTGGGACATTAAAATAAGTGACGCGGTTGGGGGTTTTGGGTGGCGATTCGTATTTGACTGGTTTTGCATTGCCCCTTCCAATCTTGGTACATGTCAGACCCTTATTGTCTTTTTCAAAGTCAATACGCGGATTATCGGGCTTAAAGCGCCCCCAACTCATTGGTTCCCAATTGTTAAGTGGATCTAGTCCGCTTACCCACCATCCCCCAAATTCGATGTGGGCATATTTTCTTAAATAGTAGTCTCGCAGTCGTCCATCATTACGTCTTGCTGTTTGGTCTAGGGCGTAAAGTAAATATTCATAAACTTCCTGACCAATCACAGAACGAACATTTAATTGTGCAAGCTGATTGTCAACTGCTGAACCTACAACCCATTCCTGCCAATGCTTTTGGATTAATGGGTTAAACACATTGTTTTCGCTGGTGTATTCCATTTTTGTAACTCCGATGTGTGTTCATCGGCGCTACCCACAATCTTCAGCAATACTAGCGCTGCAACGCTTTCAAGTACTACGACATTAGTTAACTTCGTAGCAGTTGTTTGGAAAGGGGGTACAGGATGTATTTTCTCCTTCTTAGGCCTTTCCAAAAAATAAAATGAGAGCGCCCTCGCGTTCCGCCTGAAGGGCGGAACGCTTACCAGCTCTTGGACTGAGCCAAAATATATTTGATAGGGCTGGACATTTTATTTCTTGGAGATCCCTTACAACAACTGCCAAAAACTAGATTTCTCTGAAATTTTTAGAAAGTCGTAGTAAAGATTTTAGTCAGTTGATGCCACTTGATTACAGTACAAGCTAGCTTTGCCTAGATCACACAGACATTGTTAAATTAAATTTGGTTGTTTTTAGTGGTTGGTTGCTTGAGTAGCAAACCATGTGCTTGGCGATTGCCAGTCTTGTGTCTGCCTGTGAGTAGCCAGCCGATTTCTTTTTACAAGGCAGTGATTTAAGTCGTTTTTCACAATCAGGGTAGACAAGAAATTGTAGAGCCAGACACTTTTTCAAAATTGAGCAAATTTTTTGAAAAAAAAGTCTGTTCTTCCCTTGCCCTTGTATGTTAATATTGCGTACAAAGGCAATGAAAAACGGGCAAAAGCATTATCGCTGTTGCCACACTCTGTATTGTCTTCAAAAAGAAGGCAAGATTGCTTGCACTGGCTGAGTCGTGAGATGCCGCTAGTCCCATACAGTTCGTTGGTTTCAACCGCCAAGTCTCTGCCAACACTGTTGTCTAACGGCTCGCCTCCCCATTCTGACTAGTTAAATAATGTTTTCTTTTTTACCTCCTTGTAGTTAACCTGCTTTATGTTTGCAGAGATACTGGGATCAGGTTAGCATTTTTTGGCTATTTTTAAAAGAGATATTGCTGAATATTTTTTGTATAAATTTTGCTAACCTATACAAACTTATTTTCAAATTGACAAAATCCTTGTCTGGTTTAGGTTGAGCACGTTTATTTCTAATACAAAAAAGCACCAAAAATATCCCCCATTATCTCAATTAAAGGGAATTCATCTTAGAAATTATTGCTTTGTGACAAATCAAAAGTTAAAAGTTGACCAGTAGGCTGCAATCAAAGTTCTAAAGCTTTCTTGAGGTAGATGTCTTACTTTAACTTTCTATTTGCCCAGTATAAACCAAACAATACTTGGACGAACAGCCTGCCCTATTTCTTTAGGCAAATTCCAAACCTCTTTTTCCCAAGCCAATATAATCCCGTTCGCGCGTGAGTGTTTTTGCGCGTTTTATATGGATGAATGCGTCATCTCCAAACTCTGATCGGCACCAATTAGAGTGGCGTTATTACTGTATAAAAATCATCAGTTGTGATTGCTATATGTGTCACCCTATCTGATAAAATCGAGTGCAAGGTAACCTTGATCTCTTTGCACTCATGGAGGTACGCTCAAAATTGTCAACGCCTGATGTCACAAGCTATGACACAGATCATCGCCTAATTGAAATGTGGTTGCACGGTTTGTCCGGTGATACACAACGGGGGTATAGGCGTTGCGTAAGTGAGTTTCTCTGTTGGGTAAAAAAACCACTCCATAGTGTCACTTTAGCTGATCTTCAAAACTGGCAGGATACCTTTTTTGGCTATGCCCCCCACACACAAAGGTTAAAGATGGCTGCCGTAAGGTCACTGTTGAGTTTTGGGCATAAAATTGGTATGTTGCCAACAAATGTGAGTATGGGTTTAAGGCAGCCAAAAATTAAGGATACTCTCAATGAACGCATCCTATCTGAAGAAGAGGTGGCTGCGATGATTTCAGCAGAGAGAAATCCCAGAAATCAGGCGATATTGCTGTTACTGTATACAGGTGGCTTGCGGGTGAATGAATTATGCGCCCTGCGTTGGAAGGATTTATCTGCAAGAAAACCAGGTGGACAGATGACAATCTTCGGCAAAGGAGGAAAAACTAGAATCGTGCTTCTGCCGGAGCCTGTTTGGAAGAAGTTGTGTAAGTTGAAAAAGAATGCTGTTGGGTCAGACCCTGTGTTTGTGTCCAGGGAAAAAGATCCTCTTGGCAGAACTCTTGACCAATCTCAAGTCAATCGCATTGTAGCAGCTGCGGCACTAGCTGCGGGTATTGACAAAAAAGTGTCTCCCCATTGGTTGAGACATGCTCATGCAACCCATTCCCTCAACCGAGGTGCGCCATTGCATTTAGTGCAGAATACTCTTGGTCATAGCTCTGTGGCAACTACCAGTAGATATCTTCATGCTCGCCCTGATGATTCCAGCGCCTTGTACCTGAACGTACAAACTAAAACCACTTTTGATACTACAACTGATGTAATTGATGCTAGACAAAACAAACAGCCAAAACAACCTCGTACTAAAAAAGTGCAGACGACCCCATCGAATCTAAAATGCCCAAACTGCAAATCAAAGAAACTTCAAAAAAATGGTTTTCAGGTATTAGCTGATGGGTTAAAGCACCAACGTTTTCGATGTCAAAACTGTGACTATGTGTTTACCCCGCTTTTATCAATTGCGAATTAAAAGTTGCAAATGAAGCGGAGGCTGGTAATATTACTCATTCTTCACTGCGACCGTTACCATTACGGGGTTCATAGCGTAGGTAACGCCAGATTTCACGTATTTCCGCTTTGTCAGAGGCTTGTTGACGTGCCAAATCAGCTACAAGTCGTATGGTTTCAGTTGTTGAAGTTGTGACTAGTTCGGCTAGTTGATCCATACGTTGCTCCAGCCTGTTGAGGGATTCGGCATTTCTGGTAGTCTGTTCAGAAAGTCGGTTAAGTAACTCATCATGGCGATCACCTCTAGCTGTCTGTTGTGCTAACAACTGAGCTATTTGTGCTGTGAGTGGTGCAAGCTGGCTTATGATCTCATTGTGAGTAGCTACAGATGCTTCGATGCGATCAATTCGGTTTGATATTGGTTGATCAGTCATTTGCTTGCTTCTATTATTTTGGCAATGGAAACAGGGATAAAACTTGTTTAAATATAGGCGTCACCTATATATTACAGAGATTATCCATTCTAATGCTCTTCCATCATTCGCTTGCAGAAGAAAACAAGAAATCTTCAGATGTGTAGAGCTAGGCCAATCCTCGAAATAAAAGCAAGCGCCGTCGAGGCGCGCCTGAAGAGCGGAAGCGCGCTCGAAGGTGGGTTTGACCAAAATATTTTTAATACGGCGCTTGCTTTTATTTTTTGGAGATTCCCTAATAGACCATGCGTAGTTGCGTGGGGGAGTGTAGGTTTCGACTCGACCGACCTATGTTTTCTGACTACAAATTGCCAAAGGGTATATAGAATAAGCTTTTAAGGCTATTTTGTTGCCCTCGGCTACACAATCGTTTAAATAGTAAGTAATCTTGATCTGAGTAGACGATTTTGGAAGGAATTACTTTCGGTGGAAACTAAAGAAATTTTTGTAAAAGCCCACACACGCACCATTAAGCAAAAAATTTATCGCTTCGTTTGCAAAGAATGTAATCGGGTGAGTGAGCGCATATGCTATCCGTGTTTACCCCTGTATTGCTCTAGCTGCCGAAGCGCCAAACCCAAAAGCACAAAGCCTGATAAAGTGATTG
>NZ_AJLJ01000105.1 GCF_000317245.1 Fischerella muscicola SAG 1427-1 = PCC 73103
ATTGCAGCATTGAAGAAGAAACGAAAGCCTCCTACAAAGAAACACTCAAAGTCAGCAACAGCATAGCATCAAAGCAGAAGAAGTCGGCAAAGTAGTTTGGTGTTGATGTTTGCTGCTATCGGGGGAGAAAAATCTATTGACCTATTTGATTTATGCTTTTAAATTCGTCTAAATAGGGAGAAGTGATAAAGTTGTATGTCCATGAGTACTGACATGGTTCGGGTTTATTTACAAGAAATAGCCCAGTTTCCCTTGTTAACAGCAGAGCAAGAAATAGCTTATGCAACACAAGTACAACTTCTGATTGCCATTGAGCAGCACGAACTTACTTTAGCTCAACAATTGCATCGGCAACCAACGCGCTTAGAATTAGCGAATTTCGTAAACAAAAGCGAAACTGAAATCACTCAGATATTAGAGCAAGGGAAAATAGCCAAGCAAAGGATGGTAACAGCTAACCTACGATTGGTAGTTTCGATCGCCAAAAAGTATCAGCACCGGAATTTGGAGTTTTTAGATTTGATTCAAGAAGGGGCAATTGGTTTACAACGAGGCGTGGAGAAGTTCGACCCTAATCGTGGCTATAAGTTTTCAACATATGCATATTGGTGGATTAGTCAAGCAATCACAAGAGCAGTTGCCGAGAAATCCCGCACAGTCAGGCTGCCGGTTCATATTACTGAAAAACTCAATCAAATAAAGAAGGTACAGCTGCAATTATCTCAAACACTGGGTCGTCGTCCCACGCTCACAGAAGTTGCACAGAAATTAGACTTAAAGCCAAGCCAAATTCGAGAATATCTTAGCCTTGCTCGTGGGGCAGTTTCTTTGGATACGAAAGTGGGGGACAACCAAGATACAGAACTAAGTGAGCTTCTAAGCGATGAGAGCATCTCTCCTGACGAACAGATCGCTCAACAACTGCTGCGCCAGGACTTAAGCAATTTGTTAGCATCGCTTAAACCCATGCAGCGTCAAGTACTAATTTTGCGGTTTGGACTGTTAGATGAGCAACAACTAACTTTTGCCCAGATTGGAGAGAAGCTAAATATCAGTCGAGAGCGAGTTCGCCAAATCCAGTCCTCAGCAATAACTGTTCTGCGCCGTCAAAAAACAGATATTGGACAATACTTATCTTGAAAAATGCGACATGCTCGGCTAAGACGGCAGTGATCGCCATCGTAACAGATTTGGTGAGACAATTTGTGATTTATCAAGACGGCGATGAAAATCGCCTATGGGCTTACTCATTTTCACCTCTTCCGTTACCGTTACGAGGTTCGTAGCGAAGGTATCGCCAAATTTCGCGAATTGCAATGCTGTTTTGTGCTACAAGTTGTATTGTCTCGGTAGTAGAGGTAGTGAGTGCTTCAATACTTCTCTCTATTCGGGCTAATGTTGTTTCATGCCTGTCTAAAGTTTCTTGTTGGCGATTAACAGAGTTTTCTAGTCGGGTGAGTGCTTCATCATGGCGATGAGCAGAATTTTCTAATCTGCTGAGAACTTCGTCATGGCGATCGCTTGTTTGTTGCTGCCTCTCGGCTTGCCTAGTGCTAAAGGAGGCTAGCTCACGGTGAAGAGAGCTAATTCGTTAAGAATTTGGCTGTGGACTGCTTGAGTGACTTCAATGCGGTCTAGTCTACTTGGTTGGTCTTGAGTCACAGCTTTCTCCTTTTAAAAATGAGGCAACCTTAGACAGCGCTCTTAAAAGCGCTGTCCTACCAAGAGCGATAAATCACGAGGCTTGTCGAATAATTTAAAAAAGGTTGCCTCATTTTTAAATTCATTGAATCGAAGGTCATTTGTTTTCTTCACCTGGAAAACGACTGGCGTACTTGTTTAAGGTATAACTAAACTTATACAACTTATATTATTTTTGCGCGAGTATATAAGCGTTGTAACGCAATTGGTACTTGGTATGGATTTGATTAGGAGTAAATGCCATATTGTAGTGTAGATAAGGCCTTTCCAATCAATAAAAGCAAGCGCCGTATTAAATATATTTTGGCATCCGCCCAAAGAATAAGGCGCTTTCGCTCTTCAGGCGCGCCTCGACGGCGCTTGCTTTTATTATTTGGAGATCCCTTATAGCAAGCTATTAGAAAAAAGAATACTAGGGCTAAGTTGGTCTAGATAATATTAGGAACAAGTAATTGTTAAGGTGTGTGATATTTATGATTGGCAGGCTTTGTATGTAGTGATAGGATGAATGAAATCTTGAGCCAATAGATTCATAATCTCCTCAAAAGCCTGATGGTGGTAGTGGTGAGGATGCCCAACAAACTCAAGACTTACAATCACAGACACCCAAAAGTGAGTCAACACAGCCAGTTGCTGAATCTACAGCAGTCAATCAAACAAAAGCTAGCAAAACTACTAAGCGACAAACTCGCAAAACCTCTAGGTCAAACGTCAATTGATGGCGAGAGCATGTATCACTGTGTTGAGGTGGATTCATGCAGTATGTCTGGTTCGCTCATCTATGTAACACTCTAAGTCTAGTCGTGCTTGCGGAGCTGGCAAATTCAGTTGCATCTTCCCAATTGGTGAATCGAGCATATAGTACCGCATTACCTCGCTTGACATCGAAACAGCACTCAGTTTTATAAACCTTTTGTGATAAATACTCTTGAATTTTCTTAACACTTACGGGCTGAAGAAATTGCATTGTCCAAGCTGGCTCATGCCAAACAAGCACAAGTGATTCAACTGCTGCTATTTGAAAATGGGAGCATGATTTTTGAGTAAATGCTGAGAATTGTGAAGTAACGCAGAAAGCAACAAACAACAGAGTTTATTTTTGAAATAGGGACTTGGCTAAAGAAATAGTCAGCTTCTTGTGAGGGTAACTGCATCTATCAAATTGAGTCGGAATTTCCTTTTAATCAGACTACCTTGTTCAGTGAGGTTATTTTTTCTTTGTTCGATTTTTTCGACGAGCTTTTTTTTGCATCTTTCTCTTTTTATTACCTTGAGGTTTTGCTGTTTTAGATGATTTTGTAAAGCTTGATGAATCAGGAAAAATACCATAGTTTGTTTTCAATTTTTCTTGATGAAAACAAGCCCATGACTTCATCTCTGATACTGCATTGTTAATCAAAGAATGATGTGGGTCGTTATGAAGTTTTGTTAAGGCTGATGATACTCCCTCTAGAAGAGAATCATCCACATCATCTTGCTCGATAAAGAGTTCGTCGATTAAACCTTGCTCGAAAATTTCATCAATATATTTCTTAAGCTCTATGGGGCAAAGTTCACAACTATTAATTACTAAGTTGCTCCAAATCAAATCAGGCTTCTTTTCAAGTTTAGTTAAAAAAAGTTCTTCAAAATATTGAATAACTTGCTCTCTAGAAATAATTGATTGAGCGACCAAAACAATTAATGAGTTTAAGGCAGCACTTCTAATAAATTCATTGACTTGCTGGTTTTCTACCAGTTGTTTAATGGGGTCAAGATTTCCGTCAAAAACAGAAGCAATTATTCTACCCAAATCCTCAGTAACCACATCTCCAGTTACATCCATTGCGATATCTCCGGGAACGGAGAAAAACTTAATAATCAGAGGATAAGCAGATTTTTCTCGAAATTGTGCTAGTAGATACAGGGCATACAAATGCAAGATATAATCAGAGTCCTCTAATAGCATCTCTAGATTATTTGTGCATGATTCTAATGTTGCTAATAAAAAAGGAGTAATTGCTGACTTTGACTCTATTGCTCTCTCTAAAGCCAAACGGGGAAAGGTTCCAGTATAATTTTTAAGTTCGGATAAAATTTCTTCTAATTGCATTTGAAAAAATGGGCTAATTTAAAAAGACGGTAGTTTTCACGTCATAGGATTTATAACTATTCATATTCTCACTTTCTGCCATAGCTCAACAAAAATATTTGCTTAGATTTAATCGCACATGCATCTATAAAATTTTAGCTGACTCAGAGCAAGAATTTCCTGACTATATTGAGGTAAGGCCTTTCCAATTAATAAAATGCCCAGCCGTATTAAATATATTTTGGCCAAGCCCAAAGAATAAGGCGCTTTCGCCTAAGGATTGAGAATTAAATAAGATCCAAAAATAGACAGAGCAATGATAGGCTGAACTTATCCAGTGACTAGCAACTGAATGCATGAATCCCTATCCTTTCAAAGTCGAGCAACAAATGCAAGAGTTTTACCACTCGTTGTCAGAAAAAGATCGTCGTCGGTATGCCGCAATTGAAGCGGTGAAACTGGGATGGGGAGGGATAACT
>NZ_AJLJ01000106.1 GCF_000317245.1 Fischerella muscicola SAG 1427-1 = PCC 73103
TAGCAAGTCGTCAATAACCGAAGCCAGACAACGTGTAGGGTGTAGGGTGATGAGCCGCTTGTTTCATTTGGTAGTACGTCCTTGTGCCACAGTCCAAACCCAAGGGGCTTTTTTGGGAGGGTTGCGGTTGATGGCACTAGATGGAACAGTATTTGATGTTCCAGATACAGTGGCGAATGCAAAGGTATTTGGAAGACCATCAACACGCCCAGGTACGGTAGCGGCGTTCCCAAAAGTTCGCTTAGTGCTATTGATTGAAGCGGGGACACATTTAATTGTTGACGCATTGATGTGTCCATACAAAATTGGCGAACGAACCAGAGCTAAAAAGTTATTACGCTCTGTACAACAAGGAATGCTATTGATGTGGGATAGAGGTTTGCATTCTTACAAAATGGTACAAGCCACTGTCAACCAAAAATGTGATTATTTGGGGCGAATACCAAAGAACGTCAAATTCCCAGTAGAGAAAGTCTTGCCAGATGGCTCTTACCTGTCTTGGATTGCGCCGGATGGTAAATCAAAGAAAAAAGGTGGCACAAAAATTCTGGTTCGCGTAATTGAGTACACGATTGATACTGATGACCAAGGGCAAACTTATCGTTTAATTACCAGTTTGACTGATGTTGAGAAGTTCCCCGCTTTATTGTTAGCAACACAATATCACCGTCGTTGGGAAGTTGAGAGTACTATTGATGAACTTAAAGTCCATCTTTTAGGGCGTAAAACTCTGATTCGTTCTCTTAATCCCCGTGAAGTTATTCAGGAAATTTATGGCTGGCTGCTCGGTCATTGGGCTGTGCGTTCGCTGATGTTTCAAGTTGCCGAATCTGCTCATATTTCCCCCTTAAGATTAAGTTTTACGGGGACACTGAACATCGTCCGTCGCGCTGTTCCTAAATTTCAGCGGCTTCAAGCAGAAGAATTTTCTTTTTTTTCACCTGGCTTGTAACAGAGATTTTGGATGAGCAGATACCAGAACCGGAAGGTCGAAGCAATCCTCGTGTGGTCAAAAAAACTAGAGCTAAATTTCCGAACAAAAAGCCCATACATAGAACACAAACAGCTAAATTACAAACACTTACTTTCTCTGTAATTAACACCGCTTAGAACTTAACCGAACCGTATT
>NZ_AJLJ01000107.1 GCF_000317245.1 Fischerella muscicola SAG 1427-1 = PCC 73103
AAGTTAGGCTTGACTGCATAGTATCAATTTTCTGTCAATGCATAAGTACTAGTAGCACGTTGCGCTGCTGCACGGAAACTGCTGCATATTGCTTGGGCTGTGGTCAAAAAGAGACAACCGTTTGACCAAAACTATGTACTCAAACAGCAAACCACTTGACAGTTGCCTACGGTATTTTCCCTAGCATTACGCCAAGATACAAGCGATAACTAACTTAACACCAGTCTCATTCTTTAGTTAGAGGTTAGGTTTAGTTGAAAGCTTTAAGGTTCAGGTGTTGATTTGTAGTAGTTAATTTTTTTACTAGTCTAGAAGGCTGATACGAAGGGTAAATTTTTTCAAGAGACTTCTACATACCTCTCGCTAATAAGCTTTTATCCTACACTGTTCTCCGCTCCTAGTATTAGAGTTTGGACAAACAAATTTGTCCAAACTGCGATAAACAAAGCACTATACAGCAAGCACGGGAGACAATAGACATGAGCCAACCAATTAAAGTCGAAAAAACGGTAACCATTGAAAAATCCGCAGAAGATCTTTACCGCTTCTGGCACAACTTAAAAAACTTACCACGCTTTACCAGGCATCTTAAAAGTGTGAATGTCTATGACGATGGGCGATCGCACTGGGTTACTAGCGCACCGATGGGCAACAGCGTTGAATGGGATGCCAGAATCACTGAAGATCGTCCGAATCAAGTGATTGCCTGGACTTCAGTGGAAGGGGCAGATATTGCGAACTCTGGTTCGGTTCACTTTCAACCTGCTCCTGGCGATCGAGGGACTGAGGTAAAAGTCATCACAACCTATGATGCGCCTGCTGGAGTCGTTGGAGATGCGATTGCCAAGCTGTTTGGTGAAAATCCAAAACAGCAAATTGGAGACGATCTTGCCCGCTTCAAAATGCTGATGGAGACAGGTGAAATTGCCACTAATGAAGGTCAGCCATCAGGACGACGAAGCTAAGCAGAGTTCAATCAAATAAAAGATTTTGAGTGATGCAGTCACAGCCCGAAACTCTGCATCAACATAATATTTCAATCTTTCAATCAGCGTAATGGTTTACCGCTAACTCCATTCTCAATTCACAAAACAATTACTCAGAAAGAGGGAAAAACAATGAAAGCAGTTTGCTGGCAAGGTGCTAACAAGGTGGAAGTCGAAACGGTCCCCGATCCCAAAATTATTAATCCCGGAGATGCCGTGATCAGAATTACATCCACTGCAATTTGTGGTTCTGATTTACACCTCTACGATGGATTCATTCCAACGATGGAGCAGGGTGATATTCTGGGGCATGAATTCATGGGAGAAGTCGTTGAAGTCGGCAGTGAAGTTAAGCGAATTAAGGTTGGCGATCGGGTCGTCAATCCATTTCCCATCGCCTGTGGTCACTGCTTCTTCTGCAAACAAACGCTAACATCCCTGTGTGATAACACCAACCCCAATGCCTTTATGGCAGAAGCCCTGATGGGATATTCGCCCTCAGGCATTTTTGGCTACTCCCATATGTTAGGGGGCTATGCAGGCGGTCAAGCAGAATATGCCCGCGTTCCTCATGCTGATGTCGGTCTATGCAAAATTCCCAACGGGTTGACAGACGAACAGGTGCTGTTCCTTTCGGATATCTTTCCAACTGGATATATGGCAGCGGAAAACTGTGATATCAAACCCGGTCATGTGGTTGCCATTTGGGGTTGTGGCCCGGTAGCCCAGTTTGCGATTCGGAGTGCGTTTTTACTGGGAGCAGAACGGGTGATTGCGATCGACCGTGTGCCTGAACGCCTCCAGATGGCAAAAGACGGCGGGGCAGAAGTCCTCGATTTTGAACAGGTTGATGTTGGGGAAGCCCTCAAAGAAATGACGGGAGGTCGTGGCCCTGATGCCGTGATGGATGCAGTGGGGATGGAAGCCCACGGTATGGGGCTGGAGGGACTATACGACAAAGCGAAACAAGCAGTCCGTTTAGAAACAGATCGTCCCCCTGCTTTGCGGCAGGCGATCCTTGCCTGTCGTAAAGGAGGCACTGTGTCCGTTCCTGGTGTTTATGGTGGTTTTGTAGACAAGATTCCAATGGGGGCTTTTATGAACAAAGCCTTGACTATGAAAACGGGACAGACCCACGTTCACAGGTATTTTACCCCGCTACTGGAGCACATTCAGAAGGGCGATATTGATCCTTCGTTTGTGATTACCCACCGCTTACCGCTAGAGCAAGCCCCACATGGTTACGAGATCTTTAAGCACAAAAAGGATAACTGCATCAAGATCGTACTCAAGCCCGGTCAGAGTGCCTGAAATTCAAGTGAGGCAACCTTAGAATTGCTATCACTGGTAGTTCAATCGCTCCTATCTGAGCAGGTTGGAGGATTGCTGGACTGCCTATCCGAAAGCGATCGCGCAGATACGTATAGCCTGCAGGCAATAGTGCATAAATCACCAGCACAGCGATGAAAACGATGACGGTTTGCCAGAAGCGTGGCTCATCCTGGACTGAGAGGGCTGAAATTGGAACAGCAAGCTCACACAATGTAGCTGGCCGCAAGGGAGAAGCAAGCCAGGGCAAACGAGCGTGGAGCAGACGGAATCGAGATTCAAACAGCCGACGTTTAGAGGAGACATAGAAAAATGGTTAGTCAGTTGCAGAAGTTACCCACCGATGAGTCGTTAGGCACACTGGAGACAGTTGCTCACTTTGACGGCGCAATGCTAACCGGGGTGACACTGTCACATCAGGGGCGCATCTTCGTCAATTTTCCGAAGTGGGGTGATGAGGTCGCATTCACAGTGGCGGAAATCCGGGAAGGTCGTCCTGTGGCTTACCCTGACGAGGCAATCAATCGTACAGACCCAAATGACCTCGCTGGGACGCTGGTGTCTGTGCAAAGTGTGGTTGTCGATCCGGCCGATCGCCTATGGATTCTCGACACGGGCAGTCCGATGTTCCAGCCGACGCAGTATGGTGGACCGAAGCTCGTCTGTGTGGATTTGACGAGCGATCGCGTTATCAAAACAATCCTCTTTCCCCAAGATGTTGCCCTGCCTACCACTTACCTGAACGATGTCCGCTTCGACCTGCGGCGCGGTACCGAAGGCATGGCATTTATTACGGATTCGTCTGACCAAGGGGCAAACGGAATTATTGTAGTAGATTTGGCATCAGGCGAGAGCTGGCGCAAGCTGCACGATCATCCATCTACAAAGGCTGAGGCGCTATCAAGTTTCCGCCCAATCGTCGAGGGTCGTCCACTGTTGGAACGTCAGCCAGATGGAAAGACCAAGCCTGTTCAAATGGGGTCAGACGGGATTGCAATTAGTGCAGACGGGTCACGCCTGTACTACTGCCCGCTTGCTAGCCGTCGGCTCTACAGCGTTGCCATTGATGCACTCGTGGAGCGCTCGATTGACGATAGCGCTGTTGCTGCAACCGTAATTGATGAAGGAGACAAGGGCGGTGGTGCAGATGGACTCGAAACAGACGCGGCAGGGTATATTTACTCAACGAACTACGAGCATAATGCGATTCTGCGTCGCCGTTCTGGTGGGGAGTGGGAAACGGTAGTACACGACCCCCGCCTTCTGTGGCCCGATACGATGTCCGTTGCGGCAGATGGATACCTCTACGTCACAGCAAATCAGTTGCATCGTCAGGCGAAATACCAAAAGGGAAAAGACTTGCGCCAAAAGCCGTATACGCTCTTTCGCGTTCGCATCGACGCTCAACCTGTTCTACTGCGGTGAGGCTCGAAAACGCAAGGGTTGCACAACAAGCACAAGAGGCAATGGCCATGAACCAATCGATCAAAGTTGAAAAGACGGTGTAACAAGCCAGTAGAGGAACTCTACCGCTTCTGGCACACCTTATACCAGATTGAGATGAAGTTGCATAGAAGAAAGGAAGTTGCTCAATCGGTCAGCCTTTCAAGAGAGTGGGTTAGGAATCGGGAAAACAAAGCCTTGTCAAGCTACGCGCTCGTGCTGCGAAGCAGGTTAGCTTTTTGTAGTGCCTAACGACTTTGCTGCAGGACTCTTGGTTCAGTATGAATTCTCTATCTCTAACCCATCTTGCAGTGCCGCCGAGCACTATTCCGGAACACCTTAAACCACAGGTGGGCTTGAATGCACATAGTCCATTTCCTGTCAATGCGTAAGTCCTAAAAAAGACGTAAAACGCCCTATCAAAAAACGACCCATTGTTGGTAATATCAAAAAAGAGATGCTTGGATTGTGTTAATCGTGGTCATAATCTGATATGACCTAAACTACGTAACAAGAAAATGTCTAGGTCATAATCGAAGCTAATCCAAGCAGAACAAACACTTGAACTATTAGCTCAAATATTCAGTTTTGAGCGGAATGTTGAGATTAACCAGATTTTAGAGTTTTAACAAGCCCAGCGATCGCACCAATTACGATTGCAACACTCAAGGCGATCGCAAAGGGACTATAAGGGTTTTGTAGCAATACAGGTGTAATATCAATTTGGTATGCTGTATTGCCAGAGCCAATTACTGGGATAGCTTGCTGCGGATTTGCATCAAGTCCTTTGGCTGCCTTTATCGCTTGTGGGGTAGGTTGGTTTTGATAGACCTTTGTCATCGTCATAACTCCGTCTCAATTGGTTATGAGACAAAGTTACGTTGAATAATAAGTAAATCGCTGGACATTTAGGGATAGGACAGGGACAGAGATTAATTGACCTTTTCTGACCTCAAAAAAATCAACCAATCTTCTAAAGTAGAAATATACTCATCCGCACAAGTACATTAACTATGGGGGAAACACGGAATCGAAATAGTGTTCGAGTCAATGAAGAGGGAAAAAATAAACTCCAAGAAGCGAGAGCTGCAATTAGTAAGTGTGAAGGCAAGCGTTTAACTTACTTGGAACTTGCCGGACGTGCCGCAGTGGGTGAGAAGACCGTAAAACGCTTTTTTGATGGTAAAGAAAATGTTGATTGGGAATCAGCCAGCTGTAATTGGAGAACCGGGTGCAGGGAAAACAACGCTGCTGCAAGCGATCGCTTTTTGGGTCTTAGAGAAAGGCTTAGGATTTCCGATTTGGGTATCTTTGGCAGACTTGGGACGAAATGGAACTTTGACGGATATTCAAACACATATATATAAAAGTTGGCTTGAGCAAGCAATTCCTCCAACACAGTTGACTCAAGAAGTACGGAATGAATTTATAAACCAAATTCAGCAGGGGCGAGTGTGGCTGCTGTTGGATGGGGTGGATGAAATATCTGGAGGGGAAGTATCTCACCAGCCATTAGAGGAAATTTCCCGTCAGTTAACTGGATGGTTAGGGTGTTCATCAAGGGTGGTGTTAACTTGTCGGCTGAATGTTTGGCAAGCAGATCGTAATGCACTAGAAACCTTTGAAACCTATCGCTTACTTGACTTTGACTATCCCCAACAGGTGCATCAGTTTATCGATAACTGGTTTGTGGAAGAGATTGAAAAAGGAAAATGGTTAAAGACAGAATTAGACTCAGCTGAACGGGTGCGCTTGCGGGACTTGGTGCAAACTCCCCTGCGATTGACGCTGTTATGTGCTATTTGGCAGAATAAGGAGGGTAATTTACCACAGACAAAGGCCGGACTGTACAATCTGGTTGTGAACCAGTTCTACATATGGAAACAAAACTGTTTCCCCACCAGCAAAAAAGAACAACAAGAGTTAAACAAAGCTTTAGGATGTTTAGCCTTAAGGGATATCAACGAGGGTGGTTCACGGTTCCGGTTGCGGGAAAGTTTTATTATTGAGGAATTAGGCTATCCAGATGATGAGACTTCGCTGTTTTACAAAGCATTAAAACTCGGTTGGCTGAATGATGTAGGGATTGCGGCTGAATCTCCCAGCAAAGAAAAAGTTTATGCCTTCTACCATGCGACCTTTGAGGAATATTTTGCAGCCGTGGCTGTTGACGATTGGCATTATTTTCTGAATCACGTTCCTAAGAACCCAAAACAAGGAATCTATCGCATATTTGAAGGGCAGTGGAAAGAGGTAATTTTGCTGTGGTTGGGACGAGAGGATATAAAAGAGGAGCACAAGGAAGAATTTATTAAGGCGTTGGTAGAGTTTGACGATGGATGCAAAAGTCAGAGTCAAATTCCTAACTGGAAGGGATTTTATGAATACCGAGCCTATTTTCTAGCCGCAGCCGGGATTGCCGAGTTTAAAGATTGTAGTTTTACAGATGTGATTGTGAAGCAAATTGTTAAATGGGGCTTTGGTTATTTCAATATTCAAACACAGGACTGGCAAAGTTTTGACCAACAGATAATAGAAGATGTTAGAGCTGTACTGATAGAGACGGATCGCCAAAAAGTGACCACTGCATTAGAGAAGTTGATTCGTGATTCTAAAGATGAATATACCCGTAGGCAAGC
>NZ_AJLJ01000108.1 GCF_000317245.1 Fischerella muscicola SAG 1427-1 = PCC 73103
GTAGAAAATTTAGTAAAAATAGCTCCAAATAACCCCACTGCTATCACTGCATTAGTAGATTTAATTCGTGATTCTAAAGATGAATATACCCGTAGGCAAGCAGTAGAAAATTTAGTAAAAATAGCTCCAAGTAATCCTACTACTATTACTGCATTAATAGATTTAATTCGTGATTCTAGAGATGAATATACTCGTAGGCAAGCAGCAGAGACTTTAGTAAAAATAGCTCCAAATAATCCCACTGCTATTACTGCTTTGGAGGAGTTGATTCGTGATTCTAAAGATGAATATACTCGTAGGCAAGCGTCAGAGACTTTAGTAAAAATAGCTCCAAATAATCCCACTACTATTACTGCTTTGGAGGAGTTGATTCGTGATTCTAAAGATGAAGATACTTTGTGGCGAGCGGCATATATTTTAGGAGAAATAGCTCCAAATAATTCCACTGCTATCACTGCATTAGTAGAATTTATTCGTGATTCTAATGATTTATCTACTCGTTGGTATGCGACAGAGAGTTTAGTAAGGATAGCTCCAAATAATTCCACTGCTATCACTGCATTAGTGGAGTTAATTCGTGATTCTAAAGATGAAGATACTTTGTGGCGAGCGGCATATATTTTAGGAGAAATAGCTCCAAATAATTCCACTGCTATCACTGCATTAGTAGAATTTATTCGTGATTCTAAAAATGAAGACATTTGGTGGCGAGCGGCAGAGAGTTTAGTGAAAATAGCTCCAAATAATTCCACTGCTATCGCTGCATTAGTAGAGTTAATTCGTGATTCTGAAGATAAATATACCTGTTGGCAAAAGGTAGATATTTTAGTAAAAATAGCTCTAAATAAAACCACTGCTATCACTGCATTAGTGGAGTTAATTCGTGATTCTAAAGATGAAGAAACCCGTTGGCAAGCGGCAGAGACTTTAGTAAGAATAGCTCCAAATAACCCCACTGCTATCACTGCATTAGTAGATTTAATTCGTAACTCTAAAGATAAATCTACCCATTGGCAAGCGGCAGAGAGTTTACAAAATTTGTTAACAGAATCTGAGAATATGGCAGCAGTTGTCACCGCTTTGAAAAATAACTTATCAAATGAGGCTTACAAAGTTATTTGGCACTGTACCCAAACTTTGACTTATCCAGCCTTTTATCAAGCTTGGATCAGGAGTGATAGCCCCGACTTCGCAACAGCGATGCGAAACAATGGCTCTTAAAAGTCTTTAGCAGTCAGGCTTTCCAGTTGGAATTAAGAAATGTCCTCACAAGTATTGCTTAATCAGCTAA
>NZ_AJLJ01000109.1 GCF_000317245.1 Fischerella muscicola SAG 1427-1 = PCC 73103
CCAATACGGTTCGGTTAAGCTCAAAACCAGGTAGACTGAGGGTTGTCACCCAAGTGTACTGATATTGAATGCAACTCAAAGAATTCTCACTGATCTCACCAGCAATTGAATCAGGTACAGTACTCAAAGCTTTAGAAACAGCTATACCGACATGGGCGATCGCGCAAGCAATCGCAGATACACACAGTAATGAAGAACGGAAGCGAGCTTTACCAACGCATTTGGTGATTTGTTTGGTGGTTGCAATGAGCTTGTGGTCAAAAGCATCTTTTGAGTTCAGTACTAAAAAATCTTGTAGATGGGTTGAGTGAAGTGTGGATCAGAGTTGGACAATATTGGCGAGTACC
>NZ_AJLJ01000110.1 GCF_000317245.1 Fischerella muscicola SAG 1427-1 = PCC 73103
CCTAACTCTTCATCAACCTTGACTTTAATACCATCTGTTGTCTCATAAGCTCTACGTACAAGAACCATTTCACCTAATGGAGTGTAATATCTTTTTTCTCGTTTAGTTCTAGGACGGTCATATTCAGCTTCTTTCTCTTCAATTAAGGCTTGTAACAGGCTTTGTTGCACAAAATTTCCTAATTTTAGCCAAATACTGTAAAATTCGCTCACAAATCCTTCTAAGTGGTGACATTCCGGTAAGTCCTGGAGCGTGTCATTGATGTGAGACAGAATTGATTGGAGGTTGTTCATGGGAACTTTGATTTTATGACATCTCAGCTATGTTAGCGTAAAACGTCCGCTAACTACTCTCCCACACCTTTTTTCCTTCACCCCACCTTTAGTCTCATTCAACGACACCCGCACCACTTTTCGAGGTAAGTCTAAAAGGGGATTGGGGTTGGCGGAGGTGGCAGGGGGCGATTTAAAAAAGTCAAGTTTTAATTACTATTACTGTTGTCAAACAAAGCGCGCCGCACGCCAAAAATAGTAAATCTACGCTTGGAGATTTGGGTAAGACGCGTGGCTGTTGTCTATTTTTAATAGAACCCGTTATAAACACTTTTATTCTCACTAGTTTATTCTCACTAGTTATTTTTGCTTAACTAGTTATTTATCTTGAGAAATCCTCATCATTTATGTAACTACTTTATGTAACTAGTTGCCCATCACAACTAGTTATTATCGAATTTTTTAGTCTTTTTTTATACATGTATTTTTATAAACTTTTTCTCTTTTTCAGCATTTGTCTTCCTCTATTGTCCTTTAGTCACATATTTCTTTACATTTACGATTAACGTTAATTGGATAACGTTAATTAGGCACATCTCAATTTATAGACTTTGGTAGTAAATGATCACTGCATGATCGATCTGAATTAAAAATCACCCTGGTACAATAATTGCCAGATTCCTGCTATATCATTCAATCGTTGAAATCCTCGCCATAAAGAGGCAGAGGGGCAGGGCGCGGGGAGCAGGGTGAAGTCCTTTCCCTTGCTCCCTGATCCCATGTCTGATTCTTCTCCCTCTCCCTGCCCCCTGCTCCCTGCACCCTGCCTCTTCACGGCCCGTTTTATTCGCTCACCATCCTCCAATTGCAATTGTTCTATCCGACATCCACTTTTTAAACAGTAGTGATAACGTTCTATGAGCCAGCGATCGCTGTACCATTTCAAGCATTGACAAGCTAACTCAAAATCTTTCACTTCTATTGTTGTCAACAATAGCCACGATATTGGCTTTTCGCCTTCAGGAGGAGACTCTTCACAAGCTTCAATCACATGCACTTCTATTGCTTGTGTTGACTGAGATTGAACTGAAGCTGGTGCTTGCAACCATAGCTTTGCAACTCGCACATTTACTGTATGAACCTTCAAGCCTTTGGCTTCGGGGTTACTGAGTGAACCCATACCTCTTTTACTTTTATGCCCACGCTCAATCTAATTCTGTTGTGTCTTGGATCGCCAAAATTGTTCGATGCTCTTTGATCCGTTCTACTGTGCTACTTGCATGTGAAGAAATTATTGCTTCTGCCTTGATGCGCGGATTTGCCCAGAATTCATACACCCCTTGTACTGCTGCTGCGTCTCTTGAAGCCTGGGTTACACTCTCATTTGGTTGTGCTGATAAATCTTCCACTATCGTTATTAATCGTTGATTTCGGCGTTTATCTCCCAAATTCACTCCCTTTAATTCTTCTGCTGCCCAGCTCATAAGATTTCTCCTCTTTCAATCCAATATCGCTGGTAGCTTATCACTGTTTATTTTATTTACTCACACCTGTTAGAAATTCCTAATCCCTTTTTCTCACTATAAACTTTCTACAGAGTTTATTCTCTTTACTACTTTTTCTCTCACATACTTTCTCAAAGCGATCGCTTTTCTAATTAATTTTCCACTTTTTGATCACTTTCTTGTTAAATCTAACTAGTTGTTGCTACTTTTAGATCACTTTTTGATCACTTTTCTTTGAAATCTAACTAGTTGTTGCTACTTAAGTTTTGTTAACTTTTTACAGTCTCAAATACACTCAAAGCCTTACCT
>NZ_AJLJ01000111.1 GCF_000317245.1 Fischerella muscicola SAG 1427-1 = PCC 73103
AAAGAGTAGGGTGAAAGGTGAAAAGGAAAACGGATTAGGATTTTCATCCATGCTGGTGTGAGCAGCTCATGATAGTAACTTAGCTACTAGCTACCTAGTGAGTTCTAATTATGATATAGTCTGCTAGACTTACAAGAGGAATAGCCCTCTCTCAAAGGGAGCAAGTTCTTTTTTGGCCTCCTCAATTAATTTTTGTGCCTGAAATCTGGATTCATGAATACCTAACAAACTAGGATAAGTTGCTTTCAGTGCCTTTTCATCTTTACCTGGGGTTTTACCCAGTTGTTCTTTAGTGGCAGTAATATCTAGTACATCATCAATAATTTGAAAGGCAAGACCAATATTTCGAGCATAACGAGAAAGCCTTTGTAAAACCTCATCATTTGCTCCTACCAACAATGCTCCTGAAACAACACAAGCTTCTAACAACGCACCTGTTTTGTGAGAGTGAATAAAGTTGAGAGTTGCTAGATCAAGATTTTGCAATTTCTCCGATTCAAGATCAGCAACTTGACCACCAGCTAGACCTCTTGCTCCAACTGCATGACTTAACTTAGCAATGACTTGTAACAAGCGATCAGCTGGAACTCCTTTTGTTTGAACCACTATATGTTCAAAAGCATAGGGTAAAAGTGCATCACCAGCCAGTATGGCAATATTTTCGCCATACACTTTATGATTTGTTAGCTTACCTCGACGATAGTCGTCATTATCTAAAGCAGGTAAGTCGTCATGCATTAAAGACATTGTGTGAAGCATTTCCAATGCACAAGCAGTGGGCATTGCCATTTCTAATGCGCCCCCAGATAATTCACAGCTAGCAAGACATAAAATTGGGCGGAGACGTTTTCCCCCAGCCATTAAGGAATAACGCATAGACTCGTATAGCTTTTCTGGATAGCCTGAAGTAATTGAGCCTTCGAGTGCTGCTTCAACTTGATATCGCCGTTGTGCAAGGTAGTCTGACAAATTAAAAGTAGCTTCTGTAAAAGACGTGTTGGTGTCCTTCAAAGTTGAAGATCGAAAAGAAGTATCTATAATTTTGGTTTTATGACTACTTTCTTGAGTTCGATAGTGTTCAGAATTTAGGATTGTCTGTTTAGAAGTTTTAGTATTCATTTGGCTTTATTCCTCATGAGAAGTACAAATCTTCATTTTTGAAATTAAATTATTCAAATATCATCATCATTATTAACATCAAATAAGTATGATTGTAAAAATATTTACATTTCACACAAAAACAATTTGTAATCATTAAAATGATCAAATATTTATTCATAATGAAACTTACTAACTTTACAAAATTTAGTTAGATAGAAAAGAATGTAAAGCAAAGGTTTTTTTGATAATTAATACATTACATCATGTACAAAGTTAACTTTTTGCTAATAAGTCTGTATAGTTACACGTGTACTTTTTATAGAGTTGTTATCTAAACATCTTAAAAATATTAGAATTCCTATAGG
>NZ_AJLJ01000112.1 GCF_000317245.1 Fischerella muscicola SAG 1427-1 = PCC 73103
TATATAATTGATTTTTGTTAGCGTAGCCTGTGCTTTGCGCTTAAAAAACTCAGTACATTTCTTGTTCCCTATTTGCTGTTCCCCGTTCTCTGTCTTCACAAGTCAGTTCATAAACCAAACTGGATTACCATATCTTCGCTATAAAAGAGAAATTTTTCCAGGGAGATGCATGGGAGAGAAGTGTCAAAAGTATAAGATGAATTTATTACTGAGATACCCTTGATAATCATTAGAACACAATCAAAATTGCACTCATCAATAACTGTGAACTGCCCCACTGTCTCTCCACAAATATCAGAAAAACCAAACCTGTGAAGGTAGGTTTGTTTTTTCTATAGCGGCAAAATTATTCCTCTCTGAAGAAACACAAGAACAGGTAAGGAAGGAGGTGGTGGATGTTTCTTCTATTCATAACAAAGGCACAAAGACAATTTCGTGGAACGCTCTTAAAAAACACGGGTGTATGATTATTGCAAGGATGATTACATTACATCCTACCTAAGTTAGATATTAAATAAATAATATAATCTTTTTTGCTTGATATCTGCTGCTGAATACATTTATTACTTCTGCCAGATACCTTAATCTGCGAAGCCTGCTTTTCTCAATATATAAAGGTTCTATCATATAATTGTCATTGAACTCTGACATAACCATAACATTACCGAATAAATAAGTTAAAAAATTAACTCAGTATTTTAAGTATATATGTTTCATTATTTATAACAAATTGAAATAGAATTCATACCCAGATATTCAATATATAGTAGTCATAAGCTAGTTTTTAATAAAATTAGTGAAAACTATTATTAATCTCCTGAAGGAAATTAACAAAAACCATTTTAACCTAAAAGTATAAATAAACACAATGTATCTTTTGAATACAACAAAAATACACAATTTAGTATTATTACGGTTCTGTTTATCACAGAAATATTGAAAAAATTGTCTTGTTAAATGTATGCTGTTAAAAGCAGGTTATAATGCTGGGTATTCATCACAGGTTGAAATAAATTTGATTTATCGATTAATGTCGCGCTGAAAATGTGGGAAATATACTTGTACTATGTTTTGAGGGCAAAAAATGAATAAAGCGTTTAAAGATTACGCAACAACTTCCCCAAAATAATGTTTCCTACGACAATTTTGACCAAGTTTTGATTCCGAGACATTTAATTGACAAAATATTGATTATCTTAACCTATCACTGATAGCTTTAACCTGTGATTGTTTTGACAGAAAAATTTTTAACAGAGTAACTTTGAGGAAAAAATTGCCATTAAGTCTAAACGTATAAATCAAGCGAACGTATAGTTAACTGGCAATTTACGATAGTAGATGCACAGTTTCAACTCAAGTGACTTTGTTCAACAATGATTAATTGATAGCCCAGCAAATTCAGCAATGTCTTTTTCTACCAAGCAATTATAAGTCGGCCGTACTTACCATAGAGGTCATACATTGACCCAAAATAGTATCAGACTCTCTAATATTTGTTGCAATCTCATTCAATAAGTTCAGAGATGGTAAAGCATGTAAATCTCACTAGAACCAATTATTTTCTGAAAATAAAATATTAGGAATGGTGTACAGATGTACAATAAAATTCGAGTATTACTTGCTGACGAACCTTCATTAATAGGAGTAGGTATTCGTACTACTCTAAGTGTAGAAAAAAATTTAATTGTAGTAGGTGAGGCAAATAGTACTCAGAAAATTAGAAAATTGTATCAAAATCTTCAACCAGATTTAATAATAATGGATTTAGATTTACCTCAATTCAAGTTGCCTGATTCAATAGCTTTTTTACATAAAAATTGTCCGAAATTAAAAATATTAGGAATTATGAGTAATAACAAAGTAAACCTCTCTACTTTAAAAAGAAATGGCATAGCAGGCTGTGTACTAAAATCTGAAGAACCACAAATATTAGTGAATGCTAGTCTAACAGTAGCGAAAGGGAAAACATGTTTTAGTAAAACTTTTGTAGAAGATTATGTTCAATGTAATAAAGGTGAATGTAATCAAGCTGAAAAAGCTAATCTGACACAGCGAGAGCAACAAATTCTTAGGATGATAGCACAAGGTTTGGATAATGCTTGTATTGCTAATGAACTAAGTTTGGGTCATCAAACAATACGCAATTATATTAGCCAAATTTATGCGAAATTAGGACTGAGTTCGCGAACTGAGGCCGTTCTATGGGCAATAAAAAATGAAGTTTTACAAAATAACCATGATGTGTTAGCTAGAATGCAATTTAAATCACGTGGTTGTCAAGAATTAGCAAGTAAATAAAATTAATATGATCTGACAGCGAACGACATTTTTTGTCAGATCACGTTAAAATTAATTGGCGTTGCTAAATTGGAAGCAAGAAAGCTTTGCAACCATCTCAGCACGAGATGAAACTTCGAGTTTACGAAACATACGTTTTAGAGCTTGCTTGACAGAATTTTCTTGAATTCCGAGGGCTGCACCAATTTCAGCATTTGTGAATCCCCGTGCTACGAGTTCAGAAATTTCTACTTCACGTGGAGTTAAAGGTTTAATATCAAATAAATTTAATCTCGTTTGTTCAAATGGCTTTACGGAAATGGAAGTAGTTTGTGAGCGTACTGTTGTAACCCAAGTGGATAGATGTAGACAAAGTGCACTTAAATCTGATAAATCTTGTGTATTAAATGCAGGCATTCCCTGCTCACGGGTTAAGGCTACTATACCCACTAATTGTCCATTGCTTACAATCGGTCCCGCCATGACGTGCCAGTGGTCAGTACGGGGACAAATCAGCCTCCATGTTTTGGGTGACACTACTAATCCTTCGTGAACAGGGGCATGACGTTCCACTAAGTAGCATAAGACTGGATTGTGCTTAGTAGATAATCCCAGTTGCAGCGCTTTTTGAAAATTGCTTTTTTGAAAACTAGCATAGGCAGAGGGGAGCTGATTAAAAAAAAGCAATTTCCACCTTTTAGCAGTGAAGTATTCACCCACCTCCGTAGAAATTTGTGATCTTAGCTGCTGTTCATCTTTAGCTTTAACAATTATCTGGAATAGAGATTGTAACGATTTTGTCATCATCGCTTCGTTTGATACTTCGTACCTGATCAAGAACTAGGCAGAACCAAATTGTCCATTTTATTCTAGCTTTATCACTATCTTTGGAGGGCTTCAGAGTGCCAGAAATAAAAGTTAGAGTCTGATTATTATTTCAAAAAAATTACGTTTGCTCGGCGTTGCATAATTGAAGTATGAATTCGAGCGATCGCTATGCAATGTCTAAGGTGTAGATCAACTCATGTTCGCAAGAATGGCAAAAAAGCAAGTAAACCAAATTACATTTGTGCACAGTGTGGTCGTCAGTTTATAGATTCTTACGATTTGCAAGGTTATTCTGAAGAAATGAAACATGAGTGTGAGCGAAATGTATGTGAATGGTCTAGGTTTTCGAGCTATAGAATGACTAAAAAATATGCCTCATCCGACCGTAATAACTTGGGTAAAGAAAACGGGTAAGATGTTAGCCAATTCATCGAAAAGTAATAGACATCTCCAAAATACTAAGATTCCGAGCTAAAAATTACTGTGGTACACAACAGACTTTTGACAACGATAAATTGGCAATTTTGCCAATTTATCGTTGTCCCACAAATTCCTACAGCCAATTGCCCACTAAAATAAACGCAGACCAATGATAGGGACGATTGTAATCTCTGTTCGAGGATTCTTTCAAAAATGCAAGTTGAGTATTTCTTAAAGCCTCTGATTTTGTTATTTGGCCATGGTTAAGTTTTTGGTAAAACTTAATCATAAATTCGGCAGTAGAAGCATCGTTAATTTGCCATAAGCTAGCTAGAGTAGTACGGGCACTAGCTCGAATCGCTACCCCCGCTAGCCCCAAAGCGGCTCGTTTGTCCCCAATTGCTGTTTCACAAGCACTAAGGACTAGTAATTCGATAGGATTAGTACCTCTTTGGAAATTAAAACGCAGCAAGTCATCTAAATCTTTTACCTTAATGCGTTCGTTCCAGTCAAGAATATATGTTTGTTCGGGGTTATAACTAAATTTACCATGAGTTGCCAAGTGAACAATATTAAAGGGTGTTCTATTAATCTTAGCCTGAACATTTTTCTTGATAAATTCCTGATTTTC
This sequence comes from Fischerella muscicola SAG 1427-1 = PCC 73103, assembly GCF_000317245.1. Classification (GTDB taxonomy): domain Bacteria; phylum Cyanobacteriota; class Cyanobacteriia; order Cyanobacteriales; family Nostocaceae; genus Pelatocladus; species Pelatocladus muscicola_A. Next base: position 4,157 of record NZ_AJLJ01000112.1, read on the forward strand.
TAGCGTCTGATTGCGTTGAATATTCTTTTTAATTCCTCTTAATTCTACTGCTACATTATCAATCGCTCCTAATCCTTCTTTTTTAAAGCTGGGAGCATTAGTTGCTCCGGCAATTAAGACACTGAGTGCTTCCCTCTGTAGTGGTTTGGGTTCAAGTAGCTGCAAAGTAGGAGTTACGCTAATAGCATACCTTTCTACCAAATACCTGTGTCCATCATGTAAAACTGCCATTGGTAGATTCCGTAATGAACCATCGAGAACAAATACTAAGGTTTTAATCTGGCTTTGCTCTCGCGCTGTTGTACTTTCAAGTTCATCTGCAAAAGGTTTAATCAACCAGTCATATAGCTGTTTTGCTTCTGTTTTTAGTTGCTTTAAGCTGGTGCTGCGTCGCTTGAGGGAGTTTTGCAGTTGTGTGACTGCTGCATCAACTTGAGTTTCAGAAATATTGGCATGGGCATAGTGACGTAAATTATCCAAGCCTGGTAATTTCAGAATTACTTCTAAACGGTTTGGCAGGATAATTGGGTAAATAACGGCTGCATGGGGGTCTAATTGGTCAATATTTACCTGTTTTGGCTTGGTACAGGCTTCACCAAAAAAGTTATCTAATTCTGCTAGTTGTAACGCTTCCATCACCTGACGAGCTTGAATGAGACTATCTCGATTTGGTTGTGGCGATCGCAAAATTAAATCAACTAATTGCCGATAGACTGGTTCTGCACTCTCTCGGAAAGAAAACTGAACTTCTGGATTTAGGGCTACTAAATCGCTGCGTAAATTAGTGAGATTGTCAAAAGCTTGGGTATAATATAAAATAGCCTCTTGATTTGCATTTTCATTGTGAAATGCCTTTTCTGTTTCTGCTTGAAGCACCCTTCCCATCTGCCACTGCCACTGATAGCTGATATCTGCTGCACTAATTGCCTGTGCCAGAAGTAAGGCAGACTGAGTAAACCTTTTTGCATTTGACCAGTCTCCTTTTTTTTCGTAAAACGTACCAAGAGTTCCAAGCGCGTAAGATTCTGCGCGTTGGTCTTGTAAACTTTGAGCTTGGTCTATAGCTGTTTGCAGTATTTGAATAATTTTTGAACTATTATCTGAACTATTAACTACTCTTTCTATCTTCATCCAACTTTGAGCAAAATTGACGCGAGCATAAATAGATACCCTACTGCTAAGTAGTTGATTGATTGATGCTTGAATTTGTTCAATTACAGATGAAATAGAGTCCAATTGATTAGTCTCAATTAATACAGTAAATTGATTGAGTAGTGCCTGAACTGTTGTGGTAGGTAAAGTTGCGATCACACTAGCTTTTTGATACCGTTCTAAAGCTTTTTGCCTGTATTGCTTGGTGCGTTGTGTATCTTTTAATTCTTCTGCTCGTTTGGCGATCGCTAATTCTGTATTCCCTAAATTGAGTAAAGCTGTGCTTTCTTCTTGGGGTAAGTGCAATTTTTGGGCAATAGCCAAACTCCGGGTTAAAATTTCTGAGGATTTTTCTAAATCACCATCAAATCGGCGAATATTACCAAGGTTCAGCAAGCCAGCCAGCTTAAAATTAGAGTCCGGTTGTTGGTAAAACCTTTGCTCTAATTGCGTTAAAAGTTTCTCGGCGCGGCGATAAAGCCCTAAAGCTTGCAATGCTAAAGCTTGATTCATCTGGCTACCAATGATACTGACGCGATCGCCAGATTGAACATAAAGTTTTTCAGCTTTTTCCCAGCTTAAAAGAGCAGCTTCTGTTTGCCCCTGTGCCAATTGCCACTGCCCTAAACTATTCAATACTTGGGCATGAATGCGGGTGAACTTTTTATCAGATGGTAATTGATCTAATAGATTTAAGCTAGCATCAATTGCTGCCTTTGCTTTCTGCCAATGCCCCAGTTTTTGCTGAACCAAGGACATTAAACTTAATGCTTGAGCTTGGTGAGTTATGTCTCCTGAAGCTTGATAAATTTGGAGTGCTTGTTGTAAAAGTTGTACAGCTGTGGAAAACTGTCCGGCATCGTAATATTTTTTACTAGTTTGTACTAAGGCCAAGGCTGACGCAGGTTTACTTTGTTGAATTTGGGTTGGGGGATTTTGGGCAATGACAGGTAATACCACTGGAATAACCAGGCTAAATATTAACCCGAAAATCACAAGTAGAATTAACTCCAACAAGCGTTTCATTCGGTTACCCCCTCAACATCTGACAGTGTTGCGGTTGTAACCAATTATCTTTAGGCGTTACCGTGACTGGTTTCGCCGTAAGTATGACATTACCATTTGCGTCTTTTACCCAACCTTGAGCTTCGAGAATTGCTGTAGATTCTGTTTGTTTTTGAGGTGTTGGGTTATTAATTGTTGGTGTTGGTTTAGTTTGAGTTTGTGGTGACATCCACCAATCTTCCCAGGTTGTATCTGCACTGAGGACTCCATAGGGAGAAGCAGGTAAGCCACCTCTACCAGTAACAATAAATTCACTTCCTTGAGATGCAACGCAGAGGTTTTGGTTAATTAATCCAAAAACATCGACAATATTTAGTGGTAATTCTTGTAATCCTTTACTGGGGTCAATATCAGGTGTGTTGAGATTTAGGTCACCATTTAAGGAAGGGTTGCTTTGAGAGATGGCAGTGATGTCACTTGTTGGTAACTGATTGGGGTTTAATTTTATGGGGTCACTTGTTTGCAGCAACCCCTCAAGTTCTTGACGAGTGCGTGGTTTTAGCCCAAATATCCCAGCAGCATTGATAGTAATCTTGCCACCACTACCGTTAAAAGCATTAGCGGTAATATCATTGTTTTCGTTTGGGGAAGCGACGATAAAGCCTTTCGGTGCATCAATGGTAATATTGCCACCATTGCCATCCTGCTGTGCAGTGCCTGCTGTAGAAGAAATTTGACTGTTATGGCGCAGCAGCAATAAATCTTGTAGTTTGAAGCTGATATTACCACCAGTATTACTGGCAGTTTCGGCAGAAACGGCGGATTGATTGTCTAGGGTGAGGGAACCTGATTGAATTTCGATATTTCCACCCTTGCCACTGCCTTGGCTATCTACTGTAATACTTGCGCCATGCCGCAGAATAACTGCCTCACTAGTGACAATATTTACTGTACCTGCATCTCCTTGACTACCACTAACTGTACTAGAACCAATTCCAGCACCATTAGTTACAGATAGTGATTTTGCGATAATCTCGATGTTTCCCCCCTGACCGATTGCTGGAATTGCCTTACCTTCCCTGAATTCTCCAACTGAACTAGATGCTGCACTACTGCCAACAATAGATACTCCATCAAAAGAGACGCGATCGCGCACTTCAATCTTGATATTGCCTGCATCCCCTTTTTCAAAGGTGTTGGCAGTTAATTGAGCGCCATTTTTCACATCCAGCGATCCCGCTTGGACATAAATATCTCCTCCTTGACCTTCACCATTAGTCCCCACTGCGGTAAAAACTCCAGTAAAGTTGTTGATATCACTTGTATTTACTGCATCGAAGTAAATGCGATCGCGGACTTGAATGATCACATTACCTGCATTTCCCTTTCCACGGGTATTAGTTTGCAGGCGACCGCCATTGGTCAAAGATAAAGAACCCGCTGTTAGCTTGATGTCTCCGGCATTACCCGTTGCACCCTCTCTAACAACGTTGAATATCCCACTAGGAAATCCTTCGCTATCAATGCCATCAAAGGCTACGCGATCGCGAACTTGAACCGTGATATTACTTACATTTCCCTGTCCGTTGGTATTCGCTACCAATTCAGCACCATCCATCAAAGAAAATGAGCCAGCTTGAATTGTAATGTTGCCACCATTACCAATGGCATTGGAACCAACGATATTAAAAATAGTACTAAAACCTGATTGCAAAACCGACTCAGCGGTGATATAAATATCACCAGCCTGACTATTCACTGTTCCTAAACCTTGCCTAATCCCAGCCACTAGGCGGCTGTCTCCCAAAACCTTAAAGTTTTGGGCATTGATGAAAATACTGCCGCCTTTGTCAGCCGTTGCTACATCTATACGTCCATCGATGATAGAAACATCAGTTCTTTGTGCATTTTCAGGGAAACTGAGATTCAGATTGTTGCTATCAAAATTCAGTCCTACTGTTCCCGAACTAGCAATTCCTGCCAATTCTACTCGACCACCTACAGCATTTAATCTGCCTCCGTTGAGAAGTACATCTCCTCCTAGCAGTAGCAAACTCCGACCATCCGGAACCCGCAGACCAAATAGACTAGATCCGGCTTGGTCAAATCCTGCTGGTGTGGTTGACCTGTTTTCAATCCTTCCAGGCTGAATTTGATTAAAGAAAAATGCAGAAGGATTGACTGTCAGTAGTGAGGGAGTCTCAGGAGAGGTTGCACTGAAAAAACCTTGCTCATCAAACTTAATTGCATTCGCTGTACTCGCTACAAATGAACCCCCCAGATCCAATCGTGCATTTTGCCCAAAAATTATCCCGTTGGGATTGAGTAAAAACAAATTTGCATTACCATTAACACCCAGCGTCCCTAGAATATCCGAGGGGTCATTACCTGTAACTCGACTCAAAATATTATTTATGCCTGAAGGATTGGCAAAATAAAGTCGCTGTCCATCTTTGATATTAAATTCACGAAAACTGTGAAAAAGATTACTTCCCCTGATTGCACCGCCATCAATTTGGTCAGCAGCAGCGCCTTTAATATTTACATTGGGGATAATAACTGAACGCTCATTACCTAAAGTCTCATCGGGGGTAATCTGGGCTAAAGCGCTAGTGTGAGAGAATGCGATCGCCAATCCTCCCAAAAATGAAAATAATCTAGCTAAAATTGATAAAATAAAATCACTATATGTGCATACTAAAAGAGTATTGTTGCTGCTTTTCATCAGCTTCCCTCAGATTTAACGCCGGAGCAAAGAGTTATGAATTTTCTATAGACATCTGATTTTTAAAAAGCTTTCAACAAAATTGTATTTGAATAATTTTATTGTGAATATTACATTAGCATTGGCATCTGGAAAATTGTATAATTTGTTTGCAGAATCATAATAAAGTAAAAAACAATTAATAGTTCGCAACATTTTAGGTACTTGATTTTTTTTGTTAAATAAATTACCTTACTTATTGTTTTCCAATATTTTATATTTATAAATAGCTAAACTACTTTTAACAGCCACTAATGCTAAAGCAGAGGGAACTAAAGGTATCCAACCTCCCTTAAAAGTCAGCAAACCCCAACAACTTGCATATAAAACAACCAAAGCCACTCCTCCTCTCAGTAAAATTAGACGCAGTGAGATCAAACGCCAAGCGAGCAAACCTCCTACTAACGACCAACTCCAAATCCACATCGTTTCAATTGGTTTTGACCACGACCAAATCAACGGTCGTTGATCTAATACTCTACTGAGAATTTGACTGACCATGTGTGCTTGAATTTCCACACCTGTCATAGTTTTAACTGAAAAATAACCACTACTGTAGGGCGTGCGCCAATGATGGTCGTTAAAACTAGGGTCTGTAGTACCAACAATAACAATACGATTTTTGACTAAATTCGTATTAAATTGATTGTTGAGAATTTCTTGGAGAGTCACTTTTTCTGCAATTTCTTCTGAAGCGCGATAGTTGAGTAATATTTGATGACCGCTAGCATTAATATTGTGGTAGCTACCTGTATTTTTTTCTAAAGTTTTAAATACGACTTTCCCCAATTTTAAGTAATTATCTGGTGTAAAATCTTGCTGAATTCCAGATTCAGTTAAGTAACTAACTGCAAGCTTCCAAGCAAAAGAATATTTGCTTTCACAGGGAGATGCAGAATCTACAGCTAATATTTGCCGACGCAGAACAGCATCAGAGTCAAGTTTTACATTATTAAAGCCTTGACCATGTTTTGAAACTTCTGGAGGAGGTTTAATACCAGGTTTTCCATAATGACAAATAGTAAAGAGATTATTGCTATTTTTTATCTTTGCAGCTAAATTTCTATATTTTGCTTCCAGAGGAGTTTCTCGATAGATATCGAAACCGATCGCTCGCGGTTTTGACAGTTCTAGTTTTGTTAGTAATTGTGCAAAAGAACGCTCAGACAAGGAAGCAGCTTTTCTTTCTGTAATCGGTTGAGATTGGACATCTTCTTCTGTGATGGTAACTAATAATAACCGTTTATCTATGCCTTCATCGGGTCGCGATCGCATCAGTTGATCGTAAGCTTGTAGCTCCCATACTTGCAAAAAACCAAGAGTTCTGATGGCAATAACTATACTGGTAATGGCGAAACTAGCTACAGCGACTTGCCAAAGTGGGAGAGCAGTTTGATACTTATTTTGCTGATCTAACTGTTTTTTTAGCCAATTTAAATCAAATATAGCTTTATATATAGGATTTTTAACAATTAATTTGCCTTGGTGCTGATTTACTAAGCCAGAAAGGCGTAATTCCAGATAGACATCAGAATTATTAGCAGCTATTTTCCCTTGCTGCAAAATTTTTTTATACAATAACAGTAAAGATGTGCTGGAACGGGAATTTCTAAAAATGCGATCGCGAATCGTCCGCAAATGCTCCGGTTCGTCTTGAGATTCCCAATTCTCAATTATGCGCTTTCTCACTAACTGCTTGATAGATTGCGGTGTTTGCATCTCAGACTCCTGAGAAATCAACCAGCAGAGTTTTTGAGTTAAAAATGGTTGTCCACCAGTCCAATACAGGATTTCTTGAAAAACAGCTTCCGGATCGTTAACTTTTTTCATTAAACCCTGTACTAAACTAACACTCTCATGTAGTTGAAATCCTTTTAATTCAATCGCTCTACCGATATTAAAAGGAGCCGCATTTTCATCTTGAATTAAATCAGCAGGTGTTGCTACACCCAGTAATGCAAAAGACAGTCTTCTATACTCTGGGTTACTTGCCCTTTTATCGTAGCAGTGACGAATCAAAGCAAAAAATTCATCTGTGGGAAATTTTAAACTCAGGACGCTATCAATTTCATCAATAAAAATCACAATTTTTTGCTTAATTTGTGTTAGCAAGACACTTTCAATAAACTCACCCAAACATTGCACAGGTGATAAATCTTCCCGTTCACGCAACCAACTACGACGGTTTACTTGTAGCTCAAATCCACTGATTAATTCTTGAATAATCCCGCCATACCATTGCTGTGCTGTAATTTGTTGACTACCAATCCCGCTTAATTCAATTTCAGCGCAGTTAATATCTTGTGCTTGTAATTTGCACATAGTCTTAATCCGCAAGCTAGATTTACCCATTTGTCGAGAGTTAAGGACATAGCAATATTCCCCAGCTAACAAAGCATTGTAAAGCTCGTGGTCTGCCTCTCGGACAATATAGGTAGGAGCGTCAGGAGGTAAACTTCCTCCGGCTTGATATTTGTAGTGGGAGTAGAGTTCAGCACTCATAAGGGGCTAGTACCGCTATAAAGCTCACAATTTATTTCTTACCTGAATTTAACTGAGTTTACCTGAATTAACTGAAATAGCTATATTTAATTACCTGAAAACATAACTTATTTTAACTCAACTATTCCTTTTAATTATCAAACATACTGTGAACATGAAAGCAAATTAAGTTTGTTTTCTGAACACTTAAAACTTTTATCAAGGAGAAAAACAATGTCACAACAAGATATTATCCGCGCTTGGAAAGATGCAGAGTTTCGCGAAAGTCTGAGTCAAGAGCAACGCTCTCAACTACCTAAAAACCCCGCAGGAATAGACGAAATACCTGATGAATCTCTGGAAACCATAGTTGGTGGTCGTGGTTGCGGTGGAGGTACTGGCTGTGGAACAGGAGGTAACTGTACTTGCTGCGGTGGAAATTGTACTGGGAAATTATAAATAACCTCTTTAGTTGTTAACAAGAAGTTCGGCTAATTTCCAAAGCAGTAATTGAAAAATATTTTTCGATTACTGCTAAAACTTATCAAATAAACATAATTGAATTTCAATTAGTTGTAGGAGTCAAATATTGTGGTTCGAGAATACTTTCAAAATTCTAACTGGTATCGTGCAGTTACTTTAACAGAACGAATTATTGCTCAAAATACAGAACCAAATCAGAAGTCAGTCAATACAGATTTGGCTCAACGTCGGCTGAATCGCTGGCAAAGTCAAACTCCCTTCAATACTGATTCTTACTTTGCCGAACGTTTAGCTTTAGATGATATTTCCCAAGAGGAATTTTTTTCTCTTCTAGGGGGATCTATTGATGTAGTCAAAGAAAGTTTTACTACAACACCCAACTGGTTAATACAGTTAAACCAGGCATTTTTAAATGCTGCCAATTGTGATGAGCAATTTCAGCTGCCAAAATCAATAAAAACCCCAGGGATAGAGAAGTTTTTATACTTGATCGAACCACTTATTACTCAAGGTTATCGTCGTTTGTCTGAAGAAATCCAAAAGTTGAGCCAAGAACAATTAGAACTACCGTTCGATCCGCAAGTAGTTATAGAAATGCTAGTACCACATCTAGCACGAAGACTACTGCAAATGTTAAATCGTACTTTAGTTCTAGAGCTTAACGTTGCTCGCTTACAAGGTTTACTAGAAGGCAATACTCCTCAAGAGCGATTTGAAAGTTTTGGAGAGCATCTTCGTCAATCTGATGTGGCTCTTGCTATTTTGCAAGAATATCCTGTCTTGGCTCGACAAGTCACTATTTGTATTAATTATTGGGTAAGATTTAGTCTAGAGTTTCTTCAGCATTTAAGTGCAGATTGGGATGCAATTAAAGCTACATTCAGTCCCGCTCGCGATCCTGGTTTGTTAGCAGAAGTTTATAGCAATGCTGGTGATATCCATCGAGGTGGACGTTCTGTGATGCTCGTAAAATTCAGTTCGGGCTTTCAATTAATCTACAAACCGAGATCCCTAGCAGTAGATGTACATTTTCAGCAACTTCTGACCTGGCTGAACCAGCGTGGCGATCGCCTATTTTTCCGTACAATCAAAGTTCTAGATCGTAACAATTATGGTTGGCTGGAATTTGTCAAGACTCAAGGTTGTACGTCAAAAGAGGAAGTCCAACGCTTCTACGAACGTCAGGGCGGTTATTTAGCTCTACTTTATGCCCTACAAGCAACTGATTTTCACGCTGAAAATTTAATTGCTGTTGGCGAGCATCCAGTTTTAATCGATTTAGAAGCCCTGTTTCATCCTGCTGTTGGAGAATTAGATACTGCTAAAGCCAACCTACTAGCTAGCGATAAAATGGCTTACTCTGTTGTGGGTATAGGCTTATTGCCTCAGAGGATTGGGAAGGACGATCAATCTGATGGTATTGATTTGAGTGGTTTAGGTAGCAAAGAAGGACAACTGAGCCTGACTCAGTTTCCCTATTGGGAAAATATAGGTACTGATCAAATGCGGTTGGAACGTAAGCAGATGGAAATGCCTGCAACTCAAAATCGACCAACTTTGAATGGTAATAACGTCAACCTATTGGATTATACAGAAGAGATTATTAATGGATTTACTAATATATATCAGTTACTTCTAAAATATCAGGATGAATTACTCTCTGCTGATAGTCCCATTGCTGCTTTTGCTCAAGATGAAGTACGGGTGATCATCCGTCCTACTCGCCTCTATAGTTTCTTATTAGAAGAAAGTTTTCATCCCGATCTGTTACGAGATGCCCTAGAGCGCGATCGCCATTTTGATCGACTATGGTATTACGTTAAATACCGACCCTATCTGAAGCAAGTGATTTCAGCAGAGTGTCAAGACCTGCTCCAAGGAGACATTCCACTGTTTACTACTCGCCCCAACTCGCGGGATGTATGGAGTAGTTCGGGTCAGAAAATCGACGGATTGCTGAAAGAACGTAGTTTTGATATGGTATGTCGCCGTCTCCAGCAGTTGAGCGAGCGAGATATGACACAACAATTATGGTTTATCCGTGCTTCTTTAGCAACAGTACACTTGGGCTTAGATGAAGTTAATTTTCCTAGCTATTCGCTTTCAGAACCTAAAATTGTAGTTGATCGCCAGCAACTCTTAACTGCTGCCAGTGCAATTGGCGATCGCCTAAATTTCTTAGCAGTACGTGGCGAAGAAGACGCCTCTTGGATTGGTTTAACTTTTTTAGGCGAGCGTCATTGGTCTCTTGTATCTTTAGGCTTTGATTTATATGACGGTTTACCTGGAATAATACTGTTTCTCGCTTATCTTGGTAAGGCTACAAAAGAAGAAAATTATACCAATCTGGCACGAGGAGCATTAATAACTATGCGTTCTCAAATAGAGGAATTTCGGTCAGACCTCAAACGGATTGGAGCTTTTGGTGGCTGGGGAGGAATCATCTATACCCTAACCCATTTAGCGGTGTTATGGAATCAACCAGAATTAATGACTGAAGCGGAAAAGATAGTTGAATATCTTCCCAATTTAATTGAGCAAGATACGCAGTTTGACATTATCAGTGGTGCTGCTGGATGTATTAGCAGTTTACTTGCTCTGTATAAATGTAAACCTACTGATGATACTCTGACTGTCGCAATTCAATGTGGTGATTTACTCATCGCTCAGGCTGAAATGATGGCGCATGGTGTTGGTTGGACTTGGAAAGATGAGATGTTTGAAGAAAAACCACTGACAGGTTTTTCTCATGGTGCGGCAGGAATAGCAGCGTCGTTGCTAGAATTGGCAGCAATAACAGGCGAGCAACGTTTTGCAACTACAGCTGTAGCTGCTATCGAGTACGAGCGAAGTCATTTCCTTCCTGAAGCCGAAAATTGGTTAGACTTACGTAGTTTTACTGATACAGTACTCAAAGAAAAAGAAGAACAATCTGCTTCTTGTATGTGTGCTTGGTGTCATGGTGCTACAGGGATTGGGTTAGCTCGCCTACGCAGTCTTCCTCATCTTGATAATCCCGAAATCCGCTCTGAGATTGACACCGCTTTGAGAACTACCCTAGCCAAAGGATTTGGTAACAATCATTCTCTGTGTCACGGTGATTTAGGCAACTTAGAATTGCTATTGCAAGCTAGCCTAACTCTCGATCAGTCCCAGTGGCAACCTCAAGTCGATCGCTTGGCTGCCATTATTCTCGAAAGCATTAATAAACACGGTTGGCTTTGTGGCGTTCCTTCAGGAGTGGAGACTCCTGGTTTAATGACTGGACTGGCTGGTATTGGTTATGGATTGCTACGTTTGGCAGAACCAGATAATGTTCCTTCAGTTCTAGTGTTGGAATCTCCAAAGTTAAACAGTGCAATGTCAAATTACTTAACTCAAGAAAAAGAGCAGATTACGATCGCCTTTACCTAAGAGAGATTATTACCTTTTTCTAATGAAATATCAGCTTGTCCAACAGCATAGCGAAGAAGATTGCGGTGCGGCTTGTCTGGCAAGTATCGCCAAATATTACGGTCGTATTTTTACCATCAGCCGTATCCGTGAAACAGTAGGAACTCGCAGCAGTGGTACTACCTTATTGGGATTAAAGCAAGGAGCAGAAGCACTTGGCTTTAACGCCAGAGCGGTTAAAGCTCCTCTAGACGCGATCGCGCAAAAAACCGTGCCTCTACCAGCTATCATTCATTGGAAAGGTTATCACTGGGTAGTTTTTTACGGTAAACAGGGCAACAAATATGTAGTAGCTGACCCTAGTGTTGGCATCCAGTATCTAGACAAAAAGTGGTTCTTAGAGGCATGGGCAGGTGCGACTATGCTGCTTTTAGAACCAGATCCAGTACGCTTTTTTACCCAGTCGGATGAGAAAGAGAAAATTGGCGGATTGGGTCGTTTCCTCAAACGCATCTGGCCCTATCGTGCTATTGTTGCCCAAACCTTCCTATTAAATGCAGTTCTTGGTCTATTTTCCCTTGCTTCCCCCTTTCTGCTGCAAATGCTCACTGATGATGTGCTGGTACGCGGTGATACGCAAATGCTTACTGGCGTTGTCATTGCCGTGATCGTCATGCACCTTGTTAGCAGTAGTCTGCGACTGGCACAATCTAACCTTGTTGCTCACTTTGCTCAACGTCTAAAACTAGGGCTAATCTTTGAATTCGGACACCAAATTCTCCGCTTACCCCTAAGTTACTACGAATCCCGACGTAGTGGTGAAATAGTCAGCCGTCTAGAAGATATTCAACAAATTAATTATTTAATTTCTCAGGCTGTTGTTAGTTTGCCCAGTCAATTTTTTATCGCTCTCGCTTCTGTGGGTTTCATGCTTTTTTACAGCCTAAAACTGACAGCAGTTGCGATGCTAATTGCCGTTTTCATGACCCTTTCAACCCTGATGTTTTTACCCACTCTCCAACAAAAAATCCGCAATGTTTTAGTCTTATCGGCAGAAAATCAAGGGGTATTAGTAGAAACATTTAAAGGAGCCATAACCGTCAAAACCACTACTGCTGCCCCTCAATTCTGGGAAGAATTTCAAAGCCGCTATAGTCGTTTGGCGAACTTCTCCTTTCGCACGAGTCAAATCGGCTTCTTCAACAGCATCTTCTCTAATTTAGTTGCTAATATCGGTAGTATTGTCCTGTTATGGGTAGGCAGCAGCCTTGTGATTGGTAAGGAATTAACCATCGGTCAACTGCTGGCATTTAATAGTATAAATACTAATTTTAACTCTTTTATTGATACCGTACTTGGCTTTGTCGATGAATTCACCCGTGCAAAAACCGCTACCCAGCGACTTACGGAAGTTATCGACGCTACTCCAGAAACTCAAGACAACAACATCAAGCCTTGGGTGACAATTGCCAACAGTACAGATATTATCTGCACCCAGCTTAACTTTCATCACACAGGCAGAGTTGACCTGCTGCAAGACTTCTCCCTCATCCTTCCCGGAGGTAAGGTGATCGCCCTCATCGGCAAATCTGGCTGTGGCAAAAGTACTTTGGCGAAATTGATTGCGGGGTTATATTCGTCTCAGTCTGGCAATATTCGCTTTGGTATCTATAATCAACAAGATATTTCCCTTAATTGTTTGCGGCAACAAGTGGTACTGGTTCCCCAAGAAGCCCAATTTTGGAGTCGGTCAATTATCGACAACTTTCGCTTGAGTTCACCAGATATTAGCTTTGAAAGCATTGTTAGAGCTTGCCAGATGGCTGGTGCTGACGAATTTATCAGTAAACTACCAGAGAAATATCAAACCGTTTTAGGGGAATTTGGAGCGAATATTTCTGGTGGACAACGGCAGAGATTAGCGATCGCACGCGCAATAGTCAACAATCCACCCGTACTAATTTTAGATGAATCCACTAGTGCTCTCGACCCGGTAAGTGAAACCGAAATCTTAGATAAGTTGTTAACCCATCGCCAGGGCAAAACCACAATTATGATTAGCCACCGTCCGAGAGTGATTCAGCGAGCCGATTGGATCGTCCTGCTGGAACAAGGACAATTGAAACTGCAAGGTGCTGTGGAAGATTTACGCCATCAAGCCGGAGATCATTTAGACTTCCTGATTCCTTGAAATGTATGGTCAGTAAACCTCAAGCAGATTTTCTCCCATCAGTTGAAGGCTCCGATTTTCTGCCGCCGATCAGTCGTTGGGCTAAGTTTGGCGGACTCTTTATTGTGGGTGCAGTAGGAGTGGCGATCATAGTTGCATCGGTGACTAAATATAAGGTAACTGTCAAAGCCCCAGCAACTATTCGTCCTGCTGGAGAATTGCGGATTGTTCAGGCTGCCACAGCAGGCACAATTACCCACATCGCTGTCAAGGAAAACCAAGTGGTTAAAACAGGAGATGTGATTGCCACTATCGATAACTCCCGCCTGCAAACGAAAAAAAGTCAACTGCAAAGCAATATTCAGCAAGCGCAACTGCAACTTGTGCAAATAAACGCTCAGATAAATACCTCGTCCAGCCAAATTAGAGCCGAAACCGACCGCATCAACAGTGCTGTTGCCTCCGCGAATGTGGCTTTGAGGGAACATCGCCGCACATATCAAGAAAAGCAAATTACCACCGTCACGGAAGCTCAAGAAGCCAATGCCAACGTCAAGATAGCCCAAGAAGAATTGCAATTAGCTCAGGCGGAGTTAAAAGCAGCAGAGGCAAACTTAAGGGCAACTGAAGCTTCCTTGGGAGCAGCGAGGACAAAGAGGAACAGATATGAGACTGTAGCCAAACAAGGAGCTATTTCTCAAGACCAATTTGAGGAAGTTCAACTAGCTTTCCAGCAACAGTCATCAGCAGTGGAGGCACAAAAAGCAGTGGTGGAGGCGCAAAAACAAAAGATTGAACGGCTAATACAAGCAATCTCGGCAGCTACAGCTAGATGGCAACGTACTCAAGCTGCCATCAATCCCAGTAATGCAGAAGTTGCGATCGCCTCTGAGCGCCTTACCCAAGAAAAAGCCACTGGTGCAGCTAATCTCGCAATATTAACTAAAGAACGCCAAGCCCTGATCCAACAACAAATTCAAATCAGCAAGCAGCTAGAGCGCGATGCCCGGGAACTGCAACAAGTGAAAATCGACATTAAGCAAACTATCATTTCTGCTTCAGGCAACGGTACTCTCTTCCAACTGAAACTGCGAAACTCTAACCAGACTGTACAAACTGGAGAGGAAATTGCCCAGATTGTCCCCAATCACACTACGCTAGTGATCAAGGCTTTGGTCAGTGCTGAGGATATTGGCAAAGTGAAGATTGGTCAAAAGGCACAGTTGCAAGTATCTGCTTGTCCTTATCCAGATTACGGTACTCTTAAAGGTCAGGTCAATGCAATTTCTCCAGATGCGTTAGGCAAAGCCATGCCGCAGGCATTTGTTCCTCAAGGTTATGGTACTATGGCAACCACCGCCACCACAACTTCCAAGCACAAAGGAGGTGCAATTGGTCCTTTCTACGAGGTAACGATCCAACCAGAAAACCTATTTCTAGGCATAAGGAACAATCAGTGTCTCATCCAATTAGGGATGGAGGGGACAGCCGATATTATTTCCAAACAAGAGACTCTACTCCAATTCTTTCTGAGCAAGACAAGGTTGAGAACAAACTTATGAGTCCTTAACTAGCGGCATCCCCACTAGCTCTAGCCAAACAACAGCCAGTACAGAACTGGCGTTTTTCGGCAAAAGTACGTTTAGACATCATAAAAACTTAGTTGTTCATCCAACAGACGCTTCTGAAAATACTGACGGTATAAATGACAGCGAGGCTCTACCCAGTCACCAGAAAGCTTCACCAACCCCACACTTTGTAACTGATAAGCTAACATCGGTTGTAATTGGACGGGTTTGATAGAATTGACAACTTTTTTGAAAGCTGCTGCCAATTCCTGGTGCTGTTGCAAATTTAACCAATGCTTACGCAAATGGTGAGCGTAAATACCAGCTTCTGTAGTTGCTTGTGTCAAGATTTGCTCAAGGGTAATGTCTGGATAACTTTTGAGGTGGGAGAAAGCTACCTCTAACAAATAAGGATGTCCCCCAACCAAGTTCATAAGAGAGTCTATTAAAACACTTTCTATATTGAGCCGATGTTGCAGAGCAAAATCTTGTACTTGCTCGCGAGTAAATGTTGGCAATTCAATTGGCAATCCTACATTAAATGGAGATTGATTAATATTTAGTCGAATGTAAACCTCTGTCGAATGTATAAGTACCAACCGCAGCTTTTTCCAAATTTGCCGGCTTCTTGCCTTCTCATACCAGGAGCGTAAAAGACCAAAAAAATCTTCGTAAATTTCCAAATAGGGAAAGAGTAAATCAATGTTATCTAAGCATAAAATGAGAGGATTTTGAGAACTAGTCAACAAATATTCTTCAAAGTAAGTTGTACAACTTACTTTAGCTCCCATACCTTCCTCATCCCAATATTCATCCAACTCACTGGTTAGCCCTAAATCTCTACTAACATTTATACAAAACCAGCGCAAGAATTTATTCAGGTGGGTAAAGTGCGTGCTTCTATCTGCTAGCTCAAAACTCAAACTAACGGTGCGGTAACCTTCACCTGCTAACTGACCCATCACCCTATTCATCAGAGAAGTCTTGCCCATCAAACTAGGGGCTTTAATCCGAATAAGCGAACCTGGCTGCAAAAGTGTTTCATAACAGATAGATTCGATAGGATGTCGCTTTACATAAATATCAAAAATTTGATTTTCTTGCTGTTTTTGCTCAAGCTCCAAGTTGATGGTTATTTTATCATCTACTAAATTTCTATTTGAAACTGATACGTTTGGGGCAAAACTATAGTTAAGATGATTATTATTTTTTACAAAGAAATTTGTGTTAGTAGATAATTGCTGCTCCCATTTGCGTTTTAGTGCTTCTTTAAAATTACTTTTTTTTACTTTTTCTCCTAAAGCATCACTTAAAATTTTCCAGAGTTTTGGAGCAATATCTTGGCTTATATAAGTAGTGGCATATTGATGTTTAGTTGCTATTTCATCATACTCTTCTCGCTGCCAAGCTCCTTTTAAGATAATAATTTCAATATCTGTCAACTTCCGATAAAATTTAAGATTGACTACTTGATTTGCAATTTTAATTGCCTCGTCTAGATTGAAAAGCATGATTGTCTCACCTCATATTTAAAAGCAGATTACAAAAATGCTATTAGCAAAAATAGATACTAATGAGCTATAAAATACATTCTGTTATTTCCATATTTTTTCTTACTTTTAATCAGATGATATTTTGGAGAGGTCTAGTGTAATATTGCCGACAATAGGCTCTTGAGAAACTTTTTTTAAACCAACATTTTCAAGACTTAAAAGGTCAATCCAAGCTTTCTTAAGTGCAGAATTGTTTGGCTCCTGTAAACGTAGTTGAACTAGCTCTGTTACCGTTTCATACCAAATGCCATGTTTAGCGTAAGCAACAATCTGTTCTAGAGGTGTTTTTGCTGTTTTTAACTCCCTTTCGAGTTCAGCTGATATTGATATTCGTTGCACCAGTCCTGTTACTGAAGCAGGCGTTGGTGAATTACCAGATAATGCAGAAGCAGAACAATTAATGTCGAAATACCAACGATATTCTTTACCAACTACTAAAGCTGGGATTGTTGATGGCAAACTAATACCAACAATTCCAGATTTTGCGGGTAGCTGAAAGTGGGTGCGATATATCTCTGAGTCTCCATCCTGTAAGGAAAATTCTCCGTTAGTAGCTTCCTGAGAAGTATAAGGTAGATAAATCCAAAAAGTTGGATACCCCTTGGTTGTCAACTTCAATTGACTATCACCTACAATGCGCGTTAATGGAGGCATATCCTGCTTGTAAATACAGTTGCCTCGGCTCCCAGTTCCTTCTTTCGTTGGAGGTGTTCCTCTATTCGGAGGGTCTTTTTCAACAGGGATAAAATGAATTTGTACCTGAGATTTTCTGTTATTGATAGTTTGGTTTTCACCCCATGCTACTAAATGCATTGAACAGCTAACCAAGCTAATAAGTACCCAAAGCAGGATAAATAAACCTTTTCGTTGTAATTGAATCAATTTTTTCCAATTTAATAATATTGGGTACATTTTTCGTTTAAAGTCACACACTAATTTACTACAACTTGATGTTGTAGTATTTCGGATCAATTAGGTGCTGTCGAGTGCCGATACCGTTGGCAAAATATTACTTAACATAAAATTTGCAATATAACGGTGTATTTCATGGAGAGAGGGGTTTGCCTTACTGTGTAATACACGGTAAAGAAATTTACTTTGGTG
The DNA here is from genome assembly GCF_000317245.1 of Fischerella muscicola SAG 1427-1 = PCC 73103. Classification (GTDB taxonomy): domain Bacteria; phylum Cyanobacteriota; class Cyanobacteriia; order Cyanobacteriales; family Nostocaceae; genus Pelatocladus; species Pelatocladus muscicola_A. The sequence goes on from NZ_AJLJ01000112.1 coordinate 21,830, forward strand.
CGGAACTGGGAAAGGAACATCCGCTTGAATTTTTTGAATCGCATGTTGAGCTTGTATACTTACTTCCCGCTCAGGATCGTCTAGCGCTTGCTGGAGTGCATTAATAGCATCAGGACTACCTAAATTACCAAATCTCGGTATTCATTAATTTTGTCATTAAACTGTTAAACGGTAAAATAAATGGGGTAAACTTGCGTGCATAATCTCACGTTCGTACTTAAATCCCAACTTTTCCATCACTTTTTGTGAAGCTTTGTTAGTGGTAAGAGTAAAGCAAACTACTTCTTGTAACTTCAGCAGTTCAAAACCTATTTTTAATATTTGCTCACCCATTTCTGTAGCTAATCCTTTACCCCAATAATTAACCATCAGAGCGTAAGCTAATTCTACTTCATCGTTACCTTCTACATGAGTATTGCGAAGACCAGCGCGACCAACAAACTGACTATTAATTTTATCTCTAAATACCCATAAGCCGAATCCATAACGCTGCCAATGATATAAGTTATTTAGAATAAAAAGCCGTGTTTCTTCATCAGAACGAACACCGCCCAAAGTTGCCATAACTTGTTGATTTTGGTGCATACAATGGAGTTCGTTTAAATGTTGAAATTTTAGACGTTCGGCACACAAACGATGAGTAGTAAATGTTTCTATTAACTGCATATTGTTTTACTAAACTAATTGTTAATTAATAGTTTATGATTGTTTTATATTGGTATAGTCAGTAACTACTAATTAATTTGGAGAAAGAATGCTTAAATACTTCTTCACAGCAGTAAATAGCCCCATTTCTAAAGCGTCTGTAATCAGCGCATGACCAATCGAAAGTTCAAGTATGTTAGGAATTGAACAAAACTTTCCTAAGTTTTGCAGGTTTAAATCGTGTCCTGCATTCACTCCTAAACCAATTTCTTGAGCCTTTTTCGCTGCTTGTTGATACTGCTGAAAAACTGACTCCACATCACCGTGACGATAAGCTGTGGCGTACGGTTCTGTATATAGTTCAATACGATCTGCTCCAATTTCTTTGGCAAGTTCAATTTGAATTAAGTCAGGATCAAGGAATAAACTAACTCGAATTCCCAGCTCTTTTAGCTCTGGGATAATTTGTCTGAGCCAAGAATCATTTGTAACCAAATCCCAACCGTGATCTGAAGTAAAAGCATCTGGTGCATCAGGAACTAAGGTACATTGTGTTGGCTTGATCTCTCTTATAAGCTCTAAGAATTGAGGCGATGGATTACCTTCTACATTAAACTCAACAGTTAATATTTTTGCTAACTCATAAACATCTTCATGCTTGATATGTCGCTCATCTGGACGTGGGTGAACTGTAATCCCATGTGCGCCTGCTCTCATACAAGTAGAAGCTGCCTTGATCACACTCGGTATACCAAAATTTCGAGAATTTCTGAGTAGAGCGACTTTGTTAAGGTTAACGCTAAGATTGGTCATTAGATTTCATGCTTGAGAAATTAATTCTTTATAAAATATCAACGATTGTTTAATGTTGATATAGCCTATTTTTTCATAAAAACGATGAGCCTCTTTGCGTTTAATATTAGAACGTATGAGAATTCCCTGACAGCCAACAACAGCAGCCCATCGCTCAATATATTGCATCAAAATTCGACCAATTCCACTGTAACGATAACCTTTATCTACAACTGGTCATCGTTACTGCGTTATTTGGTAATGGGATCAGTGTAATAGTACAATACACTGTAAACCAATCCACTTATCGTAATATACTCAAAATATTTAAACCAATATGAAAAAGATAAAACCAATGAGTAGTGCTGGTAAATTCACTGCTGTTTTATTTTTAATCACTATTCTTTTGACACCTTTTGTAATTATAAATGCAGGAGAACGTGGTGTATTAATGGAATTTGGCAAAGTACAGCAAATAGTATTAGATGAAGGTATCCATGTTATTATACCTATCATCAATACAGTTAAAAAAATTAGTGTCAGAGTTCAAAAACAGCAAATAGCTGCGGAAGCGTATTCTAAAGATTTGCAGGATGTTTTTACAGAGGTAGCACTTAACTGGCATATTTTACCAGGAGAAGTAAATTTAATTTTTCAAAAAATCGGAACTGAAAAAGAAGTTGTTGAGAAAATTATTAATCCAGCCGTAGAAGAAGTTTTAAAAGCTGTCATAGCAAAGTATACAGCGGAAGAAATAGTAACTAAGCGAGGGGAAGTCAAATTGGGAGTAGATGAATCTCTGACAAAAAGATTGCATGATTATTACATTGCAGTTGATGATATTTCCCTAGTTCATGTCAATTTCTCAGACAAATTTAGTGAAGCTGTAGAGGCAAAACAAATCGCAGAACAGGAGGCAAAACGAGCAGAATTTCTTGCACTAAAAGCAGTAAAACAAGCAGAGGCGCAAGTGAATTTAGCTAAAGGAGAAACTGAAGTTAATAGATTATTACATCAGAGTTTAACTCCTGAAATTTTAGAAAGACAAGCAATAGAAAAATGGAATGGAAAATTACCCCTGATTGTTAGTAGCGATACTCCAAGATTTTTTAATATCAGTGAACTCTTAAAAATATCTGAAAAATAAAATAAGAACCCCGATTTATTAAATATTTCGGGGTTATGTATCTTATATGTGCTAACTATTCGAGAAAAGATTTGGTGTGTCAAGAATTTTAAATTGAATTAATAATAGGATTAACAAGGTATATACAGTTGAAGAAACTAAACCTGTTAATAATTCTTTCTTTAGGTTGCGTTCTTGGGGTTGTTTTTGGAAAACGTCGATCGCACCTGCTTGCATCAAAATGATACCAATAATATTAGATAACCAGTAGCCAATAATGGCACAAGGCATAAACAATTTAGGAACGATAAGACTACAAATATAACCAAAAAAATAAGCGATCGGTAGATTGAAGACTAAATCATTCCACCAACATAATGGTGACAATAAATATCCAATGACTAAAAATAATCCACCTCTGAGCTTTTGCAAAAATGTTTTGGGTAAGTTCTCTATGGGTGCTTGTGGTATCTGTTTTGCACCGACTTTTTCAATATTCAACATTTTAGTACTAAATTTTTATCAACTTACCGTAGTTTAAGACAAAAAATAAAAAAAGTCTAGACTCAAATTTTAATCTTCACTCATGAAATCAAAAATTGCGGTGGTAAATACACTCTTAGCAACAGCAATATACAGAGAACGCCAATAGGTAATCAAAAGTTTTTGCACAAATCCGAAATTTAAATGTGAGTTTTGTGGTGATGCTGCTGTGAGTTGATTTTCGTCGTTGACTTTTTCTGACTCTACCATGTAAACAACTGCATTTCACAGTAATTAGTGTAGTTTATTAAAATACTGGTACAGAGACTACTACTGAAATATAGATATGTTCTCAAATCTGACTTTCAGACAGAATATGCTTTATAAAAGAGTGTAAATAAATACAGATATTTTGTATCTATCCTTACAGATCTGGACTTTTATTATTTTTAGATTTAAAATACGGTAAGCCAATCAAGTTTTAGTATTTTTGGTCAGCGTCAAAGCAATTAGTCAAAAGTTGAGTAGTCTGCAAAGCTCTACACAACACCGTTATAACTAGTCTTTTAGTTTCAGCCTTATTTACTAAACCTCATTCCAGGACAGGAGTATGGATTTTTTATTGTTATCTCTCTTCAGCTTTCTAGTTGGGATTATTGTTGGTTTGACAGGAATCGGTGGTGCTTCTCTCATCACCCCTATGTTGATTTTTATTTTTCAAGTTCCACCTGCTGTGGCGGTAAGTTCTGATATTGTTGCTGCGACACTAATGAAAGTTGTTGGTAGTATGAAGCACTGGCAACAACAAACCCTTGATTTACGTGTGGTGAAGTCCTTAGCAATGGGGAGTGTTCCCGGTTCGCTGTTCGGGGTATGGATATTGCACTTTATTCAGCAGAGTGGAGAATATAACCTCAATGACATTATGCTCCATTTACTAGGTATGACAATTTTATTCGTTACAGTCCTAGCATTATTACAAATGCTGCTTTTGACATTGTTCCCCAAATTGCAGCTACCTGAACTCCCCAAATTTGACCTAGAGACTAATTGCGGACGTTTGCAGACAATCAGCATAGGAGCGCTTTTAGGCTGTATTGTTGGTTTGACAAGTGTATCCTCTGGCTCACTCTTTGCTTTGGTACTCATCACATTTTTCCGTCTGGATGTACGCAAGTTGGTTGGTACAGATATTTCTCATGCAGCGATTTTGTTATTATTTACTTCCCTGGGACATCTAACTTTAGGGACTGTTAAATGGAGTTTGGTATTACCAATATGGTTAGGCTCAGTACCAGGAGTATTATTAGGCGCAAAAATTTGTCAAATTGCACCACAAAAACCATTACGGTTTATTATGTATTCGATATTAATGATGGTTAGCTTAAAGTTGGTTTATTAAATATAATTAATTTAAAATTTTCTCCAGCTTAATAAGCTAAATGTATCTCTTTCATACATTATATAAAAACCCAAAGCAATTAGTACGAAAGGTACAATATTAGCACCATAGCGACTTAAAATAGAGGCTATTGTTACTTGCCGAGCTAATAGATAAGCTACAGTACACCAAACACCAACCATAATAAAAAATACTGCCAGAGTAATTAGTAAAGTATTAAAGTTAACGCCAGCAAAAAATGGAATATAGATGCCAATATTGTCACCACCATTAGCAAACGTGATTGCTGCAACTTTATAAGTTTGAGGACTGATCAGACTAGAAATAAAGGATAACAGAGGGTGAGTAGTTCTAGTTGATGTGAAATCATTAGTCACAGTTTGAACTTCTACTTTTTCTGTTTTTTGACTAAATAATTGTTTAATTCCAATGACAATCGGTAGTATTCCCAACAGACCGATCCAGGCTCGTGGTAATACTAAACCACCAAAGAAACCTGGTAAACTAGCAAGAATAATAATAGTAAAACCAAGATATTGACCAACAACGATATGCCGACGACGAAAATAAGTATTTATCTGAGAAAAAAATAGTAGTAAAATTAGTATATCGTCAATATTAGTAGCGACAAAAGCAATTATGCTCTGAGTAATAATAGTGATAATATAATTCATGGGGAACTGTCAGCGATAATAATTTACTAAATTATAGATTTATTTTTCATGCATCTTGCTCAAGAAATAGTTCAGGATATATCGAAATGAGTGAGTTCATTACTACACTCTTAGTTGGCGTTTCAGCCTTCATTGCAACAAATATTGATGATATAGTCATTTTATTAATTCTTTTTTCTCAAACTGATTCTAGCTTCCGATATCACCACATTGTTGCTGGTCAATATTTAGGCTTTACAGTATTGGTGATTGCTAGTCTTCCTGGCTTATTTAGTGGATCAGTCATAGCGCCGAATTGGATCGGATTACTAGGATTAATACCAATAGCAATAGGTATTAGCAGTTTAATCAATCGCGAAGAAAATGCATCTGAAGAGATTGCAATCACACCTGTAGATTATAAAGATTCAGAAACTGCAAATTTTTTAAATCCACATACTTACAGTGTAGCAGCTATTACCATTGCTAATGGTAGTGATAATATTAGCGTCTATGTACCGTTATTTGCTAGCATTAATTTCAGTAATTTTCTTATTATTATTGTTGCATTTTTTATATTGATAGCAATTTGGTGTTATCTAGCTTATAAATTTACTTATTACTCCCAAATTGCACATCTATTAAGTAAATATGGGAATTATATTTTTCCTATAATACTAATAGGAATTGGTAGTTTTATTGTTTTAAAAAATGAAGCTTTAAGCTTAATTAAACTAGGAGTTAGCTACTTTTGTTTAATAGTTATTCTGAATAAAAATAAGTAGATTTTTCGTTTCACACTCCCCATTACCTGTTAAGAGTTTCCTGTTATATCTAAGCAACTTGTGCATCATCTTCCCTGAGTAAATTTTCAAAAGCCATGACTACCTGTGTTTGAAAACGTTGACGATGTTTCAATTTCCAAATAGGTTGGACAATTTCTAGTTTTTTGCTAGATCCTCTTGAAGGATCGATAACTTTTATGGCGTGTAATGTTCCTAATTGTAATTCTTTTTTTACTATAGATTCAGGAATAGCAGCTGCACCAACACCACTCTCTACTACCGCTCTCACCATTTCGCTACTGTTTAAATTTAGTACTACATCTAATTTGCTGGGTTCAATTCCCCAATTTTGTAAAGCTTGCTCAAACATCTGTTGTGCGCCAGAACCAGATTCACGCATTACCCAACTAGTATTTAGTAAGTCATCGAGGTAAATTTCTAGATGCTGGAACCAAGGATGAGATTTACCAACTACAATTTGTAGGCGATCGCTCCCGATCTCTTCTTGTTTTAAACTTTGTTGTAATGTAGGTTTGATATCTCCTGTCACAAACCCGAGATCATACATCCCCACAGCAGTACCCTCACAAATTTCTTCGGCATTTCCGAGCGTACAGTTGACAAAGATACCAGGATATAATTGTTTAAACTGGCTAATTTTTTCGGGAAGAAAATAGTTTCCTACTGTCAGACTTGCACCTAGCTTTAATTCTCCTCGTTGCAGATTATTTAATTCTTTCAAACCACGTTCAGTTAATTGGACTTGATCAATAATTTTCTGTGCTTCACCCTGCAATAATTTGCCAGCATCCGTGATTTCAATATGACGCCCAATCCGATGAAATAACTTTACGCCGTATTCTGTTTCTAAACATTGGATTGCAGCACTAACAGCGGGTTGGGTGATATAAAGTGCTTCTGCGGCGCGAGTAAAGTGCAATAGTTCCGCAACAGCTAAAAAAATTCGCAACTGCTCCAACGTCATTTTAGCTACTTAGAAATTTGTTAAGTGGTGATTTGAATGACAATAGAAGTATTATACGGTAAATCAACCGAAATTTTGTATTTACTCTGATGAACAGTTATTAGGCGTATAGTTGAAATACATTCATAATTTTCATCTATGGATTTGACAAAAAAGACTGTTTGCTTTCAATAGTAGTGAGCCATAAAGTAAAACTATGCAGTTATCAGTTACCAGTTAACAGTTATCAGAAACAAATAAGTAATAACTGCTGACATCAGCACGGAGATACTATGTAATGAGCGGATTACTAACTGCTATTCCTACAGGATTGACTGCTTTTGCTGCAACTAATCTCGATGATATTGTTGTTTTGTCACTGTTTTTTTCCCAAGTAAGTGCTTGCTTTCGTCGTCGCCATATTCTTATTGGTCAATACTTAGGTTTTGGTGCGTTGGTTATTGCAAGTTTACCAAGTTTTTTTGGTAAGTTCATCTTACCAGAGTGCTGGATTGGTTTACTCGGCATGGTTCCAATTGCGATCGCCATCAATCGCTTACTACATCCAGATACTGAAAATGAAGACACAGCAGCAGATACCCAATCTTCAGACTCACCTCAATCTTGGTTATCGAGTTTGCTTGCTCCCCAAACCTACGGTGTCGCGGCGGTAACAATTGCTAATGGTGGCGACAACATCGGAATTTATATGCCATTATTTGCCAGTACGAGTTGGGATCACTTGCTCATCATTCTCGGGGTGTTCTTCTCGATGGTAGGTGTATGGTGTTATGTAGCTTACCGTCTCACCAAATTTGGTGCGATCGCTTCTGCAATTACTCGCTATGGTAATTCTCTGATTCCCTTTATCTTGATTGGATTAGGTGTCTCAATTTTGATGGAAAGTCACACTCTAGAAACACCTGTCTTGGCTGTCATAGTTTGTGTAGTTCTTGGTTCATATATCTTAATCTCTAGCCGGAATATGTGGCGAGAAATTTACGGTTTTTCTTTAGAAGCACCTAAACCGCAAGTGTTACCCAGAGTTGAGAGAAGTTGAGTCTAAATATAGATGAACAAGTGCTGACATCACACCTTAAATTAGGTAGTTAACAGCTAGTCAACAATTTTTGAAATTTTGCTTTGAAATTGTGCAAGGATAAAATTATGAAAATCTTCAAGCTTAATCTTGTTAAAATTAGTATTGTGTGCTTATTATTGCTTGCCAATCTGATGATTGCTCAACCATCTTGGGCAAGTAAAAAGTATACTTCTAATCCAGATTATATAGAAGTGACTGAAGCACTAGATGCAGCTTTACAGGAGAAACAAACCCAAGGCTCAACACCAGAAGTTCTCGAAAATATTTCTAACTTAAAATTCCAAAAATATATTTTGGAAACTAGTAAAAATGGTGGTGTTTGTCGCAATGAAACTGGAAAGACACTGTTAGTCTACGCTCAAAAACCCAAAAAATCTAGCTCAACCTACGACAATCAATTGTATCTGCTACCTAGTGGTGCAGAAACTGATGATGACTTAGATTGTGATGGTGTTTATATTCCCGGAACATCTGCTACAGAAAATCAAGAAGCCAAACCTGCCACAGCTTTTAAGATTGTAGATGGGACTCGTTTAGTAGCTACAACCAACCCCACAACTGGTGAAATAGAATTTAATGTTCCGCCTGCAAAAGTTTTCCAAACAGGTGAAGCTAATTGGTTTATTCCTGATACTGTCAAAGCGGCATTAGATGCAGGTATTACGACTGTAGAAATTAACGATTAAGTAACTCAAGCTGGCTGAACAATATCCCCGATTTCTTAGAGGAGTCGGGGATTTATGTTGTAAAATAACCATGAACAATAATTCTGAACTTTTAATAAATACAGTTTATTGAAATCAGAAAATATTAAACATTAATAATTATTCAAACTCTTCGTATTCTGTGATAATTATATTTATAGACTTTCACAAAAAAATATTCATTTGATTATTTGAGATTTTAGAATCGATGATCAAAGATGCAGAACCTATGAATATGCAAGTAAATAAATTAGAAAAATCACCAGACAAATCACAAGACAAATCAAAGAAATATAGATCAGATAGGGTGCGGGATCACTTAGCAAATGAACGTACCTATCTAGCATGGATGCGGAGTGGAATTGCACTCATGGGTTTCGGTGTTTTGATTGTACGCCTGCGTATCATTCGTCCACCCTTAGCACCACAACCTCCTGGTAATGGTTGGAAGTTGGGTTTAGCCTTTGCTTTGGTGGGTATATTGACTGTGCTGCTTTCAACTCAACATTATTTTGCTGTTCGTCGAGATATTGATGAGGATAGCTATCAACCGCCAGATCGTTGGGTGATTCTTTCGAGTCTGGCTGTGACTCTGCTGGGTGTGGGAGTTATCTATTATGTCTTTACGGTTCCCCTAGATTACTTACAGACTTTTTTGCTGGAGTAATCAAGTGTTAGTTTTGGAGTGCGCTTGCACTCATAACTCACCTTAATACAGGTACTTCCAACTCTTCTAAATCCTTGAACAGCACAGTACTCAAGTAACGTTCACCAAAGCTAGGTTGAACCATGACAATCAACTTACCACTATTTTCGGGACGTTTTGATACTGCAATAGCAGCATACAAAGCAGCACCTGTAGAAATACCTGATAATAATCCCTCTTCTTTTGCTAAACGCCGACTATAGGCGATCGCATCTTCATCTGTGACTGCAATTACTTCATCAACAAGTTCTGGACGGTAAATGGCTGGTACAAATCCCGCACCAATTCCTTGAATTTTGTGTGCGCCCGATTTTCCTTGCGAAAGCACCGGACTGTTGCTTGGTTCTACAGCAATGGCTTGAAAACTTGGCTTGCGCTTTTTAATCACCTGGGCTACTCCAGTTATAGTCCCACCAGTACCTACTCCCGCCACGAGGATATCTACTTGTCCATCAGTATCTGTCCAAATCTCTTGTGCAGTTGTTTCACGATGCACTTTTGGATTGGCACAGTTGCGGAACTGCTGCAACATATAAGTATTGGGCATTTCTGCTACAATTTGTTCAGCACGAGCGATCGCTCCACGCATCCCTTCCACACCTGGAGTTAATTCCAACTGGGCGCCATAAGCTTTCAACATTGCCTGTCTTTCTGTACTCATAGTTTCTGGCATAGTTAGAATCAGGCTATAGCCTTTGGCAGCTGCTACCATTGCTAAAGCTATACCTGTATTTCCAGAAGTCGGTTCTACTAAAATAGTCTTTCCAGGCTGGATTGAACCCGCATCTTCTGCTGTTTCCAGCATACTGACTCCGATTCTGTCTTTTACAGAAGCAGATGGATTCATACTTTCTAGTTTTACCAGAATCCGCGCTAAAGCTCCTTCTGCCTGCGGAATTCTGTTTAACTCTACCAATGGCGTCCGTCCAACTAACTCTGTAATATTCTTTGCAAACCGCATAAAAGTATTCTTGTCTAGCTAAATGTAATACATTTGATTCTGCTGTAAGCGTTGGTCTCGTTGTTCACACAGGTCTTGGATAGTGTAACGCTTCAAAGCCTCTTGTGATGAGCGATCAGCTTCTTCCCAGATTTCTCGTATCAAGGTTTTTTCCAAGGTATTCTCTAGTGGGTTATCTCTTTCTTTTTGCTCTCCTTCTAGCATGACTACAACCTCTAACAATGTAATCCGCCACGGTTCCCGTGCTAAAACAAAACCTCCTCTGGAACCGCGTTGACTCTGCACCACACCTGCACGCCGCAGACTGGTGAGAATTTGTTCTAGATAACGCTCTGGGATAGGTTGTTTAGCAGTAATTTCACCCATAGTTAGGGGAGTTTTGTGAGTATAGTGGTTTGCTAGTTCTAGCAAAGCCAATAGCGCATATTCCAACTTGGCAGATAGATCCAAGAGCATACAGTTTTGACTTTTTAAATTTCTATTCACTATACTACGGTTATTCGGTAGGTTTATTGCAGTTTAAGCGAGATATTTTTAGAAAAATTGTCTAATACGATACATTTTTCTAAATTTTCACTAAAACCACATAATTACTATCGAATTACAGATGTTAATTTGTCAAATCTGTCATCATAAGCTGGATTGATTGGCAGGAAATAAAATAGCAGATGAATATGAACTACTCACCTGCCAATATATTGAGGATGGTCGCCTAGATACGAATACTATTGGCGAAATATTACTTAACATAAAATTTGCGGCGTTGCATAATTGCTGGATGATTTTAGAATTTGCATCAAAAATAACCACCGCGTCTTGGTGTCTTTGCGTCTCCGTGTCAGCCTCAATCATCCCATTATTCAGCAACGCCATGTTAGATGGCAGGCAAAAGCAGGTCTTGGATTTGATTTATCTCACTTTAAATATAGATTGGGGGCATAAAGCTGTATCTCAGCAGCTACCCTTTAATACTCGATAATTACTCACAATTGCTCCATCGACTTCATCTAACCACACCTTCCGCCCAAAGTCTACATTTAGGTTAGGTTTGCCCTATCTGCTTGGCGATCGCATTTACTTCCTGTGTCCAAGGATGATTGGGGTAGCACAAGCTGAAAAGATCCTTACTACCCAAATAAAACATTTCTTCACAGACAGGTAAAACACCAGCTACAGTTGCGCCATAGGTTGAGGAAATTTGTTGCCGCAAAGCTTGAAAGTTAAAAGCTGGTAAAGCCTTATTAACTACCAGCATGATATTAGGAACATTTAACTTGCGTGCCACATCCACAGCTACAGCTGTACCTTGGTAATCTTGCTGATCTGGTCGGAGGATAACAACAAGAACATTAGAAATGATAATAGACAGCAGAGTTTCTTCGTTAATACCAGGGTGAGTATCAATAAAAAGATAGTCGAGTTTCAAGCGTTTGATTAAATGCTGAAAACCATCATTAAGCAAACGTGCATCGTATCCTTCACGCAGAATGCGAGAAATTTCACTTGTTTTAATACTAGAGGGAATTAGAAAAATATTACCTCTGATTCCAGCATTTTTTTGCCTCGTTTTAATTAATGGTGTGACATCGTAAGCAGCCTTTTCAATTGGACAGCGCCCCCATAAATAATCATTTAGAGTGTATCCTAACTTATCTTCTCCTAGACCAAAAAGAACGTGAATTCCAGGCGATTGAATATCTGTATCAACAATACCAACTCGCCTACCAGAACGAGCAATCAGAGTAGCAACATTAGCAGTTACATTTGATTTACCCGTTCCGCCACGGAATGAATGGATAGAAACAACTTTAGACATAACATATATCCTCAATTAAAAATATTACTCAATACCAGTTAACAATTATCGGTTATCATAATCAAATAGAAATTACAATGAATTATTGACCTAACAAATACAGTTCAAATTATTTACACAACGCTTTAGCGGTCAATAAAAACTAAATAAATCCCTGCTAAATTATGATTTCTGGTGATTTTATTTCAACATATATATAGTTTTTGATGAAATGTTTCTATTTTTACCTAATAATATAACCTCTTTGATGAATTTTAAATTATGTGCTTTTAGCATTTTATCTATTGTAAAACATTGTTTATAGAATGGTTTTATCCTATAAAATTAACAAGATAATTACATCTGAAAAATGTCTTGAGTTTTTCTTCAACTAAATATATAAACTGCCTCTAACTTTCGTTGATTATTTAAGTAAAATTAACTATGACTAAAGTCATAATTAATTTTGTTGGTAGTTGGTTATTAAAATCCCCTTTTTCTCACTTTTTTCCTTTCCTTAATCCCCATTCCTATTAAACAAAGCTCTTCTGGAGGCTATGATTTTTTCTACTTGGAACTGGGGCTAATTCTAGAGGTATATTAGCGGGAAATTCTGATAAAGGTAGTCTTACAGTTAAGCAACAACCAGATCCCAACTCACTTTCAATTTGGAATTTACCTTTTAAAAGTGCAACTCTTTGTTGCATTTCTTGGAGTCCAAATCCTATTGGTTGCTGCTCTAATTGAAATCCTCTGCCATTATCTTCAATAGTGAGATAAACTTGCTCTGGAATTGCGCTTACCTGAATATGAACTGCTGTTGCTTCTGCATGTTTATAAATATTCGTCAGTCCTTCTTGGATAAGAAGGTAGAGTATTTTGCTAATTTCTCTAGGTAATACAAAAGCTAAACTTAACTGAGTAGTAGGCAAAATACCTGTGGAATGATGAAATTCTCGTACCAAGAACATGATTGCCATCTGAAGCGATCGCTCTCTTGGTACGTCTACACGTAAGGTATTGACTGAACGGCGAACCTCTTGCATGGCAAAAGAGCCGAGCCGTTTGGACTCTACAATATAATGATAAGCCTGCTCTAGATCAACTTGCCAATATCTCAAAGCTGTCTGGAGTTGAATATTCATCACAGCTAGAGCATGTCCGAGAGAATCATGAATATTATGAGCAGTATGATTGCGTTCCTGCACAACAGCCAGATCTTCAACTTGCACAACGTACTGCTGTAGTTGCTTATGAGCAATTGCTAGCTGTTCTTGGATCTGGCGCTCACTCATTACTGTATTTACTAAATGCAGCAAAAACAATAATCCCATACCAAACAGGAGTGTATGGGTTAACTGATTCAACCAAAAATTTCCTTGCTCTAAGGGTGATAAGGATAAAGTTATGCTACTGATAGATTGAATCTGGAGAGCCAAGAACAGGAAAAAAACCAAGCCAGCCAACAAATAGCGTTCTGACAAATCAAACAAGAAGCTACTACGGATTACTACTACAATCAACAATAAAGACCACAGTTGTAGATATCCGAATGCTGCTCCAAACAAAATTAACCCAACTTCAATGATTGTATAAAGTATTTTGTAAATTGTTTTGCCATAAGGTAGTATTAACCCCATCAAGCCGAAGACAAGCAAAATCAAGAAAGATGGAATTGATAAATTAGGGGTTTGAAAAAAAAGAATTGGCATCAAGGAGTTAGCTACAGCGCAAGTCGCCACTAACCCCCATTCGGTGTAGAGCAAAAAGCGAAATGGATTTGAGCGGACAGGAAATGAGAGACTCATAGAAAGTGGCAACTACTGCTAAAACTAACCTTGTTACCTACTTATTTTGAATCTTTTAAATTTAATTTCAAGAGCAAATAACAACTTCAAGACTTTTGTTAGAGCATTTGCTGTCTCATCAACGAAAGTAATAGAGAGATTTACTTGTATTATTTTTTATGTTAATTATGATACATTTAAATCCTGTACAGACCAAAAATGTTATGTTTCTGCTCAAAATAAACGAGCAGGCTTATTCTGTAGTTGAGAAGCGATCGCCATCACCCGATCTACCACAGCAATCATATATCCATAATCTGGTACTTCTCCATTGGGTACATACTTCACTTCTTGAGCCAAAATTGAAGGGAACTCATTTAAGGTTTGACGGATGTATTCTTGATTTTTGCGTTCCATACTTGGCCCAACCAAAAGCATACCAGGTGGAATCGAATGAGGATCTTTAAAGAGTATACGAAGCTGATTCTGCTTTAACTGAGAATTATAGAGATCCAACTCTGCGATTGAAACTGCACCAGCTTTTGCTTTTCCTTGGACTACCCAATCTAAAGCTGTTGTGGGTGTGGGTGCAAATAATATTTCAGCCAACGTCAGACCATAAAGATTATAAAGAGGTAAATAATATCCTGTTGCTGAACCTGGCTGACCTAATACAAGAGTCTGACCTTCTAGCATTTTTAAATCACTTAATGAGCTATCCTGACGTACAACAATAATTGAGCGCAAATTACTATCACCAAGTAAAGGAAAAAGCGGAGTATATTGATAGCGAGAAATTGCAAGAGCTGCTAAACCAGGCGGAGCAAATACTAATGACCAAGTGCGATCTTTTAAACGCTCGATCGCTTGATTTTCATTGAAAGCAGGCTCTAGCAGAACGTATGCTTTCATTTTTTCACCCAAGTACTTATTAAACTGAGCATATTGATTAATTATTTCTTCTCCACCACCATAATTGATGACACCAATAATTAATTCACCACCAGATGCGGCTTTAGATTTACAAGCACTGACAATTAAAGAGAGTAGAAATAAAAAAAAGTTACGGCGTGAAATTGGTTTAAACATTTTTAATAATAATTAAATAATTTGAGATTGTGAAATTTTCAATAAACTCACCGCCAATCAATTAATGTATTAAAATAGTGTGTCAATTCAATGATAAAAACTATGTTTAAAAACTTAAAAATTGGTACTAAGGTGAACTTACTTTTAATACTAGTTTTTATAATTAGTATTCTAGTTACTAGTACTACTCTGTCAACTTTACTACAGCATAGAGCGCAAAATGAGGTGACATCCAAAGCAATAATTCTCATGCGTACAATGAATTCTGTAAGAAAATACACACAAGATCGCATCAATCCTCTACTTAAATCTAGATTAGAAACAGAAACACAATTCATCGCAGAAACAGTACCTGCTTTTTCTGCAATTAAAATCTTTGAAAATTTTCGTAACGACGAAGAATTTAAAAATTTTATATACAGAGAAGCGGCAATAAATCCTACTAATTTACGAGATAAAGCTGATAGCTTTGAAACCCAAATTTTACAACGCTTTCGCACTAATCCAAAAACTCAAGAACTTACTGGTTTTCGCAACCTTCCTCAAGGAGAGGTATTTTATATTGCAAGACCATTGGCTATTACACAACCAAGTTGTCTTGAATGCCATTCAACAGTAGAGAAAGCTCCTAAGAGTTTGCTCACAAGTTATGGTACAAAAAATGGTTTTGGTTGGCAACTTAATGAAATTGTTGCTGCTCAAATAATTTCTGTTCCTTCCCAAGAAGTTTTTGAAGATGCTAATCACAGCTGGTCTATGATCATGGGACTTGTAATTGCTATTTTTGCTATTGTCATTCTCTTACTTAATTTCTTAATCAAACGAGCTATTGTTCAACGAATTAAAACTATAGAAAAAATTGCCCAACAAGTCAGCGTTGGTAATATGAGTATTGATTTTGAGGAAAAATACAATGATGAAATTGGCGGATTAGCCGTAGCATTTAATCGTATGAAAGCTAGTTTGCAAATAGCTCTAAACCTCCTTGAAAAACATGAAAATTAATTTAAATTAGAGAGTAAGTTTTGCTGAAATTTCTGAGCTTTTTGTGGATTTGAAATTTCTAATGCTAAAATATTCACGAGTTCTGTACAGGACAGACGAGGATGATTTTTGATAGCTTTTTGAACAAGAAAAGATGCTATCGGCCCAATGAATTCAGCTAAATGGCGCTCACATTGATGTATAAATCTCTCCTTTAAAGCTAAATTTTCTAGTTTAATTTCCTGTTTTGTGGTAGATTCTTTGAAAGATTCTGGTGTTTTTGTTTCCAAAATAGGAAGCTCTATTAAAGGTAGTTCAACAGTGAGCTTACAGCCATTTCCTGGCTCAGTTTCGATATTGAAATTACCTTGTAAAGCTATCACCCTTTCTTTTATACCCTGGATACCAAAACCTGTTTTTCTTTGCGATAAGCTAAAACCTTTACCATTATCTCTGACAACAAGCAATACATTGTTTAAGTTGGCTCTCACCAAAATATCTACCTTGGTTGCTTGTGCATACTTACATATATTTGTCAGAGATTCTTGCACAATACGATAGATAGTTGTCACTACCCTAATAGGTAAAGGATCAGATAAGCTGATGCTGGTAGAAGGTAAAATTCCAGTAGTTTGATGAAAATTTTCAACGACGAGAGCGATTAGTTCTTCCAGCGATTTCTCTTGAGCGTCATTTGTACGTAAAGCACAGACAGATTGACGAACTTCATGAATGGCAACAGAGCCTAATTTTTGAGCTTCTGTGAGAAACTGTTCTGCTTGAGAGGGGTCAATATGCCAAAGTTTACGAGCCGTTTGCAGTTGAATATTAAGACTAGTTAACGCATTACCTAAAGAATCATGTATTTCACGAGCAATACGTTTGCGTTCTTGTACCGCAGCAAGCTCTTCAATTTCCAGAAGATACTGTCTTAGCTCCTTGTATTGCAGTAATAAATCGGTGTAATGCTTAGATACCACGGTATTAACCATCTAATTTAATACTAACGGACTATTCAATACCACACATTGCCTTGCTTACTTGCAATATCAAACTTTGATGAGACTGCTCCTTTTAAAATGAAGATCATATTTTTACCCCACAAGACTAGTTAGTTAATTTCCGGATTTCATTGCAAAATGCAGATATGAAATTACGGCCTTTATTAGAGGTTGTGTGTACTTATCTGAGAGAGATTGGGGATTTACGCAGCTATTCAATAAATTGATATTTCTTTACATAATGATTATTCGTTCGCTAATTCGGTTATCCAATTTTGGATTTTAGAAAATGAATTGATTTCACGGATAAATCCACTTTCTTGTACCTTGTCAAGCTGTTACGCAGCTCATAGCCTACAACTCCAAAACCCGATATTGCACCCCAGTCTCAAAAATTCTGGTGCCTCCACCCTCAGCTATTGTCTGACGTAATGCCTTGGAATCAGTGACAGCAACACCTGCTAAATAATCGATTCCCATATCTGCTAAATCTGGCAACCAGGGTAAAGTAGGCCCCATCAACACTAATTTTGCATTTTGCGACAACTCTACCAAACGCGGAAATGTCTTATTTACTATGGAAGTTGCTGTTAGAAATACCCAATCTGTTTCGGGTAGAAGATACTCACAAGCTGTATCAGGTAAATCCTGGGTACTTGGTTGACGTTCGAGTACAGTTAGATCTATTTCTTGTTCATACTCAGATAATCCTGGATAGCGCCCGATTACGACTACTCGTTTACCCCTAATTAATGGTAAAAAATGCTCAAAAACTGCCAGATTTGCCGAGCGTTTTGGTGAAAGCGGCTTTGCCTTCAAAACAAGTGGCGAAGATGGATTAATCACAGCATTAATCGCTGCCATACCAACAGTAGCTTGGTAGCTATCCCATGATTGTAACCAAGACGCTAAATTTGCTAAAGCTGTATTCACCAGAGTTCCTGACCAGGGTAAGGTGCGCGTTGGCTGCCCAGGACTCATACACAATCCAATTCCATCCGCTTGGCACAATGTCCAGGTTAAGCCAATAATAATCTCCTGTACCAATCCATTTGTCTGACTTGACTTTTGCAGCAGATTATATATTTCCCGTGGGTGTACTCTCATGATTTAGGTTTGATGAGTGTGGTTACAATACTAGAATTATCACCAAGCCTCTTTGAGATTTTGCAGCAACGGATTCTTCTTTTAGTTGACTTCACAACTAAATATTTACACTCTATTAGGTTAGGTAGTCAATCTTTTAGCTCTGAGTAGCATTTCTTATAAATCCCCAAAAAATGCAGCAGAGAAGATTTACTTGCCATAAACTGAGTTAGCATAAATCGCTAGTTGCGATCGATTTTTCAGATTGAGACGATTGAGCAGGTGGGTGACATGGGTTTTGACTGTCCCTTCTGAAATAAAAAGTTGTTGGGCGATTTCGCGATTCGTAGCACCAACAGCAATTAAGCGCAATACATCTTGTTCGCGATCAGTCAGCAAGTCCAATTTTGGCTCTGGTAACTTCGGGCTAACAGGTTCTGAAACTTGAACTTTAGCAATTATCTTTTCTAAAACTCCTGGTCCCATTTGAGTGTATCCTTTATGGACAAACCGAATCGCTTGTGCCAGTTCCTCAGACGGCATATCTTTTAGTAAGTAGCCCTTTGCTCCTGCTCGCATTGCGTCGGCGATGTATTCATCGTCATCAAATGTACTTAGCACTATCACTTTAATATTTGGAAACTGCTCGCAGATAATGCCAGTAGCTACCTTACCATCCATCACAGGCATCCGCACATCCATCAATACAACATCTGGTTGTAGTGCTTTTACTTGTGCGATCGCACTTTCGCCATTATCCGCAGTGCCTACAACTTCTAAGTCAGGTTCTAAATTTAGCATAGCCCTGATACCATCTCGAATCAGAGTCTGGTCATCTACAAGTAACAGACGAATCATAATAGGAGTGACATCTGAAATTTTACAACGATGGTAGCAGAAAGCCGATCCACCCAGACTAGAAAAAAGTGGCAGAACAGAAACAGGGGAAGCAGACTCAAAAAAGTGACAAAAGAGGGTTAGGTTCAACGATTTGGGTAATTTGTTGTAAAGCGATCGCCACTCCAGTTTCAGCTATTGGTGATAAGTGATCGCCTAATTCAAAGTTGACTCCTGGCACTTTTATCCACCAAGCTTGGGGACAATAATCGTACAGTGCTTGGGTCAAAGCAAGAAGCGATCGCGGATCGGCTGTATGTCCGGCGATAACGTTGAAAGATGCAGGTGAAAGCGATTGTACTTGCACCTGATAACTTTCAGACACTAAGCAAGCATCAACAAAAATTACTAAATCAGTATTTGCTAAAATTTCAGCAAGTTCGGGAGTGAGTTGGTGGACAGCAATAGATTTCACATTTGATACATGCAACGTTTTAGCTACTCGCTGCCCAATGCCATCATCACTACGCAACTCATTACCGTAACCAATCACTATTACATTGCAATTCATAGTTTTTGGCTATCTAAAACTAATTTCAAGTTAGGCAAAAAACTTGAGGAAGGTGTGAGGAGATAGAGAAGCTTTGAAATATTACCCACAATTTTCTCAAATTATGCATATAAATGGTTAAACTTAGATATTTTCTGCTGTTAATCTCGCCAAATTTCATTGATAATACTTCCATCTATTCCAACTAATTGAATATGTAAAGGCATTTGTCCTGCTGCATGAGTTGAACAACTTAAACAAGGATCAAAAGCTCGAATTCCCGCTTCAATTCGATTCAACATCCCTTCAGGAATTTCTGAACCATTAATAAAATGCCGAGCAATTTGTGCAACTGTACGATTCATTGCTAAATTATTCTGACCTGTGGCAATTACTAAATTTACTTTCTGCATTAAACCATTTTCATCAACTTGGTAATGGTGAAATAATGTCCCGCGTGGTGCTTCACTCACGCCTACTCCTTCTAATTGATTAATGCCAGCATCAGCACGTAATCGATTTGATAGTAAATCAGGGTCATCTAGTAAAATTTCAATGTGCTCAATTGATGCCAGAATTTCAATTAATCGGGCATAGTGATAGAAAAATGATGAGCTGACAGTGCCTTTTCCTCTGTCTCTAAATTCTCTCAATTCCAAATCAGCTAATTGTGTACCAATATGACTGCAAATATTTAGGCGTGCTAGTGGTCCTACTCGATAAATACCACTATCTAAACGACAATGATCACTCTGGTCAGGATAGCCCAAAGGACGATAGTAAGGAGACTTTAAATAGGAATCGTGTTGAACTGCTTCACCAATAAATTCTTGATAATGAGTTGGATCAAGTTTATCGGCGATGATATTGCCGGCGCTATCTACAAAACGAATATGTCCGTCGTAGTTTTCCCACAAACCATCAGGAGTGACTAACCCCATAAATAAGCTAGGAAAATTCCCAAAAGTTTGGGCTTCTGCTTGGTAGTCATTGAGTAAATTTTTAAATCTACGCAGTGCATCTAATATTGTAGTGCGTGCTTCTGAGATACGGTTCTGAATATAAGTGCGTCCTTCTTGGGATAACGCCTTGCGGACACCACCCGGAATTGCCCATGATGGGTGTATTTTCTGTCCTCCCAACTGTTCAATAATTTCTTGTCCAAATTGACGCAGGCGGATTCCTCCACGCGCCAATTCTGGTTCAGCTGCGATTAAGCCAAAAACATTGCGTTTTTGAGGATCGCTATCCATTCCTAATAATAAATCTGGGGCGCTGAGATGGAAGAAACTCAGAGCGTGGGATTGAATAATTTGTGCTAAATTCATTAAACGGCGCAGTTTTTCAGCAGCTTGAGGAATTGTAACTGCAAGGATGCGATCGCCTGCTTTAGCAGAAGCTAATAAGTGACTCACTGGACAAATCCCACAAACCCGCGCTGTGATTCCTGGCATTTCCCAAAGAGGACGACCTTCACAAAACTTTTCAAATCCCCGAAATTCTGTGACATGAAAGCGAGCGTCGTTTACTTGTCCTGCATCATCCAGATAAATAGTGATCTTAGCGTGTCCTTCTATGCGTGTAACGGGGTCGATAATGACTTTTTTCATGACTACATCTGCTTTCTAACGAAAAGGGGTGTAATATCATGTCCGCTCAAAGACTTATCATTTAGGTTGATGCGGGACGCTATAGATATATGGATATGATGATGCAGAGAGATTTGAGTGATAAGTGATTAAACAGAATCAATTACACACATTGTTTTCCTTTTATAAATAATTGTAGACATGTTACCGAAAATAAGAAACATCGATCACCCCACTCAGAGTCTTGAACTTCTAGAGTTCAGCTTTTCTGCTAAAAAATATCAGCGGGATCAGCAGAGCCTAACTTACGCATTGCAATTGCTCCCGATGCAATGCACATCATAAAAGTCAAAGATAAAATCAGTGTGGCACGCTCCACTGTCATAAGGACGGGAAGAAACGTTGCTTGTGCAATTAGTCCGTAAAGTCCAAAGGAAATTGCAAATCCTGGAATAAAGCCCAAAATTGCTAGAATTATAGCCTCTTGAAGTACAAGCCCAATTAAAAAGCGATCGCTATAGCCCATTGCTTTGAGGGTAGCATATTCGGGTAAATGATCAGAAACATCAGAATAAAGAATCTGATAAACAATAACTGTCCCTACTAAAAAACCGACTATAGTTCCAAATCCAAAAATCACACCGATAGGTCTGGTTTGACCCCAATAGTTTTTCTCTCTTTGTATAAATTCTTCCTTTGTAAGAACTAGCACATCATTCGACAATTTTGCTCTTAAATTTGTTTGCGCTTTTTTAATATCTGCACTGGATTTCAGCTTGATCAAACCGACATCAATCTCATCCGGTTGACGTTCCGGAAACAAACGCAAAAAGGTAGAGTCACTAACAATCAAATTGCCATCAGCTGCGAATGTGCTTCCCATAGTGAAAACACCAGCTACTTGAATTTGTATGTTATTTATTTGTGCTGAAAATGAATTTGTTGTCTGAATTTTGCTAGTAACATTACCTAGATTAGGGCGTGCTGATCGGTCATAAAGTGCATAATTTAACAGTTTGATTTTACCCAATTGCGGTGTAGCATCTGGTACATTCATTGATGGCTTACTCGGATTGAAACCATAAACTTGCACCTGCCAGAATGTTCGATTATCAGGATTACGCCAACTCCCTATTCCCATATACAAAATATTGATGGAAGCTACCCCGTCTTTTCCTATGGTTTGAAACAGCTTGGAGCGTGAGAAGGGTTTAATGGTTTGTACATTATCAGATATGGCATTAATCAGGAACAGATCACCCTGTAGGAGACTGTGCATTGCCGTGGCAGAAGCAAAAGCAGCCTCCATGAGACCAAGCTGAAAAAACATGAGAATGTCGGCAAAAGCAATCCCAGCTAAGGCAACAACGAGGCGGCTTTTTTCTCGCTTGACTTGTAGCCAGGCTAGAGGTGTTCTGCGAAGTAACTTACGCAACATAAATTTTCAATAGTATCAAGCGAGACAACGTTCTTCAGTTAGAGCAATTATTTTTGCGTTTGTGGTTGAATTGCAACCTGCACCTGCAAGTTAGTCAAATTAGCTACTTTTGGGGTGTCCTTGGGATTAATACTAACTCTGACTTCAATAACACGCTGATCAAGATTCTCTCCGGGTTGATTGCTGAATACTTTTTGTTGAATAACTTGCAGCCCAACTTGGCGAACCGTTCCACGAACTTGGCTAGAAAATGCCTCACCTGTAATAATGGCTACTTGACCTTCACTAATCTTATTGATGTCGCTCTGATAAACTTCGGCAACGGCTTCCATTTGGTCAGTTTTTCCCAAGTCAACAATTCCTTCCGAGTCGATCGCTTCACCTGCATGAGTATGAATTTCTAGAACTTGTCCTGTGATCGGTGCATAAATATAGGCCTCTTTCAACTCAGCTTCAGCTCGTTTGACTGCTGCATTTGCTTGATCGACCTCTGTTTGTGCTAACTGGACATCTACAGGACGAACCTCAGAAATTTGGTTTAGCGTAGCTTTGGCTCGATTGATTTGGGCGCGTAAGGTGTCAGCAGTACGATTGCGGTTGGCGTTGACTTCATTGAGTTGTGCTTGAGCAGTTTCCAGCGTCAGCCGCCTTTGATCAAGATTAGAGGCTGCGATCGCACCTTCGCGATACAACGCCAAATAGCGATTATATTCTGCTTGTGCAATATTAACCTCGGATTGCCGCCGAGCTATGGTTGCTGCTTGAGTTGCTATCTCGCCTTGCAACTCTTGTTCAAGACGAGTAATTTCTGCTCGTTGGGCAGAAATCTCTCCAGATTTTGCTCCCGCTTTGACTTGAGCCAGCTTTGCTTGAGCGACCTTGACTTGTTCTCGTGCTTCCAGTAGAACTGTTTGGAGGCGGTCATGGCTTGCCAAACTAGCAATCACCTGACCTTTCTTAACGCGATCGCCCCGTTTTACCAGAAGTTGAGCAACCCGATCATTTCTGAGCGTTGTGGGGGTAGATACTTGCACTACCTCCGATACAGGTTCTAACCGTCCTAAAGCCGTGATTGGTTCAGGAGTGGGAGCAGCAACAACAGGCTCTGTAGGCTTGCGTCCAAATCGTGAAATACTATAGTAAAACGATCCTCCGGCCAAAGCAGTAGCTAAAATTATCGGTGCAATTATCAACCAATTGATAGCCTTTAGCCATTTCAGTCCCATTGTATCTTTTGCCATCTTTGGATCATTGCTCAGTTAAATTAATATCGCTTTCATCATCTAGCTTAGGAAATATGAAGCGCTGCGTACGATGAACTAAAGTTGTGGAAGCAGAAAACAGTGTGAACCCAATTAATGGGTGTAATACACTTAAAGGTAAGGGTAAAGGTAAAGGCGGATTTAAGTGAATTGTAATAAACTGTAGTGCAAGAAGTACTGGCATACTTACCGTCAGGGTTCGCACTCGTTTAGGAAATGGACTCAAGAACACCAATCCTAACAGGAGTAGTGCAAACCCACTATAACCACGTACCAGCCAAACATGAATTTTCCACCATTCAGGATCGTAAAAATACGCTAATCCAACACTCAAGACTTGAAGATTTAAGCAGACATTAAAAAGCACAACTACTGTGAAAAAAGCGATCTGAATCCAATAGGTAGAAGTCCGTACACTGTTAGAGCTAGAACTTATTGCCATACTAAAGTAGTCCTTTGGGATAAATCAATCAAGGATTGCTGATTCTAAGTAGCCGTCATGAATCGCGTAAACCAACAACCCATGAAAAAACCTCCTGACCTGTTCCCTATTTTCAAGTCAAGATAGATTGCGCTGGCTCACTAGTTAACTTTGATGTGTGCCAACCTACTTAGTTTGCTTCAGCAATGTGTGAAATCATCGACTTAAAGCTACGATAGTCTTGATTACCTAAATATGCCTAGTCCTCGATCGAGTACAATTTTTAGTTTTATTACAAAAAATGGCGATAGTTTGAGAAAAAAGAAAAAGTTGAAGAACCTCCTATGCGATCGCCCCTAAAATCACCCCCAGCAGAAATCAAAATCCTGCTAAAGTCCCAAAAATGTAACTTTATCTTTAATGAACATGACTATTTCCTCTAGGTCAATCTTGTTTTAGGTTGAAAGTTCCGCAACCGCAGTGCATTCGTAACTACAGAAACCGAGCTAAATGCCATTGCTGCACCAGCAATCATGGGGTTAAGTAACCAACCGAATATGGGAAAGAGAATACCAGCAGCAATAGGAATACCAGCAACGTTGTATATGAAAGCAAAGAATAGGTTTTGGCGAATGTTGCGAATTGTGGCGCGGCTGAGTTGAATTGCTGTAACTATGCCTTGCAAATCGCCAGAAATTAAGGTGATATCACTAGCAGCGATCGCCACATCCGTACCAGTTCCAATTGCAATTCCCACATCGGCTTGAGCCAAGGCTGGTGCATCATTAATACCATCACCAACCATTGCCACTATAGATTGACGCGAGGACATTGGGACGCGGGGACGCGGTGAACTTTCTTTTCTCCATGTCTTTTTGTCTCCCCTTCTGCGTGTCTTCTCCGCTTGCAGTGACTTAATTACCGCCGCCTTTTGTTCAGGACGGACTTCTGCTAATACACGCTTGATGCCAACCTCGCGGGCGATACTTTCGGCGGTGCGGCGGTTGTCGCCTGTGAGCATCACAACTTCTAAACCAAGTCTTTGCAATGCTTTTACTGCTTGCGTAGAAGTCGGTTTAATCGCATCAGCAATACCCATCAATCCTTTGATTTCTCCGTCCACAGCCAACCAAACTGCGGTTTTACCCAGATATTCTAAACGCTCTTTGTCTTGTTGCAAAGCTTGGGTGTTAATATTTAACTCTTCCATCCAGCGTTGTGTACCAATTTGTACAAATCGATTAGCAACAATACCTTGAACCCCACTACCTGCAACTGCTTCAAAATCTTTGACTTGCACAGACGCGATTAATCGCGTCTGTGCAAGGATTAATCGCGTCTCTACTTGAGATTGAGCATATCTCACAACCGCCTCTGCAAGTGGGTGTTCGGAATTGCGTTCTACAGATGCAGCTAGTTGTATCAGCTTGATTTCGTCACTATTTCCAATGCCATTAACTGTGACAAAATCCGTAACTGTGGGTTTACCTTGAGTAATTGTGCCGGTTTTGTCCAACACAATTGTTTGAATCTTATGTGCCAGTTCTAAACTTTCGGCTCCCTTAATTAAAATACCGTTTTCTGCACCTTTACCTGTTCCGACCATTACAGAAGTTGGTGTGGCCAAACCCAATGCACAAGGACAAGCAATAATTAATACTCCAACTGTAGTAATTAATGCTAGGGTCATGTTGCCCATGATGTTGTACCAAATAATAAAACTGAGAATAGCGATCGCAATCACCACAGGTACAAACCATCCAGTAACTTGGTCTGCTAGTCTTTGAATGGGAGCTTTCGAGCCTTGAGCCTGCTGTACTAATTGGACAATCTGTGCCAATACAGTATCTTTACCAACTCTTGTCGCCCGGAACTTGAAACTCCCGGTTTTGTTGATAGTGGCTCCAATTACTTCATCACCAGGTTGTTTTTTGGTGGGTACACTTTCCCCAGTCACCATCGCTTCATCAACAGTGGATGTCCCGTCAATCACTTCTCCATCAACAGGAATTTTCTCACCAGGGCGAACCAGCACTATATCGTCAATCTGTACCTGTTCAATCAGTACATCTATTTCTCGTCCGTTACGAATCAAACGTGCTGTTTTTGCTTGCAAACCAATCAGTTTACGAATCGCTTCGGAAGTTTGCCCTTTGGCGCGGTTTTCTAGCCACCGTCCTAACAGGATGAGAGCAATAATTACAACTGCTGCTTCGTAATAGACATCCGGCGTTAATCCTTGAGATCTGAAGAAACTAGGGAAAAGTGTGGCAAACAAAGAATATAGATATGCTGCTCCTGTACCTAGAGCAACTAAAGTATCCATTGTGGCAGCATGTCGTTTTAAGGCTTTCCAGGTGTTTTTGAAGAAATCAGCACCGCACCAAAACAACACTGGTGTTGTTAGCACCAACTGTACCCAAGAATTATGCAACCATGCTGGAATGAAAGACAAATTCAAACCTATCATCATGGGTAACGACCCAATTACTAGCACAGCACCTATAATTCCAGCGACAATCACTTTTCGGAGTAGATAACGGGATTCTCGTAAACGAACCGTTTTCTCAGCATCATCTTCTCCTACCATCAGATTTTGTTCTTGTAGTGCATAAGCAGAGTAACCTGCTGTATGCACTGCATCTTGAATGGTTTGTAGATCAGTTCTTCTGGGATCATACTCAACTGTTGCTTGTTCTGCTCCAAAGTTTACACTACATTGTTGGACACCAGGAACAGAATAAATAGCGTCTTCAATACTATTAACACAAGAGGCACAGCTCATGCCCCGCAGTTTCAGTGTGGCTTTTTCCATGTTGTATATCCCTTTACACTCATTCGTTTTGACAAGACAGGAAAGTTTAATGAGATGTAATTGAATAGCCAGCAGATGTAATTGCTTCTGTAACCACTGCTTCAGACGCTTGTGTTTCGACACTGACTAGCTTTGTTTTCGGATCAGCTTCAACCTTAGCTGCGGGATCAATTGCTTGGATAGCTTTTGTAATGGCTTCTCCACAAGCAGAACAAGCCATGTTAGGAACTTTTAGCTCAAGTTTCATGTTTGACTCTCCTTTTGATGAACTAATTCAATTGTGAAATCTCCATCTCACTAGAGAGTCAAGGGGGAGAAAGAAAATTTTTGAACCCTTCAAATTGTGTTATTGAATACTAATCGTATTTGACTAAGGAGAAGTTAACCAAACTTGATAAATTCACGTCCTTCTAGCTGTGGTTTTTCTCCTCGCAGTAACGCTTCTAGTACTGTTTGAATCCGAGTAGCTGAGGGTGGACATCCTGGCAAATAAATATCAACTGGGACTACTGTATGCACAGGTTGCACCTGATCAAGTAATGGCGGTACAATACCAGGCTCATGGGGAATTGTGCCGTGAATATCAGCCGCTTCGATGTAACAACGTTGAAGAACAGGTTCAGCACTACCTAAAGGATTGCGTAAAGCAGTAACATTACCAGTAACAGCACAATCACCAAAAGAAACAAGAATTTGCGATCGCTCTCTTACTGTCTGAATCATTTGCAGGTGATCTTCATTAGCAATTGCACCCTCAACTAATACCACATCAACTCCTTGAGGATATTCTTTAACATCAGCAAAGGGACTATAAACTAAATCCACTTGTGCCGCTAAATCAATCAACCATTCGTCCAAATCGAGAAAAGACATATGACAGCCAGAACAGCCGCCGAGCCAAACTGTTGCTAATTTTAAACGAGCCATTTTCTTAATAAATAGAAGGGATTGGGGATTGGGGAAAAGGAAGATGGGGACTAACAAGTGTAGGTTTTTAATCAAGCAATCAATGCTAACTATAAAACTAACGAAATAATCATCTTTTCATAAATTCTTACACCCCTACACCCACAAACCCTTACACCCTAAGTGGACTTATGTGCAACTTCTTGCCATTCCTGCACGACATTTTGAGGAATTGAAAGATTGATGAAGCGTTCTGCACCCAGAGGTATACCAATTACCAATGCTGTAGTTGGCAATTGAGGTAGAATATTTTTGAAATCATATTGACCAATTGTTGGTGCTGGTGCTTCTTCTACAAAAATATCGGGAGCAGTCAAGACTTTACCCGTATCACTCATAATCTTCAACGGTAAAGGATGAAACAGTTCTTGAGAACCAGGAAATCCCACCAATCGGAGATTTATTGAAGATATTTGACTACTATTAGCATGAACTCGCTTAAACAAGACAACTTGCCAAGGATTTCCCAATTCATCATTTAATTTCTGCTGTGAGCGATAAAGGACTTCTCCTGGTGCTTCTTCAAATTTAATAACAGCAGCAATCACCTGTTGAGAGGTCAAGCTTGCTAAACCCAGGAATATATAGGCTGTTATAATCCCTAGCAATATGAGCCACCAGAAGGTTTTTAAGATACGACGTAACATTAGGTTTACCTCGTTGTGCTAATTCATGATCAGTAGCTAAAAAAGCCATTGTTTCTTTTCTCGTGCTGTCATCAGAAAATCAAGTTTGGCGCGATCGCGTTTCATTTCACCAACGCTAGAGCCTTTGTCAAAAATCGCACCTGTTGGGCAAGCATTAACACATTTGCCACAGGAGGTACAACTTTGTGAAGTTCCCCAAGGCTGATTTAAATCAGTAATCACATGGGAATTTGTTCCTCTACCCGCCATATCCCAAGTATGCGCTCCTTCAATTTCATCACAAACACGTATGCAGCGAGTACAAAGAACACAACGGTTGTGGTCAATGCCAAAACGATCATGAGAAACATCAACTTTGCGATTGGGGAAATGGTAATCCAATTGCACATGATCCATACCCATTTCAATTGCCAAGTCTTGCAATTCGCAATTACCATTAGCTACACAAACTGAACAAATGTGATTGCCTTCAGCAAACAACATTTCTACAATCATGCGACGATATTTTTGTAAGCGATCGCTATTTGTTTGAACTTCCATACCCTCAACAACTTGCGTTACACAAGCAGGTTGAAGTTTATTGCTGCCAGTAATTTCTACCAAACAAAGCCGACAAGCCCCAACATCTGTTACCCCTTGCAGGTGACACAAAGTTGGAATGTGAATCCCTGCCTCCTGCGCCGCTTGGAGAATAGTTTCCTCCTCACGGGCGCTGATGAACTGTTCATTGATTGTTAGTGTTTTTACTACCATTTTTCATATATCTTTAGTTAATAAAATGACTTTGCAACTCTCTGTCTTTACTTAAGCGTGCCTTTGCGTTTCACTTAACCAATCAACTTCAAATACTCATCGCGGAAGTAACGTAAAGTACTAAACACCGGATTAGGTGCAGACTGACCAAGACCACACAAGCTTGTATGTTTCACCATGTCGCATAATTCTTCTAACAATTCCAAGTCAGTCAGAGATGCTTTTCCTTCAGTGATCTTCGTCAACAATTTATACAACTGCACCGTTCCAACTCGACAGGGAATGCATTTACCGCAAGATTCATCCATGCAAAACTCCATGAAGAAGCGGGCAACATCTACCATGTTGGTACTTTCATCCATGACAATCATGCCACCGGAACCCATGATCGAACCTAGCTGAGTCAGTGATTCATAATCCACCGGACTATCAAAAGCTGATGCTGGGATACATCCCCCGGAAGGGCCACCAGTTTGTACCGCTTTCACCACACCGCCATCTGGTACACCGCCACCCATCACTTCCACAATCTGCCGCAGTGAAGTTCCCATTGGTACTTCTATTAAACCTGTGTTTCGGATTTTGCCAGCTAGAGCAAAAACTTTTGTGCCTTTACTCTTAGCAGTACCGATATTGGCAAACCAGTCAGCACCTTTACGGATAATAGGTGAGATATTAGCGTAAGTTTCAACGTTATTAATCAAGGTAGGATATCCCCACAAACCAGACTCGGCGGGATAGGGTGGACGGGGATGTGGTGTACCGCGTTTACCTTCAATAGAAGCCATTAAAGCAGTTTCTTCACCACAGACATAAGCCCCAGCACCGATACGAAGATCAATTTTAAAATCAAAACGAGAGTCAAAAATTTGACTACCCAAGATACCAAAGCGTTGTGCTTGGCGAATAGCAGTTTGCAGACGATTGATAGCAACAGGATATTCTGCTCGGATGTAGATGTACCCTTGATTTGCCCCCACAGCATAGGCTGCGATCGCCATTCCTTCCAAAACGCGATGGGGATCACTTTCTAAGACGCTGCGATCCATAAACGCTCCAGGGTCTCCTTCGTCAGCGTTGCAGATGATAAATTTCTGTTCTGCTTTTGCTTTAGCAACAGTTGCCCATTTGATACCTGTTGGATAGCCAGCACCACCACGTCCTCGTAAACCACTGCGGCTAATAACATCTACTACCTCGTTAGCACTCATCTCCCGCAAGACATGGTAAAGTGCTTGATAACCTTCAGCAGCAATATAAGATTGAATGCTTTCTGGATCAACTTTGCCACTGTTTTCTAGAACGATTGGCATCTGGGATGTAAAAAATGGATGAGTTAAATCACCCCGTTGAACTGTTGTCTCTCCTCCATTGAGAGCGGTGATAATCGAGGGTGCATCATCAGCAGTAACTTTTTCGTAAAGAATACAAAAGTTTGCCGATGTACATTGTGTAGATTGGCTGGAGTCTTCACCACTCCTCACTCCTTCCACTTGTACTAATGGCCCTTGACAACACAAGCGCATACAGCCAACTCCGCGAACTTCCACTGTTTCAGCCAAATTTTCTGTTGTTACAGTTTCTTCCAAACGCTGTTTAACGGCTTGTGAATTTGCAGACAGACAACCAGCGGCAACACAACAGCGAATTTGCACAGCTTTGTGTGAAGAAAGTTCTTGTTGAGCAATTCCAATTAATTCAGCTAGATCCATCTTGTAGCCATCCTTTGATGCGATCGCAAACTGATTCAGGGGTTTGATTGCCTAAAACGGTGCCATCGAACACCACAGCGGGTGCAATTCCACAAGCACCCAAACATCTTGCTGTTAACAGTGAAATTTGACCATCAGCCGAGGTTTCACCAGCATGGATACGAGTGGACTTTTCTACATTTGCCAGGATAGCTTGAGCGCCTTTGACGTAACAAGCTGTTCCCGTACATACTACACAGGTATGTACGCCACTAGGTGCAAGTGAAAATAAATGATAAAATGTCGCGACTCCATAAACTCGACTAGGTGGCAGTTTGAGATTGTGAGCAACGTAAATTAAAACATCGTTGTCTAAATAGCCAAAAAGTTCTTGTGCTTTATGCAATATTTCAATCAGTGCATCTTGTTGATACTGATAGCGTTTTATAGTAGCTTCCAACATCTTCAAGCGCTTATCAGCATGAGTGTGTGTTGCTGAAGATGCTTTTGCCTTGTTACTAATTTTGATAGCAGATGCTAAATTCATGGTTTGAGCCTTTTCAAAAGTTAGATAAAATCACCTTAATTTTCTAAGTTCTTTCTCCATCATTGCTTTCACCTCTTGAACACGCTTGAACACTATGTTTCGAGTCTTACGAAGATGATAGGAGAACAATTTGAGAAAATTGTGAGGATAATTTAATTTGAACCAACATATGGGAATCTGGTTTGATTTTTGACCTTACTCTTGAGAGGCAACAGGGAACAGGCAATGTTAGTTACATTTATTCATGCCCATCTACTTATAAAATTTTGGTCTTGATGCTATGTTAAAAACCAAGCTCTAGATGAGTTGTTGCCTCTATCTGCGTGGGGAACTCAGCTAAATCAAAAGGAGACACGCATGAAGATTGGTATCCCTAAAGAAGTTTACAAAGCCGAATGTCGTGTGGCTGCTACACCAGACACAGCCAAGCATTTAGTAAAGCTTGGTTTTGATGTGCTAATTGAGTCTGGTGCGGGCGAAAGTGCAAACTTTACAAATAATGCTTATGTGGAGTCCGAATGCAAGATTGTTCCGGATGCTCAAACTCTATGGGCAGAGGCGGATATTGTACTCAAGGTTCGTCCACCCCAGATGCATCCAGAACTAAGTAAACATGAAGCTGAACTTCTGAACGAAGGGAGTACACTAATCGGCTTCATCTGGCCAGCCCAAAACTCAGAATTGCTTGATAAACTGGCAGCACACAAGGTAACAGTGTTGGCAATGGATGCGGTGCCACGGATTACACGCGCCCAAAAGATGGATGCCCTCAGTTCAATGGCCAATCTCGCTGGCTACCGCGCTGTGATTGAGGCTGCGAATCACTTTGGACGCTTTTTTAATGGGCAGATTACGGCAGCAGGCAAGGTACCACCCGCGAAGGTGCTAGTTATCGGTGCTGGTGTAGCTGGACTGGCAGCTATTGGTACTGCTAAGAGTCTAGGTGCAATTGTCCGCGCTTTTGATACGCGCCTTGTAGTTAAGGAGCAGATAGAGAGTTTAGGCGCAGAGTTTCTAGAACTGAATTTCGCAGAGGATGGTACGGGTGAGGGCGGTTACGCCAAAGTGATGAGTGAGGAATTTATCTCTGCTGAGATGGAACTGTTTGCTACTCAAGCTAAAGAGATTGACATTATCATCACAACGGCGCTCATACCAGGTAAAAAAGCACCTGTGCTAGTGACGCAAGAAATGGTTGAGAGTATGAAAGCTGGCTCGGTAATCGTCGATCTAGCCGCAGAACAGGGTGGAAATTGTGCTGTTACCAAGCCTGGTGAGATATATTGTTACAAAGGGGTGACAATCGTTGGTCTTACTGATCTCCCCAGCCGCATGGCCCAGCAAGCAAGTCAACTTTATGGCACTAATGTTTACAATCTTCTGAAAGAAATGGGCGGTGGCGATCGCTTCAAAATTAATTTAGAAGATGAGGTGATTCGGGGTGCGTTGGTAGTTCATGCTGGAAAAATCACTTGGCCACCACCTAAAAAAGAGGACAAGGGAGAAAAGGAAGACAAGGGAGACAAGGAGGACAAGGCAAATTCTTCTGTCAAAGTCTCTGTGTCTCCTTCTCCTCGCGTCCCCACCTCCTCTTCTGTCAACGTCACCACGTCCCCTTCTCCCCGCGTCTGGGCGCCCTCTTCTGTACCTAATTCTAGTTACTCAAAGGTCAACAAAGACCTATGGCTAGTACTGATTGGTTTAGCCATTTTTGGTATCGGTATCAGTGCGCCGAGCAACTTTCTGTCTCACTTGAGTGTATTTGTCCTCGCTTGCTTCATTGGTTGGCAAGTGATCTGGAACGTCAAGCCTGCTCTACACACACCGTTAATGAGCGTCACTAATGCGATTAGCGGCATCATTATTATTGGTGGTATGCTCCAAATCTCTGAGGTATCGAGTTCACCCACCACTATCCTCGGTGCGATCGCGATCTTGATTGGAACAATTAACATTTGTGGTGGTTTCCTAGTCACCCAGCGTATGCTCAGAATGTTCCAAAAGTAGAATGCTAACTACGCCTTATCGAGATAAGTCTCTACTGAATGTAGTTTTTTGCAAACGTTAGCAAATAAAGTATCGGAAACTATGCCTAATAACCTACTGACAGCAGCGTATATTTTGGCTAGCGCCTTATTTATTCTGAGCCTTGGGGGACTATCTGATCAAGAAACTGCTCGCAAAGGCAATATTTACGGCATTGTTGGGATGCTGATCGCCTTTATTGCTACTGCACTTTCACTCGATTTGACAGCATATCCGACTTTGGCATCAGTCGTTATCCCAGGAACTGTGATCGGTACAATCGTAGCTTCTCGTGTGGCGATGACCTCAATGCCAGAGTTGGTAGCCATTTTACATAGCTTTGTTGGTGCAGCAGCAGTCCTAGTGGGAATTGCCAATAATTTACAAGAATCATTAAATATCTCCCCTGTTGAGTCTACAATCCACCAAATAGAAATTTTTGTGGGTGTGTTTATCGGTGCTGTGACTTTCACAGGTTCGATAATTGCCTTTGGTAAATTGCGGGGTATTATCAGTAGCAAACCTCTACTTTTACCAGGGCGCCACTTAATCAACTTGGGAATAATTGGGGCTTCTGTATGGTTGGGTGTGCAGTTCTTGACAACAGCAAACGGAAGTGGAATACAACCATTGTTAATTATGTCCGCGATCGCCTCAGTGTTGGGCATTCATTTAGTCATGGCCATCGGTGGCGCTGATATGCCCGTTGTAATCTCAATGCTCAATAGCTATTCTGGCTGGGCTGCCGCCGCTGCTGGCTTCATGTTATCAAACGATCTGTTAATTGTTACAGGTGCGTTGGTGGGTAGTAGTGGTGCAATCCTCAGCTATATCATGTGTAAGGCAATGAACCGTTCATTCCTCAGCGTTATCTTGGGAGGCTTTGGCGTAGAAACAGGTGCCGCTACTATCACAGGGGATGAACAACATCCAGGTGAAGTCAACACAACAACAGTTGAAGATACTGTCGAAATTTTGCACAACGCTAAGAGTGTGATTATTGTGCCTGGCTATGGTATGGCAGTAGCTCAGGCTCAACATGCTGTGTCACAGATTACTAAGCTGCTACGCGATCGCGGCGTTGAGGTTCGCTTTGGCATCCATCCGGTGGCTGGGCGAATGCCTGGACACATGAATGTTCTTTTGGCTGAGGCCAATGTACCCTACGACATCGTACTAGAAATGGATGAGATTAACTCCGACTTCTCAAAAACTGATGTTGTTTTGGTGATTGGTGCTAACGATACTGTTAATCCTAGCGCTCTAGAAAACCCAAATAGCCCAATTGCTGGAATGCCAGTACTAGAAGTTTGGCAGGCTGGTACGATTGTGGTCATGAAGCGTAGTATGGCTAGTGGTTACGCCGGAGTGGAAAACCCTTTGTTTTATAAGAACAATACTCGTATGTTATTTGGTGATGCTAAGAAAAATGTTGATGCGATCGCTAGCAAACTTGCACAGTTAAGTGAGGAAAGTACAAACCTGCATCTACCAACAAAAGTAGTATTGTCAACCTAGTAGCTTTGCGAAAATTTCTTTCTACCAATCATCTATTGTCAATCAACAAGCGATCGCTACCACATTCATCAAAAAAGTGAAATAGTATTAGAAGTTGACGTTAGCAAAATAATGTCGAATTTTAAAATTCGACAGATAAACATTATACCGATTCAAAAAATGTTTGCGACACATTCAGAATATGAGACGCGATAAATCGCGTCTCAACAGAATTTATCTGGTGCATTCTTTATTGCAAATTGGTATTTATCCAGAAAAAACAGCACTGGCGCTGATGATGCTTGACGGCAGCACTTTGGATGTTTATCTTTTATACAATGGCGTAAAGTAACCGCAGTGTAGTATTTAATTTCTAAAGCAGCAGTGGTTGAAAATTTCCAGAATTCAGGTATATTTTTGAGTACACTTCTTCAGGTGCTGGTGATTTTATGACGCAGGTAATTCTTGCAATCCTGGCAAACGCTGGTGGTGTAGGCAAAAGCACTTTGTCCGTACATCTAGCTTATGAAATCAGTCGGCGAAAATACAAGGTAGCTTTGCTGGATTTAGACCCACAGCGATCGCTAGATGTGTTTTGTGGTTTGTCAGCAGTTGAAGCACCGAATACGATGGTGCAAATTTTATCAAAAGATTTTAAAGGTAATTGGTCATTAGTACCAGCATGGGGCAATTCAAAAGTCGAAGTTTGTCAAGGACATCCGATACTTGCAGAAATAGCAAATGAATTGGTAATTCGCAAACGCGGAGAATATACTTTGGCAGACAGGCTTCACAAATATCCATTACCTCATGATTTAATTATCCTAGATTGCCCGGCAACTCTAGGGATGCTGAATGTCAATGCTTTAGCTGCCTCAACTCATATATTAGTACCAATACAACTAGAGATGAAGGCAATTTCTGGTTCAGCAGAACTGGTAGAGTGGTGTATCACTACTTCTGAAGAATTGCAGCTTGACCCCAAACCCCCTATTTTGGGTTTTGTACCTAGCATGTACGATGATGGTGTAGCAATGCACAGGCAGTATCTTGCCCAATTGCCAAATATTTCCGAACAGCTAGGCATTAAACTTTATTCTAAAATTCGCAACTCAAACGAATTTAAAAATGCCAGCGCCCACGGATTACCTTTACACGAATATCGATCTAAGCATCCAGCCTGCAAAGATTTTAAACAAATTGCTGATGACTTAATTAGTTTAATTAAGCAGAAGGAGAAATAATGGCACGGAATTTGCCGACTATTGGTGATAAATTTAAGGGAGCGGTTCAAAAAACTGAGCAAGAAAAGAAAATAATCGAACTGCAAGCTGAAGTAGAACGTTTGCGAGTCATACAGTCTCCAGAATTAGAAGCAGAACTAGCTCTTCTGCGAGAACAACTCCAAAATCAATCGGGAGAAGCAGAAATAGATGTAAGCTTAATTGATCCCAACCCCAATCAACCTCGACAAACAATCACATCAGAATCAATTCAAGCTAAGGCGCGACTGTTAAAAAAACACGGACAGATTACACCCATTATTCTTGTACCTCAAGACAATGCTCGCTATATGCTCTTGGATGGGCAGCTGCGTACTGAAGCCGCAAAACTACTTGAGTGGAAAACCATTCGGGCTGTTGTCGTACCAATGCCCAAGGATTTGGATCAATCATCACTGATGACATTTCTTGGTTTTGAGGACTTAAACCCTTTAGATAAAGCCGAAGCAATCGTTAAAGAAGTTAACAAGTCTACTGGATTAGCAATAGATGAAATCTCTACTATGCTTGCAACTGCACTCAAGCGTATCGAGCGCGATCGCAAAATCAAAGAACTAACACAACTCATCGCTGTGAGTGTAGAGGAGCAACAGCAGGGGTTAGAAGGACTAGGAGTGACTGGTTTAGAGCAGAATTTACTGCTAGTGCTGCTCGAATTAGGATTGAATCCTGCATCGGTAAAAACAAATCTCCTACCAATGCTATCTTTACCTCAAGATTTGAAAGACGCGATTCGTCATCGCGGACTCAAAGGCGCGCACGCATTGGCATTGGCAACATTATCTGCTAAAGCATTAGGTACGTCTGAGCAACAAGCAGAGAAGGAACGTGTGCAAGCTACAGACAGGGTACTAAAAGAAAACCTCACTGTACCCGAAACACGTGACATCATCAAACAAATCAAAGCTAACTATCTAACGCCAGCAAAATCAGAGTCAAAAGAAGTAAAAGCTGTTATTCAAAAAATTAATACGCTATCGTCAGCATCTTTAGTAGATGCGAGTAGCGCCCAACTTCAAGAATTAAAGACCTTACTGCAACAGAAATTAGCCGAAATTGATCAAGTCCTTGGTTGAAATGATTTTCCGCTCTCAACTAATTTTGGTTTTTTAGAAGAAATAGAAAGTCGCTATAGTAACAAAGCTGGTAATCTTGTCCAGCTTGCAATCATACGTGCAGTGTAGAAACTTGCCCACGCCACAACTGCTAGCAATTGCTCATCTAATGAAAAGTAAGTCTTGAACTCATCAATCACTGTTTGATCCACCTGAAACGAGCTAAAGGCTGTCAGTAACGCTAGTTTTGCGATCGCTTTCGATTGCAAATCTAATCCGTCCATTAAAGTTTCAACCCACTGTCTACTGATTCCTTTATCTTGTCCGTCCCACTTACTAATGTTCTGTTCAACAAAACTCTGAACATCCGGCGAGACAAACTTGCGAATGCTTTCCTCAATGACTACTGTATATCTCGATAAAGCTTGGGCGATAAATGGGTTTGACGCTGCCCATTTAAAATCATCAGGAAGATTGGCCTCTGGTAGCAGTACCAGAGATTTACCAGCGTTTCTTGATCTACCGACTAGCCCAGTTTTGATCATAACTTTGCGAACTACCCAATTAGCAATTCCTTTCCCAAAAGGTAGGGGAATAAATGCTTTATTCAGAAATATATTTACTAACCGATTAGTATAATGAAAATTTAAGGCTGCACCAATAATTTCTGGTGCTTCTATATAGTTGAAGGGTGGATTTAACTGAAGTGGATGGTTCGGTTGATTAGAAGATAATGCCCATTCAACGATGCTTCTAAATTTGGGATCTGCAATAGCATTGAGATCATTTTTAACTATTGCAATTGCAACCTTATGGTGCTTCAGACCTGATAACATGATACTATGAGCATCAACACAATAAGGACAAGTGTTCAGTTTAGATACCGCGAGATTGATTGCTTCTTTCACTTCGCGACTGACTTGATTATCTACCAAAAAAACCTCACGGAATAAAGACCAGTTACCTGCAAATAATGTTGGAGAAACAGAATGTATGACAAAGGTAGAAATTGTCAGTACCTCTTGCTGGATTTGAACATAGGTTCTATTTAATAAATCATCTTTGTGACTGGGCTTAATTGGTGTCAGATATTTCATTATTGATTTTCCTATCAATAAGTTGTAGCCAAGACAAATGTAAGTTAGTAGAAACGGTTTTGCAGTGAGCTGATTTGATTCATGAATTCACTATTAATAAAGAAACAACAGAGAATAGATTTGTTTACAACTCATTTGTAATTGCTATACTTTAGGAAATTTTATTAATAGTTATTAAGTCAACCAAGCTATTAATCAAGCGGTCATGCTCCATAGGTAAAATTTCTTGACCGTACAACATATTCTGAACAATTGTAAAATACAGTAAAGAGCCAAGAAAAAGACGTGCAGTTGCCTCTGGGTCAGCTATTTGAAGTTCTGGATGATTTACAAAATATTGAGTCAGAATATTCAAAGCAGGTTTATCTACGTTGTCAACGAAAACTTGTGCTAGTAATGGAAATCGTCCTGATTCACCAATAATTAATCTAAATAAATTCATCAATTGCTGTTCATAATTAATACGCTCTACAATATTTTTTGCTAAGTAGCGTAGAACAATTCGAGGTTCTCCTTGAAAAAATTGCGGTTCTTGAGAATTAAATACTGCTCGATAATTTTTCTGTAACAGTCGTTCAATCAATGCAGTGAATAATCTTTCTTTATCTTGAAAGTAGCTGTAAACTGTTCTTTTGGATACACCTGCTGCTGCTGTCACCTTATCCATTGTTGTGCCAGTATAGCCTTTTGCTAAAAACTCTTGCATCGCACCAGCAAGGATTGCATCAACCTTATTGGTTGAAAAAAAGTGGTCTTTCCTATGGTTTTCTGTTTGCTCACTCTTATTTTTCATATTTTTGCGATCGCGATGTTTACAGATTCCAAACACCTATTTGGCGGAATTTTTGATAACGCATTTGGCGCCGCTGTTGACTAGTCATTTGAGTTAATTCCTCTAAATTTTGCAACAGTCCCTGCTTGAGAATTTTTGCTGCTGTAAGGGGATCAGAGTGAGCGCCACTAGGAGGTTCTGGCAAAATTTGGTTGAGAATTCCTAAACTTTTTAGGTCTTGTGCAGTAATTTTCAGAGCAACTGCGGCTTGAGGTGCTTTGCTAACATCTTTCCAAAGGATAGCAGCACAAGCTTCAGGGGTAGCAACAGTATAAACAGCATGTTCAAACATCAATAAGCGATCGCCAACACCAATACCTAATGCACCACCAGAACCGCCCTCGCCAATCACTGTGCAGATAATAGGAACATCTAATCTAAACATTTCCCGCAAATTGTATGCGATCGCCTCTCCTTGACCTTGATGTTCTGCTTGCACACCAGCCCAAGCACCTGGCGTATCAATAAAAGTTAAAATTGGCATTCCGAATCGGTTGGCGTGTTCCATCAATCGCATCGCCTTACGATAGCCCCCCGGTGCAGCCATACCGAAATTACGTGCAACATTATCTTTTGTATCTCGACCCTTTTGGTGTCCCAACATGACTACAGGTCTTCCAGCTAGCTTTGCTATACCTCCAACTAAAGCTGGATCGTCCGAACCACCGCGATCGCCATGTAGTTCTATCCATGTATCACTAATTGCTTTAATGTAATCAAGAGTACTAGGACGACGAGGATGGCGAGCTATTTGCAGTTTTTGGGACGGTGAAAGATTACTGAAAATTCCCTGACGTAGTTGCATAGCCTGTGCTTCTAATTGGCAAATCTGCTCGCCAATATCCACACCATTTTCTTTTGCAAGTTCACGAATCTTGTCGATGCGAAACTCCAAGTCAACTAAAGGCTTTTCAAAGTCTAAAAGTAGTGGTTTGCGCTCAGTAGTTACCATAGTTTGCAATTAATTTAATATTGTGAATACCTTGGTTTAATTGAGACTAAGTGGAGCTTAAAGCCATTGCTTCCCACTGCACCATAGAATGTGTAGTTGAAATAGGTTGATGTAAAGAAATCAACTGCGCTAGATTCTTCTTAAGTTCGGTGCGGGGAATGATGATATCAACAAAACCGTGATGTAAGAGATCCTCAGCAGTCTGAAAATCATTAGGTAACTTCTCCCGCAGTGTTTGCTCAATGACTCGACGACCAGCAAAGCCAATCGTCGCCTTTGGTTCTGCAATGATGATGTCACCCAACATTGCAAAACTGGCTGTGACACCGCCTGTAGTTGGATGAGTCAGAATCGGAATGTAAAGCAGACCAGCAGCACGATGATATTCTAAAGCGCCTGAAATTTTGGCCATCTGCATCAGGCTTAACATTCCTTCTTGCATCCTCGCGCCACCAGAGGTGCAGACAATAATTACAGGATATTGTTTGGAGGTTGCTCTTTCAATCAGACGAGTCAGCTTTTCTCCAACTACAGAACCCATGCTACCACCCATGAATCGGAAATCCATGACACCAAGGGCAACTGGTAAACCTTCAATTTGACCAAAACCAGTTTGCACAGCATCCACTAAACCAGTCTTTTTTTGGGTTTCTGCTAGACGAGCGCTGTAGGCTTTACGATCATGAAACTGTAGTGGATCAGATGGATACAGTTCCTCATCCAAGGGTATCCAGGTTTTGGCATCAATCAATTGCAGGATGCGCTCATCGCTATATACCTGCTCATGATGTCCACACTCTTGACAAACCATCTGATTAGCTCGTAACTCTTTGGTGTAAACTAAAATTTCACAAGCACTACACTTACTCCATAATCCATCAGAAATATCACGCTCTTGGCGTTCCCAAATTAGAGAGCCAGATTTCCTTCGATTTTCAAACCAATCAAATAGAGACATTAGACCTCCTAAATCCTTGGTGTTGATTTGTTGTTTTTAGAAACACAATATTGTCCAATTAGATCAATACTAAATGTATAGAACAGAAACTTTTTGTCACAAAAATTTTCTTCTAAATACAATTTTATTCTTTATAAAAACATAACCAATCCCATAATTCGTTAATTAGTATAAAAATGCCTAAAAAAATTACTAAAACCAACGCTAACCATAGCGGCAAATTCAACATATTATTAAAAATAATAACTATTTGGCTGAATAAAATAAGTAGAAATAATAAACTTCTTCTACGTAGCTCTCTTGTTATTTTTTCAGTCACTTCTATTGGTATTGGTAGAGGTATTACAGCACTCGGAGGAAAAGCATAAAACCGTTCTTTTTGAACAAATAAATCTGTCCAACCATTTTCTTGACACCACTTTTTCACTTGTGTTTGTATCGAATTGTCTATTTTTACCTCAGTTTGAATAAATGTTTGACTAGCGACTATTGAATCAAAGCTGAAGGAAGCTGAACCATATCCAGAAGATGCGAATAATATGATTGCTATATTCAAAACAATTAATTCTGTGAGTACTATCTCAAAAGGGAACTTACTAAAAAAACTGAATATAAACACAATTGAGATTGGTACATTTATTAATAATAATAGTCTCATGAGTAGAGCCTTTATTTCTCATTTTTTTGTAGATACAAGATTAACAATTAATAAGGTAAAGGTATGAATACACCAGAAGGAAAAGCATATAATTGTCTTCCTTAAGTAAACAAGTTTGTCAAACCATTATCTTGACATTATTTTTTTAAATTTTTCATGTAAATTGTCTTCTAGGACTTACGCAT
>NZ_AJLJ01000113.1 GCF_000317245.1 Fischerella muscicola SAG 1427-1 = PCC 73103
TTACGCACACTCTAAGAATTCTTGGCCTCTTGGCGGTAGCCTACGGCAAGCCGCAGCGCGTCTACAATAAATTAAGGTTTTTGAGAATTTTTGCGTAAGTCCTGTATTCATTACTGTTTACCATTTTTTTGAATGCGTCCTTTTCTACCAATGTATTGACCATGAATACTGACCATATAAGGAACAATGTAAGTCAAAGTTCCAGAAATCCAACGTTCAGATGTCATCTGCCCAGTTAACAATGCCCAACCATGATTGATCGTGAATAAGAGAGATCCTATGAACAGCGCTACTTTAAAGGCAGTTGGCATCAACTGGCGATCAAATAAGCTAGATAGATATCCTCCTACAATGTTCCTATGCTTCATTTTGTAACTTTCCTTAAAGTAGTAATTAGCAGCAATAGAATATATTCACAATCAATCAGAAATGTTGTGTTGCGAATAATTAATTAAATTTGTCTAATTTTAGGAGAATTTAAATAGGCTTGAGGATTTTCAGGATCAAATTCCAAACCATTAAAAAATTTCTCTACACCTCGTGATGTACTGGGTGGAATTGCCTTTTCTTGACCGATGAATTTTGCTGCTTCTCGCCACAAATCTTCGCGATTTACAGCCTCGATTAAAGGTTTTGTTTCAAATTCCGGTGAGCGATATCCCCAGCGCATATCTTCAATTAAAAACCACAAATCATGACTTTTGTAAGGATAAGAAGCATTCTCACGCCAGAATTTAATCGCATGAGGACTATTTTCTACTACACGCCCATTTCCATAATCAAATTTACCTAACAAGCGATCGCGCAGTAAATCACTTTTTATTCCCATCCACTGTCGCTGTGACAGAATCTGAAACATTTCCTCCTTATTTTCTGCTTTGTCACACCACATTTGAGCTTCCAAAACTGCTGCTAGAAGTGCTTTAGCCGCCTTGGGATGCTTATCTACCCAATCACCACGCATTGCAAGTGCTTTTTCCGGGTGATTGTTCCACAACTCGCCAGTAGTTACAGCTGAATATCCAAGCTTCTGTTTGATTAAACGATGATGCCAAGGATCGACCACACAAAAGCCTTCCATCGTACCACCCCGCATATTCGCTACCATTTGCGGCGGTGGTACTACGGTCAGGGATACATCTCGTTCTGGGTCAATACCAGCGTAAGCTAGCCACCAGCGCATGAAAAAATCCCCTGTTACCCGTCGATAGGGAATAGCAAAGCGAGAAATTTCTCCATGTAAAGCCTTTTGAGCCAAAACTGATTTGAGAGCAAAGCCGTCTAAACCCAGGTTTAAATTTTTATAGGCATTGGCAAGTGAAATCCCCTGTCCATTCACATTTAGGCGAGCCAAGATATACATGGGAATTTTACGACCATAGCTAATCTCTCCCGTAGCGATCAGGTATATCATGGGAAAGAGTAAATGGGCACCATCCAAACCACCATCGGCTGAACCTAACATCAGTTTGTCCCGTTGAACAGCCCAAGAAGGCTGCTTTAGAACCTGGATATCAGGCATACCATACTTAGCAAAAAAGCCTTTAGCTTTGGCGATGATTAAAGGAGAGCAGCTGGTCACGGGGACGAAGCCCAGAGTGGCTTTTGTTGCCTCAGGACTATCGCTGTAGCCAGCATATACACCTGAACTCAGCTGGGTAAAAGTGGAGCCAGAGGTAGCACGATGGCTTATGGTTTGAGTCAGCAGGGCTGCTGCACTTGTTGTTACTAAAAATTTGCGTCTCGAAAATTTTGTCATATCAATTCACCTGTTGAAAGTGAATAAAAACTGCAATCTATCTACTTGATTTGCCTGATGAATTAAATAAAAAACCGCAGAGGACACAGAGGAGGAGAAATGAGGAATGAGTTTCAAAATTGATTTACCCATCAAAGTTTATATAGTGAGGAACTAATAGACATATCCGCAAATGAGCATCAAAGCCTTGTACAGCAAAGGTCAAAACCTAATTTTCGGATAAGTCTAATGGTCTGTGTCATTAATTATGAGAGGTTTGTAGTGAGCGATTTATCGCTCAATTTTAAGGACTTTAGTCCTTACTACGAACATGACATACTAAACTGGATCGGGACTGAATCG
>NZ_AJLJ01000114.1 GCF_000317245.1 Fischerella muscicola SAG 1427-1 = PCC 73103
AATCGGGCTAAGTTGTGACAATTTGGCTTTCTATATACTTGACTTGCTGTTGTTTATGCAGGAATTGCATGAGTTCATGGCGGAGTCCATGATATTTGGTACTATCCATAATCTCCGTTGGGTATCGAGGATGGGGAAAGGATACTTCCAAGACTTGATCAATGGTTGCGCCGGGGCCATTTTTCAACATCACGACGCGATTAGAGAGTAATAGTGCTTCATCCACATCATGAGTCACCATCATGGCAGTGATATTATTTGTATTGCAGATATGCATCAATTCAGTTTGCAGATTACCACGGGTGAGTGCATCTAAAGCTCCAAATGGTTCATCTAACAATAGCAGCTTGGGCTTAATAGCTAAGGCACGCGCCAGCGCCACTCGTTGTTTCATCCCTCCAGAAAGTTGTGTTGGTTTCTTGCGAATGGCATCTTTCAGCCCCACCATTTCCAAGTTATGAGCAATCAACTGATGGCGTTCTTTTTTGGATTTGTGGCGCATTACCTTATTGACAGCTAAAGCAACATTGTCCCAAGTCGTTAACCAAGGTAAGAGAGAATAGTTCTGAAACACCATCATGCGATCCGAACCAGGTCTACGTACTAGCTGACCATCAACTTGTACATAGCCTTGGGTTGGTTTATCTAATCCAGCCACAATATTGAGTAAGGTAGATTTGCCACAACCTGAATGACCAATCAA
Source organism: Fischerella muscicola SAG 1427-1 = PCC 73103 (assembly GCF_000317245.1). Taxonomy (GTDB): domain Bacteria; phylum Cyanobacteriota; class Cyanobacteriia; order Cyanobacteriales; family Nostocaceae; genus Pelatocladus; species Pelatocladus muscicola_A. Next base: position 704 of record NZ_AJLJ01000114.1, read on the forward strand.
GGAAACAAATTCTCCTGGTCTGATATTTAAATCTATGTTTTTGAGGACAAGATTTTTGCTACCGTCGGATAATTTAAATTCCTTTTCTATTCCTCTAATTTCAACATAACTAGACATAGTTTATTCTCCTTATATGTTCTGTCTTGAAAGCTTACTCTTGTGGAGTTAATTTGAACGATAGATAAGCCATGATCTTGTCTAGAAATAAACCAACTCCACCTAAGTAAATAATTGCCAAGATGAGTTCACTAATATTTGAGTTGTTGTAAGCATCTATGATGAAAAAGCCTATTCCGTCGTAAGCCAGCAGCATCTCGGCTGCAACCACAGCTAACCAAGACAAGCCAAGCGCAATCCTTAATCCTGTAAAAATATAGGGAAGTGTGGCAGGTAATAGAATTCTGAAAAAATTCTCAAAAACTGTCAGTCCTAAAATTTTAGAGACATTGCTGTAATCTCTAGGAATAAGCTGTACACCCAAGGCAGTATTGAGGATAATTGGCCAAATTGCCGTAATAAAAATTACAAAGATTGCTGAGGGATCTGGTTTCAGGAAGATAGCCTGAGCAAGAGGTAGCCAAGCCAGAGGTGCAACTGGACGCAACAGTTGAATGATGGGGTCAATTGCTTCTCTAATAAACCTATTCAAACTGATGATAAAACCAATAGAAATTCCTACAAATGCTGCTAAAGAATAGCCTAAAATAACTCGTTCAAGACTAGCAAGAATCAGCCAAAAAAATCCTTGATTATTGCCTCCTTTGTTAAAAAATGGATCGATGATTAAACCCCAAGTATTAGTTATAACTTGATATGGAGAAGGCAGTGATGTTTCAGGATTTAAGCTGAGTAAATGCCATGTAATCAATAGGATTGTGATACCAAAAGCAGGTGCAATAATTGACTTAATTTGCCTCTGGAAAATTAATTTTTTAGCGTTTATAAACATTGAGGATTATCCTTATCACTTAATAAAAGATGATCAGATCGAACTATGAAAAACTCTGTGTTACTCTGCGTTTTTACGCAAAAAAACTGCACTTATGGATTTCCAAGAAAGAAATTTTATTTTAAGAAAAGCGATCGCTATCTCTTTCAACCTTATTTAGATAGCTTCTAGCGATGGCGATCGCTTGCAAATATCGGAGTGGAGATTGAAGTTTGAGAGGTCTGACAGCTTTTAAATCAAAAGATTTAGTAATCCAAGTTTCAAGCAATAGCAGTTGCTGCTTCTTGGAAGCGTTGATCAAGCATTTGAGAAACTTTTAAAATAAATCCGTTGTCGAATTGAGACAACATTGATGATGGCTTGTCATAAGCAATATGAGTTTTACCATCATAATCGTCATAAACAAGCAATCTTGGTGGTACGTAAAGACCAACCGCAGGATTTTGTTCAATCATTTGGTTTGCAATCAGGGGATTACCTAGCAGATAAAGTTTGACATTCTTGGGTTTACCCATCAATGATAAAAGCGCACCCATGTCAAACATGGCAAATTTCATGAAACCGCTTTGACCTAACATTGATTCCAGCACAGCTTTGACTTGTTCAAAAGGAGCTTTTGCATCAACAAGTTCTTCAAAGACGCTATATTTTCCATCGCCAACTATAGATTCAATCGCATTGATGACCTCATCAAATGGTTTGTCTGAAGATACAATTACCCGTGTAACTGTATAGTTAAGGGTTTGCACGCGCTCATCTGAAATTTTGACATCAACAGCTTCCATATATTTCTCCTGAATTGTTTAACTAAAGTGTTTTGATTTGAGCAAGTTGCATACTTGCAATGAAAAAATCGAGCATTTTTGCAGTGTCTTTAAACTTCCTCCTCTTAAAAACGAATACAAATCTTACCGAAGTGTGCGCCACTTGCTTCATATACCAAGGCTTCACCTATTTCCTCAAAAGCAAAGACGCGATCAACAATCGGTCGCATTTTATGCAAGGCGATCGCGCGGTTCATTTCCTCAAACATTTCCCGTGAACCGACATAAATTCCTTGCAATTGCAAACTTTTCAGAAATATTGCACCTGTGTTGACAACACCACCACCGCCAGTCAAAGAACCAAAAAAGCTAATTTTACCGCCGTAGCGAACAGCACGTAGTGACTCGTTGAGAGTACCAGGGCCACCAACTTCTACAACCAGGTCAACACCAACACCTCCGGTGACTTCTTGTACCCAGTTGCCCCAATCTGGTGTTTTTTTATAGTTTATTGTATCTAAAACACCTAATTGATGTAATTTTTCTATCTTCTCATCACTGCTTGAAGTTGCAATCACACGCGCACCTGAGAGTTGAGCAAATTGGAGAGCAAACAGAGATGCACCCCCTGTTCCTAGTACCAAAACTGTGTCACCAGCTTTGACACCGCCAGAGGTGACAACTGCGTTCCAAGAAGTGACAGCTGCACAGGGGAGTGTAGCAGCTTCTTCATTGGTGAGATGTTCAGGTACATGTACAACTCCATACTCAGGTAATACAATGTACTCTGCTAGTACGCCGTCTAATACATTGCCAAGCAATGATTGGATTTGCGCGTCGGGTAGTTCTTTACCATATAAAGTATCTGTCAAAGCGCCACCGTATAATAACGCACCACCTAGTGATGATGGTGGGTGCATCTCGCCTAGTTCACCGGATAGCCAGTTTTGAAAGAAGATTCCTGCGACGCGATCGCCTGTTTTAACGCGGGTTACACCTTCCCCGACTTCAACTACTTCTCCCACACCATCAGACAAAGGAATGAATGGCAAGGGATGTTTCAGTCCCAGAGTGCCGTTTATGATGATTAAGTCCCTGTAGTTCAGTGAAGCAGCTTGCATTTTGATCAATACCTGTCCTGAACTGACTTTGGGTATTGGACGCTCAGTGAGCTTTAGTGACTCTATACCAAATCCATTTTGGAGTTCAATAACTTTCATCTTAGACTTTTGATAATTTTTATTGTGTGAAGCTAACAATCCCTCCTGAGTTGATGTCAATACCTGTCATACCAATTTGGTATTACTTCAAACAACGCAGATTAATTAAGTGATTCTAAACCTCACTACTACCAACCCAATTTTGTAGCCTTGATTGATAGTGATAACTCTTGAACTCTTCACGTGTTTTAGCAACAATACTATTTGTGGGCTGACCAAGCAGCTTAAGTTTGTGAGTTAATTCTGCGATCGCCATTACTACCCCTGTCGACAGCAGACGCACAATCTGGAAAATGTTGCGGGGTCTAAGCAAGCCAATAGGGCCGAATCCTTTCCATTGCCACATAATAAACCAAATTACTATATAGAAACAGTAGGCTCTAAGTCCTGCAAAAACATTAAGTTTGCTAGGCTCTAATTTTGCATTCTCCAGAAAGTTATCAAAAAATTTATCTGGATGATAACCTCCGATTAACTGATCGGCTCGTAGCTGATCCATAAATCCAATATTTGTCCCCCGTTCAGCCAAATAACTCAGCTGTTTGTAAGTATCCACCCAAAAACTACCATTAAGTTTGAAAAATATCAGAGCCAGACGAGAAAACAGTAAGTCTAAGTGCCACTTACCAACATATATTGGTAGTAATGTGTTAAACCATGCCATATAGTTCCCATAGAGCCGCCAACTCATGATACTGGCGTTACCAACTTGCTTTTCCTGACTGCTAACAGCAACGTTCATAAAGCGAGCAAGGGCAAGATTAAAGTGATGGTAAGCCTCGCGTTTCTTTTCAGCATCTTTTTCATTTGCCAGCTTGGCACGAATAATCTCAGTTACAGACTCGATCGCTATACAAGACATTGTTGTTCCAGTACTATATAGCGCATCAAAGTTGCTGGCTGCATCTCCTATGACATACCAATTGTCACGAGAAAACAGCTTTTTACTTGTATGAGCGATCCTCGGCCAGTAATTAAACTCAACGTGTTCGCCACTCTGGAGGACTTTGTAAACTAGATTATGGTTAGCTTTGATAAAAGCATAAAACTTTTCTTTGGTGTTAACCAATTCAGATGGAATTATGTCTGGATGATGAAGCAGTCCCACTGATAACTCTTTTGATTGGCTGTCAACGGGAATCATCCATAACCAGTGACCTTTGCCCATCCAATGATTGGTAGCATAGTAACGGCTTTCCAAACTCTCTGTAGAATACACACTGTTGTCAAAAATAGTGCGGTCTACATTCTTGACTAACACCCATCCCGAACTTGGTTTAATATTAACAGGTAATTCTTTGGGATTCAATAAAAGGTTATCAGTTTTACGCCCAATGATAAACTTGCGACCTGCTGCATCTATTAAGTGTTTTGCTTTTAAATATATGTAATCATTGTGCAGTTTAACCTTAACAGTATTATGTTCATCTCCTGGAGTTAAGTTTACATCAACAACACGACCATTATAGAAGTGCGCTCCCATCTGCTTGCTCATCTCAAGCACATCTAGATCAAACTTCAAGCGATTCAAATGAAAAGATGGAATTGTTAGTTGTCGGTTAACCCAGATGTTGTAATAGTCATCTAATGATTCTGTTTTGTCTACATCTTTTGGCCAATGCCAGTTAAGGCCTGCTTTATGGGTATGCTCTTCCAGTAGATAATCATGAAGACCTAACTCGCTAAAGAGAAACATAGACGCCGCTTCCAAGGTTGATTCACCTGGTCTGTGGTTGACTTCAGATGGATCTTGGGAACGGGGATCAATGATAGCAAGTCGGATATTAGGGATTTTGAGCAGTAAATGACGAGCTTGACAGACTCCTGCATATCCTGCACCCATAATCACAACATCGTATTCAAGTTGTTGTGCAATTGTATTCATTGCTATCCTTTTGCTAGCTTAAAAGTTTATAATTGCTGATTCAAGTTTTTTAGTAAGCACTTTAGTGCTTGATTGAACGCTAAAGCACTCACTACAAGCACCTTAGCTACAGATAAGATAAGCTCGGTAGTTTTGCCACAAAGACTGAACTGGTGTTGCGCCAATATTCGGTAATTTCTCTTCAATCAAGTCTGTAGTATCTGCGGCATTAGCAACTAGCTCAGATAGAATTGTATGAGCTAATTCAACATGGGCTGCTGGTGTGCCTAGCATTCTGCGGAACTTAGCAGCACAGGCTGCTCCTTGGGCTAATGCTGGTAGATAAGCTCCGGCTGCGGTTCCTAAAGCTTCTAGAGTTTCACGTTGCACACCACCGATAGAACTGCATACATAGCCAATACCACACCACAAATCCGCCTGTCTGCTAGGAGAAAAAGTAGCAATTGTTTCTTGGATATGAGTGACATTACCAGCATCTATTAACCAAATACTACGCCCTAAGCCTTGGTCAAAAATACGACTAGTATAGCCAGAGAAGTATTCAGGTCTTGGTTGACCATAGAGATAGTCTTGCCAGTGCAGCATACCAGATTGAAAGCCATAACCATCAGCGATCGCCCACACCCGTAAAGGATTAAATGGTTCTAAATAAGATGTGATGAATGGCTCAAGTGGTAATTTATCGGTTGCTAGCAGCGCACCCACCCCTAAAAACACCATAATTTGGTAAGTTATACTCGTGCCTGCAACAAAAGCTTCTACTCGGTTTAATTCACCAGGTGTAAACACATCCTGCTTGGTCAGCGCCATCCCTACTCCTTCTAGCGCAAATCCAAGTAACTCAGGCTCCATTGTCTCCAATTTGGCTAAAATGGCTTCTGGTTTTTCGCCACTAGCAACTAACTCGTTAATTCCCAATACCGCCCGTCGCACCTTCACAAATCGCTGCTTTGTTGCAGGATCAAGGGCTTGAATTCCGCGTACTTCTCTGGCTTTCAATAATGAAGCAAGCCAAGGATCCATTTGATCCCTTTGGGTTTTTTCTACTGTCTGTTCTGTTTGTGTCATTTTGATTCTCCTGTTTAAACTTTTTTTAACTTTTACCTATTTTCAAGACAGACTCTGACAATGAAGAGATAAAATATCGACCACGAGATAAAAATCAGCAAACACAGGTGGATTATGGATTAGCTGCTAAGTTATAATTCCTGATACCCAATCCCTGCTCCCCGATCCCCAATCTTCATGCCAACAAAACAACTCTACTCTGATGTATTAAATGTATGCGGTAAGGTTGCCAGTTTTCTTGATCTGGTGTCGCGGTGTTAGTAGAGAGATTTTCTAATATTTTGTCTATAGTCTCAGTAGCAGCCTCACTTCCCATCCCACAGAAAACCTGACAAGCCAATTCTGTGTAGATGGATGGGTTCCCAAGTAGTTGACGTGACTTGGCGGCTATAGCTGCTGCTTGAGCCAAAATCAAATCATAAGATCCTGCTGCTATTTTTAAAGCTTCCAAAGTAGACCGATCAACACCACCAGCATAAGCACAAGCATAACCAAGTCCCCCCCACAGATTCACTTGTCTTTCTGGTGGGAAATTAGCGATCGTTTGGGGTATCCGAGTGACATCAGTACCGTCAATAAACCAAATGCTACGCCCCATACCTTGATCAAAAACTTGACAAGCATAGCCAGTCAGTGGTTTTGGTATCGGTTGACCTTGGAGATAATCTTGCCAATGGGTGAAACCATGTTGAAAGCCATAGCCATCGAGTACTAACCAACTTCTGGTTAAGCTAAGTGATTTTAAGTAGGGTTCGATAGGCAACTTTTTTCTGCCCAGCATTAAACCTAACCCTACAAACACAAAGTTCTCATAAGCAGCCCCAGGGCCTTTAACAAAAGTTTCTACTCGATTATGATCAATAGGTACAAGTAAATCTCGTTGTGCTAAACCCGTACCTACTCCTTCTAATGCAAATCCGAGCAAGTCGGCTGAAACTGCATTTAATTTAGGTAGAATTGCTTCCAAGTCTTCGGTAGTAGTTCCTACTTCGTAGCCCTGACTGTAAGTACCATGTATTTTTCCCAAGCGTTGGGCTGCTTCAGGAGGTAAGGGGGGAACTCCACGTAGTTTTCTGGTTTCGGCTATGATATTTTGTGTCACTTTGGTTCTCCTAATTTAAATAGTTGAATTGGTTTTTGTTTCGGACTATATTTCAAGTTGTGGCAGCAGGTTGATTCTGAACAAGGTAACAGAGCGCACGAAACCGCAACCCAACAAATTGGTCGTACAAGGGATTGAGCTTACACAAGGGTGGGATGCGAGCAATCAGATAACCAAATACTTGAATGTCTCTTGCAAACGGACAGGTCGCTGGGATAACTGTGCATAAGAGTTGTGCGAGTTTAAAATTATTAATTTCGATCGCATCTAGCTTTTGTCGGATTAGCTGTAATAAATCTAGCTGTAGCAAGTCAATTAATTGCATCATGATCGTGAAAAGTGGGCTTGAATTATTGACGTTATTTAAGTTTGTTGAATATGCTTTAACCTCTGGTGGTGAACCTCTCCCCGATGTGGGGAGAAGTTTCAAAAGTTCATACTGTGTTTAAATTCACAACTCCTGTGGAATCCAAATTCCATGAAAACCATAGGGAACTCGTTGCGGAATGAGAACACGAGCTACAGGTTCAGTAGTTAAATCTTGGGCATTTAATACTAATAATTCAGAGGCTTGTTGCGTTGAATCATAAACAAAGGTCATTAACCAACCATCATCCTCTGTATTGGTATTGGGGCGAGGGACAAAAACCGCTTCTCCGCCGTAACGACCCGCTCCCAACTCGTACACCTGTGAGGAGCCGGTTGTCAAGTCATATTTCAGTAATCCGTCAAAGCTAAATGCTATCCTTTGCCCAGATGCCATTTTTGCTGTGTAAGCATATCGGCTTTGTCGTCCCAATCTTTTCTGATTCAGACTAGGGAAATCTGATGCTAGATCATCCAGTGGTTCTTCGTAAACTGCACCTGTACGCAGATTGAATCGCCAACGGTACAGTCTTGGCTTATCATGCTGGCCATTATTAAACTTTGTTGGGATGTCAAGAGATGTTGTTCCACTCATCCGACAAGCGATGAGAACAATTTCTTCTCCAGCTTCATAAGCATTAACAGTATGGAAAATGTAGCAAGAAGGAGCCTCAAACCATTGAATATTACTGTTATCTCCATGACGGGGAAGGATACCAAAGCGACTAGGAACATCTGACTCAAACAAGTATGCTGATTCTCCCCGCATGATTCTTTCCATGCTAAAAGTCAGAGGCAGATACATAAAAATAGTGTAGTGTTCAGTGATGGCGAAGTCATGCATCATCACTGGTGCTGGGATATCGATAGTTGCAGTTTTTGTTAATTCTCCCTCCCGTGACACAACATTATATTGCAGATATGGTTGCGAAGTCACAGCATAGCCATAGAACATCATCTCTCCAGTTTCCGGGTCAACTTTGGGATGAGCTGTAAAGCGAGATGCAAGTTTACCTTGATAGTTATATGGCCCGACTGTCTCTAAGTTGGGTACTGCAATTTCGTAAGGTTCAGCTCCTTCCCACAGAGCTAAAAGTTTTCCACCGTGCCAAACTACAGCAGTATTAGCAGTATTTTTGAAAGGCCCAAACAGATTATTATGAGGAAGTTCAAAATTAGGTGGTTCTGTTGGCCCCTTCCATAGCGATCGCCCTGCTTCGATTTCCATTTTCAAAGCTCTAGTTTGCACATAGCGATTGCGATAGGAAGCTTTACCATGATTAATTTGTACCCCATGCAACATTCCATCACCATCAAACCACTGATGACGACCAATAGGAGTAAACTTAGGATTTGGGCCATTACGGACAAACATTCCGGATAAATCAGGCGGTAACTCACCAACTACTACGAGTTCATCAGCAGTAATTTCTTCCTGGACTGGGGCAAAATTGCCATCAAGATAAGGGCTAATTATTGTTGTAACCATTTTTATTCTCTGTAGTAAATAAGAGTGAAAACTTATCGAAAGTTACTCAGTTCCAAATCAGTCAATCATGGAAAATTCTCACAACCAAATATGAAAAAATTTGTTTTTCTGTTCCCGTTCCTATTTTGAATATTTCAACCCAAGGAATCAAACTGATAACTGTACAGACGCGATTAATCAGATCTCTTGTACAGACGCGATTAATCGCGTCTCTAACTGAAATTAGCGCTTTTTATGTCCTCTGGGAGCAGGATAATATCTCCAATTTTGATCGAATAGAAAAGATTTGTTCAATACACTTCTTTGATAAGAAAAATTTTCAAAGCCAGCTTTGCCATGATAACGACCCATTCCACTTTCACCAACTCCTCCAAAAGGTAAAGAAGGAATAGTTAAATGCATGACTGTATCATTAATACAAACTCCGCCGGATGTAGTTGTCTGCAAAACCTGAGTTTGATGTTGTTTATTTTTGGAAAAGAAGTAAAGAGCTAAGGGTTTTGGTTTTTCATTAATGATTGCGATCGCTTCATCTAAATCTGTGTATTCTAGCACAGGAAGAATCGGGCCAAAAATTTCTTCCTGCATGATATTGTCTTCCCAAGAAACTTGCTCAATGACTGTGGGAGCTATATAAAGGTCTTTGAGATTAGTCTCTCCTCCCACTACAATTTTCCCATCTTTTAGCAAATTAGCAAGACGGAAAAAATGTTTTTGGTTAATTATTCTGGAATAATTTGGACTTTTTGATGGAACATTGCCATAGAATTCCCTAATATATTTTTCAATGCGATTCAACAATTTTTCTTTGATATTTTGATGCACTAAAAGATAATCGGGAGCAGTACAAGTTTGACCAGCATTGATGAATTTCCCCCAGACAATTCTTTTAGCAGTATATTCAAGGTGAGTATTTTCATCAACAATGCAAGGACTTTTACCACCTAGCTCTAGGGTAACTGGGGTTAAATGCTTGGCAGCCGCCGACATGACAATTTTACCAACTTCAGTCCCACCAGTAAAGAAAATATGATCAAATTTTTCTGACAATAATTCTTGACTGATTTCTACACCACCTTCAATAACATGAATATAAGAAGCTTCAAATGTTTTACCAATAATTTCAGCAATCACAGCAGAGGATTGAGCAGATATTTCCGAAGGTTTTAGAACAGCACAATTACCAGCTGCGATCGCTCCAATTAAAGGAGTCATTAGCAAATTAAAAGGATAATTCCAAGGGCCAAGGATCAAAGTAACGCCGAATGGTTCAGCATAAATGTGAGAAGAAGTAGGAAACTGATGATAAGGAGTAGCGACTTTTTGTGGTTTTACCCAATTTTTAATGTGCTTAAGTGCGTAATCAATTTCCTTAATAATTCCTATTGTTTCAAAGTAAGCATCAAAACCAGACTTATTTAAATCAGCTTTTAAAGCCTTAAAAATGGCAGGTTGATTTTCTGTCAGTGCTTGCTTTAATTTTTGCAATTGTGCAATCCGAAAATCAATATCTTTGGTTTTACCAGTCCGAAAGAATTGTTTTTGTTGTTCCAGAATGTTACTAATTCTAACTGGAGGTTGTGCAAGCATAAAATTTCTCACTTCAAAATAATTATGTTTGATACTAATCACATCAAAGTCAAAACTTCTCGTCATCTCTTTCCTCTGCGTTCTCTGTGTCCTCTGTGGTTTAAAAATAATTGTATTTAACCGCAGAGGCGCAGAGAACACAGAGAGGAAATAACTGTTAAACCTCCGCTTTCACCAATTCACGAGATTGAGTAGTAACATTACTATTTGATACTTCTGTTACTTCTTCTAGCCAAGGCTCTAATTTGGCTGGAGCGCGGTAATTTTTGAACTCTTTTCTGATGTTAGCGATGATACTATTACCTGGGATATTTTTGGTTTTAATCCGAAAGATCAAGTGATCCCAAGCAGCTTCAACAAATGCTTTAAACAAAGCAAAAACGTGTTTCAAATTGCGTGGTGATAACACTCCTTTCAAACCATAAGCTTTCCACAAGAATTTGAGATACCAGAGGGCAACAAAGAAGTGAGACCATTGAATAGAAACATAGATGTTAGCACGCTGAGGTTCATACTTTGTCAGGTGCAAGAAGTTATCGAAATCATTGCTCATGGTGAAACCAAAGGGCAATTGATCAGCTATATGAGTATGCAAGAATCCGATATTGGCTTTGCGTTCTACTAATTCATCAAGATGTTCATACACCGCATTCATGATTTGCACGACATATAAACGACCTGGTTTAGCTACGACGTTTTTAAGGAAGTCTAAATCTAAATGCCATTTACCTACAAACATAGGAATCAGCATTTTGAACCACCAGATGTTTTCTAGGTACATCCGCCAAGTCATGATACTAGCGTCACCAATTTGCTTTTCATGACGGCTAACCAAAACATTGGTGCGATCGATCATGTTCAAAGCAAATTTGTTGTACAAGGCGCATTTCTCTCTAGCGTTAGCTTCATTTGCTAACTTCGCACGAATAATTTCTGTGACGCTTTCAATTTGAAATGACATCATCGTTAACCCCTGAGAATAGAAGGGGTCGAAGATAGCTGCTGCATCACCGATGATGTACCAATTATCTTGGGAGTACATCTGCTTACTCTTATGCGCTATCCTGGGCCAGTGGTGGAAGTCAACTTCTTCTCCACTCTTGAGTAAGCGGTAAACAACATTGTGATTCGCTTCTAGGAAAGCATAGAACTTTTCTTTGGTATTAACGCTGTGGGGGGAAATAATGTCGTGATGGTAGAGTAGTCCAATGGACAATTCCATGTTCTGGGTGTCAGTTGGTAACATCCATACCCAATGTCCGTGACCCATCCAGTGATTTGCTGCGTAGTAATGGCTACATGTACAAACTTCGGGATCATAGCCACTGTGGAAAATGGTACGATCCACATTTCTGACTCGCATCCATACTGAACCGTTGTTGATACCGTAGAGGTTTTCTGGGCCAGTAATCAAATTGTCTGTTTTGCGACCAATGAGGAACTTACGACCAGCAGAATCAATCACGTGTTTGGTTTTTAATTCCAAGTGGCGATCGCCTTGTTTGACATGGACAGTGTTCAGTTCATCGCCAGGGTTGAGATCGACATCCACAACTCGACCGTTATAAAACTCAGCCCCCATCTGCTGATTCATTCTCAGCAAGTCTCGCTCAAATTTTGGGCGATTGATCAGTACGGAAGCAAGAGGAGGTTGTTTTACAGTCCAGATATGATAGTAGTCTTCTGTATTCTCGGTTTTTCCAGCTTCTTTAGCCCAGTGGAAGTTTAAGCCAAACTTGGGTGGGTGATTTTCAATCATGTAATCATAAAGTCCCAACTCCTTACAAATCATCAGGGTGGAGATTTCAACGGTTGATTCACCAACCTTCATGTCTCTATCAGTACGTTCTTCC
>NZ_AJLJ01000115.1 GCF_000317245.1 Fischerella muscicola SAG 1427-1 = PCC 73103
GGGCGGGGATCAACTAAAGCAATTTTGATGTTGGGAATATTGAGCAGCAAGTGACGAGCCTGACAGACTCCCCCAATGCCAGCACCCATAATTACAACATCGTAGACTTGAGATTGAGTGTTGTTAGTTGTCATATTCTTGACTCTGATTAAAAGGTTTTGTTGGGTAAAAACTTGTGTGTGATCGGGGTGGTGATTTCAACAGGTAAAGTATTGAGCCGCATCCCCAACCCCTAAATCGAAAGCTGAAATTTAGCTACCAACTTCGGCTAGCTCTGGCAACTTGATATCATTTGCATCTACAGTTGCCAAATTCTGCCAAGACTGGAGTTCAGTCCGGGGTTGATAATTCTTGAACTCTTCTCTTTGCTTGGCAACTGCGCTGTTGGTGGGAATATTTCTGGTTTGGTAGTCAAAAATCAACTCATCTACATAAGATTGAGCAGATATTTTCAACAAAGTTAAAACTCGTTTGAAATTTTTCGGTGCTAGCAAACCTGGCAAACCAAATCCTTTCCACAGCAACTTCAGATACCATAAGGCAACGAAGAAATAAGTGTTTCTCATCTCGGCATAGATGTTGCAATGTTTAGGCTCGTATTTACTCAGACCTATGTACTTACTAACATCCTTAGTGATTGAATACCCAAAGGGTAATTCATCCATACGATGGGTGTACATAAATCCCAGATTCTGCTTCTTCTCCAACAGCTTGTCAAAAAGCTTATATGCTTCTTCCAAGGTTTCAGCCACAACCGCACCACGTCCTTGTTTACCGAACTTGTGGAGGAAGGGCAAATCTAAATGCCATTTGCCGATATACATTGGGATCAGCACCCCGAACCACCACATATTTTCGAGGAAGATCCGCCAACTCATGATACTGGCGTTACCAAGTTGTTTTTCATGGTGGCTGACGAGGTGATTATTACGAGCAATCATGTTGACAGCAAAGTTGTTGTAAACAACCCGCTTCCTCTCTACATCAGCCTCACCTGCAAATTTTGCGCGGATGATTTCCGTGACGTTCTCGATTTGAAAGGACATCATTGTCATTCCCATCGAGTAAAAGGGATCAAACATGGCTGCTGCATCACCAATGACATACCAGTTATCTCTGGAGTACATCTGCTTACTCTTATGCGCTAGCCTTGGCAGATAATGGAAATCTACTTCCTCCCCACTCTTGAGCAATTGGTAGACAACATTGTGATTAGCCTCTAGAAAAGCAGAGAACTTTTCCTTGGTATTAACGCTTTGACCAGGGATAATGTCATTATGGTGGACTAAGCCGATGGACAATTCCATGCTTTCGGTATCCGTCGGGATCATCCACACCCAATGTCCATGACCCATCCAGTGATTGGTTGCATAGTAATGGCTGCATGTAGCATTTGCAGGATCATAACCATTATGGAAAATAGTGCGATCGACATTTCTGACTCGCATCCATGCTGAACCATTATTCACACCGTAAAGATTCTCTGGCCCAAAGACCAAATTATCTGTCTTACGACCGATGATAAATTTGCGACCAGCTGCATCAATAACATGTTTAGTCTTTAATTCCAGCTGCTGATCACCTAATTTAACTTGTACACTATTCAACTCATCGCCAGAGGTGAGGTCAACATCAACAACTCGACCATTGTAAAACTCAACCCCCATCTCCTTATTCATTTTCAGGACATCGCGCTCAAATTTGGGGCGATTAATCAGAACAGAAGCCAGGGGAGGTTGACGGGTAGCCCAAAGATGAAAATAGTCATCTGTGTTTTCTGTTTTAGCAGGATCTTTAGGCCAATGAAAGTTTAAGCCAAACTTGGGTGGGTGATTTTCAATCATGTAATCATAAAGTCCCAACTCCTTACAAATCATCAGGGTGGAAATTTCGACAGTTGATTCACCTACTTTCATATCCTTATCCGCCCGTTCTTCTGGGCGGGGATCGACTAAGGCAATCTTGATGTTAGGAATATTGAGTAGCAGATGGCGAGCTTGGCAAATTCCTGCCATGCCAGCACCCATAATCACAACATCGTAAACTTGGGATTGAGTATTGTTCATCAACATTGGCTTTTGTGTAGTTAAAATTTAGCGAAACTTTTACACCAAAACTCTGCGTTCCTCTGCGCCTAACTCTGCGACCCTCTGCGTTTGAAATCACAACTTCTTTACGCAAAGTTATAACTTAAACTTACGCCCTCAGAAAAGTTAATTCATTACCTCCCCTCTCTGTATAAATTCCATTTGTTGATTGTGGTTTAGCATCCTGTACAATCAATGCAACCATCCTTTGTGAGCCTCGTGTCAACTGCACAGGGAAAGTGAGAACTTTAAGTTGACTACCAGCCGACATATCACGGAACAGTACGCTATCTCCTTCAATCTGGGCAATTCTTAAGCTGATGTCCTTGGCTCCAGTTGCTTTACGCAGGGCTTCTACAGCCGTCCAAATTCGCATTCCAGCCAAATCCCCTGAGTCATCAGAACGTAGCAGCAGTTGTTGCATTAACGGCTGTCGCGCTTCACTGAGCAATGCATTCCAGTCTTGCTGGCTACGATGACTTACAGGCTCAATATCGCAACCTTGAGACCCTTGTCCGGCGACACACAGACAGACGCGCTGATCGTGAGAAAGAGATACTTCTACTCCCTCCATTCCGACTCCATCCACCATTGGTTTTCCAGATGCACTCCAGTTAATTTGTGTTTGAGAAACATCGGAGTTTAGTAGTTTACCGAGAGCCTGATAGAATAAAGGCAACTCTTGGGTGTGACGTTCGTCTGACGAGAGAGTACTGATCTCAGGCAGATAAGCCAGGGAAATCTCAGGGGCGCTAACTCCAAAAGAATCGGCGCGATCACTAATTTTTTGGTGCAGTAGTACTTCATCTCTGCGTTGCGGATCAGCCAATTCTTCCACCGTCGGATTATCTTTACGGTGTTCTAGTAACCGTGCTTCGTATCCACTCAGTTTTTCGACAACACGCCCATCTTCAGTCACGACAAGTACACTATTGCGGAATTGCTTCCCTGACTGACCCTGGGGTACGGTGATACAGATACAGGAATCACTCAACTCACTGTCTGGCTGGTAGATTTCGATCCGTTCAATCAGTACAGGTAGGCAATTATCCTGTGGGATCAAAAGTTGTCCAGCTTGAAGTAACGAGTCTCTGTAGTAAGGATCTCCGAGCAAGAATGGCCCTTCTGAGCGATCTACATTGTCTGCTTGAGCAGAGGAGAAACTAAAGTTTCTCTGAGTGCGGAAGACACATTTTTCAGCATCTAGTGTGTAAATTTGCTGCAAGCGTTGGAAACGCGGCCCCTGGAACAGCAACCAACTATAGAGATCCTCTTGGGGTCGAATATCTAACGCTGTAGATGGAAGTTCGACCGACTCTATCGCAGGAGTTTTCTGCGTACCGAGAACAAAAGTAGCAGAAAAATGGCTAATATTGAATCCTGTTTTTTCAGTCTTAATAGTTACACACACCTCCTGGGGAGCATTTTTAGACTCTCGCTCAAGTACCTCTGCATGAATTTCGATATCCAGCCCTTTTTCTGGATCAACAACAATTGGGCGCTCTAGGCGGATATCTGCAATTTCTAGAGTTGCTAGAGTGTTCTTATCCGTAACATAGGCAATTGCTTGAGCCATCGCCTCTAAGCCAAAAACCGTGGGAAACAGGTATGAACCTTTATAGAGATGATCCAGAAGGTAAGAATCTCGCTCTAAGCTCAGGTGCGCTCGTGCAACCATTTCCACACCCGGTTCACACAGCAGCACCCGTTCTAAGAATTTTGACTCTTTGGGTGGTAAACACCTTTCTGGGAACCAAGTATCAAAGCCACTGGTTTCAAAGGCAGAAAGAGCTTGCATAGGAGCAGCAACCACTACTCGCATATCAGCAGCTTCGTTTTCGATTAGATGCAAGAACCGATCTACACCTGCATCTTTGGGGATCGCCTTAATTCCCATTTTATTCAGGCTGCGGACACTACCCATCCGCGCTCCCATACCGACTTCTTCCCAGACACTAAATGCCATTGAAACAACCGCAGTTTCTGGATGTTGAACTTTAAAGCGGCGCAAAATCAAATCTAAAGCTTCATTAGAGAAACCGTACCAAGCATTACGCTGCATTCCGGTAATACCGATGACTGATGAGAAACCAGCAAAGAGCTTCAAAGGCGTTTCGGCAAACTCTTGACATAAATTAAGTATGCCTTTGAGCTTGGGCTTAATTTCATCAAACGCAGCTTCTGTTGACACTTGCTCAATCAGTCTTGGCCAATTGAGGGCTGCTCCGTGAATGATTCCGGTAATCTCGCCAAGATCCTGGCGAATGTGTCGCAGAACAGCCCTTAAAGATTCGGGATCAGCAACATCGCAACTGTAGCAAAGACAAGTTAATCCTTCAGCACTAAAGCGTTCGAGAGTCCGCATCACCTCTGCATTGCCAGAACCAACAGTATGTTTGTCTGGCAGCGGCGAACGACCAACTAGAGCCATGCGTACCCCTGTTTTCTTCGCCAAAGCTAAGGCACATTCCGCAGTAATACCCTTGGCTCCACCAGTAACAAGAATCACATCTTTAGAAGACCAGGTAATATTTCGTTCTTCATACTCGGCTGGTTCTTGAACTTGCGGACGAGGAACATAACGTTTCAGAGTTGCATCATAGCCCGCAGCTAAGTAGAAATGAGAAGTAGCAAGCTCTTTTGTTACACATTTCGCGATCTTGGTGGGACTAAGCTTGGTAGAAAAATCAATGACTCGTACTTTGAGATCAGGGCGTTCTAAATGCAGACTGGATGCAAAACCGATCGCACAGCATTGCTCGATATCTGCAAGCGGTGGCTGTGTGCCGAAATGTCCACCACCAAATTGAATATACGCTACTGTTGTATGGGTGCGGGATGCTTGGGAAGCTAGCGGGGGAGTGGCTATGCTGCGTAACCGCTCAATCATGTTGAGTAAAAGAGTATCTGCTGATGACCCACTACTCGGTTTTTGCGGAAGTACAGCGATAAAGTGAGTAAAGTCAGTGTTATCAATGACTGCTTCAGCCTGTGCTGTCGCAAAGGATAAGATTTGAGCTTGAGCGCCTTGGTTCCGTAGTTTCTTACACAACGCCTCGGCAATAGCAGTTTCAGTACTTTCACACAGAATAACGGCGTTGGCAGTTTGCCAGTTTTCATCAGGATGCTTCCCAAAAGCAACTGGTGTAGATGCCTCTGCAATGGTTCTAACTATGTAGTCACGTACCCGTGGTTTGCGATCGCGCTCTGGTGTTTGCGTTGGTAATTCAGTCTGTCTGCGAGCCTGTGGATGAGAGCCATTTGTGGAACTTTTCACTCCATTAATTCCATTGCTGACGCTCCCATTCCCATTATTGCTTTGTGGCATAACTAGCCGAATCGCCTCAGCAATCTCTTGGATTGTGGCATTAGCCATAGACGCAGGATCAACCTTACCCGCAACACCAAATTGTTGGGTGGTAGCAGCAATTAATTCCCCTGCTTTAATAGAATCAAGGTTGAGATCATCGAGCAGTCTAATGTTGGGTGTGACGCTTTGTGGCGGAAAACCTGTTTGTTTAACAATAAAGTCCACCAGAAAGTTTTCTACACTACTAGTTTGGTTGCCATTAGTAGCAAGACTATGGGTTGGAAGTATTTCAGCTATTTCTGGCTGAGAATTGCTTTCTGGAATAACTAACCGAATCGCCTCAGCAATCTCTTGAATTGTGGCATTGGCCATAGATGCAGGATCAATCTTACCGGCAACACCAAATTGTTGGGTGGCAGCAGCAATTAATTCCCCTGCTTTAATAGAATCGAGGTTGAGGTCATCGAGCAGTCTAATGTTTGGTGTGACGCTTTGTGGTGGAAAACCTGTTTGTTTGACAATAAAGTCCACAAGAAAGTTTTCTACACTACTAGTTTGATTGCTATTGATATGTGGTTGAGCAATTTCAGGGATTTCAATTTGCGTCTCTAACGAAACTTTTGCCAAACTAGGAGTTCGTGAAGAACCATTATTTGGACTAGAGAAACCATTCTTCGAGGAGCCATTTTTGCTAGAACCATTAGTGGCAGCAAAACCATTGCCGTTGATTTGGCTAGGAATATGCGACAAAGTTTGCAAGTCTGCTCGGATCACCTCTGTTAAAAACCTACCTCGTTGGGAAATGTAATTAGACAGAATTTCCCAAGGAACTTGGTTTTGTGGGCTAGAAAGTGTCTGCACAGAAGCAGGAGAGATTTTAGATATTTGGTCGTCAGATATCTGGAATGGTCGCTCTACAGGATTTTCAATGAATACTCGTGCTGATACTGGTACAAAGGGACGAACAAGACGATTTTCGTAGAGAACTTCCCATTTTATTTCACTGCCACGCACAAATATAGCAGCCAGCATGACATGCACATCTTTGTGTAGTCCGGGTTTAGATTCAACTGGGAAACAAGATGCTTTCTTGGTATCATTAATATCGCTGACTAAACCGGAAAGGACTTTCCCTGGCCCTACCTCCACAAGTAAATCACAGGTTTGATTCAGTGTTTTCACTAGTGAGACAAAATCTACCTGCGCCAGAATTTGATTGGCAAAGTGTTCACGTAACGATCGCCCCTGCTTTTGCTGCTGACCATCTACACTCGAAAATAAAGATACATTGATTTGTTCTAATTGCTCTGGAATTAATTCTTGCTTTCTGAGATGTTCTGCTGCGGTTGCAACTAATTGAGAATGGAAAGCATTGGAAACTGGTAGTAGATGAGTGCGAATTCCTGCTGCTTGGGCTAGGGCGATCGCTTGTTCCACACTAGCTGATTCACCAGAGATCACCATCTGTTTTGGACTATTGATGTTAGCCAAAACCACATAACCACTGACTTGCTTGAGAATATTCTCTGCTGTTTCTTGAGAGCAAGCTAGACTTGCCATCGCACCTTGGTTTTCGCCTTCCACAGTCGCAGACATAGCCTGTCCGCGAATTGCGGCTAGATGTAAAAGTGATTTCTCGTCAAAGGCTCCGGCGGCGTGAAAAGCAGTTAGTTCGCCAAGGCTATGACCACCTACAGCAACGGGCTTGATCCCCAGACGCTTAAGATAGCGCAACCAAAGCAATGAAGCTAAAGAGATTGCAGGTTGAGCAACTGCTGTTTGTGCTAGTGCTTTCGACCATCCTGCAACTTGCTCTTGGTTAACAGCACGGTCTAGGGGCAGATACATGAACTCTCGCACACCACCAAAGCCAGCCTGACGTAACCAAATATCTGCTTGTTCTACCAGTTCTCTAGCCCAGGGATAACGCTCTACCAGCCAACGACCCATATTCAATTTCTGAGAACCCTGGCCAGGAAAGAGAAAACCGATTTGGTTTTGTTGGACACTATTGCCTACCCACACTTCTTTTTGCGGGCTAGTAATTAACTCTCCTTTGCTTGGGGGCGTTTCATGTAACAATTTTTCTAACAGAGTTAGATAGTTAACTAACTCTTCGGGCTTACCTGCAATTAAAGCTGCCCGAATTGGCAGTTGGGGCTGGAGATTGCGGCTCATGTGTGCAGCCAGATCAACTACTTCTGCAAAACTCAAACCTTCTGCGGTATTGATCAAAGTCCGCGTTTGTTCGAGTAAAGCCGGAATTGATTCAGCACTCAAGACAAAAATCTCTGTATCCTGATTGGAAACTAGCAGAGACTGTTCTTCAATAGAGGTTTGCAGTTTCTCGGCTGGAGCATCGCCAGATTCCAGGGTGACATGGCAATTAATACCGCCAAATCCCATCGCAGAGACGCCAGCACGCAGAATATCTGTTTGAGGACGAACTTCTCCTTGCAAAATCGGGTAAAGAGAACGGGCGGAAGTCTCAAATATTGCGTTGGGTTCTTGGCAATCAGCTACCGGTGGAATGACTCGGCGGTTGACAGCCATGACTGATTTAATGAAGGCTCCAATACCTGCTGCGGCTTTCGTGTGACCAACTAAGGATTTAAAGGAGGTGATTCCACAGGAACGAGGATTAGGTTCGCCATCAGTACTCATGGCTAAGGCTATACCTTCTAGCTCTGTGCGATCGCCCACAACAGTTCCAGTTCCATGTCCTTCGACAAAATCGAGTGTATGGGGACTGTAACCAGCTCGATCATAGGCACGGCGCAAAGCCGCAGCTTGTCCTT
This sequence comes from Fischerella muscicola SAG 1427-1 = PCC 73103, assembly GCF_000317245.1. Taxonomy (GTDB): domain Bacteria; phylum Cyanobacteriota; class Cyanobacteriia; order Cyanobacteriales; family Nostocaceae; genus Pelatocladus; species Pelatocladus muscicola_A. Next base: position 8,196 of record NZ_AJLJ01000115.1, read on the forward strand.
CACGGTTGGGAGCTGTAATCCCGCCTTTACCATCAGATGAGATTCCCCAACCTTTTAAAACTGCATATATATAGTTACCATCGGCGCGAGCATCTTCTAAGCGCTTGAGAACTACAAAACCGCATCCTTCACCAGGGATGAAGCCACTGGCTCTGCGGTCATAAACTTTCATGTCTGTACCAGTCAGAGCGCCTGTTTTGGCGAACCCAATCAATTCAAAAGTGTCGAGACTGATATCTACGCCGCCTGCAAAAGCGAGGTCTAAGTCACGATTCATTAAAGCGGTAGCAGCGTTAGCTACAGCAATGAGGGAAGAAGAACAAGCTCCATCGACTGTGTAACCGCCACCATGAAAGTTAAAAAAGTTGCAAACTCTGCCTGCGATCGTGTTGGAGAGATTACCTGCGAGTGTGTCTTCTGTAATTGGTGAGAAAACAGATTTGTAGTAAGCCTCCATAGTCTCCACCAGGGAGTTGATCGCCGATGGTGGAAGTTCCTGTGCTTGGGCTGTAGCAACCAAGGCACGCCGGACATAGGGCCAGCGCATTCTCATGCTGGTGGAACGTGAAAATTCTCCTGTCAGTGTGTTACCAAGTAACACGCCAGTGCGTTCGGTGGGAATGTTTGTACGGTTATAACCAGCATCTTCCGCAGCTTGGATGGCAACTTCCAAGGCTAGCCATTGAGCAATGTCCGCAGAATCTACTACACTTTTAGGAATGCGCCATTTAACCCAGTCAAACTCAAAACCATCAATCACAGCCATACGGCTGCCATATGTCTTGTCTGGCGCATCGGGATCTGGATCGTAATAGTCAGAAATGGGTAATCTTTGATTTGGCGATCGCCGAAATTGTTGTCGCCTCGCCACTATGTTTTCCCACAGTTGTTGTAAATTATTGGCACCAGGATACCAACAACCCATGCCAACGACTGCAATTTCATTAGGGTGAGATGCTGTGCTGTGCATATCGGTAATTGCTTTAACTTCACTTGGAAAATATTACTTAAACTGCCAAAATGAAAATTACCTTAAGCCAGAAAGGAGATATAATTGGCTTCAGTACGAAATGAAAAGAGTTGTAAAACACTGTTACGCAGGTAATTTCAATTCTTGATTTACTATTGTTTTAATACTAAACTGTGAAGCCGCCTCGATTTCAAAACATTCCCAAAAATCATTATTTATGGGCAAGTTTGAGGAGCTAAATTAAGTGCAAAGTAGATCTGAGCTTGTCCAACTCTGATGATGTCTGTATCATTGCTAGAAAGTCAGTAAATCAAGGAAGTAATTATCGTAAAAATTATTTACAACACGTCCATTTTGATACGTATTGTGTTACTGTCTCCTAAAAAAGGCAGCAGGAAATTAATCAAAAATTGGACAGTTGAAAAAGTCTGAAAATTGGGGCAATACGAAATAGAGATTGTGCGAATGTATAGTAATGCCTAGTTTCCATCAAGCTGCACTTAGATGATTTTGTCAGGAATATGGACAGCAAAATTGAATTCTCAAATTTGCTGGCGACTAATTATGTAAATGCAAATTTACAGAGAATTGGCATCACAGCAATCTCACAATATTCTTGAAATTGAGCAAAGAAAATAGCTCATTCATGCTGATACTTTAAACTTGATGCTGCTAGTCTGAGAGTCGGAGGTGAAATTTTGGTGTTCTTTATCTCAATACCAACATAGAGGTATTGAAATACTAACGAAACAGTATGGCAAAGTAACATTTGTAACTGCTCTATCAGATTAAAAAAACCGACTACGCCTTATGAAATAATAATTTGAAGAAATTGTGTCAGTCAATATCCGTAATGATTAATGTACGAGTTATCCTCTTCTTAAAAAAGTGTTTACTTAAATTTCCCATGTTTGCAAGTTTCCATGAAATTACTTTGATTCTCTCAGCCTTACGTCTCTCAATCTCATCATTTCCCTATGAAATATAGACTATCAAGCTATTGTGATGAGAGAAAATAACTGGTATTTCACCACTTTATGCAAGTATATAAATAATCAATTTTTATATCTCAGCTTGTTCAGAATAGTAGCTTGCAATCAATTCATGAAGGAAATTAACATTGATAAATCAATAGATAAACATTGCCAACAAGTTAAGAAAGTACATATTTTATAAATAAGTTAATATAATTAAAAGGCTCCTTATCAAAAAGATAACCATTTGCGAAGTAAAACTAAGGATCGTAAATGTAATTTTTCAAAATTAGTTGATTATTTAATTATTATTTTAGATTTTTCTATTTCGTAAAAGAAGAAAGACAGTTAAAAAGAAAAGCAGAGGGCTAAAGGGGTAAGAATTTTCATGCTTGGTTGTGTACCAACATTCATGAATGGCTGACTTGAAAGAGTCAAAAACTAGGGGTGTGGGGGAATAAGGGTGTAGGGTGTAGGGAAGACAGCGCCCAAGGGAGTTCAAGCTCCCTTGGACGCGAGCGTTCTAAAAAGACGAGGCTTGTACCACATACCGATTGTTGTGGCTAGTTCTTTCCCCTATACCCCCACCCGCCCCAATGGGGCTTGGTCAATATGCAAAGTCATTTGTCAATTCCCTGCGTTACCGCGTTTGGTGCGTCGGCCTCAATCATCCCCTTATTCAGCAACACCGTTATTTTCTTCTGTCCTCTGCTTTGTGAATTAGTTGTCTGAAAATATATTGCTTTACCTATTGTCATCCAACATTCCTTCTGATAGCATTGCAATATCGCTAAAGACCAAACGGTCTGTGAGTAACGATGCCAAATGTCCAAAGCAAAAATTACCAGAGAAAAAATTCTCATAAAGGCAGCAGAACTGTTTAACCAGAAGGGTTATAGTGGTGTTTCGATGTCCGATATAATGCAGGCTACAGGATTGCAAAAAGGAGGAATATATAACCACTTTCAAAGTAAAGAAGAGTTAGCACTACATGCTTTAGATCTTGCCTTTAACCTTGTCAATCAACGTTTTCTTGATGCTGTTAAAGGAAAAACCCGTGCCATTGAACGCCTACAAGCCATCACTTCTGTCTACCTAAGTTTTGTGCTTGGAGAACCACTTATTCCCGGTGGATGTCCGATTTTGAATACAGCGATTGAAAGCGACGATACAAATTCGGTTTTACGGGCAAAGACACAGGAAGCAATGAGCAGTTGGCGACAACTTATTTGCCAAATTATCGAAAAGGGAATTGCTGAAGGTGAAATTTCTCAGACTGTGGAAGCAGATGTGGTTGCAACCATTGTCATTGCTAACCTTGAAGGAGCTTTAATGATGAGCCAACTCTACAGAAAGCGTATTCACATGGAAAGAGTGATTGAGCATTTAAATCAGTACTTGACAAGCCTTGTTTCTCTACAAGACGAACTTGAACACAGATAATTTTTTTTACTCTTTTAAAGACCGACTGGTCTGGCTCTTTTGAGAATTAGCAAATTTTAAGCGAGGTCAAACATATAGATGAGTGTAAGTTTTCAGCAACATAATCAACATAATTATTTTTA
>NZ_AJLJ01000116.1 GCF_000317245.1 Fischerella muscicola SAG 1427-1 = PCC 73103
TATTTTTAAATGAGGTTTACATATGCCCCATTCCAAATGCAAGCAAGTAAATGTTGCGATCGCTTTTGAAGGATAAAAGCCATGAAAACAAAGTCATCTGATGAGCTTGCGTTTAAACAGGTAATACCTCACTTCAAGTCAACAACCAGAAGGCTAACCCTAATAGGCAGTATCCTCCTGCTATCTGGCCTGACTATTGGCATCACACGCTTCTCAATGGACAAGCGAAATGTAGAAAGCAGTGCAGATGTTAGTCTTCTCACTGTCAAAACTACCAATGTCAAGCCAGTAAATTCTTATCAAGTCTCACGAACCTACACAGGAGAAGTACAAGCAGTTCGAGCCAGTGAACTAGGCTTTGAGCAAGGTGGAAAACTAATTTGGTTTGGTGTTGATCGGGGGAATCGGGTCACTACTGGAACTGCTTTAGCCAAGCTGGATACAACTAACTTAGAAGCCAAACGTCAAGAGTTAATTGCTCAAAAAGACCGAGCTGTAGCTGTATTGGAAGAATTACAAACCGGGCCTCGCAACGAAGATGTAGCAACTGCTCGCGCTCAAGTCAAAGAAATAGAAGAACAATTAAAACTGGAACATCTAAAACGTTCCCGACGCAAGTATCTTTACGAAACAGGAGCAATTTCCAAAGAGCAATATGACGAAGTAGCCTTTAACTCTAATGCCTTGTTTGAGCGTTTGTCAGCAGCTAAAAGTAATCTTAATGAGTTATTGGCGGGAACACGTAAAGAACAGATAGCAGCCCAAAAGGCAGCAGTCAAACAACTAGAAGCCAGCATAGCTGACATCGAAATCACCATAGCAAAAAGTACTATTAAAGCTCCTTTTACTGGGATTATTGCAGCTCGACGACTGGATGAAGGAACTGTTGTCAATGCAGGTCAAGCTGTGCTGCGCCTGATGGAAGATGTGAGACCAGAATTAGAAATTGGTATTCCTGTATCACTGCTTTCCCAAATCAAAGTAGGTACTAAGCAAAGCGTGCAAATTGGGGAAACAACATACGTGGCGAAAGTATCATCTATTCTGCCAGAAATCGATCCAGCTACCCGTACTCGTACCGTCATCCTGACATTAGAGCAGTCGGCAAAGCAATCAGTAGCACCTGGACAAATCGGGCGATTAAAAATTGCTCAAACCATCTCAACTAATGGATACTGGTTGCCAATCTCAGCACTTGTACAAGGAAAACGTGGCTTGTGGTCTTGTTATGTCTTAGCTGAGACAGAAAATTCTCCAAAGAATTTATCCTTAGTGAACGCTAATGCAACAAAACCCTATCGCGTCGAACGTCGAGACGTGGAAGTTGTGCATACCGAAGGCGATCGCGTTTTAGTCCGCGGAGCAATTGAGTCTGGTGACAATGTGATTATTGACGGAATACAACGAATTGTACCTGGTCAGCTAGTACATATTGCAGGCTCTTAGGACAAGGCGGACAAGCAATTTTAGATTTTAGATTTTGGATTTTAGATTGAAATCCAATCCGTCTTGAAAAGCTTTGCTTGCCCCAAGCTGACGTACCCTAACGGGAAGCTGATGAGCGCGTCTACAAACTTTTCGCAAAATCGCTTTCTCCAAAATCCAAAATTCTTTCCAATGCCCGACCCTCAATCCAAAATCTAAAATCCAAAATCCACAATGCTGGCTCAAAATGATCAAGCAAATACTCTCTCTAGAGCCTGGAAAATCCTAGCTCTAACTAACTTAGCTGTTTTTGCGGCTTCCCTTGATGCAACAGTGCTATTTGTTGCTTTCCCCAGTATTCAGAGTACATTTTCTGGGGTTTCCGCAGCACAGCTTTCATGGGTTCTGAACGCATATACAGTCTTATATGCTGCACTTTTAGTACCAGCCGGGCGTTTGGCAGACCGAATTGGTCGGCGAAAAGTGTTTCTTTCAGGTGTAGCAACGTTTACTGTTGCTTCTGTGTTGTGTGGTATGGCATCTAACCCTGAGCTATTGATTGCGGCTCGCGCTTTTCAAGCTGTTGGTGGTGCAATGCTCACTCCTGCTTCACTGGCGTTAATTCTGAGTGCATTTCCTAAGAACAAGAGAGCAACAGCAGTCACCTTATGGGGTGCTGTTGGTGGTTTAGCAGCAGCAATAGGCCCTTCCTTGGGAGGGGTAATCGTGCAAACTTGGGGTTGGCGCTGGGCATTCTTCTTAAATCTGCCGATTGGTGCTACGGCTATGATCCTGGGAAATCGATTGCTGTTTGAGTCACATGATCCTGACACCAAGGATGTACCAGACATTATCGGTGTGCTACTGTCAATCGCTGGAGTTGCTCTTGCAGCTTTGGGAATAGTTCAAAGTGACGAGTGGGGTTGGGACAATAGCCGGACAATCATTACTTTAGTTGCTGGAATTATACTGCTAATTTTGTTTTTGCGTCGTTCGGCTCACGTCGAATCTCCAGCGCTCGATTTGAAACTTTTTAATGACTCAAACTACCGATTCGCCAACTTAGCAACGCTAGTTTTCGGCATGGCTTTTAATGCCATGTTCTTCGGACTTGTGCTGTTTCTGACTCAAGTTTGGGAATACTCGACCTTTGCTGCTGGACTGGCGATTACTCCTGGACCACTGATGGTTGCTTTGGTGACGCCATTTGCTGGTCGGATTGCTGATGCACGAGGTCATCGGATTCTGATTGTACCTGGTGGCATCATCTTTGCATTAGGTGCCTTGTTATTGTACACCCAAGCACAGGTAACGCCATCTTTCTTGACGATTTGGCTACCATCAGCAATTTTAATTGGAATTGGAGTCGGGTTACTGCTATCAATACTTAGTAGTGCGGCGGTACATAGCATTCCACCAAATCGCTTTGCAGTTGGGAGTGCAATTAACCAGGCGATTCGTCAAATCGGATCTGTTTTAGGAATCGCCCTGGTGATTGCACTTTTAGGTAGACCATCGGCAAGTGAATTACTTGATGCTTTCGACAGAATTTTTGCACTTCTAATTACAAGTGGTTTGCTCACTTCACTGATTGGTTGGAATATCAAAACTCGGTCAAATTGAGGAATAATTGAAAATTTATTTCAGAGAAAGCGATCACTGACTGGTACGCCAAAAAATCCAACCCAACTCAGGTGTTGTACACATATTAATTCAGTAAACAGTACTAACCGCAGTTATCAGGCATATGATGCGGAATTTAAACCCACCAACAATGCAAACTGTTACCCAAGCAAATTAATAACTGATAACTGATCACTGATAACTGTTAAAAAGGGCGTCAGAATTATGTCAACTCTGTTTTACCGCAATGTCCAACTACTACTTCTGACAATTTGCTTGATCGTCGTGTGGGGACTCTCTGCTTTTTTAACTATGCCCCGCCTTGAAGATCCTGTCTTAACTCAGCGCAATGCTTTAATTAAAACTGCTTTTCCTGGAGCGACTGTCGAGCGTGTCGAGACACTAGTAACCGATAAAATCGAGGAAGAATTATCTGATATTGAAGAGATCAAACATCTTGAATCTACCTCACGCCCAGGTTTCTCAATTATCTCCATCGAACTGAAGGACACAGTTAAGGGTAAAGATGCTGACGAAGTTTGGTCGCGTGTACGCAATCGCATTACAGATGCGATTCCCCAACTACCATCAGAAGCCTCACGACCCAGGTTTGAAAAATTAGAAATTAAAGCCAATGCTTTGATCGTTGCTCTAACTTGGAATCTCAAGCAATCTACAGACTATACAATTCTGCGTCGTCTGAGTGAGGAACTTAAAGACCAACTACGCTATGTTCCAGGCACAACAAAAGTAGAAATGTTTGGTGATCCCGACGAAGAAATCATCGTTGAGATTAGCCCTTCAGATTTAGCTTCCCTTGGTCTGACAGCGCCAGAATTATCAAAGCAAATTCTCTCAAGCGATGCCAAGATAGCAGCTGGTCAGCTACGTAGTTCAAACAACGATCTATTATTTGAAGTTGAAGACGAACTTGATTCATTAGAGCGAATTAATCGCATTCCGATTCGCTTTGGTAACTCAGGTCAATTTACTCGCTTGGGTGATATTGCCCAAGTAAAAAAAGCAACAATTGAGCCGCTTGCTAGTTTGGCTTTAGTCAGTGGTCGGCCAGCGATCGCTTTAGAGGTGCTGGTAGAACCGGAAAAACGTCTTGATGATTGGAAACATGGAGCCGATGAAACTATAGAAAAATTCCGCGCCCAGTTACCAAGTGGAATTGGTTTAAACCTCCTCCTGGATCAAAGCCGTTATGTCGCAAACCGAATTCGTATTGTCCTCCAGGAATTGCTGATTGGTTCAGTCCTGGCAATGATTGTCCTCTATTTTATGATGGGCTGGAGAGCGGCACTGGTTGTTGCTACGACCTTGCCTTTATCATCTTTAATAGTGTTTGGGGCAATGCAAGTATTAAAGGTGCCATTGCATCAAATGTCGATTACAGGGCTAATTATTGCCTTGGGTCTTCTGGTTGATAACTCCATTGCTGTGGTTGATGAAGTGCAAGTCCGCCTGCATAAAGGTATGGCTCCAGAACAGGCGATCGCAGATAGTTTTAAGCACTTAGCTGTTCCACTTCTGAGTTCTACTACTAGCACTGTTTTAGCTTTCCTACCCATTGCTTTAGCTCCTGGAGGTGTGGGGGAGTTCACTGGTACTATTGGCTTGAGTTCAATTCTGGGACTGATCGCTTCTTTAATTACATCGTTAACTATTTTACCTGCGGTAGCTGGGAAGTTGCATGATTGGACGCATAGAGGTCATACTATTCGGGATGTTTGGTGGGAGACAGGCTTTTCTCACCCTCAACTCACGCGAGTTTACCGTTGGACTTTGGATAAAGCTCTTGCCAGACCAGTTATCGCAGTCAGTATGTGTCTCGTTTTACCAATAGCTGGTTTTGCTGTAGCTCCCCATTTAGATATGGAATTTTTCCCACCTTCAGGTCGGGATCAGTTCTACATTGAGTTAGAGCTACCAATTCAAACATCGTTGGAAAAAACTGAATCTACTGTTTTACAAGCACGGCAATTAATCCAAAAGCACCCAGAAGTCACTGATGTCCACTGGTTTATCGGTAAAAGCGCTCCGAAAATTTACTACAACATCATCAACAACCGCGAGAATTCGTCTAATTATGCCCAAGCCCTGGTGCAACTAAAACCCAAGGTGTCACCATTGCCAGTGATTCAAGCTTTACAAAAAGAGTTGGATCAGGCATTTCCTTCGGCTATCGTTTGGGCGCGACAATTAGAGCAAGGCCCACCGTTTGAGGCTCCTATTGAGTTACGGCTTTACGGCCCTGACTTGCAGCGCTTGCGGGAATTGGGAAACCAAATGCGCCTAGTATTAGATCAGGTTCCTGATGTACTCCACACTCGCGCCACTCTGACTGAGGCTTTGCCGAAACTGAGCTTAAAAATTGACGAAGAAGAAGCAAGATTAGCAGGACTTGATAAGAGTGCGATCGCCCAGCAGTTAGATAATAGCTTAGAGGGTGCTGTGGGTGGCTCGGTTTTGGAAGATACGGAAAACTTACCAGTGCGTGTGCGTGTATCAAATTCTAAGCGTGGTAACTTGGATCAAATTTCTTCCTTAGATTTGCTATCAAACAACACTCCAACATCAGGGCAAGAACGTGCCAGGATTCCACTCTCGGCTGTGGGTGATGTTCAACTGATGCCGGATGTGGCAACTATCTTTCGACGCAATAGGCAAAGAGTAAATAAATTACAGGGATTGCTCACCGCTGGAGTACTACCAGCGAAAGTTCTAGCAGATTTTCAACACCGTTTAACAGCTAGTAATTTTCAGTTACCCCCTGGTTATTCATTAGATTTTGGAGGTGAGGCAGAAACACGAACTACAGCAGTTACTAATCTTTTATCTACCGTCAGTGTGTTGCTGGTGCTGATGGTGGGGACGCTGGTGCTAGCTTTTAATTCTTTTGCTATAGCAGGAGTTCTGGGATTAATTGCTATACTTGCTGCGGGTTTTGGGTTAGGCTCTTTAAGTGTTTTTGGTTATCCGTTTGGATTTAACCCCATTCTTGCCACGGTTGCACTCATAGGTATAGGAATCAATGAAGCTACGGTTGTTTTAGCCGCTTTGTTAGAAGATCCCCTCGCTCAAAGCGGCGATCGCCAAGGAGTGCGTGAGGTTGTGGTTCATTCCACACGTCATTTGATCTCTACCACTATTACTGATATGTGTGGTTTCTTTCCTTTGCTTTTTGATAGTACGGGTTTTTGGCCACCTTTTGCGATCGTTATGATAGGTGGTTTAATTGGTGTTACTCAATTGTCCCTCTACTGTGTACCTCCTGCCTTTTTGGTGCTAGCACGTAGACGTTCTAAAACCAATTTCTTTACCAAGAAACTATCAGAGTTGGATGCACAAGCTTGAGTCGGAACTCTGCTTTTGCTACTTTGATTAGTCAGCTATTAGATCAACTGACTAGATCTGCTGAGAGTTGTAAAGTTAACAGCGGCAGGAAGTTTTACTCTAGCTAAAGCACTGCCCCTGTCTGAAAGTGCTACCAAACAATATATCTGGAGGCAAGCTGTGAAAGTTGAGCTACTTGATCCTGAAGCATCTATTCAGCAAACACTACATTATACAAGCAAACAAAATACAGCAGATAATTTAGAATTAGCACAGTTAAAATTAGAGCATATTAGCACTTTATCGCCAACACTTAATCAACAAATTATGACCGAATTAGACGACTCTACAAGAGAGCTTTTGATGACTTGTAGTATTAATGCTTATTTTTGGTCTCAAAACAGTTTTATCAGAATTTCTTGTTATAATTTACAGCTTTTTTCCTACCTGAAGCGACATAAAAAATGGTTGTTTTATTTTCATAAAGTCATTCATAAATTAGTGGCAGAAGTTAAGAAAATTGAAGTAGTTTATCAAGAAGGAGAGAAATTAGATATATTTTATAGAACATTAGATTAATTCCAAAATAATGTGAGTATTACTGCATCTGATAAAGTATATCAAGCTGCTTTTACTGTTCTTTGTGAAGCAAGCTGCGCCAAATTCTCTCTATACCTCCTTTATTCCTGTTGTTTGTGTCATTTTTATTTCGTTTTTATTTTTTACCGTCAGTGTATCTTTTAGTATTATATGCAAAATATTTATTCCTTTAGGTAAAATATGAAAATATGAGATTAATTATGAATGTCAATTAACTAAATTTTAATTAAAATAAATAATAACAGTTTATAGTTTTTATTTATTTTGATGTCCTCTTCGAGCCTACTACCTATAGCTATTGATGCCCATGCTCCTCTCCCAATTGCTGTTCAGGTGTCTGAACAAATTAAGCTATTGATTGCAATAGAATATTTGAGACCTGGAGATAGCTTGCCAACAGTTATTCAACTAGCAGAATACCTGAAAATAAATCACAATACTATTGCATTAGTATATTCGGAATTAATAGAAACTGGATATCTAGTAGCTAAAAGAGGAAGAGGAACTTTTGTCGCTGAAAGTGAATTGCTGCAAAAGTCTATTAGTCGTAATTCTCTCTATCAAGTTTTAGAACAAGCTTTTTTGATTGCAACTCAAATGGAGTTAAGTGCATCTGAGTTTGGATTGACTGCTTATGCTGTAGCAGTGAGTTCAAATGAGCGTAAACAAGTTGTTCCTTTGAAGGTAGTATTTGTAGACTCTTTTCAATCTGAAGCTGATTTGTATTTTCATTCTGTTCAATCAGAAATTAGTCATCCTCTATCCTTGCTGTATTTAGAAAATTTGCAAGCTGGTCAACCAGTAGCTTTGAAGGAACTTCATTCCTCTGATTTAGTAATTACAAATGCTCAGTATGTATGGGATTTGACTCAACTTACGACTCCAAAACAGGAGGTGATTGGGATAAATTTTGAACCAGATTTACAACTTCTAACACAGATTTCAAGTTTAAATCACGGCAGTCAGGTATTGCTTATTAGTCAAAAATCAGCCGAAGGAAAAAATATGAAACAAATGTTAGAAAAATCTGGCATTTCTCACTTAAACTTGCAGTCATTAGATATTGAAAGCATTCAGTCAGATTTTCAGTTGTTAAATAATGCTAATATCATCTGTGCTTTTCAATCTGTGTGCGATTATATACGTGAAATTAGCCCTCATTCCGAAAAGGTTGTAAATTTTAGTTTCGTCATTAATAGAGCTAGTCTCTCTGTTTTAAAAACTCGCTTAGTTGCTGCTCAGATGAAAGATTAATTTTTCGTGAATTTATATTATTTAGATGAAACTGTCATGAAGACGCATCAACTTATTTTTCATCTTGCGACGGGGTAAGCGCAAAAATTGAATTCCGAACTCTTCTAAAATTTGAGAAGCAAGTTTTTCGGAAACATAGCCGCGATCGCCTGCATATTTTTTCAAAAAGATTAGTCAGTAAATCGGGAACTGGTTTACGGTCATCAATAGACCTCTTGCAAAAGTCGCTCAGGCAAATTCGATTTGAGAGATGAAGCTCGTAATTGTAGAGAGCAGCAATAAGAAAGATTAAACCTCAGATTGCTATACGATACTCTCCAGTATTCCAATGTCATCAACAATTGGTCTTCTAAGCTTAATTTACAGCGCGGACTGACAACAGTGTCAGTATTTTTAGCAGAGTTATTACGAAAAGACGAATTAAATTTTTAGAAACATCCTATTATCCAAAGCGACCATTCACATAGTCTAAGGTCTTTTTATTTAATGGGTTATTAAAAATCACTTCTGTCTTGCCAAACTCCACTAATTCGCCTAAGTACATAAACGCTGTATAGTCCGAAACACGAGCTGCCTGTTGCATACTGTGAGTCACAATCAAAATCGTTACTTTCTCTTTCAGTTGAGAAATCAGTTCTTCAATACTAGAAGTAGCTATGGGATCTAGAGCAGATGTTGGCTCATCAAAAAGAACAATCTCAGGGTCAGTTGCCAAAGCACGAGCGATACACAACCGCTGTTGTTGACCACCAGAAAGGTTAAAAGCTAAGTCATTCAAACGATCCTTTACTTCATTCCACAAAGCTGCTCTGCGCAACGCTTTCTCTACTTTTTCGTCAATAACTCCACGCTTAGATTCGCCCCGTACCCTTAGACCATAAGCCACATTTTCATATATTGATTTGGGAAAAGGATTAGGTCTTTGAAAAACCATACTAATTCGCATCCGTACTTCAATTGGGTCAATTTTGTTACTAAGTAGATTAATTCCATCTGGTTCTAAAGCGATTTCTCCTTTATAACGGTTTCCAGGATAGAGATCATGCATCCGATTAAAACAACGTAACAAGGTAGTTTTACCACACCCAGACGGGCCAATCAGTGCTGTTACTTGTTTGTCGCCTACTGGCATAGTGATGTCTTTAAGAGCATGAGTAGTTCCACCATAGTAGAAATTCAGGTAGTTGACCGAAGCTTTGATGGGCCGTTCTAGGCTAGAAGTTATTTTTTTTACCATTTGATTGTTTTGCGTAAACGATAGCGGAAATAAATTGCTACAGCGTTCATAGCCAAAGTCATAGCGATTAGCACAACACCTGCTGCTGCTGCGTTTACTTGAAAGTCCTCTTGAGGCCGAGACACCCAATCGAACATTTGGATTGGTAAAACTGTAAACGGAGCAAGTAACCAGGAAAAGGAAATGTAGGGAAACTGACCTATAATTGGTGGATCTGGTAAGAAGGCTATAAATGTGAGTGCGCCAATAGTAATTAGGGGTGCAGTTTCACCGATGGCTCGCGCTAAGGCAACAATAATACCAGTGAGAATTGTTCCTGCTGAGTAGGGTAAAACGTGATCCCATATCATTTGCCACTTAGAAGCTCCAGACGCGTAGGCAGCTTCGCGGATACTATTAGGAATAGCACGAAGAGCCTCACGGGTTGCAACGATTACTACTGGTAAAACTAATAGCGCTAGCGTAAATCCAGCCGTGAGAATGCTTTGACCGAGGTTAAACCCATAGACAAACACACCCAAAGCTAACAGTCCGTAAATAATCGAGGGCACCCCAGCTAAGTTGGTGACATTAATCTCAATTAAATCAGACAACCAGTTTTTTTGGGCATACTCTTCTAAATAAATTCCCGATGCTATACCGATAGGAATTGCTGTTAATGCAGTCACTAACATCACTAGTAACGTTCCTACCCAAGCTGAAAGGATGCCTGCTTCTTCTGCCTTACGACCAGGAAATGAAGTCAAAAATTGCCAAGAAAGACGTGGCAAACCATCACTTATTAAGTCAAATATCAATGCTAACAGGGTAATAATTCCAATTAACATCGACAACAAACCAATGATGGTGAAAATATATTCTGATTGCTTATTACGAGTAATTATCTTGCGGATTTGTAGAATATTTATACCTGCCATATCAATAAATTTCCCGATAGCGTTTAGCAAGGAAATGACCAATAATGTTGAAGACTAAAGTCATCAGTACTAAAGTAAGTCCAACTGCAAAGATAGTCTCATATTCTAAACTGCCATGAGGTAAGTCGCCGAGACTTACCGACACAATGTATGCAGTCATCGTAGCGGCTGGTTCCATCGGGTTAAAGGTCAGGTTGGGTTGTCCACCAGCAGCAATAGTTACAATCATCGTTTCGCCAGCAGCACGAGAAATACCCAAGATATAAGCTGCTGAAATGCCAGATATAGAAGCTGGTATTACAACTCGCAAAGCTGTTTGCAAGCGTGTAGCTCCTGTGGCATAAGAACCCTCACGTAGATGCGTAGGCACTGCACGCATAGCATCTTCACTGAGAGAACTAACATAAGGAATAATCATAATGCCAATGACCAATCCTGCACCTAGCATATTAAAACCAGGCAAATCCGGTAAAAAAACTTGTAACAACGGCGTGATAAATAACAAAGCAAAATAACCGTAAACTACGGTAGGAATACCCGCTAGTAATTCTAAAGCTGGTTTGACCACCTCCCGGACTATGGGCGGAGCAAATTCACTTAAATAAATAGCAATGATTGTACCTAGTGGGACTGCTACTAATAAAGCAACTACTGTGGTGACTAAAGTCCCTGAAATTAGAGGCCAAATCCCGTAGTGCTTGTCATCAAATAAGGGTGTCCATTGGGTATCCGTTAAAAATTTCCATAGAGATACTTTTTGAAAAAATAATACGGATTCGTAAAGTAAAACGCCGATAATCGCTACAGTGGTTGCTACAGAAGAAAGTGCTGCTGTAAACAAGACAGACTCAATTGCCCGTTCTCGAAAATAGCGTACTAGCTTTGGAGAAAACTGAGTTTGTTTTGCAATACTCATACTGGGGATGGAATAGCTCCTTATATGATTAATTTCAATAACCAAAGAGAGGTGTAACATCTCCCTTTGGTTAGTGGTGAATTGGCTCAAAATTTACAACTAGGTTTACTCTTTAGCATCACGGCTTATCAGTTCTTCAATCTTCAAACCAATCGCTTCTTTACCACCAAATATGCTACCGTACCGCTTCTTGTTGAAGTGGCTCTGAGCAGTAGTGTACGCTGTTCCTGGTAAAGGAATATATTTTACTTCCTTAACCAACTTAGCTGCATTTCCTAAGTAAAATTGCACAAACTGCTTCACTTCTGGTTTATCAATTGCCTTAGAACTGACATAGATAAAGATAGGGCGAGACAGCGGATTATAAGTGCCATTTTTCACTGTTGCTTCTGATGGCGCTACACCATTAACTGATACCGCCTTCAGTTTTTTATTATTTTCTGCATAGTAGGCATAACCGAAATAACCAAGAGCATTCTTATCACGAGAAACACCCTGTACAAGTACATTGTCATCTTCGCTAGCTGTATAATCACCTCGGCTAGATTTGGATTTGCCAACAATGGCTTCGGTAAAATAGTCGAAGGTTCCAGAATTAGTACCTGCACCAAACAACTTTAGGGGTGCATTGGGAAATCCTTGACGAACTTGATTCCAATTATTCACTTTACCTTGTGCAGTCGGCTCCCAAATCTTCTTGAGTTCAGCTACTGTGAGGTTCTTAGCCCAATTGTTTTGGGGGTTAACCACAACTGTCAAGGCATCATAAGCTACTGGCAATTCGATGTAGCGAACACCAGCGGCTTTACATTGGTCGATTTCTTTTTGCAGTATGGGGCGGGAAGCATTAGAAATATCTGTCTCACCACGGCAGAACTTTTTGAAGCCACCACCAGTACCAGAAACTCCAACTGTAACTCGAACTCTACCTTTTTGAGCTTTTTGAAATTCTTCAGCTACTGCTTCAGTAACAGGGAAGACGGTGCTAGAACCATCAATTTTAATTGTGCTGACACTTTGGGACTGAACCGCAGACATCGATATCCCCAAGGTGGCAGCCACCAATGAGATTATGCTAAATATTGTCAAGCTGTTAAGCTTAAAGTTTATTTTGTTCACAAAAATACTCCTAGTTTGTGGGATGTAAAATTTCTGCTCAATCCTGGACAAAAGGCACAATAGTTTTATTAGTGTCAGAGCTAGTGAAAAAACTATGCTCACTGTCAATAAAATTACATAAAGAGTTAATAGATAGATTATTTTTTAGTTAATTAAAGGTTAAAAAATCATTTATTAAAATTGATTTACATCCGTTCGACAGAATTCTGCTGTTGTAAGTTTTTTATTAAGTATTTCAGATGAAATAATAGACCTCTTGCAGAATTATTTTATGGTATTAGCCCTCTTTTATTACTTTAGGAAAATAAAAAACAGCAAGAGATTTAACTAGCAATAGGAAAGCTGACTAGAGAAGTCCGAACATCATTCATAAAGTCAATTAATTTCAACGTGAGTTTGATGGGTTGAAAAAGGAATAATGGACTTTGAAAAGAATTATTGGCAGAGTAAGCTGTCGGATATTTAACTTGCAATAACAGCATTACCCTTGTTCTTAATTTTTCTGTCCCATTTAATAATTAGCTCACCCTGGTTTAGTAATCTGTTCAATAAATCTCGTAAATCTGACACTGATTTAAATAGCTGAAGGGGCGACGAAATAGACTCAAAAGCTTTGTATGTAAGGCGTGTAACATTTTGTGATAGAAAAAGATAGGTCTAGTTTTGTCAATAAGACTTATCTATTGATAATGTTACCAAAATTTTACCAAAACCACTTAAAAAGTCAATTGAGTTTACCAGAATACCTGTTCCTAAAAATCTTGCTTAATCTCTTGCAGTCAATCAAAGAAGTAACTTTAGAAAAATTAGCAAATGCTTTACCTTTGGCAATAAAATTTGAGAGTAGAAGAAAAAGAATACAAAGATTTTTATTATTACCAAATCTCACGATTGAAAAAATTTGGTTTCCCATCGTTAAGGAATTCTTATCAACATACTTCAATGAGCAAAAAATTATTTACATAGCAATTGATAGAACTAACTGGAATCGAATAAATTTATTCATGGTTAGCGTCATTTGGGATAAAAGAGCATTCCCAATATATTTCACATTACTACCAAAATTAGGTAGTAGTAACATCTCCGAACAACAAAAAATATTATCTCAAGTAATACCGATTTTTAAAGATTATAAAGTCTGTGTATTAGGTGACAGAGAATTTTGCTCTGTTAAACTGGCAAAGTTCCTCCAGTCATCGGGTGTATCTTTTTGTTTACGTTTAAAAAAGAATGAATTTGTTGAAATTAAAAAAGATATTTTGGTTGAATTAAACAGTTTGGGTTTAGCACCTGGGGTTTCCTTTTTCCTCAAAGGAGTTAAGGTAACGAAGACTCAGGGTTTCATTAGTTTTAATGTTGCTGGTAAGTGGAAACGTAAAATCGACGGAGTAGCACCAAAAGAAGGATGGTTTATTTTAACAAATTTTCAGACACTAGAGTCAGCTATTTCCGCTTATAAAAAAAGATTTGATATTGAAGAAATGTTTAGAATTTTCAAGAAAGGTGGTTATAATTTAGAATCCACTAATATTGAAGGTAAACGCTTTATTTTTATAATTTTATTGATAGCGACGCTTACACTTCGGCAACGATTAAAGGTCAGCAGATTAAACGTAAAGGAATACAAAAATATGTGAATCGTATCAAGGAATATGGTCGTTCATAGCGGAGACATAGTAGTTTTTATATCGGCTTATATGGTCAAAATTGGGTCAATTTCAAAGATATTTGTATGGAATTAGTGACAGAATTAATGAGAGTTAATCGTAAGAAACTTAAGTATTAGACCTGTCCGAAATATAAATTTGAGGACAAAAAAATGGTAGAACGGAGATTTGAGCGTCAACCGTTGGTCTACCATTATGAAAAATCCACTTCATTATATTCATAAATATCCACATCAATACTGCTCGGATAAGGAAAATAGAGGGTAAAGCGAAGAAAAAGTGTTCGCGTTTTTAATACGAGAACAAGATGACATAATTGGACTTACTTTTTCTCTTTGAGGCTATCGTACAAGTCCACCCAATTTTGACGAAGAGAGTCGATGCACGAAGTTAAGTAATCGATTTGGGTTCTTCTAGCCACACTGAGGACAGCATCAATATGAGCAGGGCTTCCAGCCTTACCCAAATGCTTATATTTGCTTAACTTGTTGGGTTGAGTTGTTGGAAAAATTGCTTGAGTAGCATGTAACTTATAGTACCAGTAAGTCCCATTTTTTCCCCGTGCTTGATAACGTAAAACACAACAACCAGGTGGTGCTACTTCTCCCAAAGCTTGAATTTGTTGGATTTGTAATTGTAAAGTCGCAATGGCTTGTTGGAGGAGTTCGGCTCTTTTGATAACATCATCAGTTTTGATGGACATGTACATTATTGGGAGCAATTGGAAGGGAGTGGGGAGAAAATAGTGTTCTCGTGTTGTTTACGAGAACAAAAACTGATTGAATTTATATTATTCTACAATTAGAAAACTTAAGTTACTCATGTCGTTGGTTAACTTTGAAACCATTGCTCCCAAGTTATCTCCTAGCGAATTACTCACAGCACTTGAACAAGTCATCCCAACCCATACCATAACTAGTGCAATTATCGATACTTCAAGTCAGGGGCGGCGGCAACGAATACTTCCCAGCCATGTTGTTGTAGCCTTGGTGATTGCCATGAGCTTTTGGTCATCTTACTCAATAGTGGATGTATTCAAAAATCTCATTTATGGTTTCAGTTCTTTAAAAATACAAGAAAGAATACGTTTTAGGACACCAACGTCTTCATCAATTACAGAAGCTCGCCAACGAACCGGTCCAACTGTAATGACTCGTTTATTTGAAATGGTCGCTAAACCATTAGCAACAATTTTAACACCAGGTGCTTTTTTAGGTGGACTGAGGATAATGGCAATAGACGGGACAGTTTTTGATGTTCCCGACACAGAAACTAACGCAAAAGTATTTGGGTATCCTGGTTCTCGTCCAGGTACATATCCAGCCTTCCCAAAAGCAAGGTTAGTTTTTTTAGTAGAAGCGGGTACTCATTTAATCGTGGATGCTTTGTTAAGTCCTTATCGAATTGGAGAAAGAAAGGGGGCTTTAAAACTACTACGAAGTGTTGGTGATGGTATGTTGTTGATGTGGGATAGAGGACTACATTCTTTTAAGATGGTTCATGCAGCATTGAAACAAAAATCCCATATTCTTGGTCGTGTACCAGCCCACGTTAAATTTGAGGTAGTTAAAGCTTTTGGAGATGGTTCTTATTTATCGTGGATAGCGCCTGATGGTCAGTCTAAAAAGAAAGGTGCGACTCGAATAGCAGTCCGCGTAATTGAATATGTTGTTGAAGAGAATGGAACTGAAAAAGTTTACCGTTTGATTACTGATTTGATGGATATTTCTACTTTTGGAGCATTACTTTTAGCGCAAGAATATC
>NZ_AJLJ01000117.1 GCF_000317245.1 Fischerella muscicola SAG 1427-1 = PCC 73103
ATTGGGTAGTTTTGCTTTCTCCATAGAATTTTCAAAATACCTTACGTTTTTCTAAATGGGCAAGAATATCTGAGCGCTTGCGCCACACAGGACGCAACTTTTTGTTGGCAAACATCTGTAACTGGTCGCTGGTATGAGGTGATCCGGGTTGAGTTGCATTACCATAGCTAGTTAATACCATTGCTCGTACTGGGTTAGAAAATTCAATTGCAGCAACATAGGAATCACCTGCAACCGCTTGGAATTGGCCGTTTTCACTAGGAGCAAAATCGAGTGTACGAAAAATTCCCAAGTTACCATCTCCACCATGACTAGGCAAATTCACATTACCTAAACGTAGCCGAAAAACATCTCCCCACGCTACATCGATCGCTCCATAAGTCTTTTCTACCTGTGCTGCAACTGCTTGAAGTGTCGCAACTGCACTTTGAGGATTAGCTAAACCATCGGGTGTGGTACGTGGAGATTTTTCACTCCAAGGTTTACTAAAAGTTTTATCTAAGTCCATCTGTTGCACCCAAAAGGCAAATAGTACTCCTCCCCGACTATCTGCATTGGCTTGGCGATCCCAAGCTTCTAAAACACTAGCTGCTCGCTGTCCTAAATCATTACCATACTTGCGTGCCGCTGGGATTAAATCATCCAAAATTCGATCAGCCAATTCCATACGGGTAGAGTGCTTGTCTGCAATCATTTCCTCAAAAGATATTTTTTTATCCTCAGCCAACATTCTTACAGAACGTTGTGAGCGGAAATCCATAAAACGAGGAGCCATGTAAGGCGGATAATTATCAGGATTAATTGCAGCTGGAAATGTAGTTGTCCAAGGTGGGTCATTTGTATTTTGCAACCAGCCACTCTTAGGATCAACTATGCGTGGTAAATCCTGGTAAGGATGAATTTTTGTCCATAAAGTTTTAGATGTATCTCCAGGGATCACACCTTGCCAATATGCAAAATCTCCTTGAGAACGTACCGGAACTTGACCGTTGAATAGGTGCATAATATGCCCTTCTCTATCCGCATACATCACCGTAAACATTGATAGTTGTAGGCGCTTGAGTGCGGTTTCAAATTGCTTGAGGTTTTGAGAACGTGCCATATCCCACCACTGTTGGAGTACGCCTGGTCGGTCAAGACCTGCAACTCTCAGTGCCAAGGCTTTACCATTTTTCTCCGTGACTACAGGTCCGTGAACAGAACTTTTCACTACTAATGGTTGCTCTTGCAAGGAGCCATCTTTCTGCTTTACCTTCAACGAGAGGTTTTTTATCTCGAAGTTACGAACTTTGTTGTCAAAGCGATAACCTTTTCCTACCAATGTAAGTTCATAAATATCCCAACCATCGTAAGTGTTAACAGTGTGAGTCCAGCCTAAGTTGTTGTTAAATGCGATCGCCAATACAGGAATACCTACAAGTGTTGCTCCGTAAGCATCAATTCCCGGTGCGGTGATCTGGGCTTCATACCACAAAAATAAATCTGACCAAGGTAGGTGTGGGTTTGCCAAGAGCATTGCTTTCCCACTGGTAGAATGACTTGGTGCGATCGCCCAACCATTTGATCCTGCTTGCAATTTTTCTTTGCTTAAGCCTAATACTTGCTCTGGATTGACCACAAAGGTAAAATTGAGTACCCGATGTAGGTGAGCCATGACATCTTCTGGCTTAACTGGTAGCACCACCTCCACTTCATCGTCAATCAACTTTGGATTTTGGGAAGCATAAGCATTGATCCCAGACGCAAAAGCATCTAGATAACTCCGAAAAGTAGGATTTTGTGCCTTGTACCAAGTACGAGCGCGTTCTGGTATTCCCGTCGTTAGAACCCACTGGTCTGACTGTGTGTATTCTTCTCCCCAATATTCGGCCGCGCGTCCTCGTGCTTGACCATAGAGACGCAAAAGCAAATTTCCATGACTTTGCATTTGCGACCAACCGAAGGCATAAAATGCACTCTGGTTATCTTTTCCGTATATATGCGGTACACCAAATGTATCCCATAATATTTCGGTTGATTTTGTTGGTACGGCTATAGTTTGGCTGCCCACAAACAAAACCATTATTAAACTGAGTATTAACGGTAAAACGCGTCTAGATTTGCTTTTGTAAACCCTGGGTAAAAGATCAATTCTCATTCACACCACCATGTGCAGAGGTAAGGCCTGGTGACTGAAGCTGTTAAGCCAATGTGCGTATGACTTGCATATTATTTTTATAACCGTCATTAGTTCTTTGGTTGTATTAATGACCAATGACCAAGCAAATTTGGGTTGAGCTAACAACGTCACCTTGTTGAGAAATTATATCAGGATTTGAACTAAACTTGAATGCTTCCTTTATTCCTCTAAAAAAAAGTTAATAGATAGCTATATATAAATAAATGGCAATATAATTTGCAATCTTGAGTCAATTATTGTCCATTCATCAGGGCAATTATTGCTTGGGGAGATAAGCCAACGCAAGTTGCCAGTTCTTCCAATGCGATTCTTTCTTGTGCATTAGTTTTTAGCATTTCTGTTGCAGCTGCGACATACTCAGGATTAGCAAGATTATTATTGGCGCGAAAAGAAGAATTTGTTTGGGACTGGAGACTAACAATAGATGGGCTATGAGTAAATTTTTGCATTTGATAAGAGGCTATTTTTGTGGCTTGACGAGCTTGGAGATAGGCAAAGTAGTATTGCAGGACAGCTACTCGTTTTTGATTTCTAGCTTCATTCCAACGAGCCTGCATCACAGGTTGTTGTCTAAAGCTGCTCAAGAATTTAATTGGATCTACTGTGATAGTGAAGGAAAGAGTATGTCCGCTCTCAGATGAGACATGAGGTGATGTATAATTTGTCGTGGTATGAGACGGTGATATTTCTAGACTCACAATATCCGAAAAAGCCGCTAATCCCATTGCAGCTTTTGTCTCTTGTACTTGAGCAGAGTGATGTTGAGCGATCGCAACTAACTGTTCAATGATTTTGAGATCACGTTCGCTTATCTGTGTTTGAAGAAGTTCTGTTTCTTTGGTTGTATTAGGATTCCCTTTTTCTGCAATTGCAGGAGCAGGAAGAATTAGAAGTGCAAGGGTAAAGATAATCTCTAGACTATACACTATAGCTGATACAGGCAATCCCACAGGCATGATATAACTGAATACTCTTTAGTGGAGATATTTTGCAGGATACTAAAAGTAACCTGATATTATGGGAATATATCTAATTTATATAGATGCAATCATTCACTTGAGACAGGAAGTCAAACATCCAGCTAACCAAGCTTACGTAATAAATCTGTTAGCTGATGATTTCGATTAAATAGAACCAGAAAAGCTAAGATGACAACACCCATAGTGGCGATCGCAACTCCTGCTGCTTGTGCAAAAATAATAACAATCTGATAGCGGATGGCATCGCTAGGATTTGCCCCAGCGAGAATTTGACCAGTCATCATCCCTGGTAGGCTAACTAATCCCATCACCATCATCGAATTAATGGTAGGAATCATTCCTGTTCTCAAAGCTTCTTTAATAGTCTGATGTGCAGCTTCCCAACGAGTAGCGCCAAGAGTCAGTAGTGCTTCTATTTCAAAGCGCCGATTGGTTAAATCCTCCATAAACCGATCTAAACTCAAAGACGTACCAGTAAGAGCATTACCCAAGACCATACCTAAAAGCGGAATCAGATACTGAGGCTCGTACCAGGGCTGTACGCGCAGAATCCCACTCACTATTATCCCCGTTACTAAAAAGGAACCGCTTAAAAGCGAAATAAAGTTGTTACAATAAATACCATCAAATCGCCTACGTGTACGGTTGACACTAGATACACCAGCAATAACTGTCATGCCCAAAGCCAAAATAATAATCAATATAGGATTGCTTAGAGTAAACACCCACTGCAATATGTACCCCACTAGCAACAACTGTACTACCATCCGTAGTGAGGCTATTCCCAGACTCCGCTCTAATCCCAACCGCAAACTAAAGGAAAGCCCTATATTGACAACAATAAACAAAGTTGCCAAAGCCAATTGTCCATAACCAATCTGGATATATAGCGTTTCCATTAATCTTTTTCCTTCAAAGTAATTTGGCGGTTGGTAATGCGTTCCAATTGGGTAGAATCATGACTTGTCCAAAGATACGCCCTGTAAGGTTGTTCATTTTGCCAAGCTGCAACTAAAGCCTCTAAACTTTGAACAGTGACCGCATCAAGTGAGGCAGTAGGTTCATCCAGTAGCAGTATAGAAGGTGAAAGTTGCAAAGCTCGCAAAAAAGCGACTATCTGCGCTTCACCACCAGAAAGAGCGTTCACCGGACGTTGTAAAAAATCAGGCATTTTATGTAAGAGATGTAGATAGTTGAGAATTAACTCGTGCTTATAAACTTGATGGTGGTGAACTGCTAATCGATACACTTGCCGGAGATTTTCCTCTACAGTTCCTTCCCAAAGAGCTGGTCGCTGGTGCAAATAGATAATTTGGGAACGGTAGCTAGGCATAAAGTAGGAGTGAATTGGCTTTCCCTGAAAAATAATTTGTCCCGCTTGCACTGGGTCGAGGCCAGCTAATGCTCGTAATAGCAAGCTTTTACCAGAACCAGAAGCCCCAATCAATGCTATTTGTTCCCCTGGAAATACTTGAAAATTTAGATTACTCCAGATGCAGCGTTCCTCAATTTTTCGACCCAAGTCTTGGACACAGAGAATAGGGTTGTTGAAAGATAGTTCTGCCTCAGTAGCCTGATTTTTGGTAAGTTGATTTTTCATCACCGTCTCCCGATAATCTTCAGAATATTTTGCGTTCTTCTTAAGAAAGGCAAGAATATTCTGAGCGCGATCGCCCGCCAATACAAGACGGAACTTTTTGTGATCTGACTTCGCATTTGCCACCAACACAAGGCATAAAATGATCTAACAATACAACTTTATTGAGAAAGTATATCAGAAGTTGAACAGTATACTTGATTCCTGTTTAAAAATTGGAAAATAGCTACATGATCTCCAAAATAATGTAATGTATATATAAATTTATCAAGAAAGATTATCAACTTGATGATGAGAAAGCTGTTAAATATTGAGAGTGCCAATTAAATTAAAAAACAAATAATCAGCACCAGTATGACAAAAACAACTACAGCATTACCTAGAGGCTGGAAGACACCCCCTTTCACATTCTTACTAGGTTTAGTTCTGGGATTAATACTCCTACTAATTTGTTTGGTGTATAGCGTCACACTAGGTGCAGCGGATATTCCTCTAAATAAGATTTTGGCATCCTTTGCCAGTTTTGATGGTTCCTATGAACATCTAGTAATCCAAAGTGTAAGATTACCGCGATCGCTCATTGCTATTCTCGTGGGATCAGCTCTTGCAGTATCCGGAGCCTTAATGCAAGGTTTAACACGTAACCCCCTAGCAGATCCAGGAATTTTAGGAATTGAATCAGGAGCAGCACTGGCTGTAGTTGTAACAGTTTTTGTTTTGGGTAGTTCGTCCTTGAGTATTTTAACCATTGTGGCTTTTTTCGGGGCAGGAGCCACAGCAATGTTAGTTTACTTTCTTGGTTCTCTAGGACGAGGAGGAGCTACTCCATTGAATTTAACAGTAGCAGGTGCAGCGCTCACGGCTCTGATTTCTTCCCTGACTACTGCTATTCTCATTGTCAGTCAACGCACCTTAGAAGAAATTAGATTTTGGTTAGCTGGTTCATTGGCAGGTCGAGATAGTAACATATTCTTCCAAGCATTACCTTTTGTTTCTATTGGATTAATAGTTGCCTTTGCCCTGGGTAGACAGATGACTACTATGAGTCTGGGTGAAGATGTCGCCAAAGGCTTAGGTCAACAGACAGCTTGGATAAAAATAATTACCGCAATTAGTGTTGTTTTACTAGCAGGAAGTTCAGTATCGCTTGCAGGGCCAATTAGCTTTATTGGCTTAGTCGTTCCTCACATTGTGAGATTTTTCATTAAAACCGATTATCGTTGGATTTTGCCTTACTCGGCAATTGTAGGCGCAATTTTGCTCCTCGTTGCAGATATTGGCGCCCGTGTGTTATTCAAACCGCAGGAATTACCTGTAGGTGTAATGACAGCACTGGTTGGCGCTCCCTTTTTCGTGTACTTGGCTAAGTCAAAGGTGAAAAAATGAGTTTTGATTGGCTAATCATCCGTTTCCAGGCGGTATCTTTCCGTATCGACCGACGTGTACCTCTAATATTACTATGTTTGGCAGTAGCGATTCTAATCGCAATAGTGATGAATTTAGGGCGGGGTGACTATCCAATCTCGCCTTTGGATATTGTCAAAACTTTATTTGGTGTATATACAGGAAACCCAGATCATGCTTTTGTGATTCATAATCTGCGTCTACCCCGTACCCTTGTCGCTTTTATGGTAGGAGTGGCGCTGGCAATATCTGGCACTATATTTCAAGGGTTGACACGCAATCCATTAGCTGACCCTGGTATTATTGGCATCAATGCTGGGGCAAGTTTGGCAGCAGTAACAGTAATTATATTATTTCCATCATTACCAATTTACGCGCTGCCCCTATCAGCCTTTACTGGAGCTTTGTTGATGGCTGTCTTAATTTACTTGCTGGCTTGGAACAAAGGTAGTTCTCCGATTTTATTAATTTTGATGGGAATTGGTTTATCTGCGATCGCTAGTGCTATAACCAACTTGATGATTACCTTTGGAGAAATTTACGACGTTAGTGCTGCTTTGGTTTGGTTGGCTGGGAGTGTTTATGGACGCACAAGTGAACAAGTATTTTCTTTATTACCCTGGTTAGTGATTTTTGTACCAATGGCTTTAACCCTAGCAAGGCATTTAAACGCTTTAAATTTGGGAGATGATATTGCTAAAGGTCTAGGTAGTCGGGTAGAGTGGCAACGTGGTTTATTGGTGCTTGTGGGTGTAGCCTTAGCAGGTGCAGGAGTCGCCACCGCCGGAAATATTGGTTTTGTTGGTTTAATCGCACCCCATTTAGGACGACAGTTGGTAGGTGGAACTCACGAAAGCTTGATTCCTACCTCAGCGCTGTTGGGGGGAGTGATTGTTGTCATGGCAGATTTTTTCGGACGAACATTGTTTGCACCTATTGAACTTCCTTGTGGAGTGGTAACTGCTACTGTTGGCGCTCCTTATTTTCTATATTTATTAATCCGTAACCGCAAAAAGTAACTTATGAAAAGACTGTCAACTAAAAGTCTATCTTTAGCTTACGATGGTGCAACGATTATCCGTGATCTGAATTTGGCAATTCCCACCGGACAAATTAGTGCTTTAGTAGGTGCTAATGGTTGTGGTAAATCAACTTTACTGCGAGGTCTGGCAAGATTGCTCAAACCTTGTAGCGGTACAGTATATCTTGACGGAACATCTATTTTTAATCTTTCTACCAAAGAAGTAGCACAGCAGTTGGGTATTTTGCCACAAAGTCCAGTAGCACCGGAAGGGTTAACAGTACGAGACTTAGTAGCACAAGGACGTTATCCTTATCAAAATTGGTTACAGCAATGGTCGGTAAAAGATGAAAAAATTGTACAGCAAGCGCTAGAAATTACAAATTTGTTGAAATTGGCAGATAGAGCATTAGATACTTTATCTGGTGGACAACGACAGCGAGCTTGGATTGCAATGGCGCTGGCACAAGATACAGATATTTTACTTTTGGATGAGCCGACTACTTTTTTGGATTTGGCACACCAGATAGAAATTTTAGATTTGTTGTATGAATTGAATCAGACTAAAGGGCGAACAATTGTGATGGTGTTGCATGATTTAAATCAAGCATGTCGTTATGCTGATTACTTAGTTGCTGTCAAAGATGGTCGCATTTTTGCTGCTGGGGAACCAACGCTAGTGATGACTCAAGAGATGATTCAAGAGGTTTTTGGATTAGAGTGTCGTATTGTTCTCGATCCTGTTGTCAAAACGCCCATGTGTGTACCGATAGGACGCAAGGGGAAAGAAAATCACAAATAGGTTTTTAGTAAGGGCTTTAGAACCTTAAGATCTCAAAACTTTTACCAATTAAAGGTTCCAATGGTTGAGTTAAAAAACTGTACCCATGTCTAAGCAATAGTCGTTTGCTGATAACCTAAAACGTTGTAGATTCAATCTATGAGAGCGATCGCTCGAATTCATACTTCAATTATGCAACGCCACATGATTAAGGCGATCGCTATTTAGTCCATCCCAAAACACAGCAATGGCATCGAGAATTTCTCGCCCCCCCTGAATAAACTTGGCTCGGTCAAAGTCTGGATGGAAGTAAACCTCTTCAAGTTCTTCTAGCGTATGTCCGGCGTGCTGTGCCTCGACACGGTTGTGCCAGGAGAAAAAGGCTAGGCGCAGATGTGGGTGTCGTGTTTGCTTAATACGTGTGAGTCCGTCCTCCAACTCCTGCCAGAAACCAGCCGCAGCCCAGTTTTCAACTGCAAAGCTAGCACCCTCAGCAATTTGCGGGTCATCGCTACCATAGAGACGTTGTAGTTCATCGCAGAAATGTAAAGTCGTAGGTCGTCCGTGCTTGCGCTTGCCAATGTCTTCGTAGTGCAAGCCCAACCCTTCAGCAACGCCAATCAGCCATTCAAAATGTGCTGCCCGGAAACGACAGATACCACCATCTACCGTACCCTCGGTAATGACTAGTTCGGGGTCGCCTTCCCGGTCTTTATCTTCCTCTGTCTGAGCAATATTATTGCTAATTGAGTGTCCAAGCTGGCGGTAAATTACGCCTAGTTCGTTTAGTAGGATCTCGCGACTGGCACGGGACTGCTGGAGGCTGGGTGAGTTAATAACTTTCAACAGTGCGGCAATCAGGAATTGGTTAGAAAAAACCGAGAATTGTTTAATGAAGTGCCGCAGTTCTTCATCTGTGGCAGTACCATTGCAAAACCAGCGAGTGTAGGCATTACTAGTGATGATGCGATGCTGCAAAAATTCTTGGTCAACTTCGGTGAGGAAATCTTGGAAGTCATCTACCTGTTGGTAGGTAAGTTCGCCTCGGTGCAAGCGTTCTTTGATGCGTGACGAAATAGTGAGATGACCAGTATCAAGAGTTTGAGTCATATTAAAATACCTTGCATCACAATCTAAAATCTAAAATCCAAAATAGTATTAAGCAATCCAACTGTAGGCGTAGTCTTTGTCTTCCAACTCTATGGCGTGCTTTGTGAGTTGTAGGGGATGAAAGGTATCAATCATCACGGCTAGCTCCTCAGTTCGTTCTTTACCAATTGACCCCTCGTACATCCCTGGGTGGGGACCGTGAGGAATACCACCAGGATGAATGGTTATTGATGCTTGTTCAATTCCTTTGCGGGACATAAAGTTTCCTGCAACATAGTAGATAACCTCATCCGAATCAACGTTGGAATGATTATAGGGAGCTGGAATTGCTTGCGGGTGATAATCAAAAAAACGCGGCACAAAGGAACACAAGACAAAGCCAGGAGCCTCAAAAGTTTGATGTACTGGAGGAGGCTGGTGAATTCGACCAGTGATTGGTTCAAAGTCCTCAATGTTGAGTGCAAAAGGATAGAGATGCCCATCCCAACCGACGACATCTAAAGGATGATAATGATAGAGGTAACTGGTAATTCTGTCCCTAGCTTTAACTCGCACCTCAAACTCTCCTGCTTCGTCGTGGCTAACTAGCTCTTCTGGTGGGCGAATGTCACGTTCGTTATAGGGGGCATGTTCGAGAAATTGTCCGTAACGATTAAGGTAGCGAGTAGGTGGCTCTACATGTCCATTTGCCTCAATCACTAGCATTCGCTGCTCTATATTTGTATCGGGTATTATTCGCCACAATACACCTGTAGGAATTACCAAATAATCACCTGCCCGATAGCGAATAATACCGTACTGGCTCTCTAATACACCAGTGCCGTTATGGATAAAAATTACCTCATCACCGTGAGCAAAGCGATACCAGTAAGACATCGATTCAGTTGGTCGAGCAACTGAAATACAGACATCTGCATTCGTCAACAACGGGATACGAGCTTGGATAGCATCCTTCCCTGCTTCCACAGTTCCTGTGCGTAGATGACGGTGACGCAAGGGACTTGATTCTTCACACAGAATGTCCACCGTTGTTTGTTCCAAAATTTTATATATTTGGGTGGGTGGACGCAGATGATAAAGTAGGGATTGAATGCCGGAAAAACCACGCATTCCCATCAATTCTTCGTGATACAAAGAACCATTTGGTTGACGAAATTGAGTGTGCCGCTTATGTGGAATATTTCCCAACTTATAGTAATAAGTCATCGTCTCATCTCCCCTTTGTCTCCCTTGTCCCCCTTGTAGTCTGGCAATTTTGCTGGGTTTTAAAACTCTCCGCGTCACCGTGTCACCGCGTCCCTGTGTCTCCCCATTCCCCGCGTCACAAATTCCCCCGCAGTGCTTGTTCGCGTTCAATAGCCTCAAATAGAGATTTGAAGTTACCTTCACCAAAGCCCTGCGCCCCTTGTCGCTCAATCACTTCCAAGAAAAGCGTTGGTCTGTCTTGCACAGGCTGGGTAAAAATCTGGAGCAAATAGCCATCTTCATCCCTATCTACCAGTATGCCTAGTTCTTGTAATTGCTCGATTGGCTCATTGATCTTTCCCACCCGTTCTTCTAAGTTTTCGTAATACGTTCTTGGTACTTGCAGAAACTCAACTTCATTTTTTCTTAGCTTGGAAACCGTTTCGATAATGTTATTGGTAGCACAGGCAATGTGTTGTACTCCAGGTCCGTTGTTATATTCCAGATATTCTTCAATCTGAGACTTGCGTTTACCTTGGGCTGGCTCGTTAATTGGAAATTTAATCTTACCTGTACTATCCTGCATTACCTTGGACATCAATGCTGAGTACTCTGTAGAAATCGCCTGGTCATCAAAATGCACCAACAGACTAAAACCCATCGTATCGGCAAAAAACTGTATCCATCTATCCATCGCGCCCAGCTCGACGTTTCCGACGATGTGGTCAATCGAATGTAAACCTGTAAAGTTGCCGTTGTTAATATGGTGCTGAGGTCTGAAGTTAGGAGCAAATACTCCAGAGTAATCGTTTCGTTCCACAAACTTGATCAGCGTGTCACCATAGCAGTGGATGGCAGCATAGCGCAATACTCCGTATCCGTCTTCTTCTTCTGTTGGCTCAATAGCTCCTACAGCACCTCGTTTGGTTGTTTCTTTATAGGCACTGACGACATCAGGTACTTCCAAGGCAATAATGGCAACTCCATCACCATGTTTATGCACGCTTTGAAGAATGGGATGTTGTGGAAAGAGTGCTGCACTAAAGACAAAGCAGATGTCCCCTTGCTGCATGACATAGGATGCTACTTCTCGACTACCAGTTTCTAAACCACGATAAGCAATATTGTTAAATCCGAAAAATTTGGAATAGAACTGCGCTGCTTGCCTTGCATTTCCGACATAGAACTCAAGGTGGTCGAAGCGCTTTATAAGGCAAAAATCATTCATTTCAATTCCTCCTTATCCAGAGGAAATATTGAGAACTGAGAAAAAACGTTGTAAAGCTACCGATTTCTGATGTGGGTAATGAGCAATATGCAACTTACGTATAAATACTTTTAGTTTTTAATTTTAACTAAAAGCTTATAATAAAATTATAAAATTAATTTTTTGATTTGATATTGTATAGATTGTTAACTTATTTGCTTAATTTGGTAGATATAATAAACTAAACTATCAATAAAACATGCTGAACGAGTATACCTGGAGAGATAAATTGACTAAAAATCAAACTACCAAGGGGAAGAACTCGGAGCCATTCAAACAACTGGATGAGAAAGATCGACTGGTGTTGCGCCTTTTGCAAGAGAATAGCCGCATCACTCATGCGGAATTGGCACGTCAGGTCAACCTCACTACGCCTGGGCTGCAAAAAAGGCTGAAAAAGCTAGAAGAAAACGGCTTTATTGACCGTTATGTAACTTTAGTTAATCGTGAGGCGCTAGGTTTTGACTTGTTGTGTTTTACACAGGTTACCCTTGCTCACCATCAGCCAGAGTGTGTCGGACACTTCTGCGAACGTGTAAAGGGGTTGTCGGAAGTACTGGAATGTCACCATCTCACTGGTGAGTTTGATTATCTTTTGAAAGTTGTCGTTACAAACCATCAGCATTTGGAAAAATTGCTGAGTGAGAAAATTACGCAAATTCCAGGTGTGGATAAGGTGCGTACCAGTATTGTTTTGAATGAAATCAAAGCTTCAACTTCACTACCATTGGGTGAAGTTTAGGCAAGGAGGTAAAACCCAATGCTCCCATCAGTAAAAGCACTTCTCACATCAATCGTGGACTATGCTGGACTGTTCCCGCCAGCCAAGCTGAGTATGCAAGAAGCGATGAGCAATTATGCAAACTATCAATTAAGTTCCTACAGTTGGATGCTAAATTGCTTTGTGCTGCCAGTGTCCCGATGGAATGAATTTGCAGCATTTGTACCAACATTAGACTTAAAGCAGTGGTCGCTGAGTGTAATTATTTCAAAAGATTGGGAGACAGAGATAAACACATTGCGATCGCTCATCAGCAATCACAATATCACTGTTACTGCCCTAGAATTTCCACCGCTTCCTCCCACAGAAATTCACAGAATACTTCCTCATCTACCAGCCACAGTTGACGCATTTTTTGAAATTTCCCTCACTAAGGACTTTGAGGGATATCTAACAGTGCTACGACATAGCAGTGCAGCTGCGAAAATCCGAACTGGTGGTGTAACCGTCGATGCTTTTCCCAGCTTTAAAGAACTTTGTCAGTGTATCTCATCATTTGCTGAGGCTAAAGTTTCATTTAAGGCAACTGCTGGTTTGCACCACCCATTACTAGGTAACCATCGCGTTACATACGAGCCAAATAGTCCAAGCACAATGATGCATGGTTTTCTAAATGTTGCAGTTTTGGCAGCATTACTTTATTGGCAAAAAATTACCCTACAACAAGCAGTAGAAGTTCTCCAAAATTCCAACAGCAACAACTTCCAATTTATAGCCGATGCTATTACCTGGCGCGATTATCACCTAAATATTGCAGAAATTGAGCAGGTTCGACAAGACTTCTTTTACTCATTTGGTTCTTGCTCATTTCAAGAACCAGTAGACGACCTCAAGGAACTGAAATTACTATGAGCTATTCTATTAATAGTACTCACAACCCAAATTTACGTAGTTGGGTGGAATCTGCGAATCAGAAAGATACTGATTTTCCGATTCAAAACCTACCATTTGGTGTGTTTCGTCCTCAAGGTAGCGCTGAAATTCCACGTATCGGTGTGGCTATTGGTGACCAAATCCTAGATTTATCTATTTGTTACAACGCAGGACTACTGCAAGAACTCCCAGAACAGTTGCAAGCAGCCTGTGCAGCACCTAACTTAAATCAGCTTATGGCAATGGGGAATGAGGCTGCATCAATGTTGCGCCGTCACTTGAGCCAGCTGCTGCAATGGAATAAGCAACCACCTTCAGCACAAGCAATGCTTATCCCCATTTCTAATGCTCAACTTTTACTACCTGTAAATAGCAGTAATTATACTGACTTTTATGCTTCAATTTTCCATGCTACCAATGTGGGGAAGTTGTTCCGTCCTGACAATCCCCTTCTTCCCAACTACAAGTATGTTCCCATCGCCTATCATGGACGCGCTTCTTCAATTGTACCTAGTGGTACTGCAATTAAGCGCCCCGAAGGTCAGATCAAAAAACCATCAATGCCAGCGCCTAGTTTTGAACCAACTCAGATGCTGGACTACGAATTAGAAGTTGGGTTATTTGTGGCTGCTGGGAATGAGTTAGGAAAACCCGTTTCTATAGATAATGCTGAAGAACACA
The DNA here is from genome assembly GCF_000317245.1 of Fischerella muscicola SAG 1427-1 = PCC 73103. Taxonomy (GTDB): domain Bacteria; phylum Cyanobacteriota; class Cyanobacteriia; order Cyanobacteriales; family Nostocaceae; genus Pelatocladus; species Pelatocladus muscicola_A. Next base: position 13,860 of record NZ_AJLJ01000117.1, read on the forward strand.
TTTTTGGGCTGTGCTTGGTCAATGATTGGTCAGCACGGGATATCCAAGCTTGGGAATATCAACCTCTTGGCCCTTTTTTAGCTAAAAGTTTTGCTACCACGATTTCACGTTGGGTTGTGACTCTAGAAGCCCTATCACCTTTCCGTTGCCCAGCTTTTGAGCGTGCCGAAGGCGATCCCTTGCCGCTACCGTATCTTTCTTCCGCGTTCAACACTAAAATGGGCGGTATTGACATTACATTGGAAGTGCTGCTGTATTCGGCTCAAATGCGTGCGGCGGGCATAGAACCGTTCCGCTTGAGTCGCGGCTCTTTCAAACAAATGTATTGGACGGTAGCACAGATGCTCACCCACCACACTAGTAATGGTTGTAACCTTCTTACAGGAGATTTACTAGCTACTGGAACAGTTTCTGGTGCTGAGAAAGGTACACATGGATGTCTCTTAGAGATTACTGAGCATGGTACTCAGCCAGTCAAGCTGCCAACTGGTGAAATGCGGTCTTTTTTGTGCGACGGTGATGAAGTTATTCTCCGCGGCTACTGTGAGAAAAAAGGTTACAGCAGGATAGGTTTTGGAGATTGCCGAGGTGTAGTCTTAAGTAAGCTGTTGCGCCTGTAATTTGCATATAATAGAGAATAATATTACCTAATATACAGGTTATTATGCCAGCTAAAGGCTTTTTAAGCTTAGAACAAAAACAGCAGTTACAAAAGTTATTAAAGCCTTCAATCAGAGTTAAGCGCTCCTGTAGTTTTAATCCAGATGCATCCAAGGGTGGACGACCATCACTTGTCAAAGAGCCACCTACAGCCAAACAATATGCTTGCACTACTTCAGAAACTTTTTCATCGCTATTACTTACGCTACGCTCAATCTTACGTATCCCCCGCACATGCTTTTTTAGTTCCTTTTTTGCATGTCTCGATGGATACTCAGGATGTAGGCGGTTCAAACACGGAGCATAGGCAGTCATCATATGATAGTGTTTTTGAACACTATTTCTTCAAAACGGCTGATACTGTAGTAAAAAGTAAAATCCCTTATCTTGCAGTGTATCTCCACGATCATCAACTGCCCTTAAAGGGATACCATAGTCTAAACGCAAGTTCAAATTTCGGCTTGGCTGCCAAAGCAAGCCTAAGCCTAAACCAGCAATTGTTTGCGGTTCGGGGGTTCCCCCACGATGATTCCAAGCTGTACCGACATCAAAAAAAGGCGCTATCTGTAAGGTATTAGGGTTAGATGTCAATGGGATGCGAATCTCGACACTAAGGGTGATACCGTTATCAGCAACTATTTCATTTTGACGATATCCCCGTACAGTATCTACTCCTCCAATCACAAATTGTTCTATTGGTAATAAAGAATCTGGCGTCAGTTGAGCATTGACTCGTGTTACCAGTGAAGTTTTAGGTGATAGGCGCTGCACCCACTGAAATTGCCCTAACCAAGAGAAAAAAAGCCCATCAGTACCCGTATTATTGATTGTGGCATCAAAAGCATCTATACCTAGACTAAATTGAGAGCGTGCTGCTAAAACTCTTGTGGCAGTACGTTCTACCCAATCTTGGGAAAATCGAATTACTGTAACTTTTGATTCTCCATTTTCCGGTCCTTCTGAAAAAGAAAAGGGAATGTCACCCAGGAGGAAGGTTTGGCTGCGACGTAAATCTAAAGCGATACCAACAGCAAATTCAGTTTGGGGAGATCTGTATAAAGGCTGACGAAAACTTAGGGAATAAGTTTGTGTCTCACTTTTGATATCTAAGTAGCGGAAAACATCTTCAATGATACGACTGTTACTATTGCTGACTCTCAAACCAATAGTACCATTCATCGCATTTATAGGGATGGAGTAGTTGATGTCATATAAATTTAGCCCTTCTGTAATTCCATACTCAGCACTGAGGCGATCGCCTAAACCCAATAAATTATCATGGGCAATAAACGCTCCAATTTGCACTGAACCAATGCTGGGAGATTGATTATTTGCCGTAAATACTCCAGCATGAAAAGCAGGAGCTTCTGTGATTTTTACCTGTAAGATATTACGACCGGGACTGCTACCTGCTGTCAACTCAGCATTCACCTGTTGAATTAAGGGGTCAATTTGTAATAGTTGTAGTGCTTCTTCCAAGCGTTGCTGCTTTAAGGGAAAGGTAGCAGCTTTTTCTAAGCGCGATCGCACATATCCTGGTTGCAACCTTTTTAGTCCACTCAGTTCAATTTTCTCAAGTTCCCCCTCAACTACCTAAATTTGCACTACACCACCAGTAATATCTTGATTGCTTGGTAAAAATGCACCAC
>NZ_AJLJ01000118.1 GCF_000317245.1 Fischerella muscicola SAG 1427-1 = PCC 73103
TATACCTTCTAGCCTCTTCACTTCACTTTGTTATCATCTGTTACTGATTTTTAACTTAATTACAATTTTCTTCTTTCTTCTACATTCTCTGTTTACTTTATACACAATTCATATTTACTTTTATTGCTTTTTACCTCATCTCCACTCTCTTTGCTTAATACCTTTTTCTCTCAAACCCTTACTACGCACCTATCCTACTTCTTCACCCTTTTGTTAAGAAAGATATGACTAATGCATAGGCGCGACGTGAAGTTGTATGAGGCGAAAAGCCGAACTGGACTGGGAAGCCGTCTTCCCCCAGTGAGCAGTAAACTGGTTCCCACGTAAAAGGGTTACTAACCCCGGTCACGCCAGCTAGGTAACGAAACTGGTGGGATGCAGACCACGAAAGCCAAACAGGTAGCAATACCCTCCGAAGTCACGGAGTCCGATGATAGGCAAGGGAAAGATTTCAAAGGGTTAGCGTTAGCAAACCGTAACCGCTCCGAAATTAGTCACACATGGGTGAAATCCGCACCCTGCGGAA
>NZ_AJLJ01000119.1 GCF_000317245.1 Fischerella muscicola SAG 1427-1 = PCC 73103
AGTACTTCTACCTGGTCGAAAACCGTACGAGTGTTCCTCGAATGAGGTTTCAAAGTACGGTTCCCAAGCATTGAGAATTATGGCTTGTTTTACTCTGTCTACTACAGTTGGAATTGAGAGCGGTCTTAACTTGCCTTTTGTCTTGGGTATATATACGCGCAAAGCGGGTGATATATGCCTCGGTTTAAATTCCCTAACCAATTGAATCAATTTGATTCTTTCGGTTGGAGTGGTGGCAGTGAAACCATCAATTCCCGCCGTTTTCTTACCCTGATTGAGTTGTGTTACCTTGCGTATAGCAACAAGTAGATTAGAGAAGCTGCGTATCATTAGCTTCATTAGGCTTTTGACTTTGCGCCAATTGCCTAACTGGGTTGCACGGAAAATCCTTCTTCTGAGATTCTTGACTCTGCGTGTGGCTAACTTCCAATTGATGTCAGCCCACGTGAGCGTCTCTACTCCATTTTCGTTGTCGAATCTAACTTTCATAGTGACTTCAGTATCTTTAAGGAATTCATTTCCGTCCGAGACCAGATGGAAGTCAGCCGCGTTTTCAGCGTGGAGTGGTCGTTTCAACCCCCATCCCTTCCATTACAGAAAGGCATCCGCTTTTTCCATCCTCCTTTACCCCCCTTGGGTTTACTCCTTCCTTGCGGTCGGGCTACTTAAGAAATCGACCTTCCTTAAGACCAATTAGGGTTTACCGTGTTTTATATGCTGGACAATCGATTTGTTGGGGTTCCGTTTCTACTCCGGAAGGAACTTTGGCAGTAGAATATAATGCATAGCCTTTATATTCCGTCCTCCTACCGTTTTGGTGATGGGTGTGGTCAAGTCATA
>NZ_AJLJ01000120.1 GCF_000317245.1 Fischerella muscicola SAG 1427-1 = PCC 73103
AATAATTCTTTAAAAGGCAGCCCAATACTTTTACTAAATTTCTCCTTGAGAATATGCACCCTTTTTGGCACAGTATAAGTAGTCATTTTTGATTCCCCCGATCACTAATCTAGTTTGACTGGATACATCGGGGTTTTTCTACAGGAATAAACTTGTATGAATTTTGACTACGTGGCTACTTACCTAACTTGCAACTACATTCTTCAATAACTTCGCTGTTCTTTATACACCAATTTTCCTTGACCTTTCAATACTTCAAATTCTTGTGTTGCATATCTTTCGGCTTATCGAGCGTGCCATTCGTCTCATAAGCTTTTCAGGGTATTTTGTCACCTCGTCAGGACTACTACCAGCAAGTCAAGACTTGGTTTACTGTTTCAATCCCTAATAGGGATTAT
>NZ_AJLJ01000121.1 GCF_000317245.1 Fischerella muscicola SAG 1427-1 = PCC 73103
ATACGGTTTGCTGATGATTTCCTAATTACAGCCTCCAATGCAAAACTCATCGGCGAAATTCTCCCACACGTAAAAACGTTACTTCAAATCAGGGGTCTAGAACTTAACCTAGAAAAAACCAAGTTCGTTCATATCGAACAAGGGTTTGATTATCTAGGCTTTCATGTACGGCAATACAATGGCAAAACCATAATAAAGCCAGAAAAACAAAAAGTTCTAAACAAACTCACCGAGATTAGAGCCTGGCTCAAGAAAAATCTCAACGCATCACC
>NZ_AJLJ01000122.1 GCF_000317245.1 Fischerella muscicola SAG 1427-1 = PCC 73103
GGCTATTTATAAAGTAAATCTAAAGGCGAGTAGGAAGGGATTACTGCAAGGATTAAGATACCTAATATACAGTGTATTTACATAGTTGTTCATGGCACGAAAGTTTTACCCCACAGACTTAACAGATATGGAGTGGGAAATCCTGGCTCCCTTAATTCCAGCAGCCAAAGAAGGAGGACATCCGCGCACAAGTGATATGCGAGCAGTATGCAATGCAATCTACTATCACTTGAAAACAGGATGTCAATGGAATATGCTGCCAGCAGACTTTCCTCCAAGTTCAACAGTTTATAGCTATTACAGGAAATGGCAACGCAAGGGAGTTTGGGAAAAATTAAACCATACACTACGCGATCAGGTTCGCTCGAAATTAGGTAGATCAACACAACCAAGTGCGATCGCAGCAGATAGTCAGTCGGTAAAAACGGCTGAAAAAAGGGGGATGTCTACGGCTAGTATGGTGGCAAGCTAGTCAAAGGAAGGAAACGCTCCTCAATCGTTGATAGCCTTGGGCTATTGCTCAAAGTGATTGTGAGCGAAGGCAATGCTCCTGAAAGAGTTCTTGCAGCCTATGCCTTGATGGAACTGGTAGAGGAACGCCCAGAATTATTGGAAAAAGTTGAAGTTATGTGGGTTGATTCGGGGTATGACGGTGATAAGTTTGCACTGGCTGTTTGGTTGATGATTCAAGCTGATGTTGAGGTCATACGCCGTACTGATAAAGAGTTTAAGGTTTTACCCAAGCGTTGGGTAGTAGAAAGAACATTCGCTTGGTTTAACCAGTACCGTCGTTTGAGTAAGGATTACGAACGTCTTCCTGAAATGAGCGAAGCTGCCATATATGCCGTTATGACTCGTATTATGTTACGTCGTTTAGCCATCTAAAGATTTACTTTATAAATGGTCTC
>NZ_AJLJ01000123.1 GCF_000317245.1 Fischerella muscicola SAG 1427-1 = PCC 73103
GATCGCAGTGAAAAAGGTGCTAAAGGATTATGGAATTCTCTGCCACCAGTTTATCGTCAATGTGCTGTTTCTTATACAGATTTTTGGGCTGCTTATGAAAAAGTTATTCCCAACAAACGTCATAAAGCAGTCGGTAAAGAAAGTGGCAAAACTAATCATATCGAACGCTTTAATAATACAATGCGTCAAAGAATTTCACGTTTGGTTAGAAAAACTTTATCATTCTCAAAAAAGCTAGATAACCATATTGGTGCTATCTGGTATTTTATTCATCATTATAATTCTTGTTGTAGCACCTAATTTTATTATCACTACATATTTACCACTACCC
>NZ_AJLJ01000124.1 GCF_000317245.1 Fischerella muscicola SAG 1427-1 = PCC 73103
ATATCTATTTCAAATCAGGCGTATATCTAAAGGAATGCTAGCAATTGAAGTACTACTTTCGGCTACTTAATAGTTAATTCTGTTGATAGATTGGATATCAATGTTGAGACTGTTAATCTGTATTTGTTACTAAAAAACAAACGTTTACCAAATACAGAACAATGAATATTCTTGCTTGGATTGTTTTAGGTTTAATTGCTGGTGCGATCGCCAAAGCTATCTATCCCGGTCATCAAGGCGGCGGCATTTTAGGAACAATTATCTTAGGTATTATTGGTGCATTTGTTGGTGGTAGTCTAGGTGTATTCTTTGCTACGGGACGCTTTGCACTGGCAGCTACTTCTCTGAGCATTCCCGGTATTTTAGTCGCAGTTCTTGGTGCAATTGTTGCCATTTTCTTGTGGAACGCATTAAGTCGCCGTACTGTGTAATTAATGAAATTACACTCAATTTATAATAAAACTCAGGGAATTCATGACATTATATTTTTCCCTGAATTTAAAGAAAACAGTAGCGTCTATCTAAATCCTTCGGGAACAAAAAGATCCCCGACTTTTAAAAAAAGTCGGGGATCTTTACTCTCAAATTTTACAACTAATTTAGGATTGTGAATCTAACGTAAAAGCGATCGCCATAAATTTTGTCTGGCAGTGCGTCACGGCTTTACTATGACGCAACGGTAATAAAGCGGGAGGAACATCCACGTCGCTTTTTGCCTCCCCTACTTGCTAAATTGCGCTGAAGACAGAACTTGTGATTGTGTTTGCTTGTACTCCAATTAAAGAAGCTAACAGATCACCAGTACTCGTCACACTGATGATTGTGTTATTTGCATCTGCACCAGTACCTTGGGTAATTGTGATGTCTGCAAAATTTAAGCCATTTAACTCGATTCGGTCTTCTGTGAATCCGAAGTTTTCAATCTGATCAAATCCTTCGCCAGCAGCTAGCACAAAGGTATCACGACCACTGCCACTAATTACTTTATCCAAGCCTGAACCTGAATCAATTTTATTATTACCAGCTTCAGCATAAATTACGTCATCACCATTGCCAGTGGAAATTTGATCATTGCCTTGACCAGCATAGATAATATCGTTACCGTCACCACCCTCTATTTGATCGTTGCCATCTCCACCATAAATAGTGTCATTCCCAGCTTCACCATAAAGCTTATCGTTGCCTTCACCACCGTAAATAGTATCATTACCATCACCACCGTAGATGGTATCGTTGCCTTGATCACCTTCTAAAAGATCGTTACCACCTAAGCCTGTGAGAGTGTCATTTTTTTCTAAACCCCGAATGCGATCGCTTGCGGCTGTTCCTACAAGATTATCATTACCTGGTGTACCAACAATCTCGTTGTATACCTGAGATAGTTTAAAGCTGGCCATCACCGGATCATGGTCGCTGACTTGATCAACAAACTCAGAGTTAATATGCACAACATCAAATTCAGAACCACTGACTAAATTATTACTCACCAAAATGTGGTCAAGTACTTGGGAATTACCTTCAAATACGTAAGTATATTGTTCATTTACTGGTAAAGTATCAACTAAGTTAGTCAGGACACCACCCTTCAAGGTTGCAATGGGATTGGAAAACTGAAAGTCGTTGAGATCACCCATGACCACAACATTAGCGTTGGGGTCTGCTGCTAAAACGCTGTCTACAAAATTATTGACAATTTGGGCTTGTTGTGTACGTTGTGCTTCCGAACTGAGTATTGGCGGTTGGAAGCGTCCGAATAAGGGTTGATCGCCACCTTTAGAATTAAAGTGGTTGGCGACTACAAATACTGTATTACCATTAAAGACAAACTCACCCACCAAAGGCTTACGGCTATTAGCAAAAGCATCACCATCTGAGAGGTTGGTGTCAACTAGACGACCAGGACTAGCCGAAAGTTCGCCATTCACGACTGTTGTATCGGTTGTCGATGTCCCACCTGAACGGTCAACAAAATCTACGCGGTTGGGATTATATAAGAAACCAACACGAATATTACCGCCTGGTTCACCGCCATCTTGGTCATCCACCGGATTAATTTGACGGTATTCGTAAGTAGGGCCACCAGCAGCGGCGATCGCATTAATTAAAGTTTGGTAAGTTAGATTTGCATCAACAACAGAGTCATTTGTAGCGCCGTTGTTGTCTTGCACCTCTTCTAAACTGATGATATCTGGTGACTTAAGATTGTTAACAATCGCATTTGCCAAGTTAGTAAACTTGTCACTACCATCACCAGGATCGAGGTTTTCAACGTTGAAGGTAGCAACAGTTAGTTTATCTTCACTGGCTGTAATTGTTGTTGTCTCGCGAGTCAGACCACCAGAAGTTACACTTGGCAAAGAAGTAGTATTTAATAGCTTAAAGTTACCAAAGCTGTAATCGATTACACCTGTAACTGAACCATTAAAGCGATCGCCTACATTTACTTTTGGTTCATTAGTAATGATGGCATCATCAATAATAATCCGTTCTGGGTTAAAATCTCCTGGCTGGATGACAATTCCGCCACGATTTGTACGGGTGCTAGCGTTGACACCATTATCAGCAAGAACAGGGATTTCACCAAAATCATTAGTAGGGCCAACTGCTACTGGATTATTTACCTGCACTCGCATTCCTTCTACACTTTCGTAGAAGTCAATCCCATCTTGGGACGGATCAAAAGTGCCGCTAGTTTCTACATTACCAGTTGCATCGTCTTCAATGACCGTTGTAGGAATTGTCCGTCCACCGTTACCAAGAATTACCGCTGTTGGTAAAGTGTTATCGTTTGATAATACGGTGATAGTGGGATTATTGCTAATTTGGGTGATCGAAAGATTGTTAGTACCGCCAGAACCACCAGGACGAAACTCTGTAACTGTACCACTAACTAAAATCGAAGCGCCAACGGTGACTGTGGGTGCAGAAGAAGTGAAAACAAAAATCCCCTCAGAAGTAGCATCATTGCTGTCAGGATTGGGATCTTGTAAATAAAAGCCATTAGAAACAACTGCTGTGACAATACCAGGAACATTGCTAACTGTTTGACCAACTAAAGGTGAAACGTGGCTAGCACCTTGGATATCATGAATACGAATATTGCCAGCCGTGATTTCATTATCTGTGACTGTGACGGTGGTTGTGCCGTTGGTAAATCCAGATGCATTGGCGGTAAGAGTAACAGTTTGTGAACCATCGGCGATCGCATCATCTACAGCAGTAATATTAAATGTTGCGGAAGTTTGTCCTGCTGCAATTTCTACTGTTGTGGGAACAGTTGCCTCACTAGTATCATTGCTAGTTAAAGTCACAGTCAAGGCGTTGTCTGTGCTTCCCGTACGAGTAACTGTACCAATCGCCGCATTGTTTCCTGTTGCTTCTGAAAAGCTAGTGGGAGAAACACTCAAACTCAGCGACGGTGTTCCACCACCATTTGTTGTGTAAAATCCTAAATTATCGAAACTATCGGTAGCGTAACCATCCCATTCCACAGTTGGATCAAAAACATCAAAGGGATTAGTATCACCATTGATCAAACCACTTTTGCGACGCAGGGTATTATCTGCTGTACTAGTCAGTCCACTTCCCCACTCAGCACCTGGATCAAAGCCAATTTGACCAATAGAATCAATTATTGCGCTATTGACACCACCTTGACGCAGGACGATCGCATCATCACCATTAAACCATCCTGCGCCATTGGTTTGATCTGCCTGACCAAGAATTACTGCACTGGCGCTACTTTGAGCAAGCACGAAAACATCGTTATCTGCGACTGTACCAGTTAAATTAATTGTCAAACCAGCAGAAGTGCTACCGTTGAAATATATCTGAATAACGTAGCCTTCTAAACTCAAGTCAATAGCAGCACCAGTACCGTTATAAAGTTCTAGTGCTTTGTTGTTGCTGCTTCCCTCAATATATTCCGAGAAGAACAAATTAGCCATTAATACCTCCAGGATCAATAGAAGCCAAATTGAGATTTTTCCTGACTTCATAAATGTCACTAGAAGTTTAAGAAGGAATTATTTTTTGCTTAATTTTGCCCTGAAAGCTCAAGTTTTGATCAATTTTTCTTAGTGTCTTTGCGCCTTGGTGGTGAAAAAATTTAATTTTTTCACCACTAAGACACACACCTACTAATCTTCGTATTCAACCCAACTATTGGGAGTTTCTGACACCGCTACTTTCAGTTGCACATCTGCTGGGAGTAGTTTTTTGGTTTTGTCATAAATATATTTAGCAATCATCTCAGCAGTTGTTTCATACTCAGGAGGTAAGACTTCGTTGAGGATACAGTGATCAAGTCCGCCTTTAGAAACGTCTTGCTTTGCCCAGCGTAAAGTTCTAAAATCAGCTACCATCACTGGATGCGGACAATATTGAGAAGAATGTAGCTTGGATGCAGTTGCTTCAATTCGCACCGTATAATTATGCCCATGCATCCGACCGCAGGGGCCATCGTAATCTTTAATGTAATGGGCGCTGTTAAACGAGAATTCAGTTACTAGTTTCCATTTGGGCATTTAATATTGCCTCGCAGCCAGTTCCGACACAAAAAATAGAAGTATATCTTGTTTGATCGTAACTGTGCTTTTAGGTTTGCTAACAAAGTTTCGCGATCGCCAATATGAAATGTTTGAGATAATCTTTGAGCAGGATCATCAGCAATTGGCAAGTAACACAAATATTCTTGCCAAAATTCCTGGGTTTAGAAACTAAGTTTCATCGTCACTGCATCTAGATAGAATCTAGACCCATACCATCGTTTTCACTCACCAATAATTTACCTTCACCGCTATACACCCAGACAAAACCTTCTCCACCATTTTTGCCAAAATGACCTAATTTGCGATAATCTTCCTCAATACCGTTTGTGTATCCTTTCACCATGTCATAGTCAGCAATCAAAATTTCTCCTCTGCTGAGTTCAATCACTCTGGCTGGTGATGTAGTACCCGTCAACACGCGAGCAATTTGTCCAGGTAGAGCTTTTATCGCCAGTCTCCACTTACCATCACCAGAACCTGCAATTTGTCGGAATTTTAATCTTTTGGCTCCGATAACTACATTATCCGAACAAAACTGAAAGATACCATCATCAAATTCCCACTGCTCCCGCTCTGACAACTCAATAGATGTGTAATTTAAAAAATATCCTTTTTGTCTAGGCTCAAGGTAAACCATACCAGTACCTTGATACACGGGTGCGTTGTAGTCAACCTCCGTTCTCAAGGCTACCCACATATCTTTCAAACGGTTATCAGTTTTGTAAACACCATAATTTAATTTACCAATGCACCTGTGCAATGATCCTTTTTGAATGATCACTCCAGAGTTTTCGAGTCTGATTTCTACCTGTTGAACAAATGGAATATCTTTTGTTGGATGGTAATATCTGTTGGTTTCTTTATTAATGTTATTTTGTAGATACCATAAATCTGTTGGCTCTAAAATCTTAACTTGATGCTGCATTTTTCGTCTCTCGAATCATGATTTAAATAGGTGTATTCATTTTTTCAGTATTTGTCAATACATTTAAATTTTTATTAATTTTAAGAGGACAGCTCCCCGACTTCTTACAGAAGTCGGGGAGCTTGTTGTTCATGAATAATCGAGAAATGATATATAACTCTATTCTAATTAATTACACAATCATGAGATATAGAAGAAGATATGCTCTCTCTCATCTGGTAGATGCATATAACTCTGTCCCATGAAAGGGAATTCATTATTACCTGAGCAAGAAGAGTTTATTTTCTAATAATTATAATCTTAGACTTGAATATCGTTCAAATCTGGGCATTATACAAGTTTATTTTGCGTAAATTCGGTTTAATCAATTTTGTCTTGTCTCAATGATGAGACAATTTTTAACTTGCTTAAATCATTGAAAAATTAACCACTAATAACTTTTATAAAAGAGTCTTTGATTATGGCTGAAAGTGGCGACAAGCGAAATAATATCAACCCAAACAAAGACATATTCAAGGGTCTTTGGGAAGCAAAAGTAGTAATTACCATAGCACTATTGGCTGTGTTCGTGAAACTTTCCTATGGCAATGAACAACCTTTAACTACTCCTACTGCACAACTTGTCACTACATCCGAAGTAATTAATTATCCTGATGAATTGATTGGTAAAACTGTAACAGTCAGAAGTAGACCGCTGCAAAAAGTTGGTTTAACTTCCTTTACAGTCAGCGATCGCAGATTTTTTGGTGGTGATCCAATATTAGTTATAAATGCTTCTGGTCGTCCTTTTGATTTACCAAGCGATCGCGAAAACGTGATTCAAGTCACTGGTGAAGTTCATGACTTGGTAATTCCCGAAATCGAACAGCAATACCAGCTCAGTCTCCAAGACCAATATTATCAAGATTACGTCAACAAGCCTGTAATCATTGCCAGAGATATCAGATTAGCACCAGATGCAACTGCAATTACCTTGAGATAAGTACAAACTCTAGGTTACACAAAGCGATCGCACTTAAGTTATGCGATCGCTTTTGTTTGCCCACGTTATACTAATTGAGCTAATGAAACCTTCTCTAGCTCTTGTTAAAGTAACAAATAACTGATCCCCGGATTTATCTGTGGAGTCAATCCAAAATCCAAAATCCAAAATCTAAAATCGGATGACTCAAGACATGCAACGCGAATTTGCCAACCGTGATGAGTTGGTGGCTTACCTCCGCGAACAATTTCCTCAAGCCGCAAAACGCGATGATCACATCAGTCAAACAGTTGGTGGATGTCAAGCTGCTGAGAAAGTACTGCAAAAAGTAGACCCAGCTAAATACGCAAAAACACGTAATTTTTTTACAGGTGCAGTCACCCGGCTTTCTCCCTATATTCGTTATGGGGTTCTCAGTTTGCGCGAAATCCGAGATTATGTGCTTGATCGCGTACAAAACCAAGATGAGGTCACTAAACTAATTAATGAATTAGGTTGGCGCGACTACTGGCAACGACTGTATGTCAAACTGGGAAGTACTATTTGGCAAGACCAAGAAGAATATAAAACAGGCTATACCCCTAGCAACTACTCGCCGGAACTACCCAAAGATATCAAACAAGGTACAACAGACAGAGTATGTATCGATAGTTTTAGCAAAGAACTTAGAGAAACAGGCTATCTTCATAACCACGCCCGTATGTGGATGGCAGCTTATATCATCCATTGGCGGCGTATTCAGTGGCAAGCTGGAGCTAAATGGTTTCTCGAACATCTTTTAGATGGCGACCCAGCTAGTAATAATATGTCATGGCAATGGGTAGCCAGCACCTTCAGCCACAAACCGTATTACTTCAACCGCGAAAACTTGGAACGCTACACAGAAGGTGTTTATTGTCGCCAATGTCCTCTTTACGGTCATTGTGATTTTGAAGGAAGCTATGAAGAATTAGAACAACGGCTATTTCCCAAGGGAGAATTTAGTAAAAAACCCAATAGTCAAAGTTGGCAAAAAGGGAAGAAACGACGCTAGAAACCAAGTTTATTTCTGCAATTGCTGTGCTACTTGCTCGACTACTTCTACAGCAAGTCTAACACTTGAGCGATCGCTTCTAAACTCAGCCCAAGCTGTATCATTTTTGGTATGGCTTCTAACTGGGCTTTTTGCTTACCTTCTTCTAAGCCTTGTTGCTTACCTTCTTCTAATCCTTTTTGCTTACCTTCTTCTAAGCCTTGTTGCTTACCTTCTGTGAATGCTTCTTGATAGACTTTGGTATTTTTCAATTCACTTAAACCTAACATAGCTTCAATCTCCTCGCGGCTCTTTTGCGGTAATTTGTAGACGATGATAGTTTCAATCAGATTGATTAAGTCGCGTTTAGCAGCTTCATCAGTTACCTGTTGCTTTGTTTGCTGAATCAAGCGCCTTGCAAATTCTGGTGCTGTATCCTCAGCTTCTATAACTAGCTTAACAACACCAACTCCAAGAGATGCTTCTGCTGCTTCTCCTAACTCATCCAAATAAATACGTCTGACTCGATTTAGAGCTAAAATTTCTCCAAAATGTGATGGGTTTTCTCTTTCACCACTGCGAGTGGGATAAATAACTAAGCT
>NZ_AJLJ01000125.1 GCF_000317245.1 Fischerella muscicola SAG 1427-1 = PCC 73103
ATAATCAGCATTTAAATTGCATAAAGCCAGGGCTAAAGCCCTTACTACAAGCGAATCAGCCTGGAAAAATGAATGACGATTAGCTTACAACCTGCCAAGAATGAGATAGTTTGTATTGTCGCAAGTAGAGAAACAGTTCAGCAAATAAGCGGTAATATAAATCCTCATCTGGTTGAAACTGAACTTCAACAACATAAAATGGTCTATTTGGGTTGTTTGTTTTTGGTAAGAACAAACCATCTAAACGAAAAGCGAGTTGTTTGACTTCACGGCTAGTAAACTCATAAGCTGTTGCTTCTGCTGGTGACTGATTAATTAATTCAAAGAATATACTGGGAAATGTCTCAAATAGGCTATAAGAAGATGGTATCGGTTTTCACAGAAGTTGCAAGAAAGTGTAAATAATAGCCTACTACTTTGTGGAATAATACGCGATCGCCTCACATCATCCTATACTAAAACCCCTGTCACAGCTATGCTGTAACAGGGGTAAAACAAGAGATTCTGATTGTGGCTAATCTTAAATTAACCGAGCCATTCTAAAACCGCTTCTTCCTTAGTGTTGGTATTGCGTGATGGAGTTTCACGATTAAACTTCATGTGAATTGATCGGGTTTGCTCACCATCAGCTGCAACAGCCATGATTGGGTAGTCAATCAAACCATCTTGGAAGGACATTTGGAAGCGGAATGTTCCATCTGGATTTAGCTTAATAGGACGACCGCCGATTGTAACAGTTGCATCGGGTTCGGTTGCACCGTAGACAATCAACTCAGCATCTGCAATCAACCAGAACTGGCGTGGACGAACAGGTACGGCGGAAGCAGAGAAGCCGACACCAGACATACCTACACCAGACATGGTTAAGCCAGATACAGTTGGGACTGCCCACATACCTACACCAGAGGGGAAGACATAGGAACTGATGGCTTGTTCTGGAGTAACTGAGCCAGGAAGGTGCTGCATTGAGCCAAACAAAGAACCAGCAACTCGCTGTGCTTCCGCAGATTCTGCCAAGCCAAAGATTTGGTCGTAAATGGCATTACCTGTTGCACTAGCAGCAGCCTTCTTCGCAGGAGGAACCAACTCGTAGAAGGTATTACCACGCAAATCTTCTTCAAAGTTGACGGTAATGAATACGTCTTCAATCCAATCAGATGGATATACAGGAGGAACATGCACAGGAGCCGAACGAGCTAATACTAACCAGCGACCATCAGCACAACGGTAGCCGATATCGATCACATAATCGCGATCGCTCACAGGAATTGGCAAATACCATTCTCGTGCTAGTTCATCGCAAGGATATTCCTGAATGCTGTGAGGACTTTGGTACTCCAAGCTGATGTCGGTGACATCATAAATCCGCAGCGCCAGTTGTTGTCCTCCTTGGCGTCGCAATTCTTCTTTGTGGTCGTTAGGAACATCCCAATAAGTATAAGCCCACTGGGGATCACGAGGCATCAGAACTATGCGGCTTTCACCATAACCATCTGGTAACTCGCCAATTCCTTCGTCAACATCAGCCAAAGTTCCACCAGTACGATCTTCTTGACCCAATTCAAATTTTGCTGCTTCCACGGTTTCCTGTGCCTCCAATGAAAAAGATTGGCTGGGAGATGCTGTGCTACGCTCAATTTCTTGTATCGCTGCTAACAGCTGCGATTTACGCATTCGGCTATAACGAGAGACACTGTAAGAGCTTGCTACTTTACGTAGCTGCCGCAATGTCATCTCTTCTAATGGTGGTCTTTCTTTTGCCATGAATTTGGCCTCCAGTCATTTGAAAGGTTAATAATGTACCCTTGTCTATAAGTGGTTGATTCAATCCCATCCACCCCAGATTAACTTTTGCTTCTCGACTCCTGCTCTACCTAAACTTTGCTTAAATTTCAGTTAGGTTTTTATTGTTTTTTTATATTGCGGGTCACTCCCTTTCAATTTCCTGTTATGCCAAAATCAGCATTTTTTAATTTTGGGAGTTAAGGAGTCTTTATGTTAAAAAATACTAACTGTAAACCTCCCCCTGGGATCAAGAGGTTGCCATGGTTGTTTTGAGTATTTTTACGAATTTATTACTTGTTTGGGGATCATATTGTCATCATTTTATGACATAAACGCTAAAATCAATATCCAAAAGTCAAGATTTAATGACATTAAAGCTATAAGTTAGTACTATGTCACTATAAAGTTCTACTTATTGTTGTGAAAGCTTGACAGAAAGAACTTTGACCGTGGCAATTCTAGATTTTGGATTTTGGATTTTGGATTGGGGTTTTTCGGTTCATGCCCCGCCCCTTGTGGCTACGGTGTACACACAAATCTAGGTTGAGCGCATCTGTACCGCCTCGGAATAAATTCCTCCTCTCATAGCGCAAGTCCTCTGAAGAGGACTCAAAAAAAGTTTGTTCCAGTCCACTTGAGTGGACTTTTGCTATGAGCCTGGAACTTTAGTTCTAGGCGGGATACAGTTTCAACATGAAAATTTTTGACTTGTGTGTACACCGTAGGCCCCTTGTGGGCGGAACAAATCTAAAATCGTAACATCATTTGGCTAGGGAAAAAGAGGCAGGCTTCTGGGTATAGTCGAGTTGCTGATTGGGCTAGTCGCAGGGTCTTTAAAAGCCTGCCTCTTTTTCTTGCCTTCGCCCGTAAATCTAAAATCCCCAAGCCTTGTACCCTTGTGGTCAAGGTCAATTCCATTTTCTAAAATCTAAAATCCTGTTAGAGGTTGACTTAACATGTTGGGGATTGGGGAGACAAGGAAGATAAGGGGAGCAAAATTGTTTTATTGTTCCCTGTTCCCTTTTAAAAAAACTCCAATTTTCAACTTGGACGAGGTTTAGCTAATCAACAGCATTTCGTTTCCACCTTTTTGGAGTTCATATCCTACTTTGACGATTGAAACTGTATATCCTAGTTTCCGGAATTCTTGGGTGATGCGATCAAGATAGGGAGAACGTTGCAACATCAGAGTCAGCAAAGGGAAAATCCGCACTTGTTGACTAACTCTCAGCATCTCCTGAATAGAGTCAAAGTGAAATTGATAATCATGATGATCGGAATACAAAAATAGAAAGTGTGAGCATAAAGCAAGATCGAATTCTTTATCTTTAAAATTCAGTTGTGGTAGTTCACCAGTTAAATATCTTTGCTCTAGTTTTCCCCGCTCGTAATCACTGATAAATTCGTTTATAGCTGCTATTCTATTAGATTTTAAATCTTCAGGAGATTTGTGATATGACCAAATCCAATCGTCAGGGCTTGCTTTGACTTGGTCAATTATATTATCAACGACTTCATTAAATCTTTTACGAATTTCATTACCACTAAATTGATATATTGGATCAATAGAAGTGACATTCACACCAATTTTTGTAGCTTCTGCATTAAAGCTAGCTGGGCCATCGCCGACACCCAAAATATGCTTGTTAACATCTGATTTAGTTAGATTGAACATTTTCATATATTCATCAAGCGATCGCCCAAAAGGAACGACTTTTTCTAATTTCATTGCCATTGGTAATTACCACCAAAATAATTATCTATTCCTAAAATCAATCAAGGTTTGCAAATAAACATCTGGCATTCCAATATCAAAACTTTTTCCTTGCACGACATACCCTGTCATTCCCTCTTGTTGACGTACTTGTTCTAGACAGGTTGTTAATTGATATTCACCACGTTCTTGAAATTTATTGTTAATGTTTTCTTCAAGAAAATCAAAAATTGTAGGTGTTAGTGCATATAATCCAAAAATAGATAAAAATTCGTTTTCTGGTATTCCTTCGACACGCAAATGCTGACGTGCATATTCAACAGTTGGTTTTTCGTAGACTTGTGTCAATGAAAGAATAGAATCTGGCTTTTGCCAAACTCCTGTGACACACCCGGCTTTATGAATCATGTCTGCTGAAATTGTTGTTAAGCCAACAACGCTTTGATTTGCTTGAGCGTAAACTTCTAATACTTGACGCGCACAAGATTTTTTAATATTAGATGCATAAATATGGTCGCCTAGCATGAGTAAAAATGGCTGATCATTTACCCATTCTTTGGCACAATATACAGCGTGTCCATAACCTGCCTGTTCTTTTTGTGATAAAAATTTGATTCTGTCACCTAAATCGACTATATGTTTACTATGTCTTTGATTTTCTGGTGATAATTTTTCAAAAAATTCTGCTTTGGGTGGATATTTAAATAAATCGATAAAAATTCTTTTGTCTTCTGGTTGAATGACAATTCCAATTTCTTCGATCCCAGCACTAATTGCTTCTTCAACTATGAGTTGAATTACAGGTTTGACTCTGCCGTCAGAATCAATTATTGGGAAAAGTTCTTTTTTCACAACTTTGGTAGCAGGAAATAAGCGAGTACCAAAACCAGCAGCAGGGATTACAGCTTTCTTAATTTGAGTTTTCGGCATAAATCGTCAGTTCTAAACATTGCATTTGTGGAAAATCTTGTTCAATGATTTCAATTAATTTGTGTTGAGTTTCTTTATCTTTAACAATAAATTGTGCTGTGCCATCACCTTGGGAACCAACACCTTTTCCCCCCAAAATATAAGGTTGAATTGGTGGATAATTAAGTAATTGATGTAAGACTGGTGCTGTTAACTCTTCAGGACAAGCCGATATCAGATACTTGTCAAATTCTACCTGTGCTTGTCTCATCAGAGTACCAATTCTTTCTGCATCGCCTGTTTGTAAGGCGTCAATGGCGGCTTGGGTAACTTGATAGCTGATAGAACCCAGATATTTTTGAACATGCGCTTGTATGAGGTTGCTGGCGAAGGGATAACACTGATTGAGTTTGCTGAGGATTACTTGAGTATTTTTCCTAGCACCAAGATCCACTATCACAAAAAACAAATCTTTGGGAACACTGAGTTCGATGATCTCTGTGCGATCGCCATCAAATCTCATCGCAATGGGACGATTACCATAAGCACAAGCCTGATCCATCCGTCCGCAACGAGAAGGGGTGGTAATCTCTCCAAAATAAGCAAACTCCATTTCTTCTTGGATAGTCATCTTTAACTCATATACCAGATTAAAAGCCCTCGCTACTAGCACGCAAATAGCTGCACTTGATGACAGCCCTTTTTGAATCGGCAAATCTGTCAAGTAATTTTCAATTTCTATTCCCTTAAAAGAATTTAGAGACGTACAGTTGTACGCCCCTACCAAAAATTGATAAGCGACACCAGCAGCATAACTAAAAAATCCACCCTTTCTAGCTTCTGTAAGCAGCGCCTGTGCTTCCATCGGTAGAGTCAAGAATTTACGAGTTCCGTCATCAAGGGAGGCGCTAACAATTAATTGATTCGGATGGGGCTTTACTTGTGCATACAACCCCTGATTTGTACCTACCAGCAACGTGTAACCTATTTCCAATTCAGGGTTGAGATGACGGTATCCTCCCGCCCAATCAGTGTGTTCGCCAAATATACACAGACGTCCTGGTACAAAAATTTTCATATATGTCTCTGCTCTTACTCAGGTATTATCACGTCTTTTGTAACAATTAATTCTACTTACGAGCATGTTCTTATACCATATCGTGCTAAGGGTCAAGCGGGGTTTAGCCACATATTTTGCTTGAATAGCAATCGTTTGCTGCTTAGTTATACTAGTGTCAGTTTAGAAACTGTCACTTATCCTAGTCCGCGTTTTATACCAGAAGAGATATTCTTATTTTGTGCAAGGAGTGATACCACTTCACCAGATATTTGCCACAAGTTATTTTCGTAATACCTGTTTGACTAAAGGTAATTGCGAATATCAAATGTTGCATCAAACAAGTGATTTGGTATAAAAATATATAAAAAGCGCTTGAGTTTGCAAACTTCTCAAGCGCTTTTACGTGTAATAAATTATTTGTTAGTAGTTAGTATTTCACCACTATCCAATTACAAAATTAATCAACTTACCAGGCACCACAATCACCTTTTTAATTTCTTTGCCTTCTATGTAACGTTTGGCAATATCAGATTCACGGGCGTATTTTTCCAATTCTGCTTTGTCTGCTTGGGCTGGAACTGGAATTGCACCGCGAGTTTTACCCATAATTTGAATTACCAAGTTAATTTCATCAGCAACTAAGGCTGCTGAGTCATACTTCGGCCAGGTTTGGGTATGGACTGAGTTGGTGTTACCCAACAAATGCCACAATTCATCGGCGATATGGGGTGCAAAAGGTGCCAGCAAGACAACTAAAGTTTGAATACCTTCTGCATAGACTGGCGAGTCTTTACAGGAAGCGTCAGTAAGGGCGTTACTCAACTTCATCAATTCTGAAATCGCAGTGTTAAATTGATATTCGTCTTCTACGTCTTCACTGACTTCTTTAATTGCGGTGTGAATTGCCCGTCGTAAGTCTTTTTCAATTTTGGATTTTGGATTACCCTGCGGGAAGCCGCTATCGCGTCTATGGATTTTGGATTGATCTATTTTTGGTGATGACTGATTCTCAGCAAATTCTGTTACCAAGCGCCAAACTCGGTTCAAAAAGCGAAATTGCCCTTCTACGTCTGCTTCATCCCATTCCAAGTCTTTTTCTGGTGGTGCTTTGAACAAGATGAACATTCGGGCGGTATCGACACCGTATTTATTAATTACATCTTCCGGTGCTACACCATTGCCCTTTGATTTGGACATGGTGGCATAAATGCGTTGGAGTGGTTCACCTGTTTGGGGATCGCGGGGATCGTTAGGATCAACAAGATGGGAAGGAACCCATTTATCTTTACCACCTCTGTTAGGGTTGAAGTAAGTTAAACCCTGTACCATTCCTTGAGTTAACAAGCGTTGGAAGGGTTCGTCAAAATTCAACAAACCGCGATCGCGCAACACTTTAGTAAAGAACCGCGAATATAATAAATGCAAAATCGCGTGTTCAATCCCACCCACATATTGATCTACGGGCATTAAATCATTTACCCTTGCAGAGTTGAAAACCTGCTGTGCATTCTGAGCATCGGTAAACCGTAAGAAATACCACGATGAGTCAATAAACGTATCCATCGTGTCGGTTTCTCGTTTTGCGGGTGTACCGCAGTTAGGACAAGGTACGTTTACCCAACTTTCCAACTTTGCCAAAGGCGAACCACCACGCCCAGTAAATTCGACATTTTCTGGTAACTTGACGGGCAAGTCTTGATCTGGAACAGCCACCGCGCCACAGTTGGGACAATGAATTATGGGAATGGGTGCGCCCCAGTAACGTTGTCGAGAAATCAACCAATCCCGCAAGCGATACTGTACCCGTTCTTTACCAAAGCCTTGTTGTTCGGCGTACTCGACAATTGCTTTTTTGGCGTCGGTGGAATTCAGGCGATCGAATTGACTAGAATTCACCAACACTCCAGGTTCGGTGTAAGCTGCCTCTAATGGGGCTGATGCATCGCCTCCTTCCGGAACAATTACTACTTTGATGGGTAAATTCTGTTCCTTAGCAAATTTAAAATCCCGTGCATCGTGTGCAGGTACACCCATGACTGCGCCTGTACCGTACTCGTAGAGTACATAATCAGCGATCCAAATCGGAATTTCTTCACCTGTAAACGGGTTAATTGCTTTACCACCCGTAGGGATACCCCGCTTGGGCTTATCTTCAGCAGTGCGTTCCAACTCGCTTTGGTTGGTAACTTCTTGCACAAATGCTTCTACTGCTGCTTGCTGTTCAGTAGTAGTTACCAGTTGGGTTAACGGATGTTCTGGTGCTAAGACTACGTAGCTAACGCCGTAAACTGTATCTGGACGAGTAGTATATACGCCGATTTTTTCGGAACTACCCACAATGGGAAACTCCAAATATGCACCAGTAGATTTGCCAATCCAGTTCGCCTGCATCAACTTGACGCGTTCTGGCCATCCGGGCAATTTTTCCAAGTCATTCAACAATTCTTCGGCGTAGTCGGTGATTTTGAAAAACCATTGGCGCAATAATTTGCGTTCGACTTTCGCCCCACTACGCCAGGAACGTCCTTCGCTGTCTACTTGTTCGTTTGCCAATACAGTTTGATCAATGGGGTCCCAGTTTACTGCTGCTTCTTTTTGGTAAGCTAAACCTGCTTTGTAAAACTGCAAGAAAATCCACTGTGTCCATTTGTAATAGTCTGGTGAACAGGTGGCTAATTCACACTCCCAATCTATCGATAAACCCAGACGTTGCAATTGTTGCCGCATCTGGTCAATATTTTGATAAGTCCAATTTGACGGCGGAACACCTCGGTCAATTGCGGCATTTTCTGCGGGTAAACCGAAAGCATCCCAACCCATCGGATGCAGTACCCGATAACCTTGCATTCGCTTGAGGCGGGCAATCACATCAGTAATTGTATAGTTACGGACGTGACCCATGTGCAGGCTGCCCGATGGATAGGGGAACATGGACAGGGCGTAGTATTTTGGCTTATTGGCGTCTAGGGAAATTTTATCTAAGCCAAGTTCATTCCATGTCTTTTGCCATTTTTCCTCAATGCTGGTTGGGTTATATCGGGAATCCACGAAAACTCTCCTACTGGACTTTAACCATAGTTTGCCTCCATATTTTAGATGATGGTAGGCAAACCAATGGCTTGGTTGAAATAAGCAATGATTGAATTAAAAGAAAAACCTTCTGGTTTATTGCGGGTGTTTGTTTATGGCACCCTCAAACCAGGAGAAGCTAATTATAAGAACTACTGCGATCGCAAAGTGGTAAATGCGACTAAAGCTTATGTGCTGGGTAAACTATTTGATTTACCCCAAGGCTACCCAGCTATGACACCAGGAGATAGTCCTGTCTACGGGTATTTACTAGAATTTGATTTTCCAGAAGTTCTCGTTGAACTAGATGATCTGGAAGATTACCACCCTGCTAGACCTGATTCGGAAAATTTATATAATCGGCAACAAATAGAAGTATACGACTGCCAAGGGCGATCGCTTGGTTGGGCTTGGGCTTACTTGATGAACCCAGAGATGGTTAATAATTTGGGAGGTGTTCACCAAGCCGATGGCTGGTGGACTAGTTTATGAATTAAGTAAGCAGTCGTGATGAACCTCAACACCAAAACGGGTGAAAACCCTATTTTTTACTTTGCTATTTAACTACCCCTGACAAATGACAAATGACTATTGTACAGACGCATAGACGCTCGTAAGAGCGGCTTCAAGGTAAGAGTATAATCGCGTCTCTACTAATTATCTTTATTTATCCATTCTTAATGATATTCATTTTCTATATCTAACGTTGGTAGCTGTTTTGGTCGATTCAATGGATCTTCTGGGGTAGTTTCTGCTGCTTTCGGAATTGGCAGAATGGGATTGTTAATAGAAACATTTAATGGTGCAGCTGCAATACTATTTGATGATTGCGCCTGTTCTGTTGCGGGGTTTTGAGCCAGTTGTGGGCTGAATTTACCACCTGGTAAGAAGCCAGACACCGCACCAATTATTGTCGCGGCTATAGCTGTACCTCCCCAAGCTAAGGCTAGGCGTGCGCGGCGACGACGTAAACGAGCCATAACTCGTTCAACAGTTTCTTCCACTGCTTGTGACTGCGGTACTGGCATTGTCCGCAAACCTTGACGCAATTTCAAAAGTCGCGTATGCAGGCATCTTACTGACTGATCGCTTGCCAGTAATTCTTCTACTTGCCTACGTTCGGCAGCAGTAACTTCACCATCAAGATAAGCACTCAATAACTCGAAGCGATCGCGCTTCACCATATCTATAGCACCCGTTGATTCATTGGTATGCTCTGCTTCCCCACTTGGCAAATCAAGATTTAATTGCAAGTGGGAATGGTCGTTCAAGTGAGAATCAGTAGTCATCTTAACATTATTACCAATTCATGCACGGGTAAACACAACGAACTCGATCAAGGATAATCCTTATTTCTCCTGATTTCTCCTAGTAGCAGAAGCACTTTTCATAATTTTAATAAATCTTAATGAAATATAAAATTCTGCCATTCACCATTTTGGTGAAACTTTAAACTAGGAACCTAGATAAGTTTGTAACTGCGTTTGCAATCTGGTTCTAGCTCTGGCTATTCTCGATTTGACTGTTCCCAAGGAAACTCCAGTGATTTCGGCAATTTCTTCGTATGCCATACCCTCAATTTCCCTTAAAACAATAGTCGTACGGAATACCTCTGGCAAATCCGCGATCGCTTCTCGCAATTGTTCATAGAACTCTCTGGTTGTGAGTTCCTCTTCTGGGCCAGGAGTATCTCCTGCGATTTCCCAATCCATCTCGCCATCGTCTACCGAACGGGGAGCATCCAGCGATACAGGACTGACAACTCGCTTACGTTTGCGTAACTCGTCGTAAAACAAGTTAGTAGCAATGCGGCTTAACCAACCCCGAAACTTAGATGGTTCTTGCAATCGGTTAATATTGCGATAGACCCGAATCCAAACTTCTTGAGCTAGATCCGCTCTGTCAGACCAATCAGGGGCTAAATGGTACAACACCCTATCAACTTGGGATTGATAACGACGCAGGAGTTCTGCAAATGCAGCACGATCTGGGCGCAGTCCAGTCTGACAGCGTAAAATTAAATCGTGGTTAGAGAGTTTGTCAACTTGCACTGATGCTTCTGGGATTCTTGCATCAACAGTTGACCAGGATACAGTAATCGATTCGCTCATAGATCGTACTGGTTGTAAATCATCCCTATCTATTAGACCTACTTATCTGCCGGATGTTCCTAGTATGAGTGACGGATTTGTGACTGGAACACAGGATACCCTTACAGATAATTTTCTCTAAGACACAGTGAGGCTACATAGATTTGTGACAGCGAGCATCACTGAATACCTACTATTGTCAAAAATATTTTTTTATGATATCCATCTTTGACAAGTATTAAACTGTTTGGATTTTGGATCTTAGATTTTGGATCTTAGATTTTGGATTTTGGATTTTGAATTGACTTCACAAATTTTCCTGTGATCCAATGCCTAATGCCCAATGCTCAATACCCAATGCCCATTACCCATTACTTTTGTGGCAACCTCACCAAAATAGTAGGTGCTGGTTGTTGTAACTGCTGTAAATCACTACCTCTATTAGATTCTTCTAGAAGGCGAACTTGCAAAAATAAATTCAGGGAAAATGTAATTGTAATTGCTAATAATAGTTTTTCTAACATGAAATTTACTCCCAGCCACACCATGAACACCACTTAAAATGATTGAAAACAGGGCCTGTTCGGTTCCAGGGAGTATCTATAAAATTCTCACCCGGATGTTTTAAAACTAGGCAATGACACAACTTCTGTATAGCCCTAGTTTGCCCATGAGTATGAACAAATTCATAATGGAACTGCTAAATGTTTGTAAATTTTTGGTAATTGGTTTACAAGAGAATCTGAAGAACTTTTCAGCAATAGCTAACTGTAAAATACATAACAGTCACAGTGGCTTTCATTAGAGCTAGAGTAAGTAAAAAAACTGTGATTCTGATGGCTGAGTCAACGGGGAATTTTGGAGACAATAAACGATGGCGACGGTAAGAAATGAATCTGTAACGCGTATGGCAATGCTACTTTGTTTTGGCACAGGCTTCTTATCTCTCGCTGTCCATTGGCAGGTTTCTGATTTGATGAAATCTCCCACAAATCAAGAACCGGGTGGAATTTATGTAGCAAGGGCAACAGATACAATTGCAAAGCCAAAAAGTTTCATTCCAGATGAAAAACACAAAGCAAAACTTTCTCGTCCAATTCAGTCCCAATTGGCTAAGGCTTCGGTAACACAAAAGCCTTCTACTGTTCTTGCATCTGCTGATCAGACACATGTAGTAGTTGATTTAAGCGATCGCCGCGTTTATGTTCAGCGGCAAAATCAAGTTATCGCCAGTTACCCAACAGGTATCGGTAAAAAAGGCTGGGAAACACCCACAGGTTCTTTTCAAATTGAAAATATGCGACGTAACCCTGTTTGGCGTCACCCAATTACAAATAAGGTATTTCCAGCAGGCGTAAATAGCCCTCTGGGAGATAGATGGATTGGTTTTTGGTCAGATGGTCACAACAAAATCGGCTTTCACGGTACACCAGATGACAGCCTAGTAGGTAGTGCAGTCTCTCACGGTTGCTTGCGTATGCGTACCCCTGACGTACGTTTGTTATACCAACAGGTACGCGTGGGGACAACAGTGGAAGTTCGGCAATAGTCAATGGTGAAGGGGAGCCAGTGCGTTGCATGGGTTAAGAGCGTTGTAGCACCTGGCATTCCGTTGTAGCAAGTGGCGTTTAATGGTCAAGATTTATAACAATGGATAATTGACTACTAAGATAATGACTTCTGCTCAAAATTGGGTGCGTAGGCTTGGAGTAAAGTACTGACTTGGCGTAATACTTCATTGCCAGTGTTTTTACCCAAGACTTGCCGTTCTGGGAAGAAATTCGGTCTATCCAGATAACGGCTGATTGCTGCACTGACTTGTTGGGCAATTAATTCTTGTAGTTCTGCTTTGGCGTGTTGGCGCTGATAGTTTGCACCTTCTTCCGTGGTGGCATATAGAGGGGGTAAACGGTTGAGGGCATAAGCAGCAATATCTCCAACATCCAAGGAAGTTTCACTCGTAGCTTCAATTTCAGCTACGCGGGCGATCGCTTCTGTCAGTACTAACTCTTCCATAACATTAATAAACTGTTTGCGTGGTACCGCTACCACCTCACCAGTCAACAGCGTTCCCATCAGCCGATCCAGTGCCATGTACTCTTCGATTGAGAGTTCGTTGGCATTGTCACAGATTCGTCCGACTTCTGCTTCCATTGCTGGTGTCAGATAACCATCCTGGAGAGCCTGTTGCACAATTTTTTCTATACTCATAATGCTCATCTTTATATAAGCCACCCAAGCAAAGAGGGACGGTACCAATCCAGTTTATTTTGCCCAATCTGAGCAAAGAATATACAATAATTCACTATTTAAATTCTTGATATCGCCATGGTGTTGGATCAACAGATTGACCGTTGACATATAATCCCCAGTGTAAGTGAGGTCCTGTAGAAGCACCTGTAGAACCCACTGCGCCAATAACTTGACCGGGTTTAACGATATCACCTTCTTTAACATTAGTGCGACTCAGGTGCATAAAAATACTTGTCACCCCTTGACCGTGATCAATACCAACGACGTTACCATGAACCCGAAAACCTTGGGATACTTTTCCTACCAAAGCAACTCGCCCAGCAGCTGGAGCAACTACAGGTGAACCGGTAGGACCAGCATAGTCAACACCGCGATGATAGTAATCTTTAGCAAATTTACCATTATAGTAACGACGTACACCATAGATTGTAGAGATTCGTCCGGCGTTTGGTTTAGCAAAAATGCCACTCCAGTATTTTTGCGGTGTTTGCAAAGCTTTAAATTCTGCTACACGCTTGAGTTCGTATTCTGTAGCTTTTACTCCTGCTTTCCCTGGGGGTAAATTAATTCGTTGTACAGGGAACTTGCGTGAGATCACATGCACCAATAAGTTCCGTACCTGACCATCTCCAGAAACGCGAACTGTTCTTTTACCACCCTCTTGTAATGGTGTGGTGGGAATAAAAGCCCGATACTGATTAGGACTAATTTTAAACGCTGGGTAAGTTTTATCTCCAGAAGTAACTGTTGGACTCGCACCAGTGACCGGATTATCTACATTAATGAAAACCGATAAAGTATCCCCTAATTTCGGATTAGTCGGAGTCATCCGTACCTGTAGCGCCTCTACGGGTAGCGCTAAGGTTAGAGGTAAAGCAGCTAACATCCCGGCTACCATTCTGGTAACAAAACGGTTAACTGGCAAATTAGACACAGCTGTTGGAACCAACTTTTGAGCATGATTTACAGTAGTCATAAGAGATACAAAAAATCCTATCTGCTGATGAACAACAGACTATTTTACAGGCTGTAGTGTTTCTACCTTTCGATAGAAAATTTTATGAAACAACACTTCTTAGTGTAATATTTGTGACTTGTCAAGTGCCAGATCTGCACTAATATTAATTTTGCTGGGTGGGTTTGAGTGCATTCCTGGAGCGATCGCAAACGCAAAATCTTCAAGCCTGAATCATGGGTAATTAGTTTACTAGTCGTCATAAAGGTAAAATTTCATCAATAAGCTATTGACATTTTGTTTTATGTGTGAAATCGATTTTATCGAAGCCAACCACATCAAACCCATTTCAAAGCTGTTATTTCATTTACTGCGGAATTCCCCACAGGCATATCAAACTTTTGTATGCTGATTGTAAATAGGTCTTAATAGTTCTTTGAAAAACTTGTGCAAGAAGATTTTAGATTAATTGTTGATTTAGTCTCAGTTCTCGCCGTCGCCGCCTGTGGTGGACTGTTGGCGGCGCTTTTAAAGCAACCTGTTTTACTGGGGTATCTAATTGGGGGGGTTGTTATTGGCCCGTCGGGACTAGGGCTAATTAAAGAATTAATTCAGGTAGAGACTCTAGCACAGTTCGGCGTTGCCTTTTTGTTATTTGCCTTGGGGGTGGAGTTTTCCTTTGCGGAACTCAAAAAAGTCAAAGCGATCGCCCTCGGTGGAGGTACACTACAAATTACCCTGACAATCGCAGTTACTGTTTTGGTATGCGGTTTAACGGGGGCTTGGGGAACTTTACCAGCGAAGGGCGTATTTTTAGGGGCAATTCTGTCTTTGTCTTCCACAGCAGTTGTCCTCAAATGTTTGATGGAACGCAACGAGACGGAAACGCCCCACGGACAGGTGATGCTGGGAATTTTGGTGGTGCAGGATTTGGCTTTGGGACTAATGTTGGCAGTTTTGCCGGCTTTGCACCAACCAGGGGAATCGATTGTGATGGCGGTACTCACAGCCTTGGCGCTGATTGGCTTGTTTGCAGCGGGTGCAGTTATCGCTGGTAAGTGGATTATTCCGCCATTGTTGCGGATGCTAGCCCGCACAGAAAGCCGAGAGTTATTTTTATTAGGAGTAGTGGCGCTGTGTTTGGGTATTGCCCTATTGACAGAATATTTAGGACTGTCGATTGAAATGGGGGCGTTTGTTGCGGGTTTGATGATCTCGGAGGTAGAATATGCTGATCAAACCCTGACTTATGTAGAACCACTACGAGATATTTTCGCGAGTTTATTCTTTGCTTCAATTGGGATGTTAATCGATCCAGTATTCTTGTGGCATAACCTGGAATTGATTCTCGGATTGGTAGCACTGGTATTTATTGGTAAATTTTTGATTATCACGCCCCTAGTTAAACTGTTCCGCTATCCTCTGAAGACGGCGTTAATCGCTGGCTTAGGACTGGCGCAAATTGGGGAATTTTCCTTTGTTTTAGCCAGTGAAGGACAAGCTTTGGGACTGGTTTCTCGGCACATATATTTACTGATTTTGGGAACAACGGCGGTAACATTGGTACTGACTCCCTTTGTATTACGCTTAGTACCAATTGTTTTTGACTGGTTAGAATCAATGCCTTGGCTAAAGCCCTATTTTAGTGGCGAGGGTAAGCCGTTGGAAGTAGCCGATGAATTACCAATCAAAGATCATATTGTAGTTTGTGGTTATGGGCGAGTCGGTAAAAATTTGGTGAAATTGTTACAGCAACACGACTTACCTGTAGTGGTGATTGATCAATCTGAAAGTAGAATTCAACAGTTGCGTGAGGCGGGAGTACCTTATGTGTATGGAAACTGTGTGAGTTTTCACGTTTTAGAAACTGCGATGGTGAGTCAAGCTAAAGGAATGGCGATCGCACTTCCCGATCCGATGAGTATTCGGCTTAGTCTGAAACGCGCTTTAGAATTATCTCCTGATTTAGATGTAGTAGTACGTGCCACCAGCGATAAAAATATTGAAGTTCTTTACCAACTGGGTGCAAGGGAAGTTGTGCAACCAGAATTTGAAGCCAGTATAGAAATGGCAACCTACATCTTAAATGCTGCGGGATTCTCAAGTGTTGTTGTCCAACGGGAAATGCAAGAAATCCGCAACCGTCATTATTTAGATTTGCGTCCAGAACAATCAGCTTACCAAGTTTCCCGCCATTTGCGACGGGCGACTCAAGACTTAAATAACCGTTGGTATTCTCTACCAGAAACTTCACCCTTAATCGGTATGAATTTAGAAGAAGCCGATATGCGCTACTTAACTGGGGTAAGTTTAATGGCTATTCGCCGCGCCAGTGGGGAAGAAGTCGATTATCCCGATGCTACTACCAGATTAGAAAAAGGCGATCGCTTGTTGGTGGTGGGTTCAGGTGAGGAATTAGCAGCTTTAGAAGAATTTGCTCTTGGTAAGGCAACCGTTCCCGGCGACAATAGTGCTTGTCAGTGGGTAATAGTCAACGCCGATTGTCCAATGCTTGGTAAAACTTTGGCAGATTTGAAAATTCGTCAACAATTTGGGGTACAAGTGCAATCAATGCGCCGCGATGGCAAATTTATTCGCTTCCCCAATGGCAAGACGGAATTGCAAGCTCAAGATCAATTATTATTGTGCGGTAGTTTGACAAGTCTAAGCCAACTGGAACAATTATTTGCCCCAGCAGATTCCCCATCGTCATCGGTTCCTGTGGTGAAAGCTAGTGAAGCGGAAACTTTGAAAGAGTTTTTACCAATGGATAGCGTGATTGATTAATCTTTTTATTCAGTTATCAGTTAGCTAGAGACGCGATGTTCCTCGCGTCTGTACAATTATTCAGTTATCAGTTCCGACTTTGTCTAGTTTTGAGGATGGCGATCGCGTTTGGTTTGGGAGGTTTTGAGGATGGCGATCGCGCATATTCTCTTACTTACTAAGAAGGTTGTTGTTGTGCAGCTTGTCTAACATCATCTACAGTTAAACCTAAAGCCTGCGCTACCTGGTTTGTTTGATTTCAACTGATGAGAATTCATACCCTGTGGCATTTTCGGGAGAGTTACCAATTAATTCAAAGAATATATCGGGGAATTCTTGAAATAGGCGATAAAATATGCTGCCTGTTTTCACTAATCGGAGTATTTCAATGCAGAGTTATGATGATTTTTTAAATTAGCATTACTTTCACAGCCCATCTGCAACTGAAGGTTTTGGAGGTGCGATCGCTCTCCAGTTCTTCTTAAAAGTTACAATAAGAAAGGTATTGACCAATCATTCCTTGATGGTACAAAAAGCAGACCCGTCCGTGGAGTCAGGGAAAGATGATCGCTTGTTGCTGGAATGCTAGGATGTTCAGCAAAACAAGGTAGAGATCAACAATAGTAATACAAAAGCTCCAATTTGGACAGGTATAAGCAATGGTGCGACTAAAACTTTGGCAATGGCTCGTCTTAGCAACTCCCATCGCAACCATCATCACTTTCTTACTGGTATCGGCGGGGTTGCAAATTCATCAGTGGGGGCTGAATTGGATTTGGGGTGTGTTTATCCTTGTGTTTGTCGGCTGGCGTTGGCTGTTGGTGCAATGGACTCGCCCTGCGATCGCTCAGGTAGAATCTGTGATGGCAGAGGTGAGCAAAGAATTAGAGTCTGCCACGGGTGATATAATCGCTTCACAGCAAACTGATGCAACCAAGCGAGCCGAAGCAGCACTCCAAGAAATACTGCAAGCATCAGGGAGTGATCGCCCGATTTGGGAAGATTGGCAAACATTTTGGCAGCGTTGTCAAGCTCTTGTTGTTGCCATTGCCAATATTTATTATCCAGAAGTTAAATATCCTCTGCTAAATATCTACGTTCCTCAAGCTTACACCCTAATCAGAGGTACGGTAGATGCCATGGATCAGTGGATGCAAAAGTTATCACCGGCTCTGAATCAAGTTACGGTTGGGCAAGCATTCCAAGCTTATGAAATGTACCAGAAGTTGGAACCTTCTGCCCGGAAACTATTACGCGCCTGGAACTTGGCGCAGTGGCTATTAAATCCAGTTGCAGCGATCGCCAACCGAGCCAGTCAAGGTTACAGTAACCAAGCAAATCAACAACTGCTGGTGAATTTAAGCCAGTTACTCAGAGAAGCAGCACTGAGGAATTTGTGCCAACAGGCGATCGCTCTCTATAGTGGTAAACTACCTGTTGTCGAATCTGCGGTTATCCCAGCTCCTCCCGTTCCTAGCAAAACCCAAACTTTGCGAGACATCCTCGCCCAAGCCGAACCCGTCGAAGTCGTCGAGCAAAAACCCGTAAATATTTTATTAGTAGGACGAACTGGAGCCGGGAAAAGCAGCTTGATTAATACCCTATTCCAAGCAGATCTAGCGGAAGTTGATGTATTACCTAGCACCGACAAAATTCAAAATTATCACTGGCAAGCAGCAGAGGGTGCAACCTTAAATCTTTGGGACACACCTGGTTACGAACAAGTCAACCGTAATGACTTAAGAACACTTGTGCTTGATTATGCTGGTAATGCAGACTTGCTGCTACTCGTTACCCCAGCCCTTGATCCGGCTCTGCAAATGGACGTGGACTTTTTGCAAGACATGAAAGAAGAAGTTGCAGACTTGCCTGCAATTGCCATTGTTACGCAAGTTGACCGCCTGCGTCCCATCCGCGAATGGCAACCTCCCTATGATTGGCAATGGGGAGAACGACCAAAGGAAGTAGCAATTCGAGAAGCAACCCAGTACCGCGCTCAACAGTTGGGTGATTTTTGTAACCGAGTTTTGCCAGTGGTGACAGGAGACAGCAACACAAATCGCAGTGCGTGGGGGATAGATGCGTTATCTTTGGTGTTAATTGATGTGATCGCACCAGCCAAGCAATTGCGTCTAGCTCGTTTTTTGCGTAACCTAGAGGCTAGGACTGTTGCTGCTGCTAAAATCATCGACCACTACACTTTCCAGATGGCAACAACTCAAGGACTGACAGCATTACTCAAAAGTCCAATTCTCCAATTTATTTCCACCCTTTCAACCGGATCTCCCACTTTGGCGAATCTGCTGGCACAGAAAATCCCAGCCGAACAGTTGCCAATTGTGATTGGTAAATTGCAAATGGGATATGACTTATTTTTACTCTTGAGTACCAATAAAACACTGAAATTTGATTTATTAGCTTTGTGGCCGTTACTATTGGAAAACTCTGGCTCACCTGATCAAAACGCCAGGGCTTTTGGTCATGCATTGATAGAATACTGGACTCAGAAGTTGACCGTAGAACAATTACGAGAGCGGTTTGTGTATCATCTGAGTGTGCATTAATACCGTTTCACAAAAATCCTGATACATCTTCACAAGAGTTGTCAGGAATCTGGGGTTTGCGATTCTCACAAATGATGTAGGATGGCTATATTCTATTTATTTATCTAGTAATGTTTGACTGCCAATTTTGAGTTCCTTCTTGCTCAGTTTTAATCGTTTCCACAATATTTTAATCTGACTGTAGGCTTCTTCAGGAGAAAGCTTTCCACTGGTTTCTAAATTTGCAATGTAACTGACTTTTTGAGCAAATTCTTGTAAATTGGCATTAAATAGTAAATTTTCTGGTTTAACTTGACCACGGTAAGAACTATGAGGATAGAGAAATTTATTTAAATTTTTTTGATTAGGCTGCACTCTTATTTACTCCTTAAATATAGGCGGAAGTAATCTAAATTATTACTTGATGATAGATTGTTATTTGGATTGTATACTTTGATAACCTAAATTTTAGCAATTAAATTTAGTCTTTAATGGCAAGCAATTATAGGAATATTAAATTACTACAATACTGGTTATTGATATTTATTAGCTTCTACTAAAAGAATTAGTTAATTTAAAGTTATTTTGTAGTCAGCAACACATATTTAATGATTGAAATATTATTTTGAGTTATTAGCTATCACAAAATTTTGTTTTGTGCAACTGCCAAAAAGACTAATAACAAAATGGGCATCTTCACAACTTCCTCAAACTATCTTCGTATAACCAAAGGTGTAAGACTTAAGAGCGCAAAGAGGCAAAATCCTCTTAAGTAGCAGTAACTCAATACGTTGAAGGAAATTTTCCCCATGCTGGAAACTTTCGTAAATCCAAGCACATCAAACCAGAATGCCAAACAACAAGCACTGGTATTACCACTTGATAAAGTTGGGATTGCAGATATTCCACTAGTCGGTGGTAAAAATGCTTCCTTGGGAGAAATGATTCAACAACTCCAACCCAAAGGCGTCAAAGTTCCTACTGGATTTGCTACCACTGCTTATGCATATCGATACTTTATTCAAAATGCAGGTATAGAAACTAAATTACGGGAAATATTTGCAGATTTAGATGTAGAAAATGTTGATAACTTACGTCAATGCGGTAAGCAAGCACGAGCATTGATGCTGCAAACACCGTTTCCCAAAGCACTAGAGGAAGCAATTGCCCAAAGTTATGAAACTCTGTGTCTAAATTACGGTGCTGATACTGATGTCGCTGTACGTTCTAGTGCTACTGCTGAAGATTTACCAGACGCCAGTTTTGCTGGGCAGCAAGAAACCTATCTTAACATTCATGGACTGAAAGCTGTTCTGGAAGCTTGTCACAAATGTTTTGCTTCAATTTTTACAGATCGCGCCATTTCCTATCGTCAAATAAAAGGCTTTGACCACTTCAATATAGCCCTTTCCGTCGGTGTGCAAAAAATGGTGCGTTCCGATTTAGCCGCATCTGGTGTGATGTTCTCCATCGATACCGAAACGGGTTTTAAAGATGCAGCCTTAATTACCGCCGCCTATGGTTTAGGAGAAAACGTTGTCCAGGGTGCAGTTAACCCTGATGAATATTTAGTATTTAAACCAACATTGCAACAAGGATATCGCCCGATATTAAGTAAACGGCTGGGAACCAAAGAAATCAAAATGGTTTACGATATCGGTGGTTCTAAACAAACTAAAAATATTCCCGTTGGAGTTAGCGATCGCGCCCTATTTGCCCTCAATGATACCGAAATTCTCGAACTTGCGCGCACCTGCTGTGTAATTGAAGAACACTACTCACAAGTGCGTGGTGTCTACACACCGATGGACATTGAATGGGCAAAAGATGGGATTACAGGTGAACTATTTATTGTCCAAGCCCGTCCAGAAACAGTCCAGTCTCAGAAAACAAAAAATGTCCTGCGTAGCTATCACCTCAAAGAAGAAGGTAAAGTTCTAGCCACAGGGCGGAGTGTGGGTGAAATGATTGGACAGGGTAAAGCCAGAGTTATTCTTGATGTCCATCGCATCAATGAATTTCAGCCCGGAGAAGTGCTAGTTACAAATCGCACCGATCCAGACTGGGAACCGATCATGAAAAAAGCCAGTGCGATCGTCACAAACTCCGGTGGGCGCACCTGTCACAGTGCCATTATTGCTAGAGAATTAGGTATTCCAGCTATCGTTGGTTGCGGTAACGCCACAACTCGAATCAAAACAGGACAAGAAATCACAGTTTCTTGTGCAGAAGGCGAAAGCGGCAAAGTTTACCAAGGTTTACTATCCTACGAAGTTCAAGAAATACCATTAGAACAATTGCCCCGCCCTCAAACTAAAATTATGATGAATGTGGGCAACCCCGAAGAAGCCTTTGGTTATAGTGCAATTCCTAACGATGGCGTCGGGTTAGCCCGGATGGAATTTATCATCGCCAACCAAATCAAAGCCCACCCACTTGCCTTAGTTCATTTTGACGAATTAGAAGACGAACTTGCTAAATACAAAATTGCCGAATTAACCGCACAGTACGAAGACAAACCAGCCTTCTTTGTCGATCAACTTACTCAAGGTATCAGTACAATTGCAGCCGCATTTTATCCTAAACCTGTAATTGTGCGTCTCAGTGATTTCAAGAGTAATGAATATGCTAATCTCTTGGGTGGTAGGCAATTTGAACCTCAAGAAGAAAACCCAATGATTGGCTGGCGAGGTGCTTCTCGCTACTATGATCCCCGATATAGTGAAGGGTTTGCCCTGGAATGTCAGGCGATGAAACGGGTACGCGACGAAATGGGTTTAACAAATGTCATTTTAATGGTGCCATTTTGTCGGACTCCAGCTGAAGGACGGCGTGTACTGATAGAGATGGCCAAGCATGGTTTAGTGCGAGGCGAAAATGGCTTGCAAGTCTACGTTATGTGTGAATTACCAAGTAACGTGCAACTAGCCGATGAATTTAGCGAAATCTTTGATGGATTTTCTATAGGTTCCAACGACTTAACACAGTTGACATTAGGGTTAGATCGAGATTCAGAATTAGTAGCACATTTGTTTGATGAACGCGATCAAGCTGTAAAACGCACGATCGCTAAAGCAATTCACGCTGTGAAAGAACAGGGACGTAAAATTGGAATTTGTGGTCAAGCACCTAGTGATTATCCTGAATTTGCTCGTTTTCTGGTCGAAGAAGGAATTGATTCGATTAGTCTTAACCCTGACTCGGTACTCAAAACCCTATTAGAAATTGCTACGGCGGAACAAGAAAAGTCTCAACAATAGATCAATGAAACAAACTCCCTAACTTAGAGCTTTTCATTCTTGGTGAATATATCGGAATTGTTCAAGTCAAAATCTCACACTGAGCAGATATGACGCCAAGAAATAAATTTCTTCCTCCTTTGCTCGTAGGAAAAGGGATTGAATTTCCACATGACGTGGAAATTCAAGACTTGTATGTACTGAAACGAGAACTTTGAGGCTTGAAAGTGCGATCGCACTCTTCCCTACTAAGCTGTACCACATTTAGTTTGCAACGGCAATATTACCCTTGTTTTTGATTTTTCGTTCCCATTTAATTATTAGTTCTCCCTGATTTAATAGCCTATTTAATAGATCCTTTAGTTCATCTACCGATTTAAATAATCTATGAGATATATATTCTTTGGCTGAATGCCATACTAGTTCTACTAAATTAAAATCAGGGCTATATTCAGGAAGAAAATATAATTGGATATTCGGCAGATTTTTTTCAATTTCTTCTAAAACTGCTTTCTTCTTATGAAAACTAGCATTATCCAAGACTATCAAGATTTTGGGACCCAGCTTCGGAAAATCTGAATCGAGATTACCTTGCGTAACCCATTCATTTTTTACAAAATTATTCAACTTTTCTAATTGTTCATAAAAGCTTTCACCAGTACCTTTTTCTATGAAATAGCAAATTCTTTTTTTATCATGAAATCTCAATCCTCCCATGATATTTACTCGTCCACTACTCCGTTTTCCTGTCACTTTTTTCCTTGACCCTTTTTTGCTCCAATTTTTTCGGCGAATCACTCTTAAACTAAATCCGCTTTCGTCCCAAAACCAGACCTGAATCTTCTCTGGATGAGCTTTTGAGGCTTCCAAGTATCCTTGTAACTTTTCTTTAAATGCTTCCCTCTTTTTGAGATTTTGTTTGTCTTCTAGACTGTATTTTGCCCAGAGGTAACGCATTGTCCCCTTCAAAATGAGGCAGGCTTTTATTGAGATATCTCAATTGGCCCACGAATAAATCAGGGGGCTTTAAGCCTGCCTCATTTTGATACGTGGAAGACCCTCGTAAGCGTACTTTTTTTGATTCAGAATCCTCCGAATTTGTTCTCCGCTTAGTTTGATGCCTGTTTGCTCTTCCATATAGGTGGATAACCTAGCTGTTGTCCACCGTCCAAATTCATATCCAAATTCCCTTGGTTCTTTTTCAATCACATCCATTAACAAATTGACGTATTCCTCAGTTACTTTTCGATAATTACCTTGACTTCTACCATCTTTTAGACTGTCTAAATTATCTGGCTCACCATGTACACACCAATATGCTACACTTCTATAACTACAGCCCAACCAATCACTGATTTCTTGGTAACTTTTCCCATCATCCATCAGTAACAACATCAATATTCTCTGTGTTAACTGTGGATTTTTGCTCTCTGATAGAGCTTTTTGTAAATTTTCTTTCTGCGATTGACTCAGGTATCCTTTGGCAGGCATAACAGTAGCTTCACGAGTTTATCTGATTTCCATTTTATGCAAATTAGATGTGGAACAGCTTATCAATAGGTAGAGTGACTTGTGAGCAAGGCTTGTTTGCTCTTGTATATACTCCAGTAATGATAGAGAATCATTGCAGGCTGGGAAACTAAGTATTAAATTATTCGGGAATATTGTATGAAAGTTGCAGTCTTCAGCACCAAGTCTTATGATAGTGAGTTTTTGGATGCAGCAAATGCAGCAGCCCAAGCAAATCATGATTTTGTTTACTTTGATACCAGACTCAGTCCGAAAACAGCTTCTCTGGCGGCTGATTTCCCAGCAGTTTGTGTGTTTGTCAATGATGATGTGGGTGCTGAAACCCTGGAAATTTTGGCGGAACAGGGTACTCGTTTTATTGCACTGCGATCTACTGGGTTTAATCATGTAGATTTAAAAACAGCCGCAGAATTAGGAATTAAGGTGGCGCGGGTTACAGTTTACTCTCCCTTTTCTGTAGCGGAACATGCTGTTGGTTTGGTTTTGATGTTGAATCGCCGTCTGTATCGCGCTTACAACCGAGTTCGGGATGATAACTTTTCCCTAGAAGGGCTGTTAGGATTTGATCTGCATGATAGCACCGTCGGCGTTATTGGTACAGGTAAAATCGGAATCATCTTTGCTCAAATCATGCAGGGATTTGGCTGTTATTTGCTGGGGTATGATGCTTTTCCCAATCCCAAATTTGAAGAGATAAATAATGCGCGTTATGTGCAATTACCAGAGTTATTCGCCAATGCAGATATTATTTCCTTGCACTGTCCTCTAACACCGGAAACGTATCACCTAATTGACGCAAATGCGATCGCGCAAATGAAGCCTGGTATGATGCTGATTAATACTAGTCGAGGTGGACTAATTGATACCAAAGCAGTAATCGAGGGTATTAAATCTGGTAAGATTGGTAATTTAGGGATTGATGTATACGAACAAGAAGACGAACTGTTTTTTAGAGATTTATCTGATACTGTAATTTTGGATGATGATTTTCAGCTATTACAATCATTCCCGAATGTTGTGATTACAGCCCATCAAGCGTTTTTTACCCGTAATGCTCTCAGTGATATTTCTAATACAACAGTTGCAAATATCACCGAAGTTGAGCAGGGTCATCCTTTGAAAAACGAAATTTCCTATCAGCTTTCGGTTTCCATTGCTACTTCTGGTTAGGCACGCAGTGCTGACTCATCGTCTAAACCATTTTTTAAGTCATATAAGAATTCAAACCTCCTCTAAGTAATAATGTAATATTGATTAAATAAAAATTTATCTAAAATTACAAAAAAA
Organism: Fischerella muscicola SAG 1427-1 = PCC 73103; assembly: GCF_000317245.1. GTDB lineage: Bacteria > Cyanobacteriota > Cyanobacteriia > Cyanobacteriales > Nostocaceae > Pelatocladus > Pelatocladus muscicola_A. Next base: position 25,201 of record NZ_AJLJ01000125.1, read on the forward strand.
TGAGGCGGGAGTACCTCATTTTTTTCTACCATCATAAATTTATTAACCAATATGCGGTAGATCTTTCACGATGATATGTTTTTTATGATCAAAACAAATTTTCCCTTCTTTTCTTAGTAAAGATAATAATCGTGTAACGGTGACTCTGGTAGTACAGCAAGCATTAGCTAAATCTTCATGAGTTAGGCGAACTGATAGGCGAGTTCCCTGGGCTACTTTTTCACCAATCTCACGTTTTAAAAGCTGTAAAAGACCATATAGACGATCTTGTACTCGTCGCAATCCAGCAATCACTAAAAAAGATTCTGTTTGCCTTAGCCGTTGATTGATTTTGGGCAAAAGAGCATGGCTGAAAGTGGGAGAAGCTAGTATTTCTGATAGATCAATTGCTACTAACTTAACATCCGATATAGCTATAGCCTGGTAAGTATTCAGGGAAGTCAGATAAGAGCCAAAAACCATTTCTGGAACAGCCAATCCTACTAGTACTTCTTCACTGGTTTCGCCAAGGGTAGTCAATTTTACTAAACCATGACGAACATACCAAATTATTTGTGTATTGAGAGGGATAGTATCTCCTTTGGAAAATTTATGTATGGGGCGATCACCATCGAAATCTCGATCTTTTGTAATTTGTACTAATTCTGTGCGCTTGCTTTCATTAATACTTCGTAGCAACCAGCGTAGACTTTGAGCTTTACCTTGATTGTTGTAGGAAATAGCCACTGTTAATGCTGCATTAAATAGCTCATTGCCATGTTGTTGCAACGCTACTACTAACTCTTGATTTCGACCATTTTGAGTTAGTTGAGCAAGGAAATTGCGAAAGTCATGTTTCTGTTTTAAGGAAACGAAATTAATTATTTGCTTCCCAAGCAAAAATTCTTTTTTTAGATTTAGTAACTTGGTAGCCTTATGGTTAGCTAATTGGATTTTACCTTGTACATCAGTTACTAAATAGCCGTCTGGTGCTTCCTCAAATAATTCCTGATAGCGTTGACACTCTGCTTGTAAAGTTTTTTTCGTTTCTTCTAACTGCTCATGCTGCTGATACAGTTCTTCAATTGCAAAATGTACTGATTGCGAAGCCCAACTGAGTTCACTCAAAGCTTCTGGCATCTCATGTGACATCACAGGCATATTAACGACATTTTCGTACAGTCTAGCTATACGTCTGTCCATTTCCTGTGTTGATTGTGCAAATTTGTCTATTTTTGTCTTATCCACGTTGTGTTTCTACCACTATGTTTGCAGAAATTGGACAAAAAAACTGATTTAAAAAAGTCAAGTGAGCTTAAACAGATAAAACCAGCCACCGTAGTCGTCTCTGAATAACAGCTACCACTTTTCAATTGTCTTAGTGAATGACACCCTGTATTTAAAAATCAACTTGACATAAATTTCTAGGACTACAATGGTGATTCACTCAATATCTCTTAACAAAAATATTGCAATACACTTCAAAACATTGCAAAACAAAACATAGCTGAGGTTAAGACCCTCACCATTCGCTAGGGTTCTAAAAAGATTTTCTAAGTCAAGTAAGTATGAGAGTACTCTGTTTATAAATTGATGTTCTTGTTGCTTAAGAAAACATTATGCCATATTCATGAATACAAAGTTAACTGTTTTTATTTTAATTTTTGGTAAAGGATTCTCATGCTCAGTAATAAAAAGGATCTATATGTATCAAGAATAATTGATGAGGATCAGAACGAGTCATGTAGAGTCAGAGAAATACCAAAAATCAAAGATTGATTCCAGTGTATCAATTGCACCATCAATTCTCTATGTTAATAGAAAAATTATATTCCTGAAATCTCACGCATCATCATTCACTTGAGCTATATAGAGTTGCTTGGCTCTGAAAATATAGGTAGAGCAAGGATTTAATTTATTTGTTGTCATATCTCTTTCAAAATCCTTAGTTCTAAACTTATGTTGCTCAGTTTCTGAGGGGTTTCACCCCTCAGAACTTAAATCTTTTATTTACCATCCTTTTGGACAACTAAAACAAATAAACTTTTCTGACAAGTATCTATGGGCTAATAGTTAAAGCGTATTAAACACAATCATCCTCTAACAGGATTTTGGATTAACCACCAGATTTTATCCGCAATCTTCTCGGATTTTGGATTTTAGAAAACGGAATTGATCCCACAGATAAATCTT
>NZ_AJLJ01000126.1 GCF_000317245.1 Fischerella muscicola SAG 1427-1 = PCC 73103
TAAATCTTCTTTCTTATACCCTGAATAAACAGGTTAGACAGAAAAAGTAAGATAGTTCGTCTAGTCACTAACAACATCAGAGCATAGATAAATACCTATAGCTAACATCAATTTTTGTTATGCTGTTAGTCTTCGTCCCAATCTTCACGACCTAATAAATCAATAATTTTATCTCGAAGTAAAAATTCATTTTTTTCTAGTTCTAGTTCAGCACATACCCAATCACGACCAGGAATATATTGACAAAGAACATAAATTGGCTGGTTACGACTAATAACTCCTTTTTTGAGGAGTTGACGTGCTTCTTCTCTGATTACTTCCAGGTCATACTTAACATTAGTATTTATAACCACTATAAAACCCTCCTCTTTCACCTAAACTATTGGGTGAGTTTAAGCATCAAGACTGTTATTAACTCTGCTTACCTTAAAGCTATCAATTTCTTTTGAGGAAGTTGTGAAGATGAAGACTGTAAGCAATCAAAATCAATGCATTTGATATGAAAAATCCTAAAGTTTATAACCAATTTGACGCAGAAATCCTTTTCTGACGGTAACGTCGTCAGTACTTTCCACCCCTTGAGGTAAAAATCCATCTATAACTCCTAAAATACCCCTTCCTTGCTCAGTTTCTGCAATTACTACTTGGGCAGGATTTGCTGTTGCACAGTAGATGTTGCATACTTCTGAACATTGTTTAATAGCATTTAAAAAGTTGATTGGAAAAGCGTTGCGGAGTAAAATGATAAAACTATGACCTGCACCTAATAATTGGCTATTTTTAGTAACTATTTGTTCAAGATTTCTGTCATTACCTGCAACTCTAATCAAACATTGTCCTGATGCTTCACAAAAGGCAACCCCAAATTTAACTTGTGGTGAGATTTCGACCATTATTTCATATAAATCTTCTACAGTCTTAATAAAATGACTTTGACCAATAATAATATTGCATCCTTCAGGAATTTCCATATCAACTGTTTTAATTTCCATATAATTTTCTCCTAGATTTGTTATCAGTAAATTTTAGTTATCGTTAGATTCTAGGTTAGAGGTTAAATATAAAACTTGAGAAACTTGTGAAGATATAAAAGCAAATCATTAGCTTCACAAGTTCCTCAAATTCTTGTCATAACTTAAAACTTGGTCACACAGCCAATCTTAGAAGTCAAGATTTCTAGGATTGGCTGACTAGTTTACAAAATTTAAAACGACTGCAATATACAAGGCATTATGCACTGAATCTTTTCTTAAATACTACGATGATTCCACATTCACCAATTTGGTCATTAACACCTGAGCAGGTTTATCAAACCTTAGCAACTAATCAGCAAGGACTGAGTGAAGTTGAAGCCAATTTCCGCCTCAAACAAAATGGCTACAACGAACTACCTGAACCACAAACTCGTTCTTTGTTATTGCGTTTTATTGACCAATTAACTCATTTCATGGCTTTGTTATTGTGGGTAGCAGGAATTTTAGCATTTGTTTCTCAAATACCAGAATTAGGATGGGCTATTTGGGCAGTTATTTGGATTAATGCGATTTTTAGTTTTTGGCAGGAATTTCAAGCAGAAAAAGCATTATCTGCTTTAAAACAAGTATTACCTGCCCAAGTAAAAGTTTTTCGTGATGGTGGATTGTGCATTTTACCTGCACGGGAGTTAGTTGTAGGTGATGTTATTCAATTAGAAGAGGGAGACAAAATTTCTGCTGATGCGCGACTAGTTGAGAGCCAGTCATTTTATGTAGACCTGTCTGTTCTGACAGGGGAATCTGTACCGGTAAGTCGCTCATGTGAACCAATTGTTTCAGAAAATACCCGTGGTTCAGAGGCTAAGAATTTGGTCTTTGCTGGTTCTACGGTTGCTTCCGGACGGGGAATAGCAGTAGTTTATGCAACGGGTACGCATACAGAATTTGGTCAAGTTGCACATTTGACTGCAAATGTGAAGCGTGAACCTAGTACTTTAGAAATACAAATATCAAAAGTAGTTCACATGATCACAATAATCGCCATCAGTATGGGGATCATTGTGTTTTTACTCACTAATTTATTAGTGGGTATGGGGATCAAAGAAAGTTTCATTTTTGCAATTGGTATTATTGTCGCATTTGTACCAGAAGGATTGTTACCAACAGTCAGTCTTGCCTTGGCAATTGGCTTCATTAAGAACCGCCTCATTTAAATCAGCCTCAGACAAATTAGTATGTGCAAGGTTAGCCCTGCTCAGGTTTGCACCGTAAAAATTAGCACCATCACAACTTGTGTGACTCAGATTAGCCTCAACAAACTTAGCCTTGACTGAATCAGTTGCTTTAAGATTTGTTTTTCTCAGATTTACGCCAGTTAGATCCGCCTCACAAAGATTTGCTCCGATTAAATTTGCACTCTCAAGATTCGCTTGACAAAGATTAGCTTTGCGGAAGTTTGCTCTTACCAAATAAGCTTTGAATAAGTTGGCACCATTAAGATTAGCTCCAGTCAGATCAGCCGACATGAAATTAGCTTCACATAATTGACTAAAGGAGAGATTTACACCCTTGAAGTTTATATATTTTAAGACGATGGAGTTAAGATTGGCTTCCGAAAGATCAGGCACTAAATTTGGATTTCTTATTCTCCAATGATTCCAGCTATCTACACCTTTTTCGAGGATAGCAAGATGTTTGTCATTTGCCATATCAATCACCCTGATGAAATAAAATTTTGAGTCTTTCGAGATTGTCTAATACCTACTCAAAAATTTTAGGAAGTAAGTGCGATTGAAACATCAACTTTATTTCCTACATAAATCCCTAAAGCACGGGCTGTTTGCACTAGATAATCATTAGGATCTACATGTAAAGGACTGCGATCTAAAACGATTTCTAATGGTACTGCTTCTACTTTCCCATTACGCCAGGCAACCATTTTTCTTGTTTCTCCAGCCGCGAGTAAATCAACCGCAGCTTTACCAAATGCAGTCGCTACCAATCGGTCTAATGCTGAAGGAATCCCACCGCGTTGAATATGTCCTAAGACAGAAACGCGAATATCAAGTTGATCGTGGCTACAATGGCGAATTTCTTCAGCTATGTACTGTCCCATTCCACAACTAGGCGTTTGACATGATGTGTAGCAACAGGAATCATCGGCTATTTTTGCGCCTTCAGCAACCACAACGATCGCAAATTTCCGTCCCCAGCGATCGCGTAATTCTTGTAAGTGCGAACAAACGTCTTTGATCGAATAAGGAATTTCTGGAATTAAAATTACATCAGCTCCGCCTGCAATTCCGGCTTGCAAAGCTAGGTGTCCAGCACTACGCCCCATTACTTCTACAATCATGACGCGATCGTGACTTGCTGCTGTAAAGGTTAGGCGATTGAGTGAATCGACAATAGTATTCACTGCGGTATCAAAACCAACTACTCGTTCAGTGAATGCTACATCATTATCAATTGTTTTAGGAATAGCAATAAACTGCCAGTCGCCTTTAGTTTGCAACTCATTCAGAATCGCTAAACTACCATCTCCTCCTATACCAATTAAGGCGCTGAGTTCTAGCGCTTTGTAACCCTTGAGTATGTTATCAATCTGTTCTAAAGTATCGCCTTTATTAATACTGCCGAGAATTGTCCCACCCATATTTAACAATGGGTCAATTCCACGTAAATCTAAACCGTGAAATGAAAGCGGAATTGCTTTTTGTTCTAGCAAACCTCTGGTGGCGTAGGGAATTCCTAATACTTGCCAGTCATAAGTGAGGGTAGCATGACTAACCACTGCTCTGATCACGGCATTTAATCCCGGACAATCTCCTCCACTGGTCAAAATGCCAATTCTTTTTTGGGTTTTCATGCTCCACCTCAAGGATTGTCAATTTTAGATTTGAGATTTTAGATTCAATCTAAAAGCTGATATATCTTGAGATTAGGCAATAATTTTGAGGAATTTGTGAAGTTTCAATACTTTGTAGCTGCGATGCTCAGTTACGTCAGTTTCCCACAGGTTAGGAGCGGTCTGTTTAACCATCGCAACCATTTCATTTAGTTAATATCCCAATTAGCAATTACAGGTTCGTAGTAAGCACCAAGCGTGCTTAAAGATTTGAGGACTTAAGTCCTCACTACAAAAATATAGCCTTTCTGAACTAATATGGTCGAATTCTACACAAGGCATTAATTCTTTCAAAGCGGGTAACGCGATTCGAACGCGCGACATTCACCTTGGCAAGGTGACGCTCTACCACTGAGCTATACCCGCAAACTTTGCATATATACAAATATGTCAGATGGACAGATGATTGTCAAGAGGTAAAGCAAAATTTTTTGAGGAAGTGAGAATACAGACTTTGTAAGCCTAATCAATCAATAAAAAATTAAAACATTATGTATTTTTCACTCGTCTTTTTCATTACCATTCTCCGAATCTATTTACTTCTATAGGTATATTTGATGTATTTTGTGTAAATGTAAAGCTATAACTGATCAGCTTTTATCAATTCTTGACATCAAGCAACGTGAGTGCTAAACGTTTACCACAAACAACCGCCCATGTGAGGATTATCCGTCAATCTTGGCAACAGGGGCTACTGGAAGGAGAAGTAAGAGCAGGGGATTTTGAGTGGCAGTTTCAATGGCACTTTCGCCGAGGAGAATTGTCTGTCAAACCATCACAAGGTCGTGCCTTAATCAAAGAACCTCTTGGTCGTTTTTTAGAGCAAAAAGATTACCAACTTGAACCAGGAGGAGACTATGCTTTTACTATTCGGGCAGAACTTTGACTTATGAAATTTTTGATCATTCATAATTCATTTTGCTGATTCTGTAAGACGACTTAGATATCTTTCAATCAGAAGAATGGCAACGATGTCATCAATTGGTCTTGGAGGGGTTCGCATTCCTTGTGGTAACAGTTTGGTGATTCCTTTTGGTGGGAACATTTGCCAATAGCGATCGCGTGCTTCTAAACTGGTGTAGCGTTCATCGACCAAGATAATATTCAACTGCTCTGACAATTCTTGTTGTAGTTGCTGTTTCCAACGTTTGGCTGTGGTTTGATCACCCATTACCATTAAAGAGATCGGAAATCTCTGGCGCAGAGTTTCAATATTGGCGATCGCTTCACCAGAAGGTACAACTTGATGATAATGTAGCTTTCGATCCAGTCCCATCACTGCTAAACCACATTTATCTTTACCGGGATCAAACCCTAAAATCACAGGTTGAGTTGGTGTAAATTCACTTAAATTCATATTTAAAGATGATTTTAAATAATGGTTATTGGTTAGTAGTTATTGGTTAATGTATTAGTGACCGATCATTCCGAGCAGGGTACAGAGCAAGCAGATTTATCTGTGGAATCGATCCAAAATCCAAAATTCAAAATCGGTTGACCTACTAATAACCAATAACTACATAACAAAATTAAGTACTAAAAATCACTTGTCCATTTTTAATTGCCACCAATTTTACTTTCAACGGCCCGGCGGTATATGTATCTTGTGCGGCAATAGCTTTAATGTCTATTGATTGGTCATATTGTCGTAAATCGGCAATAAAACGCAAAAAAGTACCATCGATTTGAATATCTTCTAAAATTCCAGCACTACGAGCGCGAAATTGAGAAGCAGAAATTAGCAGTTCTAAGCGCTGTCGCAGTTGATAGGATGTCATGGTTTTGGGATCAGCCGTCGTTGTAGCTAGTACTTCACCTCCAGAGAACACGATTTGATTTAGTGCTGCATCCGCAAAAAACTCAATTGGTTTTTCTCCTCTGACGTAGTTACCAGCACAGAAAATCCGCACCACGTAATCTCGACCATCTTTGATCTGATTACTTAACTGTTCAACCTGTTCTCCGGTGACGCGTAGTACCTGGACGCCTGGGAGAGGATTAATTCCAGGTTCACTTAACTTTGTGCTGGCGTTTCTATTTGCTTCTTTTAATAGCTGAATTACTGCTTGACGAGCAGCCGCAGGTTGTTCGACGCGGACTACTCCAGCAGCCAGAACTTGACCCCGGACTAACGCCAGTTTCCCTAAACGTAAGTCACGATAAGACTGGTAGTACTTTTCGAGTCTTGCGACTTCCTGTTCCAGAAAACCCTGTTGTGTTTCTAGTTGTTTGAGGCGGGTTTCTCTTTGGGCAATAATTTGCTCCCGCGCTGTAATTTCGACATTACGCTTTTGAATGGTCGCATCTAGTTTGGCAATTGTCTGATCTCGCTTTTGAATCATTTCTTGGCGCTTGGCTAGTTCGCGATCGCGTTTGTCAATGGCTGCTTGGGCTTCAGCAACCGCCTGTTTAGCTTGTTCATAAAGTTTTTGGCGTTCTGCTTTGAGTCGTTTAATTTCCTCTAGCTGTCTGTTTCTTTCTTGATAAACGTTTTGCAACTGAGCGATAGCTTTTTCATATTGAGTTGCTACTTGGCTCAATTGTTTTTGAGTACCTTCGAGTTGATTTTGAGTACGCGCTTGCTGATTAACTGTACGATTAAGCTGGGCTTGCGTTTGCTGTTGTTTAGCGTTGGCTGCTTGTAAAGATTTGTTAATTAGTTGCAAATCTTGTTGAGCTTTTGTTTGTTCTTTTCGAGCTTGATCTAATTCGGTCTTGGTTGTATTAAGTTGCTGGGTTGTAGTCTCCAGTTGTACGCGTTTCCGCCTAAGATCTTTTTGAATATCTTGTAACTCAAAAACTCCTTTACGCAAGCCATCATCAGCTAAAAATAAAATGCCCAGGGTTGATGCGGAAATGCCCAACCCTGTCAAAATTGTTACTAATACAGCTGTATTTTTTGGTCTGAGGTTGAAAAGTGAGAGCCGTTTTTTGCCAACCCGCGTGCCAATGCGATCGCCGACGGTAGCAATAACGCCTCCCAAAACTAAGATTGCAATAATGAGGATGTACCCGGTGGCCATCTGTTTGTATTTACCGAAGAGATCCTTCCAGATACAGCCTACTACTTTCAGGCATTTTCTGTGGCGAATTGCAGCTTGATAAATTACTAGGTTCAGGGGAAAGGGTTAAGGAGAAAGGATTAAAGGGGAAAAAACAAGGGAATTTACCATTCATTACCCATTACTCATTACCCATTACCCATTACCCGTTACCTATTTTTACAAGAGTGTCTATAATTTCTTTACTCCGCTTCCCAAATGAAATTAAGTGAATTGCCGACTTAATGTCACGGGTTTGTGGACTGTAATTTTTTTCTTGTGTATGGAAATCATCTTCTTTTCGCGCAAATCGCCTAGTAACCTAGTGACAGTCACGCGAGTAGAACCAATTGCTTCAGCGATCGCCTGATGAGATAGCTTGAGATCAATTGTGATTCCATCTGCACAAGGAAGACCAAAATCTCGACAGAGAATTAATAAGAAACTTATTAATCTTGAACCCATATCGCGGTGAGCGAGGGTTTCAATCATCATCTCTGTTTGAAGAATGCGCGAAGACAAACCCCGCAGCATCAACATCGATAATTCTGGATTTTCCTTGAGTGCTTGTTCCACCTGTTCAATGGGTGCTGAGAGCAATTCTACAGGCGTAAAAGCAACTGCATGATAAAAACGGTCTGACTTATTTCCCGTTAGTAGGGACAAAACCCCAAATACGCTATTTTCCCGCAGAAGTGCTACGGTTATTTCTTCTCCTGCTTCATACACCCTGGAGAGTTTAACTGCACCTTTTAAAAGAAAGTAAACTCTTTCAGCAGGATCGCCGGGGAAAAAGATCGTCTTGTTGCGCTCAAACGATTCCACTACTGGCGGAAACGCTCCAGTCGCCATTTGACGAAAAACATTTGCTAGGGCTTTATCTTGTGTCACGATCATCTCCCTTCCCCTACCCAACGCCGGAAAAACGAATATGGATTTCCTAAGAATACACTCGACAATTCAATAAAACATTGTCAACCTTTCTGTACAGTCCTATACTTAACCTTTTTGTTCAATTGATGTTTGTTCAACATGATACAAAATTTCTAGTGCAGGGATCTAGTACTTTTTGTTAGGTACTTCCAAAATTGTAGACAATAAGTTTTTTAAGAAAAAAGAAAGTTTCATAGAGACTTTATTAAAACATTAAATGGTACATTGATGGTAAAAAGTTATTTTGGCACTTTAGGTCTAGAAAATACGGATATGAAAATATATAATGTTAGGGGTGCAAAAGAAACCACTAATAAATTTAGTTACTCTCAAGAGAAAAATACCTTTTTCTAAAACCTTTACTCTGCTTAAAAATATTTTTAATCATCTATCTTTAAAATCAGCTGTTTGTATCCAATTTTAGTTAGAGCTAGATGAAGTCTCTTCTCTTACATCCACCCTGAACTAGTTGCTCAAAAATCAAATTTATAAAACGAAGACAAACCAAGCTCAGATTCATGTATGCTCCTAGTGAAACATCACATGAATGATTTCTATGCTGGATCTGACTGGAAAAAATGCCCTTGTTACAGGCATTGCTAATAACCGTTCTATTGCTTGGGGGATTGCTCAACAATTGCACAAAGCCGGAGCGAACCTTGGGATTACCTATTTAAGCGACGAAAAAGGCAAAATGGAAAAGAAAGTCGCAGAATTGGTCGAACCACTCAATCCTACTCTGTTTTTGCCTTGTAATGTTCAAAATGACGAAGAAATTAAGTCTACCTTTGAAACAATCCAGAATAAGTGGGGTAGCTTAGATATTCTGATTCATTGTCTAGCTTTTGCCCAAAAAGATGATTTGACTGGCGACTTTAGTCAAACCTCACGTGAAGGATTTCGTACAGCTTTAGAAGTCAGCACCTATTCTTTAGTGCAACTAGCTGGTGCAGCTAAACCTTTAATGACGTCAGGAGGAAGCATCGTTACTCTGACTTATTTGGGTTCCATCAGAGCAGTTCCTAACTACAATGTCATGGGAGTTGCTAAAGCAGGATTAGAAGCAAGCGTACGTTATTTAGCATCAGAACTAGGCTCTGCTAATATCCGCGTCAATGCAATCTCCGCCGGGCCAATTCGTACTTTGGCTTCTAGTGCCGTTGGCGGTATTTTAGATATGATTCACCATGTCGAGGAAGTAGCCCCCTTGCGGCGCACTGTTACACAAACTGAGGTAGGTAATGCAGCAGCCTTCTTGTGTAGCGACTTGGCAAGTGGAATTACAGGACAAGTCCTGTATGTTGATGCAGGATATGAAATTATGGGAATGTAGTAAGAGGGGACAAGGGGGACAAGGGAGACAAAGAAGAATGTCTCTCCCGTTCCCTGATTCCCGATTCCCCAATCCATAATCCCCGATTCCCGATCCCCAATTCCTATGCAAATAAGCGATCGCCAAACTATATCTTCACCCAACAACCTGACACAAACTCCCCGTATTGCTTCTGTACGTCGTACCACAGGAGAAACTGATGTCCACGTTACGATTAATTTAGATGGTACAGGAGTTTGCAATGCAGCTACTGGTATTCCCTTTTTAGATCACATGCTGCATCAAATTGCCTCCCATGGATTGATTGACTTGGACATCCAAGCTACGGGAGACTTGCACATTGATGACCATCACACTAACGAAGATGTAGCTATCACTTTGGGACAAGCTATCAGCAAAGCATTAGGTGACAAAAAAGGTATTGTCCGTTTTGGTAATTTTCTTGCACCTCTTGATGAAGCGTTAATTCAAGTAGCACTAGATTTTTCGGGACGTCCTCATCTCAGCTACGGTTTGCAAATTCCCACTCAGCGAGTCGGAACTTATGACACCCAGCTAGTACGAGAATTTTTTGTGGCGTTAGCAGGTAATAGTCAGATGACGCTCCACATTCGCCAACTGGACGGGATCAATTCTCATCACATTATAGAAGCGACATTTAAGGCTTTTGCTAGAGCAATGCGGATGGCGTTAGAAATTGATCCCCGTCGTGCAGGGATGATCCCCAGTTCTAAAGGAGTGTTATGAGTAACTTTTGCGACTCGTGAACTAACTTTTGCGACTCGTAAATTAACTTTTGCGACTCGTAAATTAACTTTTGTCCCTAATAGGGATTTGTGTAAGTTGCAACTAGGGATGGATAGCGGGCTATGACGAAAGCATTTCTGTTTCAATCCCTAATAGGGATTTGTGTAAGTTGCAACCAAAGTGGATTAGTAAGACAAGTTGCGATCGCCATGTTTCAATCCCTAATAGGGATTTGTGTAAGTTGCAACAGTACAACCTGATGCTTATTTCAAAGTTTATGGGGGTAAGTTTCAATCCCTAATAGGGATTTGTGTAAGTTGCAACAAGTGGTATCCATCTGTCCTAAATGCGATTAGCTGTTTCAATCCCTAATAGGGATTTGTGTAAGTTGCAACGGTAAAAATGTTGAACAAAGAAAAAGTAATGCAAAGTTTCAATCCCTAATAGGGATTTGTGTAAGTTGCAACGAATTGGTTATTTGCGCGCAAATAACTCAAGATGAGTTTCAATCCCTAATAGGGATTTGTGTAAGTTGCAACTCTCACCGCGATCAGTGGGTTGAAGTGCAATCTGAAGTTTCAATCCCTAATAGGGATTTGTGTAAGTTGCAACATTAACTCGCCAGCAACAAACACTAGCTTGTGCTGTTTCAATCCCTAATAGGGATTTGTGTAAGTTGCAACATTGTATTGTGCGCGCCATGTTTTTAGAGTGTTAAGTTTCAATCCCTAATAGGGATTTGTGTAAGTTGCAACTGCTCAATTTAGAACCTTTGCTGTATTTGGTTTTCAAGGTTCAGTGGTGCAGACCTGGAGTAAATATAGCGTTTGAGCGATCGCACTGTCAAGAGTGGCTGAGAAAAAATCGGCTCAAAAGCTTTACTGGCAATAGTTTCAGACATTGCGTCAACCTCTATTTTGATGTGAATGGCTCAAACCCAGAACAGGCAAAGCGTTCAGGCAAAAAATTTTAGTGTCTGTATCAAACACCTATAGGTTGGCGGAATCACAAGACAAGAGGCTTCGTATTATTCGTATTAAATAAGGGCTAAAGCCCCTACTACAAACTTATCAAAATTAGTGTAATGGAATAATAGTTAATATATAGCTAAAAAAAGCCTATAAGTTTGTTTTCTGCCAAAATGCCAAATGCTAGCGAACTGATCCTGTTATTCTCACTGCTTTTTGTAGATGGAATTAGATAGATTATTAGGGAGCATCTTATGAAATTTCAAGCTTTTGGGCAGCATATTACTAACAACATCGATAGTGATGGGCGTGGCAGTGGTAGGTAAGGAGAAAACTATCAATGTTGGGATGATTTTAAAATATTTTCTGTTAATAGAAAACAGATTTTGCTCACCAATATTAGTTAGTTCAAGACTACAGTCTAGAGTACCTCCTCAAAATTTTTTGTGAATCAAAGGCATAATTTTATGAGGCTATAAACCCTCGTAAAATTATGCATCAGAGTTAAAGCCGCTGACTACGAAAAAACTTTGCGCCTTTCAATTTTTCTATGCTGCATCTCTTAGTTGTGCCTTTTCGTTCACATCTGTAACATTCAAAGATAATTGTTCGGCGTGAGGTACAGCTGCTTGTTCTAAAATTTTGACTTCGATATTCACACTTACCAAATAGCTACCTGTGTCAGCACCAACAGCCTCAGTCACTAGTTTGGCAAGATCAGGACGTTTGGCTGTTAGTGGATCGCGTAGAATACACCGATCCCAGTCATGTTTAGCAGTTGGATTGAGGCTGAGGATGTAGTGCTTAATCATAATGGCAAACCTTGATCCATCTCCAAAAGTCTGTCTAGTCTGAGAAAACGTGAAAGGGAAAAGGTAAAGGGATGATAAAGTCTTTATCCCTTGGTCTTTTCCACATTTCACATCGTGAATCCTCTCTTATTATAGTACATAAGTACTAAAAAATAAAAGGCGAGGAGATGAGGAGGGGAGCATGCCAATTTTTTCAAAACACAAAACGAAGTCGCTGTGCTTAACGCTCTGCGCTCCTCTGCGTTTAAAAATAAACTCAAACATTTGGGATGCTCCCATGAGGAGTCAATTGTAAATTAACCACCAACCACTAACAACCAAGAATTAGTTAATGACCATTGGCTGTTGAGTGTTCATCCTTGAGTTTGGACTCTGGAGTGACTAGCATTTGAGCATCATTTACCCAGATGGCTTGTTGGGGGACAGGAATAGAAATTCCGGCATGATCGAAGGCAATTTTGAGACGGCGACGAAACTCTCGCGCTACATCCCATTGTTTGAGTGGTTGAGTTTTGATCCAGACACGAATTAATAAACCGCGATCGCCAAAGTTATCAATTCCCAGAACTTGGGGTGTTTCAACAATTTTGTGCTGCCATTCAGGGTCTTCATCCATTTCTATGGCGACTTTCTTAATTAAATTCAAAGCCTTGTCAATATCAGTTTGGTAGTCAACTGGAATAGTTAAGTCAGCACGTGACCAACGACTAGAGAGATTGGCAACAATTTTAATTTCACTGTTGGGAATGGTGATTAAGCGCCCTTCTGCATCCCGAACTTGGGTCATCCGCAGATTCAGATTTTCTACCAAACCTCCCACAGTTCCCACAGAAATCACATCGCCTAAAGCGTACTGGTCTTCTAGGATGATCAAAAAGCCGTTAATTGCATCTTTGATCAAGTTTTGGGAAGCCAGAGATACAGCCACACCAACTAAACCTGCACCTGCTAACAAAGGAACGACATCTATACCTAACGACACCAATGCAAACAGAATACCCACACCTAACCAAACAATTGTAACAATACTTTTTGTGACACCAGAAATCGTAGAAACTCGTAGTTGGAGACGTTCAGAAGTTTCTGGAGTTAGTAAAGCGCTGCTACTGACAAGAGCAGAAGTAAAACGATCAATGAGGACATAGCTAAGACGCACCGCTACATAAGTTCCAATTGCTACAGCTCCTAATTTCACAGGAATTTGCAAACCCAAAAAAATTCCTAACTGGAGCGATCGCGTGTAGGGAAATAAGCCCAGCATAAACAAACCACCACCTCCCCAAATCCCTACTTGGGCGATCTGATGCAGTCGTTTCTGGACTTCTTGGATATGGCTTTGCTGCTGTTGATTTAATTGCAGTGTAATCGGTTTAGCTGTTGGTGAAGCGGTAGCAGCAGCGAGCTGTTGTTTAATTGAACGCCTTTGTGAGCGGTTTTTCCACTGAGTTAGTCCCCAACTGATGGCAAGGATAGTAAGTCCACATCCAACAGCAATTGCACCCTGACGGACTAAAAACTCTGGTTCTCGCTCTTGTTTTGCTTGTTCTAATTGTTCTTGTAAACTTTCGGAGATTTGCTTTGCTAAGGTTAAACGATCTACCTGTCGCAGTCTGGCATCTTGGTCAGTAATCGTCAATAACTGTCGGTTGTTGACATAAATCACTGGCAATCCATTTTCAGTCTTAACCTGTACATCCAAATTGGCGTCAGGATTTTGAAAGTAATTTTGGCTAATTTGATTGACGTTTTGCTGGATATTTTCTAGACGCTCCGTAATGTTCGCCCTTGGTGCGGTGATCTGAAATAAACGCCTACCATCCAAATAAACCCAACCTGTAACTGTTCTGTTGTCAGACTCACTACTCCGCAGATTCGGGGGTTGTAGGTTGGGTATAAAAGGAATCTGCGCTGTAGCTTGTGGCATTACTCCAACAGTGACGACTATTGAAGAGAAAGCGATCGCTACGAATCGAGAGCGCAATGGATACCTCCTTTGTTCAGTGAACAGTTATCAGTAAACAGTTATCAGTAAGTAATTTGAATTGATAACTGATTACTGATTTCATCCATACTGGCACATCAGTTTCAGTGATTATACCTGTCTATGGGTTGAGTATTTAATCCTATTTACTTTATGAGGATTTTATTATTTTTTCAAATTTATTTTTGTTATATCCAAGCTCAATATCTTCCCCGCTCCCCAATTCCCTTTCCCTGTTTTCACAAAAATACTGGTTGAATTTGCCAGTCTTGGAATACTCTAGTAGAGTGCGTAAGAATTTACGTAACCTTTTACTTTGTCTAGAGGAACTATTTGATGACCGCAACATCTCCCCGATTAAAGCACGAGGTTAAGGACCTCGGCCTCGCTCCCTTGGGAAGACAGCGCATTGAATGGGCAGGACGTGAAATGCCAGTTCTACGGCAAATTCGCGATCGCTTTGCTCAAGAAAAACCTTTTGCAGGTATTCGCCTTGTAGCTTGCTGCCATGTCACAACTGAGACAGCAAATCTGGCAATTGCCCTGAAAGCTGGTGGTGCAGATGCTGTATTAATTGCTAGCAATCCCCTCTCCACCCAAGATGACGTAGCTGCTTGTCTCGTCACCGATTACGAAATTCCTGTCTTCGCGATTAAAGGCGAAGATAACGAAACTTATAACCGCCACGTCCAAATTGCTTTAGATCACCGTCCCAACATTATTATTGATGACGGTTGTGATGTGGTTGCCACCTTGGTACAAGAACGCCAAGAACAACTGGCAGACATTATTGGTACTACAGAAGAAACCACCACAGGAATTGTGCGGTTGCGTGCCATGTTTAGAGATGGCGTTCTCAGTTTCCCTGCTGTGAATGTCAACGACGCCGACACCAAGCACTTCTTTGACAACCGCTACGGTACAGGACAATCAACCCTGGATGGGATCATCCGCGCTACAAACGTCCTACTAGCTGGTAAAACCATTGTTGTTGTTGGTTATGGCTGGTGTGGTAAAGGTACAGCCCTACGCGCCCGTGGACTTGGTGCGAACGTAATTGTCACTGAAATTGACCCCATCAAAGCGATTGAAGCGATCATGGATGGTTTCCGGGTTCTGCCAATGGCAGAAGCTGCACCGCTAGGCGACTTGTTTATTACCGTTACTGGTAACAAGCACGTGATTCGTGGCGAACATTTCGACGTCATGAAAGATGGTGCGATCGTTTGTAATTCAGGTCACTTTGATATTGAAATTGACCTGAAAGCCTTGGGCGCGAAAGCCAAAGAAGTCAAGACAGTCCGTCCTTTCACCGAAGAGTATCGTCTGCAAAACGGCAAGTCAGTTGTAGTTTTAGGTGAAGGACGCTTGATTAACCTTGCTGCTGCCGAAGGACATCCCAGCGCGGTTATGGATATGAGTTTTGCGAACCAAGCTCTTGGTTGCGAATACCTTGTAAAAAATCAAGGCAAGCTAGAACCCGGTATCCACTCCATTCCTACCGAAGTAGACCAGGAAATTGCCCGGTTGAAATTACAGGCAATGGGAATAAAAATAGACACCCTCACGCCTGAGCAAATCGAGTACATCAATTCTTGGACTTCTGGAACCTAATCTTTACCGAGAATTTACCAAAACCCACTAAAGAAAGGCTTAAGCTATAGCTAGGTTTTCTAAGGCTATTGCCTTGGGGTAGGCGCTCCGCCTATCCCTTTTTTTTGTTTGTTGGTTGGTTGTTGGTCAATACGATTTGGATAAGACAAATCGATTAACATTTAAACCCACCATATACGTGCCTTAGCGAAGCCATGCGCTACAGCGCTATTGGCACGTCTCTACATACCCAAATTGTGACGAGAATATTCTTAACTGAACCGTATTGGGTGGCTGATTCTAGTACTCGATCACACAGGTTTTGACTCTTTGTCAGGCATGAAATCCTCGACTTTTCAAAAAAGTCGGGGATCTGGCTCACCTATTAAAATCAATTTTGTGAAGTACTAGCTTGATCACTCACTATTCCGCCAGATAACTTTATGGATTTTCGGCAATATTTGAATAATTAGAACGTACCATTAAATACAATCATAAGTCTTCTAGGTTACCAATAATTATTTCATTTAATTTAACTAATCTTAATATTTTCTCAAAAAATTCGATCCACTCTCAGCATCTAATACCAGTGTTGGGTGAATATAAAACCCCACATCTGTATTGTTTCCTACTACGCCTAGACCTTCTGCTTTCAACCTGCCGACATGAGACTGTAAGTTGATTTCGCTACTGTCACTGATTGCTAATATATGCTTTGCTTCTACCTGTAACATACAATGATCTGACAGGCTTTGGACTAATTCCCCTACTGTCACATTTTCATTCTCCAAAAATCGGTAGTACGCCACTTGCTCGGCTCTATTTCTACTTATTTGACGAATGCTGACTGATTGATGTTTTCCCATTGCTTCGTATAATGCTGCCCCCTTTTTATCAACCTTGGGTCGCCAAATGCTTGTCCCTTCCAGCGTTGTGCATGAATTTTGATTGGATTTTCCACTCTCGTTTGCCCTCAAACCCCCAACTTTAGTAGTTTACTTCGACTTGTGTGTACACCGTAGCCTTTTGAAGGGGGGAAAGGGGTGAGGTTTTTCATGCTTGGCGGTGAAATTTTTTCATCGGGACTCCCTTCGTACTTCTGCCTTCATGAACCCAGTTCCTTCAATGCTCCCAGCCCCGGTTTTTTGTTAACAATACGCCTTGAGC
Source organism: Fischerella muscicola SAG 1427-1 = PCC 73103 (assembly GCF_000317245.1). Taxonomy (GTDB): domain Bacteria; phylum Cyanobacteriota; class Cyanobacteriia; order Cyanobacteriales; family Nostocaceae; genus Pelatocladus; species Pelatocladus muscicola_A. Next base: position 16,458 of record NZ_AJLJ01000126.1, read on the forward strand.
ATTTGTGCTTTGCGACGATTGGCTTTGGCACTGTGCAAAGCACAACCGCTTGACTTTTAAGACAGTCGCTACAGCAATTTTATTTTTACTATGTAGACGGCTGCATTAGCAATGCAGGTCGGGACTTAATTCTCTGGCAAGGTTATTTAGTTGCTGCGATCGCCTTTATACTATTTCCCAGACACCAGTAATAAACAGCATAATTATATATGTAAAGTTTATTTGCGTTTTTACTTATGGCAAAAGCAATCTGGAATGGTACTGTTTTAGCTGAAAGTGATAATACTGTTGTCGTGGAAGGTAATCACTACTTTCCTGCTGACTCCATCGAGAAACAGTATTTCAAAGAGAGTGACACCCACACCACTTGTCCTTGGAAAGGTGTCGCTAGCTACTACACTATTGAGGTTGATGGACAAGTAAACAAAGATGCAGCTTGGTATTATCCTACCGCCAAGGAGAAGGCAAAGCAGATTGAGGGTTATGTTGCTTTCTGGCGGGGTGTAAAAGTCGAAGCTTAGTATATTGAAAGGGAAAAGGGAACGGGAGCATCCAAATTTTTTAGCTAAGGGTTTAAACCCTTAGCTAATAGCACAAGTCGTCTGAAGACGACTCTCATAAATCAAATAGTCTGCTTTAAGCAGACTTGAGCTATCAGACTGCGATTTCAATCGCAGGTTTTTTATTTGGGATGCTGGAAATTATACCGATTCAAAAAATGTTTGCGACACATTCAGAATATCAGACGCGATAATTCAGAATATCAGACGCGATAAATCGCGTCTCTACAAGGTTTTTCAAATTGGTATTAGCTTTGAAAATATATTTCCTTTGGTTTAAAAAATCGTTTGATAAAGGTACGAGGAAAGATGTGATGTTGGGAACGATAGACTTGGATGGCTTGTCGTTTTTTTTCTAGCACAGACTTGATGGGTAAGATATAAGACTGACCTAGCTTTTGTAGATCTATCTGAAAAAGCACTGGTCTTCCCCAAAATAACCAGACTTGATATTGAAAAAGTTGAGCTTTGATTCCAGACTTGCTGAGTGCAGCTTTTACTAAATCATAAGTGGCTTCATGATCTGGATGCTGATCTTTTTGATGGGGGACATAGATTTCTTCCGGTTGAAAGGACTGCAATAGTTGAACTATCTGATTGATAGTATTTAGTTCCTGTTCGTTAGATAATTGGCGCAATTCACCATCAGGTTGGTCGATAAAATATACATCTGATGGTGCGACACCCAATATACTGAGTGCGTCTTGAGCCTCTTGTTTGCGAACTTGAACAATATCTTCTGGTTTGATATCTAAATAGGATTTATGTCCATCAGTCAGAAAAGCAACTTTGACTGGAACTCCAAGTTCACGCTTGAGCGCAATCAAACCACCACAGCCTAAAGTTTCATCATCTTGGTGAGGAGCAAACACTAATGTTGATTTCTGAGTAACTGTTAGCGTTTGACTTTTTTTCGGTAGAATCCAATCAAATAATATTTCTACTTCAATAAATTGCAAAGTATTTGATAGCTTTCCTAATATTGTAGAAGTTATTGTTGTTAGGGACATGTTAGAGATTATAAAAAGATTAGTATTCAGGAAGTCGTAGCAGAGGTTTAGATAAACTAAACCTCTACTCAATATTGCTGTAATACAGCTTGAGACAGTGAAAATTTTGTCTGACTATATTACATTTTCAAGAACAATTAAACAGGTAGATATTGATACTTAATACAACCCCACAATTGCCCTCCACGCCACGCAAAACTCATTAACCATTTGGCAAAACTTTCTTTGTCACGGATTTGCAAAAGCAGAAGTTGTACAGACAGTATGACTGATGTTTTTAACAAGGTTTTCCATGTCACCATTTGTGGCATCCCAAGGGGACGATGTTTTTTATACACTAAAATCACACCTTTACCCACATCCCAACTGCGATGATATATGTCGGCTAAACTATCACGTAACCGGATATAAGCGATCGCATCTGGTACGTAGTGAAGTTTAGTTCCTACATAATTTGCTCTCCAGCAATAGTCTACATCTTCGCTCTGATATAGCGTTTCATCAAAACCACCAATTTTTTCATGAATGGCACGTTTGATGCCTAAATTGCCGCTACCTGCAAATGGTAAGTAGTATGTATTTTCCATAACTCCAGTACCATTTTCAAGTTGATAACACTTGACTACCCAAGGATTATTTAACTTGTTGTAATCATCATGGCCAGCAACAAAGTCGTATTTGGAAACTCCTTCCCCCATTGCTGCTAACCATCCAGGCGCAACTTCATCATCAGCGTCAATAAATATCAGTGATTCACCTTTTGCTGCTTTTGCACCAACATTGCGAGCGTGTGATGCACCTTTACGATCAGATGCATCAACAATACGCAAATTAGGTATACGCGTCTGATATTTTTCGACAATTGATAATGTGCTGTCAGTCGAACCATTATCAGAGATGATCACTTCCCATGCTTGTGACCATTGTTGATGAGCAAGAGCTTCAAGTTGAACAGCTATAGTTTTCTCTGCATTTAAACACGGTATGACGACACTTACCTTCATAACAAGTAGTGATCTCTTGAATTGACATCAATACATAAAAATATATAAGTAATACTCCCTAACGACACAAAAAATCTCAATCTATAGGATAAGTTTATGTGTGATGCCAATTAGAAAAAATCCTATCTCATACGGTTCGGATAAGCATTTTGTTATCTAAAACTTCTTTTTGGATGCATCTTTTAGAGTCAGATTTAAAGGAATAGAGAAACACACAAATTCTTTTTACTCTTTCTCCCTTTATTGAACCTTGTTGAAAGTCTACTTATATAAAGTAGTTAGGTAAAAATTCAATTCAATAGTTAGAAAGGGAAGCTATGTTTATTGATACCTGATCTACTTGATATGTTCAATCAGGATGTTTGAAAATTTCTAAATGGGCAGATATTTATACTTGATACAACCGCGTAGCTGTCCTCCCCGCCAAGCAAGACTCATCAACCATCTGGCGAAACTTTCTTTAGTACGAATTTTTAGAGACAGAAGTTGCAAAACCAAAATGACTGGAGTTTTGACAAAAACTTTCCAAGGCATTAATTGGGGCATACCCAGTTTTCTATGCTTTTTATATAGTAATGCCTCGCAAGTACCCATAACCCAAGCTCTTTTATATAAAGCACTTAAGTTAGCGCGTAGACGGATATGAGCGATCGCCTCTGGTGCGTAATGAAGTTTTGCTCCTGCTTGTTGCGCTCTCCAACAGTAATCAACATCTTCTACTTGCAGCAGTGTTGTATCAAAGCCATTGATTGTATTGTGAAGTGAACGCTTAATTCCCAGATTACCACCACCTGCAAAAGGTAAGTAGGGATTTTGTACAATTCCTGATGACCACTCATCTACTTGATACCATTGTCTCACTTCCGGGTCATTCAACCTTTTGAATTCATGTCTTCCGGTGACAAAATCGTATTCGGAAAGTGCTTCACCCATCGCTGCTAACCATCCAGGCGAAACTTCATCATCTGCATCAACAAATACCAATGATTCACCTTTGGCTACTTCGGCTGCTAGATTGCGAGCGTTGGCTGCTCCTTTGCGATTAGATGCATCAATGATACGGAGATTCGGTAATGATGCTTGATACTGTTCTACTATTGATAGCGTGTTGTCAGTGGAGCCATTATCAGCAATAATCACCTCCCACGACTGTGACCATGTTTGATGAGCAAGTGCCTCAAGTTGAACAGCAATAGTATCCGCAGCGTTTAAACACGGTATAATTACGCTTATTTTCATACTCTAAGAAATACAAATGCCAGTAAATATCTGTAATTAAAAATATATAAGTAAATTCCCGTAACTGAGCAATATGAATCATCATGCAACGTAAATTTTACAAATTCTATAAAAAACTAATTGAATATCAAGAACTAGTAAATAAAATATTTTGGGAAATAATTTTGAGCAACTAACATCAAAAATTTATAGATGTAAAAATTATTTTGGTACTTTTTATGCTGTGAAGCTCTAAAAGCTCAGATGCCCGACTTATTCAATAAGTCGGGCATCTTTAAGAATTTCATAGTTTTAATTTTTCCTATTTCTCAAAATCATAATTAAATTTGATAATTTTAACAGTAAAAAATTATGTTTTAGTTAAGATAACGGAAATTGATATATAACAATCCTATTTGATTTGTGAGCATTGCAAAGCTTAGATCTCCGACTTCTTGAACAAGTCGGGCATCTTATTATATATAAATAGATGCCAATGTTCCTGTAGTCACGTTATTTGGACAAAGGGATAGAAAAAACCATGTCTGTCAGCAATCCAGAGCCACAATTGAAACGAGAGTTGGGGGTGTTTGGTGCCACTCTCATGGGACTAGGTTCAATAGTTGGAACAGGTGTATTTGTGAGTATTGGGATTGCGGCTGGAATTGCTGGCCCGGCGGTGATTTTAGCTGTAGCAATTGGGGCGATTGTCGCTACTTTTAATGGACTCAGCAGCGCCCAATTAGCTGCGAATCATCCCTTGAGTGGTGGTAGTTATGAATATGGTTACAAATATTTGACTCCGGCTTTTGGCTTTACTGCTGGCTGGATGTTTTTGGTGGCGAAAACAGCTTCTGCTGCTACTGCTGCTTTAGGTTTTGCTGGCTATTTATTAAATATTTTGGGTATAAATTCTCGCTGGGTTGTGGCGATCGCCTTTTTGGCTGTGGTGGTGATGACGCTGATTGTCTTAAATGGTATCCGTCGCTCAAATTTTGCCAACATCGCGATTGTATCTGTCACGCTTTTATCTTTGGGGTTTTTGATTCTGGCTTGTCTCCCCAGTGCTATTCAAGGAAGCGTTGAGAATTTTACACCTTTTTTTACAGGTTCTGTTGCAGATATTTTCCATGCTAGCGCCTTGATGTTTGTCGCTTATACAGGCTATGGTCGGATTGCAACTTTAGGAGAAGAAGCGCGATCGCCAAGACAAACAATTCCCAAAGCGATGATAGTTTGTCTATCGCTGACAATGCTGCTTTATATAGCAGTGGCGACAGTGACAATTGGCGCTTCTGGGGTAGATGTTTTAGCTGATGCTGTTCAGCAAACAAAAGCTGCACCTTTGGAAGTAGTAGCCCGAAATATTACTGGTGTTGGTGGTGCTTTGGTACTAGCCATTGGGGCGATGACAGCAATGTTGGGTGTACTGCTGAACTTGATTTTGGGCTTATCCCGCGTATTACTGGCGATGGGACGTCGTGGCGACGCACCAAGATTTTTAGCACGTTTAAATCAACAACAAACTACTCCCTATTGGTCTGTAATAGTTATAGGAGTTGCGATCGCTCTTTTGGTTCTAGTCGGTAATGTGAAGACAACATGGTCTTTTAGTGCTTTTAGCGTTCTGATTTACTACGCAATTACTAACTTTGCGGCTTTACAATTGAGTCCCCAAGAGCGACTATATCCCAAATGGATAGCAATTCTAGGTCTTTTATCTTGTCTGTTCTTAGCTTTTTGGGTAGAATCCTCAATCTGGCAACTGGGTTTAGGATTAATTGTTGCTGGGTTAATTTGGCACAAGGTGAGGCGAGGGGTTGGTAGTTAGTGGCGTAGATATCAGCAACGCCGAATATTTTCTTCTTTGTGTCTTGGTGTGTTTGTGCTGAAAAAATTATTTTTGAAACACTTAGAAACTAATACTCCACCCGATTGATTTTGACAGGTCGCGGGTGTTCAGATCCCCGACTTTTTTAAAAAAGTCGGGGATCTATGACCTCTCATAATTTGCATGGTGGACTACTAAGACAGGAAGAAAAACTGATCTTTGATATTTAATACCTTGACAGGGATTACTCGTTTAGAGATTAAGCAGGAGTATTTCTGAGATACTCGCTCTCGTGAGTGAATGAATAGTTGCATTCATCCCCTTTCGGGGCGATGTGATTGTAAAGAGTTCACATCTGAAACGCTTACAGACCTACGGTGTACACATGTTGAAACTGTAT
>NZ_AJLJ01000127.1 GCF_000317245.1 Fischerella muscicola SAG 1427-1 = PCC 73103
TTAATTTACGACTCAGAAACTTGATTTACAACTCAGAAACTTGATTTACAACTCAGAAACTTGATTTACAACTCAGAAACTTGATTTACGACTCAGAAACTTGATTTACGACTCAGAAACTTGATTTACAACTCAGAAACTTGATTTACGACTCAGAAACTTGATTTACGACTCAGTCAATCACGGGAAAATCCCACAACCAAAAATGAAACTAGAACTCCTCCTAAACTCCTGCACCCAATACGGTTCGGTTAAGAATTTTTCGTCATGATTTTGGGGTTGTACCAGACGCGATAAATGTAGAGACGCGATAAATGTGGAGTGGAGACGCGATAAATCGCGTCTCTACAGGATGTAAACGTCAATCGATTTGTTTTATCCGAACCGTATTGCTTTCATATCCATTTTCACGCAAGTGCTGCAAGATAGAAGCGACTTATCTTGACGATGCTGAATAGCAATCAATTGTGACAGCCGTGAAGTTGTAAAATTTTTGTTAAATTGGCGAACATCTATATTAATAGTGTCTCCGTTTAAGTTAGCAAGGTACTTAGCATGACGGCAACAACTTCTAAAGCAACTTCAGCGCTTCCCCATTTTTGCGAGGGGATTCAATATTTTGGGGAAGCGTTACCGGAATTTGAAACTTATGGTGCAAATCCAGTCATAGAGTCAGCAAAAGAAGCGATCGCCAACCCAGAAGAACCAGCAGCAGTATACCAAACCTTGCTAGCTGCGGATGCTTTGCGTTATCTGACATTGCAAATTACTGGAAGTAAAGCGTCTGGACACCCTGGTGGTTTCGCCTCGCAAGCGGAAGCTTATGCAGCTTTGGTCATGCTTGGTTACAAAAATATTCTTACGGAAGTGGGACACCACGCCCCTGGATTTTATAGTGCCATGTTTTTAGATCGTTCTTTAGAAGACATGGGCATTTATACAGTGCAACAATTGCGCGATCGCTTCCGAGAAAAGCATGGACTTTTGGGACATTTGTCTGGTTATATTCCCGGAATTCTGGCACCAGCAGGGCCTTTGGGACAAGGGCAACATTTTGCGATGGCAGCTGCATTATTAAATAAAGATAAGCTGTTTCCGTTTACCCTTGGCGATGGCGGATTGGGTGAACCTTATATTATGAGTTCGATGGCTCATTTCCATACCGCTTATCCTGGTGTAACTAACTTTTTGCCAGTGTTGGTGTGGAATGGTTATAGCCAAGAACACCATAGTATGGTATCCCTTAAAACCAACACCCAAATGATGACATACTGGCATGGTAACGGCTTTGAAGAAGTTGTGTTAGTAGATGCCAAGGATTTTGATGACAAAGACCAGCCGGGAAATTACGTAGATAGTACCGCCTTTTCTTTTGGTCAACGTTTAGCTTTTACCAAAGCAGTACTTTTAGGTGTAGATGAAGCTGTGCGATCGGCTTTGAGTGGTAAGCTAACTGTATTTATTATTAAACAACTCAAAGGTGCAGGCGTCCATGCGCGGGGTGCTAAGTCTCATAACCTCTATCCCAAAGACACGCTGGATGCACCTCATATTGTAAACGCCCTGAAAGAACGCGCCTTACCTGTTCAAGCTTGGCAAGTTGTAAGGACAAACTGTGAACGCGCAGGTGGAGGCCCAGCAGCGAAAACAGTAGTTACGGAATTTGAATATCCTTTGCCAGATTTAGGCGAATTGCCTTTAGAAGAGTACACTGTGGGTAGCGATCCGAAAGTTTCGACAACAGCCATGGGACGTTTAGTGGCAAAAGTTGGACAAATAGATGAAAACTTTTTGGTGACTAACGCCGACGGAAACGAAGCATCAGGTATTGCTAATATCAACCAAGCCCTAAAAATTATTCACCCCACAACCGACGACTTATATAATCAAGCACCAGGCGGACAAGTTTACGAACCTCTGAGTGAAGATGCTTGTGCTGGGTTAGCTGCGGGTATGTCTTTGATGGGTGCTAGAAGTTTGTGGTGTTCCTACGAATCTTTTGCGATTAACGGTTTACCAATTTGGCAAACTGTCACCCAAGCAATGGCGGAATTGCGACGTCCGACTCCTTCAACTATTACATTATTCACCGCTGGCGCTTTAGAACAAGGACGTAATGGTTGGACTCACCAACGTCCAGAAATTGAAGCTTACTTTGCAGCAATGATGCGGAATGGTAATGTTTTTCCCTTGTTTCCCCCCGATGCTAACAGTATTCAAGTTTGTTATGACTGGGCTTTGAGAACAAAAAATAAGGGAATTGTCATCACTGCGAGTAAATCACCATTACCAATTCGCACTACTTTTAATATGACTCGTCATGGGTTACAAGATGGTGCAGTGGTGTTGCAAGATGTTGCTGGAGATCAGCAAGTAGTGTTTGCTGTGATTGGCGACATGACATTAATTCCCGTGTTTGAAGCAGCAGCTTTCTTAGAAACAGAAGGTATCGGGGTGAAGATAGTTTCTGTGATTAACCCCCGTCGTTTATATCGTCCCCATGACACAGGTTGGGATACCTGCACCGAACCGGAAGGTGGTTTTATCAATGATGAAAAATTTGCCGAATTATTTGGTGGTGATGCGTTAATTGGTGTGACTGGTGGTGCAGCAGGAATGCTAGAACCAATTATGTTAAGGAGTACAAGCAAGCGCGATACCTTCGCATGGAGACGTGGAGAAACCACAGCAAGTGCAAGCGAATTGATGGCGTTTAATGGTTTGACAGCGGAGGCTTTAACGAAAAGAGCAATAGAATTAGTGCATTAAAAATCAGGGATTGGGGACAAAACAAGTCAAAAGTCATAGACGCGTAAGCGGCTTCCCGGAGGGTAAGTCAAAAGTCAAAATTAAGAACTTTTGATTTGTTGCCCAATGCCCGTTCCCCGATCCCCGATCACTCCCTCAACGCATACCCTACTCCACGTATTGTATGAATTAGGCGTTTTTCGTTGTTTTCTTCGAGTTTCAGACGCAGGTAACGCACATAGACTTCAATAATATTAGAATCACCCATAAAGTCATAACCCCATACTTTTTCTAAAATTTGGTCTCTGGTAAAAACCTGACGGGGATGACTGAGGAGATATTCTAATAAATCAAATTCTTTGGCTGTTAAATCAATTGCACGTTGCTCTCGAAAAACTTCACGAGTGCGACGATTGAGTTTCAAATCTTCAAACTGCAATAGATCCTCATCTATTTCTTGGGTACGACGTAGATGAGCGCGAATTCTTGCTAACAATTCTTCTATGCTAAAAGGTTTGACTACATAGTCATCAGCACCCGCATCTAAACCAGCTACGCGATCGCTTACTTCATCTTTTGCTGTCAACAAAATTATCGGTATTGAACTACCTGTTGATCGCAAACGCCGACAGATTTCCAAACCTGATAATCCTGGTAGCATCCAATCGAGAATTGCTAAATCTGGTGATGACTCTCGCGCCAGTGTCAATCCAGTGATCCCATCATGTGCCACACTCACCTGATAGCCTTCGCTAGTTAATTCCAATTCAACAAATCTAGCTAATTTAACTTCATCTTCAACTAACAGGATGTGTGCTGTCATGCTCAATGGTTTGCTTATTTCCTATATTGAATAATGCGATCGCCAACCTGCAAAGCATTAGCAATAATAGTTAAAATTATGACTATCCTTACACCCCTATACCCCTATTTTTACTAGTGATTGCTGATTTTTTGATTTGGAATTCTCTCATAATTAGAGTCTTGAGTTCCCAGTAGCTTGTCCCAGAAAGTAAAATATAGCCCGTAATGCACTCTGTATTTATGATGATGTATGGCGTGATGTGTTGAACCAATGAACCACCTTCCAAACCATTGGGGAAAAAATTGTGAGGGAAACAGTTCAAATCCCAGATGAGTAAACACAGCCCATACTGTCATAGTCATGAGGGCAGCAATTAAGGTAATAAAGTGAAGGGGAATCAGAAAAACTATCCCTACAAAGAAAAGACCTTGGATGATAGCTTCTGGTAAGTCGAAGGCGAACGATGTCCAAGGTGTTGGATCTCCTGAGCGATGATGACCATAGTGTAGCCACTTGAAGAATAAAGGGTGGTGAAACGCTCGATGAATAAAGTAAAAGTACGCATCTTGGATGATCAGTACTGCAACAAAACTAAGCGCTAAATACCACAATCCATACCCATTTACAGAAGTGTACAAAAGTGTCACTCCCGCATCGTATGCTGAGATAATGAATGCGGCACAAAGCCCAAAAAATACCGCAGAGAGAACCGACAGTTCAATATCCTGTCGAATTGATTTCCATACCACAGGTTTCAGGTGTAACCTCCGCTTCACGAAAGGCTTTCCCATAACCGAATAGAAAAACCAATATGTTCCCCCAGCGAAGAGGAAGTATCGGACTATAATAATTCCGAAAAATGCCAACCAATAAAACCCGAATTTATGTAGGATGAAGAACAAATTTTGCACTAATTTTCAGTTTATTTACAGATTGAAGCGTAACAGTTCTACTTATTCCTGGCTTCTATCGCAAGCAGTGTTATCTTATCTAGCTTTTTAGGCTAGGCTAGAGGAATGTCGAGTAATCAGGTGATAACTTAATTTTCTTTATTATCTTTATTATATTTTTTTATGATCAGTATTTTTACGGTGTACTACTATAGACAACTAAACTATTATCGTAAAATTTCAACAAATTAAATAAAAATTTAAGATTCTTATCTGTAATATTTCTGACAGAACTTTTAGATTAATTCAGTAAGAGACGATTTATAAAGTAAACCTTAAATTGTAGGGTGCGTTATAGCAACGCTTAACGCACCGAGAAAGATGGTGCGTTACGGCTAATCTTAACTCTCTCAAACTCCAAAATCCTTGCATAGCCGTAACACACCCTACTTAATATTTACTTTATAAATAAGCTCTAAAATAACAGTTAATTGAGTAATCATCATATTTTTCATAAAAGTGATACTAACTCTAGAAATAAATCTACAATCTACTGTACGAGTAAATGTGGACAGCACAAAATTAACAACGAGAGCATCCCAATTTCTTCAAAAAATTTTCTGTTAAGAAAGATGTTTATAATGCATAGCTTGAAAAGGGGGAAATTATCTTCAAGTCCCCCTTTTTTCTAGCGTAGCGGCGCGTCACTCAATTTTGGATTTTGGATTTTGGATTTTAGATTAACCTCTTCTTTAAAGAAGAGGCTTGAATAACGAATCTTTTTCGGTCTTTTCTCCATGAGAGACCAACACGTGAAAAAAATGGGGCAGGCTTGGTTTAGGCTTATCCACTTGGCCCGACGAATTATTTTTTTAGAAGCCGTGCGAGGCGACTGGAAGAAAAAGAACCAGGCTTCAATGTATTGTCGAGTTGCTCCCAACAGCTTATCGTTGGGTCTGTAAAGCCTGGTTCTTTTTCCCTAGCCAATATGCGACCCCCATTTTTTTAGGGGTCAAGTGAGATGAATGGAGAGGCTTGTAGACGCGGAGCGGCTTCCGTAGGTAAGCATTTATTTTAGATTTCAGATTTTCATTTTAATCCAAAATCTAAAATCTAAAATTGTTCGGTCATATTAGAAACGATTACTATGTCAAAACAAGAAGTGATTAGACTATTTAGAAATGCTCAAACTAATCCTAATTTGAGGAAAATTCTCAATTCGGCATCGAATCTAGAAGCTTTTGTACAAATGGCCCAACAGCAAGGCTATAACTTTACGCTTGAAGAATGGCAAAAAGCTACTGGCTTATTAACAGAAAATTTAGAATCTAAAGTTTATGAAAATCAAGGCAGTTAATATGTAAAGATCCCTGACTTCTTGGAGAAGTCGGGGATCTTGTCTTTTAGGAATGATTTAGAAATACTATAAGTTAGCTATAATTAATTACAATTAGTGAATTATAATTGAATTAATTGATGACAGTTATTGCTCCTTCTTTACTAATCTGAAGCGGTGTATTAGGAAAATCATTGGCAATTAAATAACGAACAAGTTTTACAGTTCGCAATTGCTGATCAATATAGGGAATTCCCTGGCGATTCATATGTACAGGAATAATTTTACCCCCCACTAAATCCCCTTGAGAATTTAACTTAACTTCTAAAATCATCGAGTAGCCAGTCTCGTTTCTAGTAGATAAAGTTCGGTATCCTAAAAAATTTCCTAAAGAATAAGCAATCAATTTTCCTTTATAAATCTCCATAGCTCTGGGGACATGGGGACCATGGCCAAGAACTAAATCTGCTCCTACATCAATCATTGTGCGAGCAAACTTTACTGCGTTACCTCGATTTTCTCCGTGGAAAGTCTCAGTCTGATTTTTAACTTGTAGTGCCTTTGTTCCCTCTGCTCCGGCGTGCATTGATACAATTACTATTTCCGCACGTTTTTTAGCTTGTTGTATTAGGTTTTTGGCTGTTTTGAAATCGTGAATGGAGTTGTAACGTTTATAGGGTGCAAACCCGATCATTGCAACTGGAATATTTTTAGCTTGCAGTAAAAGTATTTGATTTTTATGGCCTAGTGTTTCGATCCCAACAGCAGAGAGATTCTGAATCGTATCTGCAAACCCCACTAAACCAAAATCCATAGCATGATTGTTAGCGATATTGAATACATCAAAGCCGACATCAGCAAACAGTTGAGCATAGGAAGGTGGAGAGCGAAACGCGAACATCTGTCCACGACTGATGTCTTTGGTAGTGTATGGATAATTAGTCAAGCTGGTTTCAAAGTTACCAAACAAGATATCAGCTTTTTTTAAGTGCGCTCTTACCGACTTTGGGATTAATTGGTTGCGATCGCGCGGTAATTTGTAGTTAGGAAAATTCGTACCAGGGATAACATCCCCAACTGCTTGAATGGTAATAGTGTCTGTGTAACTAGGCTCTTTGATCAGTGGAGGTGAATTCGACTCTGGGATCAATTCACTGGGTAGGTTGTTTGTATCTGTGGCTTGCGATCGCTTGGAACGAATACCCAATCCAATACCAATTCCTACACAAAAACACACACCAATGAAAGCCAAAGGGAGCAATTTTGCCCCTGATTTTGGATTAGCCATCTTCCCATTCCTCACACCTTGAGATTAGTCTACTGCATAAGTCAGTGCTTGTCGGTAGTGTGGGAATTGAGAGTTAAATAGCAGCAAAGGAGTGAATCTTTAGATTACTTTGTGAACATGCGATCGCGATTATGGGGAGCATCAAAATCAATCAGTGGCCCTTTAGGAACTATCCGCGTCGGGTTGACTTTGGGATGACTCCGGTAATAATGTCGCTTAATGTGGTCTAAGTTACAAGTCTGTTTTACACCCGGCTGTTGGTACAAGTCTTTGAGATAATTCCACAAGTGAGGATAATCTACGATTCGACGTAAGTTGCATTTGAAATGTACATAATAGACTGGATCAAAGCGAAACAAAGTTGTAAACATACACCAGTCTGCTTCCGTAATTTGCTCCCCACACAAATAACGTTGCTCTCCTAAAACTTTTTCCCAATGATCAAGAGCATCAAATAATTCTGTTACTGCTTCATCATAGGCTGCTTGCTTAGTTGCAAATCCCGCCCGATACACGCCATTGTTAATCGGTTGGTAAATAGCGTCTATCGTTTCATCAATAATTTTTTGTAAATTTTCTGGATAAAAATTTACACTATCCTGAGTAAGATGATTAAACTCAGTGTCAAACATCCGGATAATTTCGCGGGATTCGTTATTGACAATCGTATTAGTTTGTGAATCCCACAAAACGGGAACTGTGACACGTCCGCTATAGTTGGAATCAGCTTTGAGATAAATTTGCCAGAGATAATCAGCACCGTTGACAGTATCAGGAATACAGCCTGGTTCATCTGCAAATTCCCAGCCGTTGTCGTGAATTTCGGGAGCAACCACAGACATTCCAACAATATCTTGCAGTCCTTTCAGTTGGCGCATAATAGCAGTGCGACACGCCCAAGGACAAGCCCAGGAAATATACAAATGATAACGCCCTGCTTCAGCCTGAAACCCACTAGAACCATCGGCGGTAATTTTGTTGCGGAAAGTGGTAGAAGGACGGATAAATTTACCTGCTGAGTCTTCCTGTTCCCGTTCAGATAGCCACTTACCATCCTTGAGAATTCCCAAACCCATAATTATCCTCCTTTGATGATGTTAGTGGATAGGGGTGTAGGTCATACGCCCCTACTAACTTATTCCTCATTAAGAATTTTTGGCACTTTGAAAAATTCGCCTTCTTGTTCTGGCGCACTTTGTAGAATCGCTTCGCGATCGCTATATGGTTGTAAATCATCGGCGCGTGTCACATTACTGACATCAATAGCTCGTGTTGTGGGTGGTACGTCACTCACATCTAATTCACTGAGCTGCTCAAAATAGTCCAGAATACTAGCCAGTTGAGTAGTGAATTGTTCTTCCTCTTCTGGTGTCAATTCTAAACGAGCAAGATGGGCTACTTTATGGACTTGTTCGCGATCGAGCATAAAATTTGGTCAATGGTCAATGGTCAATGGTCAATGGTCATTGGTCATTGGTCATTGGTCATTTGCCATGAGTCATCAATTTTTTACTAATGACAAATGACTATTGTACAGACGCGTAGACACTCGTAAGAGCGGCTTCAAGGTAAGAGTATAATCGCGTCTCTACTAATGACCAATGACTTAAAAGAATACATCAATTTGCATTCTACCTGTGGTTTTCAGCCAGTTTTGGGCTTCGATGTAATTATTGGGAGCGAGGCGAATGGCTCTCACCCAATAGTCAGCAGCTTTGTCAAACAGTGCTTCGCCGCCATCTTCGTCTCCTGCTTCTTTGGCTTTTTCGCCTAAATAGTGATAAATGACGGCGATGTTATTTAAAGCTTGAGGTAAACGGGGATTGTACTCTAGTGCTTGGTGATATAACTCTAAAGCTACTTGGTGTTCGCCGTTACTCGCATGGATTAATCCCATGTTGTAGAGTATGTAACTGCGATCGAGGGAATCATCTTCTAGTTCTAGAGCTTGCTTATAGTTATCTAAAGCTTCGGCGTATTCTCCTTCTGATTGCGCCGACATCCCATCTCGGTAGTAAACAAAGGCTTCTTTTGCTCTTTTGTTCGCTGGCAGAATCTTCAAGATGAGATCTGCCATAACTGTAAAGGATTTATCAATAAAATTATCGTTTTTCTGAGTTCTTGGCATATGGCGCCTCTCATTGATGTTGGGCTACTGGCAGGAGTTTTTTAACTATTAGCTAATTTAACTGATTTACGGATGATCCTTACGACGCTAACGGGGTAATGCACTCAGGGTTATTATTTTTGGGGCTGTTTACCAAGGTTGTCACAGGATAGCTAGTCATCGTCTGTGAAGGATAGGGGTGCAGTAGTGGTTGTAGTAATTCCCCGTCATGAATTTGAGGATCTAGCCATAAATCATAATTTTCCTGTTGAAGAATTACTGGCATACGATCATGAACCTGTTGCAGTAATTCATTAGCTTGAGTTGTCAAAATTGTACAAGATTTTATCTGTTCTTGTTCTGGTGATTGCCATTCCTCCCACAGCCCTGCAAAAGCAAAAGGTTTTCCGTTCAACAGACGAAAATAATAGGGCTGTTTTTTACCGTCTTGTTTTCGCCATTCGTAAAAGCCATCTGCTACTACTAAACACCGTTGGTGTTTGAAAGCGCGACGAAATGCAGGTTTTTCGGCTACGGTTTCAGCTCTTGCATTAATGAGCTTTGCTCCCATGCTTTGATCTTTGGCCCATGAAGGTATTAAACCCCAACGTAATTGCTGAATTTCACGCTTGTGAGATTCAGAATTATACAAAACCACTAAGATAATTTGCGTAGGTGCAATGTTATATTGCGGCTTGAAATCAGGAATCTTTTCGACCTCAAAAACTTGGCTTAAAACTTCTGGAAATACGCTTAAAGTAAATCTTCCACACATTTTTTGATCCTTGCCAACTAACTCAAATTAAACAATTTAATGATATAAATAATACCTAATTAAAATTTATTTTCCAGAGAATTTATTTCGCCTGTAATTGCAGCATTTATAAAAAATTTCTTCTGTTTATAAGTATTTTTGAAATATCATTGTATTTTACTGGATCATAATTAATTACAACCTTCATCTCACACTATATTGGCATGGAAACGCTAAGATTGTACGATTTTTTACCTTCAGGTAATGGCTACAAGATACGTCTTTTATTATCACAAATTGGTATGCCATTTGAGAGGATAGAGGTGAATATCTTGAAACATGAGACTCAAACACCAGAGTTTTTAAGCAAAAATCCGAATGGGAAAATTCCAGTATTGGAGGTTAAACCAGGTAAATATTTGGCAGAATCAAATGCCATATTAGTTTATTTGAGTGAAGGCACAGAATTTTTACCTTATGATCGCTTTTTACGAGCGCAAGTCATGCAATGGTTGTTTTTTGAACAAAATAGCCATGAGCCTTTTATTGCGCCATTGAGATTTTGGATTTCTGTATTAGGTAAAGCACAAGAATACGAGGAAGCCATAGAGCAAAAAAGTAAATCTGGTTATGCAGCCTTAAAGGTGATGGAAAATCATTTACAGAGTCATAATTTTTTTGTTGGTGAACGTTATACAATCGCAGATATTGCCTTATTTGCTTATACTCATGTTGCTGATGAAGGCAACTTTGATCTAAAACAATTTCCTGCTATTGAAGCATGGATTGACAGAGTCAAAACCCAACCAAGATATATTTCAATAAAAGAAGAAGTACAGCATTGATTTTTCCTATAGTTTGCATCTACCAACTCGTTTTCAAGTATTAGCTTAGAAAACGAGTTAATTTTTTATGAAGAGTATTTCAATAGTTGTTGCAGTCATGCGATCGCCCGTCATAAATGGCAGATCTAGAGTAGGCTAGGGATTACCGACTGATAGGTGAATTGGTGAATCATACCTGCTTTAACCTTCAAGTTTTGCAAGAATTGCTATTCAGGCGTAATTCTATTTTAACTTTTTCTAGTCTAAAAATCTGTGTCTATTTCAATGAGCTTTTGTCTTGATGACACACCAGACTTAATTCTAATTCTAGATTTGGCAACATCAAATTTTTCAGATAAAACTCTTATTAATTCTTCATTCGCTTTACCATCAACAGGAGGCGATTTTAAATGTATATTTAGACTGCCATCGCTAGTTTCTTCTATTTTTTGAACTTTGGAGTTTGGTTTAACTTTGACTTTTATTTGCATAACTTTTTCTTTGTAATTGTCCCAACCACAACCAACCGAGAATACAACCGATCGCATAATGAGGAAAATCCCACCAAACAAAGGTTGTACCAAGCAATAATTTACCTATGAAAGTAGCGCGTATTTGCTCTAATAAGGGAGGATGCCACAGTTGTAGAAATTCTAATATACAGGTAATGATAAAGACCCATAAAGGAATTTGGATCATAGCTTTTGGGCTACGGAAAAATAGAAATGCGAACAAGCACCAAAAGATTTCGTAGAAAACAGCAGCGCCATAATCATTGAACCATTTGTGAGCAAAACCAGTATAGTATTTAAATAAAAAGCCCATCACTGTAACGATGAGCAAAGAAACTGCTATATAAAAGCTTTGTGTTTTTTTTGACACGTTTTTCTCTAATATTGGGTAACGGGGATTAGGAATCGGGGACACGAGGGACGTATCAATTAAAAATTAAAAATTAGGAAGAGGAACAAGAAAGACAACGGAGAAATTTCTCTCAATGCCCAATGCCCAATGCCCAATCCCTTTTATTATGGTTGTTCTGGATTACCGTTACCAATAACAGAAATTTTGTGTCGGTAGACTAATTCACCACCATACCAGCCAGAAATACCAAGAAGTGTAGCTACAATTACTGAAATTACAAGTCCCCAAGGTAGTACAGCCGATATGGGATTATTCCAACGTAATACTAGGTTGATAATTGTCAGCACTAAAGCACTCACATTCAAAATTAAGTGCGCCCAACCAGCAGTACGCTTGCGGACTCGTCCTATTCTCAAAAAATCCAAAAGTCCCGTTAGGGCTGCTGCAACACCACCCACCAAGCCAGCAGTTATTAACCAAAAAGAACCCCTCGCCCAAAAACTATCATTTGTGAACCAAAAAACCGCATCAGTTAAAAAAGCCCCTACAAGAAAAGCAATGGGGAATTGCACAAGAATAGGATGGATGGGATGACCAGCAACTGACACAGTACTAGGTACACCCGTATCACGAAACTCTCTATCGTCACTTTCTAAAAATGCTGGAATATTGGGATAGGGTGTAGAGTTTCTTTCTTGAGTATCCATAGTTTCACCTTTTAAGAATTGAAGTAACTTTATGCTGAAGGGATTTGTTCAACTTCTGCTTCTGCTTTAAGGATGAGTTTGCCTACTTGCACTTCTAACCTTTTAATTCTTAGGTTTATTCCCTCTAAATCAAAGTTCTCTAAATTCAAAATTTGGCTAGTTGTATTCACTAAAGCTTTTGTCAATTCCAGTGATACTTCCTGACTATCGCCATATTCAACATTGTCTAAAGTCACTGTTTCTCCATTTTCACTCACACGAGGGATTGCTGAAAAAGCGATGTTATGATTCTCGTTGCTTTCTTTTAAAAATAAAGTCGCACTCAAAGCGACTTTACCTTCACCAGGTAGGCGAAATTCAACATTGCGTGGCACAACTGTTACTAATTGCCCATTAACATGAATTTTCTGGCTTTGGATTTGAGAACGGATATATTCAGAATTAAAAGCACGGTTAATATCCTCTTCGTTTAAAACCACCAAAGTATGACCTTGTGTTGGTTTAGTGAGTTCAATTTTGCCGAAAGCAGCACTGAGAGGATTAATAGCAACGCTACTAATTTCCATTTCTATTTTCTCCATGCGGAGTTCTTGCTGCATTACCAAACCTTCGCCTTGAATAGAGACGGCTTCCACATGTCCTTGGACTAGATTGAGTGGTTCAGCTTTGACATTTACATCCAGATTTTCAACTTCATCTAACTGGCTAGATAAACCCATTTCTACAGCTTTATTTAGCGCCTGTTCTCCTAGTCCAGGATTTTCAGACATTACAAATTAATCTCCAGTTCAACTATCCTTGAGTCAATCTAGAAAAGTGGCAGGAAAAATTTATCTATCTGGCGGTGGAGGTGTAGTTTTATGAGTAATCTATCTCAAAGTATAAATGTGTCTTGAATTTTAAAATTATCCTAAAAATGAAATTTTTATTTCCTTGGTTTTGGGGTTATCGTTCAAAAGAAAGATGGTAGTCTCTAAAACTGTTATGTAACCTGAGAAAAGTAAAGAGAACAAAATTTTTAGAGGAGAATACAACATGGTTGTCACTTTAGATGACACTAAACGTTCTGCTATTGCTGCAAAATTGGCAGATATGAGAGTAATCCAAGATTTGCTCCTTCAAAATGAAGAACAGTTTTTGAACGAAATTACTGATAACGAAATTCGCGATCGCATTCGCAAAATGATTGAAGATGATCGCAAAAACAAGGGTGTTCTGGAAACAGTTAATGTCCAATATGGTATTCAAGCCGAACCAGAAAAAACTGTTACAGAAATGGTTAGTAAAGTTCGGCAATTGATGCAAGGCTCTGAATTAAGTTTGTATGAAAAAGTATTTCAGCATGAATTATTGAAGCATCAACAAGTAATGTCCGGCTTGACAATTCACAAAGCAGCACAAAAAATTGGTGCGGATGTGATGATGGCAATAGGGCCTTTAAATACTGTGAACTTTGAAAACCGCGCTCACCAAGAACAACTCAAAGGTATTTTAGAAATCTTGGGTGTTCGTGAACTCACCGGACAAGATGCAGACCAAGGTATTTGGGGACGCGTACAAGATGCTATGGCAGCATTAAGCGGTGTTGTTGGTAGTGCTGTTACTCAAGGTAGTGATAAAAAGGACATGAACGTCCAAGATGTCATTCGTTTGGATCACAACAAAGTCAACACCTTGTTCACTGAATTATTAGCAAGCAACAATCCCCAAAAAATTCAAGAATACTTCGGTCAAATCTACAAAGATTTGAGCGCTCATGCTGAAGCTGAAGAAGAAGTAGTCTACCCAAGAGTACGTTCTTTCTATGGTGCAAGCGATACTCAAGAATTGTATGATGAGCAAGCAGATATGAAGCGGAGATTAGAGGAAATCAAAGCGATTGACCCCTCTTCTTCTCAATTCAAAGACAAAATTAGACAGCTAATGGATGTTGTTGGTGATCATATTCGTCAAGAAGAAAGCACAATGTTTGCTGCTATTCGCAACAACATGAGTAGCGATGAAAGCGAGCAACTAGCTACCCAATTCAAAGCTGCTAAACAAAGAATCCAAGAGAAAGCTGCTAAGTAATTAGAGTCTGTTTTGCTGGTAGCAAAATAGTTAATAGCTGCAACTATTTTCATCACTTTGGATCACAATACGTTGTAGGGGTGTACAACCGTGCGCCCCTACGGTTTTTTTAATAACACCTATTTAGAAAATAATTGCAATCCAAAATCTAAAATCCAAAATCCAAAATAGGATAACCTATATCCTTTAGCATTTGTAAATGCTTATTCACAGGTGCGAGTGTATTGGCAGTAATCATACCGCTAGCTGCAACTGCTGGTAGTCCAATACCAGGAAATGTCGAGTCACCACAGCATAGCAGTCCCTTTAAAGGTGTAGTGGAACCTGGAAAGAAACCTTTTCCGGCGGGAATTGCTGGGCCATAGGAACCCCGGTGGCGGCGTAAAAATCGCTCGTGAGTAAGCGGTGTACCCACAAGAGTAACATCACAACGCGATCGCACATCGGGAATAATTCGTTCTAAAGCTTGCCACATCACCTCTGAGCGTGCTTGTTTTTGTTGCTGATATTCTTGGCTGTTTCTGTCCATTCCTTGCCACAATGCATATGGCTCGTTACCAGGAGTATAGACGTGAATCACATGTTTTCCTGGGGGTGCTAGGGATGGGTCTAATATAGATGGAATTGAGACTAAAACGACGTTTTGCTCGGCAGTAACACTTCTTTCCCAATCGTTGACGATGATGTGATGACATGCTAAATCTGGGCGTAGTCCTTGAGCATCAATACCCAGATGTAGATGCATAAAACTATCACATTCTGGTGTATCGGCTCGTTGTTGAAACGATTTTGCTAAAGCTGTTTCTGGCAATAATTTCAGCGTATCCCATACAGATGCATTAGATATCACGGCCCGATGCGCTCGGATTTCCTTACCATTACGCAGACGCACACCTGTAGCGTGGTGATTTTCTACCAGCACTTGTTCAACATGAGCATTGAGCATCAACTGACCACTGTGTCGTTGCAGTCCCCGTAGCAGTGCATCTACGATCACACCACTACCACCAACCGGATAATCTAGCACCACACCCGGTCGATACCAGTCTGCAAACATAAATGCCATCTCTGCGGCACTGGTGCCATTTGCTGGTAGTCCAGAAAGCAGAAAACAAAGCAAGTCTAGCCAGTTACAAATAAAAGGATCACGCACCACACCGTTGATGATTTGGCTAAAAGCACCAGTTAACTTGAGGATATGAGGTGCATGGCGAGCCATAGATAAGGCAAATTGACCCGCCGTGATGGTTGCACCCAAATCATAACGTACGGCTGCCGGGGGAATTGCTACAGCTGCCTGAGCTAGGGGTTTCATCACACGTTGAAGTTGACGCCACTCGGCTACAGCATCCTGACCACGCAGCTTGGAAAGAACTTCACAAAACTGGTCAGAACCGACAGTCGTGTCAAAGTCACCTTCAGGCAACCAACAACCCCATGTATCGTATGTTACCCAAGTTACATCTTCTGCGATCGCATCTAGCACTTGTCGCAGGGGATTAGCAGAAGGTGTGTAAGATAGTCCAGAATAAAGCGACGGGCCAGAGTCAAACTTAAATCCATGACGCTCAAAAGCATGAGCAGCACCACCAGCGATCGCATGACTTTCACAAACGATCACATCAAAGCCATACCGTGCTAGCAATGCTGCACAACTCAAACCACCTATTCCGCTACCAATTACAACTACATCTGCATTGTCCATAAATTACTGAGGAAGGGAAGGAAGACAAGGGAGACAAGGAAGATGAATTTTCTCCCTTGTCTTCCCTCTGTTTCTAGTCTCCCCTAAACTCCTACATCCATTACTAAGAGGTTTTGTTCACTTCTTGGGCCATCTTGCGAAAATAGTCCATTTTGGGATCGGGACGGCGACGAGCCGTCATGGAAGGTTCTGGAGCAGTCTGTGGCTCCGATTTAGTTACTTGCTTGGTTTCGGATGATTTTATACTGGTTGCTTCATTGTTTTCCAAGAAATAGCCAGGCTTGGAGTACCCAAATATCCTAGCCAAAAAACCAAATATCAGAGAAAAGATGTTTTTGAAAAAACCAAAGAACTGATATAAAAAACCTTCTAGGCGAATAAAGACGTTTCTAATTGTTTGCGTTAAACCAGACATGGCAGCGCCTCCTGATTGCAGCTTATTATTATTTTGATTTATATCATTTTCCTTGTCATGTTCCTATTGAAAGACGATGGATACGAACATGGAAACGATGAAGTTGCGATCGCATATTGCAGTGGATGGCATATCGCAAATCCAGACATCCACTTATTTTAACAGTACTTAACCGTAGTTGTTACTCTAATAACTGTATATTTGAATCCATGACACGCCTGGGAAGTTATGCCCATGACAACCAGCTACAGCATGGATGGACAATGAAAAAC
>NZ_AJLJ01000128.1 GCF_000317245.1 Fischerella muscicola SAG 1427-1 = PCC 73103
GGTTCTTGGCCACTTTTGGTGATCTTGGTAGGGGGAAGGCAGAGGGCAGAAGGCATTTATGCTGAAGTCGGAAGGGATACAATTGAATTACTAACTTCAAACTTCACTCCATCAAACTTTTGTATGGAATTGCTATACCACCTGTTACCTGACACAAAAAACCTTCAACTGGAGAGATGGCAATTTGACAAAGTACAAGGGAAGATTACGTTGATTGTCTGTGCGGTACAAACTGTTATTAATTGCCCAGTTTGTAACCACCCAACTCACAAAATTCATAGTCGCTATGAACGCAAATTAGCAGACCTGCCTTGGGCTGATTACAGCATTAGCTTACAGTTACGAGTGCGGAAGTTTTTTTGCATCAACAG
>NZ_AJLJ01000129.1 GCF_000317245.1 Fischerella muscicola SAG 1427-1 = PCC 73103
AGTTATGAGCTACAGAAATCAGTTTATCTGGCAAAGGGCAGTACAAAAATGCCATTAATTGCTATAAGTTTACGCGTCTATTTCCTCAATCAGAATTGTATGGCTTAACCAGCCAAATCCGGCGTTCTTCTGTATCTGTAGCATCCAACATTGCTGAAGGCTATGGTAGGCGCTCAAAGCCAGAATACATACAGTTTTTACATATTGCTTTAGGTTCTTTGAGAGAATTAGATACGCAATTAATTATTGCTAAAGAAGTAGATTTAGCAGAGAAAAATCTTTTCACTCCTTTATTAAATGAAGTTGAGGAAATGCAAAGTATATTAGTTGCTAGTTTAAACAAACTCAAAGTTTGAAATTATTACTTCTACTCTTCCGACTTCAGCATAAATGCCTTCTGCCCTCTGCCTTCCCCCAGCCAAGATCACCAAAAGTGGCCAAGAACC
>NZ_AJLJ01000130.1 GCF_000317245.1 Fischerella muscicola SAG 1427-1 = PCC 73103
TAAGCTGCTACGCAGCTAAATTTAATAAACAGCATTACCTTTATTTTTGATCTTGCGCTCCCATTGAATAACAAGACCTCCTTCATTTAACAATTTATTTAACAGCTCTTCTAGCTGTGAAACTGACTCAAATAATCTATGAGCTATATATTCTTTTGCTGAATGCCAAACCAGTTCAATTAAATTATAATCTGGGCTATAGGCTGGTAAAAATTCCAGGATAATATTTGGCATTTCTGCCTCAATCTTATCTAAAATATCTTTTCTTTTATGGAAGCTGGCATTATCTAGGATAATGACTATTTTCGCTGAACAATCATTGAAAGTTTCAATGGAATTCCCTTGCTCTATCCATTCTTGCAAGAGGAATTTATTTAAGGATTTAAGCTGCTCGTAAAAAACATCTGCATTTCCCTTTTGAATGACAAAATTCATTCTCTTCTTATCATGATAACGCAGCCCTCCCATAATATTTACTCTTCCTTTTCTCCTTTGTCCCGTCACTTTCTTTCTATGACCTTTGCGAACCCATGTTTTTCTTCTTATGACTCTTAAACTAAATCCGCTCTCATCCCAAAACCATACCTGTAAACGCTCTGGATTTTCTTTAGTTATTCTTAAATATTCTGATAATTTTTCTTTAAACGCCTTACGTTTTTCAGGATTCTGTTTGTCCTCCAGGCTATACTTTGCCCAGAGGTAAACGTACTTTTTTCGCTCTAATATTCTCCTAACTTGAGAGCCACTTAACTTAATTCCTGTTATTTCTTCGAGATATGTTGCTAGTCTAGCTGCTGTCCATCTTCCAAATTCATATCCATATTCTGCCGGATCTTTTTCAACGACTTCTAATAACAAATCCTCATATTCTTTAGTAACTTTACGGAAATTTCCTTCTCTTCTTCCATCTAAAAAACTCTCTAGGTTATCTGGATCGCCGTGAACTGCCCAATATGCTACTGTTGGATATGCAATCTCTAAAAAATTACTAATCTCTTGGTAAGTTTTTCCATCATTTATCAACAATAAAATTAAAACCTTCTCTCTTACATAGGGATTCTCATGCTCTTTTAACGTTTTTAGTAGCCGTTCCTTCTGCTCTTGAGAAAGATGGTTTTTTGCTGGCATATATGGCTGGTATCGCGCTCGTTACTCAATTTTATATTATACAATCAAGCTGCGTAGCAGC
>NZ_AJLJ01000131.1 GCF_000317245.1 Fischerella muscicola SAG 1427-1 = PCC 73103
AAATCCACATACTGCACGCCAATGATAAACACGACCAACGTGGTCAAAGATGTATCAATGGCAGTGTAGGGTTAAGGATTCCCAGAAGCGTAATTAATAGCCACTGTACTAAATACATGCGCTCTGGAAAGGCAATACATCTAGCACAAAGACTATCGGACGATGCCTACAGCATAGTTAGTCAATATCAAGCGGAATATCGAGGCATAGCCCAGTATTACCGCATGGCTTACAACCTCCATATGCTATCAAAACTAAAATGGGTTATGGAACTTTCCCTTGTAAAAACCTTGGCTAATAAGTTTAAAACTACTTGCCAGAAAATTTACAAGCGCTATCGCACAACCATTGAGACAAAAGATGGTACTTACAAGGTACTTCAGGTATTAGTGAAACGCGATAACAACAAACCCCTGATAACTCATTTCGGCGGTGTTTCTTTGCGATGGAATAAGTGGGTCAAAGTTGATGACAACCTGGATAGTAATATCTGGAACGGGCGTAGTGAAGTTGTTCAACGTCTTTTAGCCCAAAAATGTGAAATTTGTGGGGCAACGGACAATATTGAAGTCCACCATATCCGCTTTCTTAGCAGATATTAAGCCTCATGGTTGTAAGGAACGCCCCGAATGGATGCTCAAAATGTCGGCACGTAAACGTAAAACCCTCGTGGTTTGCCGTCAATGCCATGAGAAAATCCAATACGGACGCTACGATGGTGAAGCTCTCAAACGTAAAGATTACTGGAAAGCGAAGTGATACGGAAACGGTCATGCTTC
>NZ_AJLJ01000132.1 GCF_000317245.1 Fischerella muscicola SAG 1427-1 = PCC 73103
AGCGTTTCTCAATCTAGTGAAGTACAGTAACAACAATGGGTAAACCAATTATGAATATCATTTAAACAGACTTGGTTAAAAGCAATTTCAATCGAGGCAGCTAAATCTGGATAACTCCTAGCACCGATAGAACGTAGTATATTTTTAACTTTTGACCAACAATTTTCGATGGGTGAAAAATCAGGAGAATATGGTGGTAAATAAATTAACTTAGCTCCGGCAGCCTCGATGAGTTTTTCAATTTCTCCGCCTTTATGAATTGAGCAATTGTCCATAATTACATAAGCACCTTTCCAAAGTTTGGGAACTAATTTTTGAGAAATATAAGCCTCAAATGTTAGCCCGTCAGTTGCACCTAAAATGCTATATTGGCTGAGTACACCTTTCAGACCAATTGCACCGATTATAGAGACATTTTTGCTACGTTTTTGAGGTCGTGAGCCATGCGCTCTTTTACCTTTTCTGGCACGAGCCGAGTGTCTTATTAAAGATAGATTAGCTCCCGCTTCGTCTATGAATATAAGGTTTTCAGCAGGTATTCCATGAATTTGGAGCCAGAACTGTACTCTTAATGATTGAACCCTTTCAGTCTCTTTTTCCGAGGCGTGCAATGTTTTTTTTGAAGCTGATTTCCATCTTCTTTAACATTCGGTCCACTGTAGAAATACCAATCGTTATCCCTGTTTTTTCTTTGAGTTGCTCACGAATTTCTGATAAAGTAGCATCGTTCTTGGTTTCTACTATTTCTTTGAGAACATTAAATTGTTGCTCGTTTAGCTTTGGTGGAGTTTGCTGTGTTCTGACTTTAGGAGCGATACTTTCTGTTTCTCTATATTGTTTCAGTAATTTCTCAATAAAACTTAAACTGACACAAAACCTTTTT
>NZ_AJLJ01000133.1 GCF_000317245.1 Fischerella muscicola SAG 1427-1 = PCC 73103
GGCGTTGCTGATTGCAGTATGAATTAAACAGAGATAGGAATAGAACGGTACTTTAAATAGTGAAGTAATAATCGGATAGAATACTTCAGCATTTCTACTGACTTGGAATAACACAGTGTTTTTCGATGTAATCGTGCCAGATAATGACGTAGACGAGTGTTTTCACCCTCTACTCTGGTCATATATGTCTTGCTAACAATATGGTCGCCGCAATTAATGAATTGAGGATAAACTTTCCATCCATCTGTGACATAGAAATAGCATTGCCAGGAGGAGACAAATTCCCACAAAGGCTTAAATGTTTCTGCGCTATGGTCACCCAATACCCAAGCGAGAATTCCTTGACTAAAGTGGTTTACTGCTGTCCACAGCCAGATTTTATTTTTTTTGACCCAACAAAGGTTTCTAATTCATCGAGTTCTCCAACTAATGGATGATTGCGATCGCCTTCCTGATTGCGATCGCCTGACCATTCTCCTTCATGCACGTCTTGGCTTGGTGCATCTACCATCGTTTGACCCAGTTGTTTGACCCAGGTGATGATAGTAGTATGATGAACCCCTTTGACACGTTCAATGCCCCTGAAACCCATACCATTGAGATACATTTTTAAGCATTCTTCCTTCATCTGATTACTGTAAGTTCTTGAAGGTTCGTAGTTATCAATAAACTGGCGACCACAGCCTACACATATGTAATTCTGTTTACCACTTTTTCTCCCGTTCTTACGGATATGGCTGGAATCACAACTTGGACAATTCATATCAAGTACCCACTAATTCATACTCCATTATGCAACGCC
>NZ_AJLJ01000134.1 GCF_000317245.1 Fischerella muscicola SAG 1427-1 = PCC 73103
GGAGAATAAGATGGTAACCAAAATATTTCTAATTTTTTCTCTCTCCATTCGTTGATTTTCATCTGAATCTTTTTGCTTCGATGAAATGAGGCTTTATCCATAACTACAACCGTTTTACAAAGGATATTTTCCGCAAATTTATCCAGACAAGAGATCACTACCTCACTGGTAATTCTCCCTTCAAATATATAAGCATCTAAATCTTGATGACGATTCATTAATCCCAGTACATTTAACCGACGACTTCGGTGGCTTTTGATGGGAATATTCTCTCCCTTTTCTTGCCATCCATAAGGTATATAAGGCGTTAAGCAAAATCCAGTTTCATCTAAATACCTTAAATCAATTTCTCCACGTTGTTCTTTTTGCATTAGGTGAGTAAGTTCTTCTTTTTTTTCTTTATATTCTAAAGGGTCTGGCTCTCCTGCTAACCCTCTTTTAAATCTTCTCCACGTCATTATTAAGCTTTTTAATACTCGTTTGACTGTGTCCTTGCTCACTGTAATTCCCCATTCCTCTTTGATGCGAGCTAGCACTTTTTTTAAATCTTTTGGT
>NZ_AJLJ01000135.1 GCF_000317245.1 Fischerella muscicola SAG 1427-1 = PCC 73103
GGGGTAGATCGTCAATCAGTAGAGTATCTGTTCCGGGCATTTGGGCTGGAATTGACGAAGACAGACGTGACA
Source organism: Fischerella muscicola SAG 1427-1 = PCC 73103 (assembly GCF_000317245.1). Taxonomy (GTDB): domain Bacteria; phylum Cyanobacteriota; class Cyanobacteriia; order Cyanobacteriales; family Nostocaceae; genus Pelatocladus; species Pelatocladus muscicola_A. The sequence continues at coordinate 73 of NZ_AJLJ01000135.1, forward strand.
TCCCCGACCTTATCCCAAGAGACAGAGAACCGATGGACAAATCCTCAACAGGACTGGGACACGGCGGTCGATGCCTCAGCGTTTTATGGGCGTGAGGCAGAACTGACGCAACTGTGGCAGTGGGTTGTGTCTGAACGCTGTCGTTTAGTTGGATTACTGGGCATTGGCGGCATTGGCAAAAGTACGCTCGCCGTCAAGGCGGCGCTGGGGATGCAGACAGAATTTGAGATTGTTGTCTGGCGCTCCCTGGCTAATGCACCACCACTGGATGAACTCCTGTCGAGCCTGCTGAAGTTTCTCATGCCGCTTTTTGGGGAAGATCCCATCATTCCCACCATCCTTAATCAGCAAATTTCCCAACTGATGCAATATCTGCGCTCGCGTCGGTGTTTATTAATTCTGGATAATGCTGAAACCATTTTGCAGCGTGAGCCGGTGGGACAATGGCGCTCAGGTTATGAAGGTTACGGTCAGTTGCTAAGAACCATTGGTGATACCTCTCACCATAGTAGTTTGTTGCTCACTAGTCGAGAAAAGCCAAGGGAAATAGCACTGATGGAAGGCGCACAGGCGCTGGTGCGATCGCTGACCTTAACTGGACTAACACCTGATGACGGACGCGCTATCTTTGGGCAAAAAGGAGAGTTTACAGGTTCAGAAGCCGAATGGCAGACTTTGATCCATCACTACGGCGGTAATCCTTTGGCGTTAAAACTGGTAGCAGCCACAATTGGGGATTTGTTTAACGGCAGCATTACCGAGGTATTGCCCTATCTGAGCCAAGGATTAGCTGTTTTTGAAGACATCCGCGATTTACTCTCTCGTCAGTTTGAGCGCCTCTCGGAAGCTGAACAGAAAACCCTGTTCTGGTTTGCAATTCATCGGGAGCCAGTCTCGATTGCAGATATTCGAGAGAACGTGGTAGATCCTGCTGCTCAACAAAGTGTACCTAATTTGCTCAACTCACTACTGAGACGATCTCTAATCGAGAAGGCAAAGCCTACGCTAATTGAAAAGACTGATGGGTTATTCTTCTTGCAACCTGTGGTGATGGAATATATCACAGAACGATTTGTACAGCTTCTTTGCATCGAGTTTGAGACGCAGCAGCTTAACGTTTGGCAAACGCATCCCTTATTGCGAGTACAAGCAAAAGATTACATTCGAGAGATTCAGATGCGCTTAATTGTGCAACCCGTGATGGAACGGTTGCTATCTCGTTTTGGCAGTGTAGCGGCGATCAAAGCGCAAGCAAGGCACATATTAACGCAACAGGGCAAGAAATCAGGGTACGTTGCAGGCAACCTAATTAACTTGCTGGTGCAGCTTCAAGTGGATTTACGTGGCTGGGATTTTTCTGGTCTTGTGGTGCAGCAAGCCGACTTACGGCAGGTCGATTTAGCAGGAGTCAATTTTCAGAATGCTGATTTAGCGAAATCTATCTTTTCAGAAACCCTTAGTGTTGCCAGGTCAATCGACCTGAGTCCAGATGGACAGACCGTTGCCGTTGGCGATGCCAATGGCGACATCTATCTCTGGAACATTAGCACAGCCCAACTTCTAAACATCTTTTTAGGACACAAAGGCTGGGTTTGGTCGGTTACCTTTAGTCCCGATGGCAGAACGTTAGCGAGCAGCAGTAGTGATAGTTCGGTGCGCTTGTGGGATGTTCAAAGTGGAAGTTGCTTGCAGGTGCTAACAGAACATAAAGGTTGTGTTTGGTCAGTGTATTTTAGTGCCGATGGCCAGCAATTAGCGAGTTGCAGCGATGACAAGACAGTGCGCTTATGGAATTTGCAAGGGCAGTGTCTCCGTGTCTTGACAGGGCATACCCAGAGTGTTTATGCTGTTCACTTCGCTCCCAATCAGCAAACCTTAGCTAGTACCAGTAATGATACAACCATTCGCATTTGGGATGTGAGTAATGGGAACTGCCTGAGTGTCTTAGAAGGGCATACAAGCGGGGTTCGATGTGTGCGATATAGCCCAGATGGTCAACTACTTGCAAGTGGATGCCGGGATGGGTCGATTCGGTTATGGAGTGGTTATCTCTCAAAAGAGCGATCGCCAAAGCTCAATTTCCAGTTGTTGCAGGGACATACCGATTATGTTTGGAACATTGCCTTTAGCCCGGATGGTCGTCTCTTAGTGAGCGGTGGCCGTGATGGCACTCTGCGCCTTTGGAATGTGCAAGACGGGCAATCCATTCATGTACTTGAGGGTCATACTCACGATGTTTATGGGCTGGCTATCAGTGCTGACAGTCAATTTTTGGTCAGTACAGGAGAAGACCAGACGGTGCGGCTGTGGCATTTACAGAGTGGACGAAATTTGAAAACGTTGCGTGGATATACTGGTGGGATTCACGACCTGAGCCTGAGTTCGGATGGCCAAATGCTTGCCAGTAGCGGTCAGAATGAGATGATTCAAGTGTGGCGTTTGCAACCAGATGGCAATCTGTCATCATTTCAACCGTACAAAACGTTTCCCAGCCCGTCGCGCCAGATTTCATCATTCAGCAACGTCAGCTTTAGTCCCGATAATCAAACGCTGGCGCTCAATCGAAATGATGAGTCGATCACTTTATGGAATATCCAAACAGGGCATCTCGAACGATGGTCGGCGCATAGCGCATCTATCTGGACAGTGTTGTTCAGTCCGGGGGGACAAATTTTAGCAAGCAGTAGTTATGATTGCACTGTACGACTGTGGGATGTACAAACGCATCAATGTTTGCACATGTTAAGCTGTCACCAGAGCAGTATTCGCGCGATCACATTTGAAAGGGGCGGTCAATGGTTGGCAAGTGGCAGTTTTGATTTCACCATTCGAGTATGGGATGTGCAAACTGGAGAATGTCTAAAGGTTTTGCAGGGACATACGGGTGCAGTTTTCGCACTGGCATTTACTTCGGGTGGTCAGCGACTGGTAAGCGGCAGCCATGACCAAACCATTCGAGTATGGGATGTGCAAACTGGAGAATGTTTAAAGGTTTTGCAGGGGCATACAGGAGCTGTCTGGACGGTTGCTATCAGTTCTCAAGGTAATACCCTAGCAAGTGGCGGTGTAGATCAAACCATTCGACTGTGGGATCTGCAAACAGGGCGTTGCCTCCACATCCTCGATGAGCATAGCGGTTGGGTTCGGTCAGTTATCTTTAGCTGTGAAGGTCAAATCTTATTTAGTTGTAGTGATGATCGCACGATCAAGCTTTGGGATGTGCAAACAGAATGCTGTATTAACACGTTGATGGTCAATCGCCTGTATGAAGGTATGAATATTCAGGGGGCAACTGGGTTAACAGTGGCTCAAAAAGCTACCCTGAAAGCGTTAGGAGCAATTAACCATTGAAGCGATGCACATCCAACTTCAGCACCTTCGCTTGTGTTTAGTGGTGTCTAGCCACTGTTGAAAGGGGTTTAACGATGGCGCAAGCGCCCGCCGTAGGCAATCACAGTCATAAATCCCAAATATGTATTATTTACACTACGCACATAATACAAAGACTACAACACAAAATAAGGAACCCTTATCTTTTATACGATTATTTCTCCGATAAACACCTATTTCTCGTTAACCTTCATAGTTATAGTATAATTTTATACTATAAATCTTACGGTATAAACCCTTTTGCTCTTAAGATTGCAGTAACTTGTTGATTATGGATGATCATTGTTTCACGCTCACTCGCTGTGCGAACAGGGTCGTCAGGATAACCCTTTGTTGTCACTCCCATGAGAGAATAATAGGGGTAAAAGTAGCGAAGATACCGTAGTCTAGTGTCAAGCGGTTTTCTGTTTCAGTGTCGGTTAACCCATAATATTGCCGCGACTGGAACCATAATATTGCCGCAACAGAGGCTGTAATACTCATTATTTCGTGAAGCGATCGCATCCTTTATTAATGCTTTGGAACCATAATTTTGCCGGAAATCAAAATTGTCACCATAAGCTTGCCAAAAAAAAGGTAATCTTAAGATTTGATTTTTAGGTTGTGTCTGAGATGCTCAAATACCTATAAAATAAGGGTTTTAGCTTTCTGAGAAGCTTCAATCTTACATTTTTAGCCCTGGTGTGTTATCAACTCTTTTATTTTCAAATGTATAGCCTGCAAGGATTAGAGGCGTTTGAAGCATAAGGT
>NZ_AJLJ01000136.1 GCF_000317245.1 Fischerella muscicola SAG 1427-1 = PCC 73103
GAAAAGATTGCCGAAAATTAAAGGATTAGCTTGCCGAACCTATAGCCAGACTGGTTTTGTGGTCAAATACCCGTTTTGCGAGAGTGCGATCGCAAAGCACAAAAATGCTTCCAAAGCCTACATTTAGCGTGGAACTCGCGGCAAGCTTATTCTTTAATGAGATTCGACCAATAATTTAGAATTAATCGAAATAATAATGCTTGAGCGCCTTTAGTGCGGCAAGCTTTTACTTTAAAAAACGGCAATCTTTTCCTTTAAGTCACAGCAGAACAGAACTTATGACAGAAGCGTATTTGAAACAATTGGGTATCGAGCCGAGATATGACCGAAAACCTGCAAGATGACCTGAAAAGGCTTGATTTTCCGTTGTAAATAACGGCTTTTGTGATTTTAATGTAGCAATTTTTCAAATGCACATAGGACAAAGGTTTTCAGACCATCTTGCTGGAAATTACACACATCTCGGCTGTGCGATTCGTTCCAAGGGGAATAAATAACCTTGGGTGAACACGCGGAGATTAAACTCCAAAATGTTGATAACTGACCCAAAGATGTGGGTGAAAGTCCCACCACTGAGGAGACAGTTGACTCCCTATCTGTCCC
>NZ_AJLJ01000137.1 GCF_000317245.1 Fischerella muscicola SAG 1427-1 = PCC 73103
TGTCTACGGCCCCGGCACTTGGTTCAACCCCGATGGCGATGTAGGGCAACAGGTGCGGCAGCAACAGTTTCCCATTGTAGGCAGTGGTGATGGTGTCTGGTCGTGGATACACATTGAGGATGCAGCGATCGCTACCGTTGCAGCAGCAGAGCAGGGCAATCCTGGGGTTTATCTGATTGTTAATGATCAACCTTTAGCAGTGCGCGACTGGCTCCCTGCGTTTGCTCGATTTCTGAATGCTCCCCCACCGCCACGAGTCTCGGTTGAAGATGCTTTGAAAATGGAGGGTGGTGCAGACATTGTTTACTACCAAACTCAGATGCGAGGTGCATCGAATGCTAAAGCAAAACGCGAACTAAATTTTCAGCCGCGACCTTTGGAATGGGTTTGACACCACCGTGGTTCATGATTAAAAGGAAACCTGCCACCTGCCTGAGCAGCATGGTTTTATGGCAAATTGCCTGTGTCTGGGTAAGCTGAAAAACATTTAGTTTGCATATTGAAATGACATCATACTCTTGTGGAGTGGGCATCTTGCCCGCCATAGTTATGCAAGTTAAATGTGGAACAGCTTATGAAAAAATTTGACCAGTAATTTCAACAACATTAGAGATAACAATTATGACTCAAGCAAAGCATCCTGCTGATCCCACCCCTCCAACCCTGGAAGGAAAACTGGCTCTGTTACAGAAATTAAGAGATGAATTAGGCAGTGGTGATACGATTCGTCGTCTCTTTTTTGGCGACCTGGAACCAATTGCTCTTCAACCCAGAGGAGCGAATACCGTTGTTCATCTTTACAACAAAGCTAATGATGTCACGATCGCCTATTCGCGCATCGGCTCGACTCGTTTCGAGGACTGGCTCAACCACTCTATCAGTGAACAGTGAACAGTGGACAGTGAACAGTGGAAATAACCTGACAACTGACAACTGATAACTGATAACTGACAACTGAACGCAGTTCACCTAAAGCATATCAGGTCTAACGACTTCCGGCTCACTTCCTGTTACTTTCCTCCAATCCGAATGATTAAGTCGCGTTTTAACTCAACTAACTTGAGTGGTGTGGATTGGGCGATCGCAGAACAATGAAGTTAATCGAGGTGGGCAGCAAGCTTACCAATCTCAAGGAGAATAAGATGAAAACGCAGAAAGTATGGTTCATTACCGGAGCTTCCAGGGGCTTTGGATTAGAAATTGCCAGAGCAGCCCTAGCAGTGGGCGACCAAGTAGTGGCAACGGTTCGCCAAGAGCCCGCACAACTCGCCACAACTCTGCAAAACCACCCAGATTTGTACGTTGTGCAGATGGATGTCACCCAGGAAGACCAGGTACAAGCGGCTGTCAAGCAAGGCATTACCCGTTTCGGTCGGGTTGATGTCTTAGTTAATAATGCCGGGTTTGGCATGGTGACTGCGATCGAAGAAGCCACAGATGCCGAAGTTCGCCAACAGTATAACACCAATGTATTTGGTTTACTTAACGTGACTCGTGCTGTGTTGCCATACCTGCGCCAGCAAAAGTCTGGGCGCGTGATCAATATCTCGTCACTGTTCGGCTACGATGTAATTCCGGGCTGGGGATTATATGGATCTACTAAATTTGCAGTCGAGGGTCTCTCGAAAGGGCTAGCGGTGGAACTAGCACCGCTCGGCATCCAAGTTACGGTGGTGGCTCCCGGTCTTTTTAGTACCGACTTCCTGAGTGCTGAATCCTATGTTGCCGCTAAGACCATCATCGACGATTACCAGGAAACGGTAGGGCCAATGCGGAGGGGAGCCGATGCGCTACACGGACAGCAGCCCGGTGATCCGAAAAAGTTTGCCCAGGTCATTCTTCAACTCGCCAATACAGAACATCCGCCGGTGCATTTGCCCGTCGGCAAGGACACGATCACCATGTACCAGAATAACGCCGCGAAAATGGCACAGGAAATCGAAGCATGGCTACCAGTCGCTACCAGTACTGACCATGACCACCGCATAGCGGCTTAGACCATAGCTTGAAGAGCAACCACATTATTGTCAAAGGAATTTTACTATGGGCATCGAACAGAAAGTCGCTGTTATTACCGGCGCGTCGCAGGGCATCGGCGCAGACCTCGTTAAGGCGTACCGCGATCGCAACTATCGGGTAGTCGCCACCTCGCGCTCGATCAAGCCGTCGGACGATGATGCGATCGTCGCCGTGCCGGGCGACATCGCTGATCGAAAAACTGCCGAGCGTGCGATTGCTGAAGGTGTGACCCGATTCGGGCGCATTGACACACTGGTCAACAACGCTGGCATCTTCATCCCCAAGCCATTTACCCAATACACCGAGGCAGACTACGAGGCGTACCTGGGTACCAACATCGCTGGCTTCTTTCACATAACCCAACTCGCCATCGCCGAGATGGAGAAGCGGGGCAATGGTCATATCGTGCAGGTGACAACGAGCCTAGTTGATAACCCGATCGCTGGCGTACCCTCCGTACTCGCGTCGCTGACGAAGGGCGGATTGAATGCCGCGACCAAATCGCTGGCGATCGAGTATGCCAAGCGTGGTATCCGGGTGAATGCGATCGCGCTGGGTACTATCAAGACACCAATGCACCCTGTCGAAACCCATGCACAACTCGATGCCCTGCACCCGATCGGTCGTATGGGCGAGATATCCGATGTCGTCGATGCAATCCTCTACCTCGAATCAGCCAACTTTGTGACGGGCGAAATCCTTCACGTCGATGGTGGTCAAAGTGCGGGTCACTGATACCGCCTTGCGATCAGAAAAATAGCGACGACTTCCATTGAACTTTGAAAAAACCCTACGTCGTCTTGGTGGGTGAGCATTGGTATCTGTCTTGCGTCTTGCTCTCCATGACTTGGGAATTTCCTCACCTTAGACAGATATTACCTACCCTGTAAACTAACTCTTACTTCGTCTCAAGAGTCAAAGGCGCACCACTAGAGGCAGTTTAAGGAGTATATTCAAAACCAGAAAAATACTTAACGGTGAATAAATCGCAAGAGCAGCGCAAGCCCCATACTTGAAGGCATGGGGCTTGCGCTGCATTGATTATTGGTCACAACTGAAAAACACGTAATTCCAGTAACTTCAGCATCAGTTTGTCAACGCAATCTAGGCAGAACCTCAAGATGCTGCAAACGATTTCTCAAATCAGTGCTAACACTCAAGAAAGTAGATTTTCACCTGCTGATTCCAAGGATGAATTGAACATCAAATGGATGAGAGGTATTCGTTCAATTCATGCCATCTCTGCGTACACCAAAGCTAAATTGACTTGAATGTTGGAAGTCCAGAAGAACACACATCTAATATCATTTCACAAAAAATCTGAGCCAAATGCAAACGCCCAAACCTATGCTACATCAGACTTTCTTAATTTTGAATTTTGAATTGGTATAAGTCGCGTTTTAACTCAGATAACTTGAGTGGTGTGGATTGGGCAATTGCAGAAGAATTAAGTTAATCGAGGTGGGCAGCAAGCTTCACCAACCAAAAGGAGAACTAGATGAGTAGCAATCACGTAAACATTGCAAACATGAAACTCGAAGTTGTGGTGTTCAACGTTGCCGACGTTGACCGCGCGAAGGCATTCTACGAGAATCTCGGCTGGCGGTTCGACATCGATGTGGTGGAGGGCGACTTCCGTGGTGTGCAGATGACACCGCCCAACTCACAAGCTTCGATCATCTTCGGCAAGGGAGTCACTCCACACAATCCTGGCCCAGCGCACAACCTGGTTCTCGCCGTGGACGACCTCGATGCTGTCCGTAAAGATTTGAGCGATCGCGGTGTCAACGTGAGCGAGGTTTTCCACTACGCTGGCGGCCCCTTTAACAACGCCTTGGAGAACCCGCGCGTCGCTGGGCGTGACCCCCAAGGTCGTTCCTACTTCTCATTTGCCTCGTTCGATGACCCGGACGGGAACGTCTGGCTGCTACAAGAAATCACAACGCGGCTGCCTGGTCGCCTGTGGGACTCTACACCAGCACAAGAACTAGACGTTGCCACCCTGGCAAACCTTCTCCGCGAGACGGCAGAACACCACGACCACTACGAGAAGACTCACGCCGACCATCACTGGTGGGACTGGTACGCACCTTATCTGAGTGCGCGTCAGAATGGCAGCAATTCAGAAGAGGCAGCCGCCGCCGCTAACAGTTACATGGATGAGGTTTTGCAGGTTCTTTCTAGATGATGCGGTCACAGTTACCACACCCGCCGAGTACGTGGCTACTAGGTAGCTGAGGAAGCCAACGATTTTTGCTCAGGGACGCGGACAGCCTTCCCGGTCTGCGTCCTCACTTCCAAACTTGCCCGGATGTGTTGGCAGCGTTCCTTCACCCCGCATCAGATTAGGAAACCGACTATTACCGGAAATCATTTTATCACCTGACATCAACAGTAAATATAAAACAATGAAAGAGACTAAAAATATCCTTACCAGTGCGATCGTTAAAGCCGCAGCCATGCAGATCAGCCCCGTGCTGTACAGTCGCCAGGGAACCGTCGAGAAGGTCGTGAAGAAGATTCGTGAGTTGGGCAAACAAGGTGTCCAGTTCGCCACTTTCCCCGAAACCATCATTCCCTACTACCCCTATTTCTCCTACGTACAACCCCCGTTCGCAATGGCAAAAGAACATCTGCAGTTGCTGGAAGAGTCGGTGACAGTGCCGTTTGCTGAAACCCAGGCGATCGCAAAAGCCGCGAAGGAGGCGAACATGGTCGTCTCGATTGGCATCAATGAGCGTGACGGCGGTTCGATCTACAATACACAACTTCTATTCGATGCGGACGGGACGCTACTCCAGCGCCGCCGCAAGATTACGCCAACCTACCATGAGCGGATGATCTGGGGACAGGGTGACGGATCGGGACTGCGTGCCGTCGATAGTGCTGTTGGGCGCATCGGGCAACTCGCCTGCTGGGAGCATTACCTGCCGCTTGCCCGTTACGCACTGATCGCCGATGGCGAGCAGATCCACTCGGCGATGTATCCGGGATCGTTGGGCGGCCAGATGTTTGCGGAGCAGACGGAAATCAACATCCGCCAACACGCCCTCGAATCCGCTTGCTTTGTCGTCAATGCGACGGCGTGGCTCGATGCCGATCAGCAGGCCCAGATTATGAAGGATACGGGTTGTGCGATCGAGCCGATTTCCGGTGGCTGCTTCACCGCCATTGTTAATCCGCACGGGCAGATCATCGGTGAGCCTCTCAAAGCTGGCGAAGGCGAAGTGATTGCCGAGCTTGACTTTGCCCAAATCGATGCCCGCAAGCGGCTGATGGACACACGCGGTCACTACAGTCGCCCCGAACTTCTCAGCTTGCTCATCGATCGCACACCCAAGTCGCACGTCCATGAGCGCACCGCATACCCGAAAACCGAGGCTGAGGAGAGAGTCGTCATGCAAGTACCTGTCGCGCCAGACAACGAGGGTCGAGAAGTTGTTTTCGTCGCCTAGTCTCCCCGAAACTGCAAACGCCTCCCAATCTATCTAAACGCAATTAAAAGGTAAATGATACGACGATGAAATCTACACATGACAGCCCAATTCTAGTGACCGGAGCGGCCGGCGATCTCGGTGCTATCGGCCGCAACCTCACCGCAATGCTACTCGCCAAGGGGCATAAGGTGCGCGCCTTGGTTCGGCGGGAGGATGAACGCGCTCAGGGTCTGCGCCAGCTTGGAGCCGAGGTCGTGCAGGGCGATTTGACCGACCTTACCTCGATGCACCGTGCGATCGCAGGTGTTGCGCGCATCTATTTCGGAATGTCGGTCTCGGCGGCTTATCTCGAAGCCACGGTCAACGTCGCCGCCGTAGCGCGACACCACGGAGTCGAGGCCTTCGTGAATATGTCGCAAATGACAGTGACGCAGATGAGCATCACCGAAACCACCCCAAGCCCGCAGCACAAGCTGCACTGGCTGGCAGAACAGACATTGGCGTGGTCGGGACTGCCTGTCGTCACGGTGCGGCCGACGGTCTTCCTCGAAGGCTTCTTCCTGCGTCTGGCTGCTGCTGGCATCCGTGACAGCGATGAACTGGCGCTACCTCTGGGTGACAGCAAGACCTCGCCTATCTCAGCTGTTGATGTGGCGCGCGCCGTTTCCGTAATCCTCGATGACCCTGCCTCACACATCGGTCATGTTTACAATCTGACCGGATTTGAGTCGGCCGATCTCAACCACTACGCACACGTCTTTTCCCAGGTACTCGGCCGAACTATCCGCTATCGTAACGTGCCGCTCTCCGAATGGACTGATAGGCTTCGTGAGTTTGGGGTGTCAACGCACCTTGTCAACCACCTGGCGGTGATGGCCGAACTTCACGCGCAGGGGCGGTATGACCGCATGACGGATGACCTGTTCCAGCTCACCGGCAAGACACCAACAAGCTTGTACGATTTCGTGAAATTGCACACTGCTGACTTCACGCCCAGTAAAGCCGCAGCTTGAGGGGTTTTGTCGGTTCCTCATGCTGAGGTTGTCAAGTTCAACAAGAAAGGAGTTTTCAAATGCGATCTGACATTGTTACAGGGGCGGTCTTCCCCCAGGGCAAACGCACCTTAAAGTGACACATTAAAGGTTGATTTTTGGACAAATATATGCGTTTAGGTATACACAGTAAACCAAAAAGTTTTTCCACTTCTGTGCGATCGCTACAAAAGAAGTTGACGCAACTGGGGAATCGCGCTGCTGATTTGGTGATGCTAAGAAGACTCTACGCGATGTTCAAAGCTCTCTCGGCTATGAATAAGTATGATCTATACCGGAATAACACGCTTGTTTCTTTAAAAGCATAACTT
>NZ_AJLJ01000138.1 GCF_000317245.1 Fischerella muscicola SAG 1427-1 = PCC 73103
ATAACTTTGCCGAAATGAATCGGAAGCATAAGCACGTTTTAACGGCAATCTTATGGTTCCACCGACACAAACGGAGATTTTATACTACTTGCCCCTCGTAACAGCTTGGCTATATCTACGCCTGCTTGAGCAAGTTGATTCTTCAGCCAGACTTGGAGCTTTGTGTATTGTCTTCACAAAGCTCCTTTTCTGTAATTGGGTTTTGTTGCAATACTTTTCGGTTAAGCCCGAAAACAGGTAAATTGAGAGTTGTACTCAAAAACACCAGCAGCTAATGCAACTGAGAGAATTCTCGTTGGTATCACTTTTAATAGAATCGGGAGAAGTGTTAAAAGCGATAGAAACAGCAATACCAGCTCAAGCAATTGAGCAAGTATTAGGACAAACAGATAGTAGGGAGACAAGAAAGCGGAAACTGCCATCACACTTGGTGGTCTGTATGGTGATTGCGATGAGTATATGGTCATCGGATTCAATGCGAACTGTCCTGAAAAATCTGGTAAAAGGGTTAAGAACGCAGTGGCTAAAATTAGGGCAGTATTGGCTAGTACCAAGCCCATCATCAATCACCGAAGCAAGGCAGAGATTAGGATGCCGAGCTATGAGCCAGTTATTTAAGATGTTGGTACGTCCTTTAGCAACAGCAGAAACTCCGGGAGCGTTTTTATTTGGGTTAAGAGTGATGGCAGCAGATGGAACCGTTTTAGATGTACCGGATACTCCAACCAATGCTAAAGTCTTTGGATATCCTGGTAGTCGGCATGGAACCAGAGCAGCATTTCCTAAAATTCGACTGGTGTTGTTAATTGAGGCTGGAACGCACTTAATTGTGGATGCCCTGATGTGTCCCTATCGCATCGGAGAACGAGTGCGGGTTAAAAAACTGCTGCGTTCGGTAACATCAGGAATGTTATTGATGTGGGATAGAGGACTTCATTCTTACCAAATGGTGCGGGCAACTCGAATGCAAGGATGCCATTTTCTCGGACGGGTGCAGAAAAATGTTAAGTTTGTGCCAGAACAAGTTTTAGACGACGGCTCGTATCTAGCCTGGATTCATCCTGATGGTAAGTCTAAGAAAAAAGGTTTTAGTAAAATTCTGTTACGTGTCATTGAGTACACCATTGACTCAGACAAAGAACAAAAAACTTATCGCCTGATTACCAGTGTGTTAGAACCTCAACTTTACCCAGCTTTAGTCCTAGCGAGTGAATACCACCAGCGGTGGGAAGTTGAAAACACAATTGATGAGTTAAAAACCCATCTTAATGGTCGCAAAACTCCTATCCGCTCACTTAATCCGCGTGAAGTTGTTCAGGAAGTTTATGGTTGGCTTTTAGGGCATTGGGCAGTACGCTCTCTCATGTTCCAAGCTGCACAGCAAGCAGGTATTTCTCCTCTACGCTTAGGTTTTACTGGTACTCTCAAGGTTATTCGTGCTGCTATTGGTGAGTTTCAGAATATACCAACCGAACAACTCCCTTTTTTTTGTCATGGTTGATTATAGAGATTTTGGATGAGAAGATTCCGCCTCGGCAGCACAGAAATAATCCTCGCTTAGTCAAAAAAACTCGTTCCAAATTTCCGTCTAAGAAACCTATTCATCCTGGCACTGGTAATCAACGTCAGCCACTCAATTTTTCCATTATCAACACTGCTTAGTCTTAACCGAAAAGTATTGGAACCACATCATCGATTCGTTCTGATATTATTTTTTGGGGTAAATGTGCCATTTTTCACACTTACCATTAAACCGTTACACCCTACACAACTTTCTTTCTGGCACAAGGGCGACGGGAAACGATCGCCTGCTTTGATACTCTCTCTTATTTCATCTATTTCACCAAACTCATCCTCGATTGCGCGAACGGTGAGTTACAAACAAGTTAAAAAGTCTAAGGTGTGGTCTAATCCTGATAAACAAGAAAAGTTGAAATCTTTGCTGGCAGAACTGCAAGGGCTTCTGAGTACAGAAGATTGATGTCGTTGTGAATTAAGGAAAAATTACCCGTAACGGAACTATACATTTATCAAACTTTTGTACAATCTTTGTGTAAATATTTCTGAATTAGCAAAGCCATAACTGCCTAGTTGGTATATACTTTAGGATGACTAGTTCATTTCCTAGGATCTGTCATCAATTAAAGATTAACTGCTTTTATAGCAAAAATTTCAGCAATTATCATTGAGTGTGAGCCTAAAACCTAGAAGTTAATACTGACAGGCAATCTAAAGCTAATAGATGACACGCCCTAGGCTTACTAAGAATAAATAATAAAGAATTATTGCAAAATTGATTGAAAACACCTGAAAATTAGGTTAATTAGTCATTGCAAAATATTTTAACTTTCCTTACCTGTTGTGCTGAATTTTTAGTTAAGTATCAGAACTTGACTCGAAAATCTAAGTTAGAAACCTAAATTTTGTACATAAGCATAGAATTCTAATAATACGATTTTTATTATTGCAAAGCAAGGGTTTCAAGCTTTTTAGTAGACAGATTTAGTATACTAAGTAATGAAAAGCCAAATGTTTTTAATTTCAATGGCTAAAAGTTAGAGCAAATAAAGAATTGAGTGGTTTAGAACGTTATTTCGCAATAAGTGTAAAATATAGACTTTTTCTGCTGTTAGGAAGTTAATGAAAGCTGAAAAGTCATGAAATTATTGGCAAAAGTGACTGATTAGTTTTGCTCAAGTTGATCGGTTTTAGATAGGGCAACTATACCATTGATTAAATTCAATTCCAGTAACTGTAAGGCGATAGGTTTATGCTGGAGCGCCCAAGCCAAAATGATACTAAACAAGCCACAGAGCAGGGAAAAAACTACTTCACACCTCCCCCTGCTGTATCCTTACCAAAGGGGGGAGGTGCAATCAAAGGAATGGGTGAAAAGTTTGCAGCTAACCCCGTAACTGGAACTGGCTCTATGAGTGTGCCCATTCCCACCAGTCCCGGTCGAGCGGGATTTGGACCGCAGCTTTCTCTCTCCTACGACTCTGGTGCAGGCAACGGATCGTTCGGTTTCGGCTGGAGTCTCTCGCTGCCCTCGATTACGCGAAAGACGGACAAGGGACTTCCCCAGTATCAGGACAGTAACGACGGGGAAGAATCAGATGTTTTCATTCTGTCTGGTGCTGAGGATTTAGTGCCGTTGCTGGTGGAAGTAGGCGGGGCATGGCAGCCAGAGGTATTGCCGCCGCGAACGGTTGAGGGAAAAACCTTCCAGATCCGTCGCTATCGACCCCGAATTGAGGGGCTGTTTGCCCGAATTGAACGCTGGACTAACGTTGCTGATGCCAGCGATGTCCATTGGTGCTCTATCTCGAAGGACAATATCCTGACGCTCTACGGTAAGGATGTAAACTCCCGCATTTTTGATCCTGAAGATCCGCGACGCATTTTTAGCTGGCTGATTTGCGAGACTCGCGATGACAAGGGTAATGCGGTTCTCTACCACTACAAAAAAGAGGACGGGGTGGGTGTAGATCTGGGTCTTGCTCATGAGCGCAACCGGGGCGATCGCACCGACCAACGACGTACCGCCAATTGCTATTTCAAGAGCATCCGCTACGGTAATCGGACATCTCTGCTGGATAGTACCGGCCACCGTCCCCATTTCCTAAACCAGGCTGAAATCGATAATGCGGGCTGGATGTTTGAGGTGGTGTTCGACTATGGCGAGCATGATGCTAACGCGCCAACGCCAGCAGATTCAGGGAATTGGGACTATCGCAATGATCCCTTTTCAACCTACCGTGCGGGCTTTGAGGTACGTACCACTCGCCTGTGCCAGCGGGTGCTGATGTTCCATCACATTCCGGATCTGCCGGATGGCACTGAAGGCTATGAAGGGCTGGTGCGATCGACTGATTTCGCCTATTCCTATGAAGAACACCCAACGGATGTCCGCAATCCGATATACTCCTTTCTGCTGTCGGTCACCCAATCGGGTTACAAGCGTCAAGGTATTGGCTATCTGAAGCGCAGTCTGCCGCCAGTGGAGTTTGAGTACAGCCAAGCGATTGTGCAGGATAGGGTTGAAGAGATCGATACCGAGAGTTTGGAGAATTTGCCCGTTGGTTTGGATGGATCGGCCTACCAGTGGACGGATCTACATGGGGAGGGGATTCCTGGCATTCTTACGGAGCAGGCAGGGGGCTGGTTCTACAAGCGCAACCTCAGCCCCATTGGCAAGTATCCCGTGGAGTTTGCGCCGATCGAGTTGGTGGCTAACAAGCCTAACCAGGCTCTGGCTGGTGGGCAGGCTCAGTTCATGGATCAGGCAGGAGATGGGCAGCCCGATCTGGTGGTGATGAATGGCCCAATGCCAGGGTTTTACGAACACGACTACGAGGAGGGGTGGCAACCGTTTCGCCCCTTCACCTCACGCCTGAACCGGGATATGAGCGATCCCAATCTAAAGTTTGTGGATCTGGATGGGGATGGACATGCCGATGTTTTGATTACGGAGCATGATGCCTTTGTCTGGCATCCTTCCCTGGCGGAGGAGGGATTTGGTGCGGCTCAACGGGTTGCTCAGGCACTTGATGAGGAAAAAGGTCCTCGACTAGTATTTGCCGATGGCAGCCAATCCATTTATCTGGCTGACCTTAGCGGCGATGGATTGACTGACCTGGTACGGATTCGCAATGGGGAAGTCTGCTACTGGCCCAACCTGGGTTATGGGCGGTTTGGGGCGAAGGTGGTGATGGACAACGCGCCCCATTTCGATAATCCAGACCAATTTGACCAGAAGCGCATCCGTCTGGCAGACATTGATGGTTCCGGCACGACGGACATTATTTATCTGCACCGGGACGGGGTACGACTTTATTTCAACCAGTCGGGCAATAGCTGGAGCGCAGCAAAGCTTCTAAAGGTTTTTCCTCATATTGACGACTTAGTCAGCATCGTGTCCACTGACCTGCTGGGGAATGGCACGGCGTGTCTGGTTTGGTCGTCGCCGTTGTTGGGGGATGCCGGTCGGCAGATGCGTTATGTGAGCTTGATGGGTGAGCAGAAGCCCCATTTGCTGATCAAAACTCGGAATAACCTGGGGGCTGAAACTATTGTGCATTATGCCCCCTCGACGAAGTTTTACTTACAGGACAAGCGCGACGGTAAACCCTGGATTACGCGGCTACCGTTTCCAGTGCATGTGGTGGAGCGGGTGGAGACGCAGGATTATATCTCGCGCACTCGGTTTGTTAGCATTTACACCTACCACCACGGCTATTTTGATGGCGAGGAGCGGGAGTTCCGGGGATTCGGGATGGTGGAACATAAGGATACAGAAGCCTTCGAGGACTATGTCGTCGGGGTCACGCACATTGAGGGAACTCAGGAATTAGATCCTGAACTCTACCAACCCCCTGTCACAACCCGCACTTGGTATCACACAGGAGCGTTCTTCGATCGAGAAAGGATTTTGCATCTGTTTCGGGATGAATACTACCAGAAAACGCAACACATCCCTGAACCAATCTTGCCATCGGGACTAGACGACCACGAATTGCATGAATGCTTACGAGCCTTAAAAGGATTACCTCTACGGCAAGAAATTTACAGCTTTGATGGTTCAGCCCAGGAACAAAATCCATACACTGTAGTGGAGAATAACTTTGAAATCCGGCTGATCCAACCACGGGGCGAGCAGAAACATGCTGTCTTTTTCCCGATTGGGCAGGAATCTGTGTCCCTCAATTACGAACGCAATCCGGCTGACCCACGCATTTCCCATAGCCTGAATCTGGAGGTGGATGAATACGGTAATGCGCGCAAGTCCTGCTCGGTGGCTTATGGACGCAAAATCATCGATCCCTCGCTGCCGTTTGAGGTAACGCGCGATCAGCAGAAGCTATATATCACCTATGCAGAGGCGGATTACACCCCAGATATTGAGCAACTCAATCCAACCCCTACCTATCGGTTGCGCGTCCCTTATGAAACCAGAAGTTATGAGATAACCGGTATCTCACCAGCATCCGATCTGTTCTGGTTTGATGCAATCAAAACGCAGATAGCGGGGACTATCGAGATTGGTTATGAAGTCGTGGCTGATGGCGTTACGCCGCAAAAACGCCTGCTGTCCCACAGACGTACCCTATTTCTTGACAATAATTTAAGTCCTTTGCCTTTGGGACAGTGGGACTCACTGGGATTAGGTTATCAAAGCTATCAACTGGCATTAACGCCCAATGTCACCGGAACCCACTATGCCGGCAAGGTCACCGATGCCGAGTTCACCGCAGCCGGATATCTCCATTTTGACGGCGATGCCAACTGGTGGATTCCCTCCGGTACAGCTATTTATCCAGCAAATCCAGCCGCTCACTTTTACCTTCCCATTGGCGCGAAAGACCCATTAGGTTTAGAAACCATCGCTACCTTTGACCAATATGACCTACTAATTGAGCGGGTACAGGTCAGGCATGTCACCTGGAATGAAACCATTGCGATTAACGATTACCGGGTTCTTGGTTCGGTAATGACGATCGACCCCAACAAGAACCGGACAGCAGTGGAGATTGATGCCCTGGGAATGGTGGTGAAATCGGCTGTGATGGGGAAAGAGGGGGCAGGAGAAGGGGATACGCTAGATGACCCGAGGGTGCGGATGGAATACGAACTTTTCAATTGGATGAACCACCGCAAACCCAATTTTGTTCACACCTTTGCCCGCGAACAGCATGGAGCGGCAAATCCTCGGTGGCAAGAGAGTTATGCCTACTCCAACGGTAGCGGTGGGGTAGCGATGGTAAAGGCACAGGCAAATCCTGGTAAGGCACTTCAGGTGAATCCCGATGGCACTGTGACAGAAGTGGATGCTGACCCACGCTGGGTGGGCAATGGGCGTGTCATCCTTAACAACAAGGGCAACCCTGTTAAGCAATATGAGCCGTACTTCAGCACCACCCACGAGTACGAAGATGAGAAAGTGCTGCGGGAGATTGGCGTAACCCCGATTCTCTATTACGATGCAGTAGGTCGCAACATCCGGACGCTTTTCCCGAATAAAACACTTGCCAGGGTGGAATTCGATCCCTGGATGCAACAGGTTTTTGACGCGAACGATACTGTTAAGGAAAGCCAGTGGTATGTAGATCGCGGCAGTCCCGATCCGGCAACCGAACCGGAGCCACTCAATAACCCAGAACGTCGTGCGGCATGGCTAGCAGCTAAACATGCCGATACCCCAGGCACCATTCATTTTGACAGTCTGGGGCGATCTATCTATGCTATTTCTGATTATGGCGGTGGGAAAACGGCAGCAGTACGCTCGGAAAGTGATCTGACGGGGCGCTTTTCCAAACTGTTCGATCAGGAACAGCGGGAGGTTGCCAGCGGATTTGTGGGTATAGCAGGTACGCCCATCCTGGGCAAAAGTGCCGAAAAGGGTCGTCGTTGGACGTTCCTAAATGTATTGGGTGCGATGGTAAAAACCTGGGACGAACATGGGCGGGAGTTTCGTGCCGAGTATGACATCCTGCACCGTCCGGTCAGCACATTTGTCCAGGAAACGGGATTAGCCGAAATCCTCTTTACCTATGTGGTGTATGGTGATCGCCATCCCAATGCAGAACAACTCAATTTGCTGGGTATTGCTCATCAGATCTTTGATCAGGCAGGGATGGTGCGGGTAGTGGAAGCAGATTTTAAGGGCAATCCCAAACAAATTGATCGTGTCCTGGCAAAGGATTATAAGAATAATCTGAATTGGAATACGCTTGCAGGACAACCTGATTATGCAGCGATTCAAACCACAGCTAATCCTGCCTTGGAAATTGGTGAGGTCTTTACCGCCAGTTCCCTATACGATGCTCTTAATCGCCCGACGCGAGTCACTTTACCCGACGGCACGATCGCCGTACCGACCTATAATGAAGCGAATTTCCTGGCATCGCTCCGAGCGCAAATTCAAGGGCAGGGGGCTTTTACCGAATTCTTAAAGGCGCAGGATTACGATGCGAAAGGTCAGCGGCAATTTGCCCACTACGGCAATGACGTGTTCACTCGCTATTTCTACGATCCAGATACGTTTCGGTTAACCAATTTACTGACCTATAAATCTGGCGATAATCCGGACACAAATGGGTTACAAAATTTGCGTTATACGTATGACCCTGTTGGAAACATTACCAGTATTTCTGATGACGCTCAACAGACTCACTATTTCAACAATGCAGTAGTGAAGCCAGAATCATTGTATGAGTACGACGCAATCTATCAACTGGGTCGGGCAACAGGACGAGAACACGCTAGCTTAACGAACAATACCATTCGTAACCAAAGCGACCTTGAGTTTATACCGCAATTACCCCACATCAATAATTTAGATGCGGTACGGACTTACACTGAAGAATATGAGTACGATTTACTGGGCAATATCAAGGTGTTACGCCATCGGTTCCAGGCTCAAGCAGGAGCAGGAAGTGGTTGGACACGGTACTACCGCTATGCATATGAAGATGATCCCATCAATCCCACCAACCGATTAAGTGCTACCAGTCTTCCGGGCGATCTAGATGCGGGGCCTTACACTGCCACCTACAGTTACGATGCCTATGGCAATATGACAAAAATGCCGCATCTAACAGATATGGTGTGGAACTTTATGGATCAATTGCGACAAGTGGATTTAGGAGGTGGCGGAAAAGCTTATTACGTTTATGGTGCAAGCGGACAGCGCATTCGCAAAGTGATTGAACGGAATGCAAATACGCGAATTGAACGCATCTATTTAAGTACAGTAGAGATCTGTCGTGAATGGGCAAACAATTTTGTCAAATTTGAGCGCAAAACTGTCCATATTGCTGACAACACCGGGCGCATTGCCCAAGTTGATACGAAAACTAAAGATGATAATAACAGTGACCCTATAAATCCGCTGAATAGCCAACTCATTCGCTATCAATACCGCAATCATCTCGGTTCAGCCATATTAGAAACCAATGCCAATGGCGAAGTCATTTCCTACGAGGAATATCACCCCTATGGCACGTCAGCGTATCGTTCTGCGAAACCCGGTTTTGACCTCAGCCTGAAACGCTACCGCTTCAGTGGCAAAGAGCGAGATGACGAAACAGGACTGTATTACTTTGGAGCAAGATACTACGCAGCCTGGTTAGGACGATGGACAAGTAGCGATTCCGCAGGATTTATAGACGGTTTGAATTTGTACTGCTATGCAAAAAACAATAGTATTAATTTTGTTGATCCAATTGGAGCAGATTCCACATACCATACTATCTTCAGTACCAAGAAAGCCACCCCGGAAGAGAAAAAAATATTAGGTAATCCAAAATCTGATCCACAGCAAGTCTTAGAAATTTTTCAGAAGTATGGATATAAAGGTGGTGGACCGTTGCAGTGGAGCGAAGAATATCATGGCGGTGGATGGGTAAAAGCCGCATCTGATGATTCTCCTCCAGTGAGCGCAGAGGGAGAGGGAAATGATGAGGGAAATACTTCAACTAGTGGTGTTCCCCCAATCAGGCCTTTAGTGCAGCCAGAACCACCTCCAGTGCCTCCTACTCCCCCTAGTCCTGCTCCTCTACCTCCCACTGGCGGTTCGATCCCATCTGCTTCGCCGGGAACCAACTTTTCTCAGGCCGCGGCTACAGCTCGGCAGAATTATCGTGCGAATAACCTGATGCCATCCGGCACTCAAGTTCAGCACTGGACTAAGGAATTAAGTGCCCAAGCAACTAACATGAGTCCAGCGGTTATGAACCAGAACTTATCGCCGCTGCAATCAAGAAATAGTCTTCCTGCAACAACTCTTTTGACCGACCCCAACGGTGGTGGAACGACCTACTCCGTGAGTGGGGGAAGCACCTACGGGAATGAGCATAAATTTGCAGATAGGTTTTTGATTCCACAAATAGAAGATCAAATCAGAAGGGCTAATCCCAACGCCAATCCGAGGGATGTCGCAGTTCAAGCGGGCAGGCAGGCTCGTTGGATCATGACAGGCGACCCAGGGCCAGACCCGACTCCTCCACCAACTGCACCAAGTTTTGGAAGCAGGGTAATCAGTTTCGCCGGTAATTTTGGTGGAAACACTGCTTTAGCAGCTACTCGAACTTTTGTTCCGGGCGTCGTTGAAGCTGAATTGGGACTTATGGGTGGAGGAATGCTCCTTTATAACGCTGGCTATGCTTCGGCCGGAGCAGCAGTATTTGGAGCGGCATCCTATGTTCCAGTTGTTGGAGGAGGATTCGTTGCTGGTGCCTTTGTAGGAAATGCAGCCGAGAGTGTTGCCAGAAATTGGGGTGCAAGCGAAGGAACATCGAAGGGCATAGGTGCTGGTGCATCTGCCCTTGCAGGCGCTGGTGTTGGTGCCCTTATTGGTTCAGTGATTCCAGTTGTTGGAACTGGAGTTGGAGCAGCCGTTGGTGCGGTTGCTGGGCTGATTGGGTACGGCTTAAGCAAATTGTTCTAACAATGAACCAACAACACTCAATCAAAAACTAAAAATAACTCAATTAGTTTCAACTCATCAAGGAGAGATAACGATGCCCCCAACTACATTCCATATCTCTGGTCGCACAATTCACCACCAAACTCGCCAGGGCATCCCAAATTTGCGAGTCGAAGCTTGGGATAAAGACTTAATTTTTAATGATTTGGTAGGAAGTGCTGTTACTGACCAGCAAGGTCATTTTCAAATCACCTTTACAGAAGCTCATTTTCGGGAATGTTTTCTTGATCGCCGCCCCGGTTTGTTCTTCAAAGTCTTCAACCAGCAAAACCAACTACTGGCCAGCACGGAAAACCATGTGTCGTGGAATGTGGCGGCAGGAGATACAGAAGTGACCATCACCGTCAATGTGCCCCTTCCCGATGAACCACCACCCGATAGCAACCCCCAAGAGCGATTTTCAGTGAAAGGTCAAGTTCGCAGTCGCAATCGACCTGGTGTGAATGGACTGCGTGTCGTAATTGTGGATAAAAATGTTGGGGCGGATGTACAACTCGTTGAGACCACAACCGAAGACCAAGGGAACTATCAAACCAGCTACCATCGATCCAACTTTCAACCGCGAGGAAAGCAGAAACCTGACATTCAAGCGCGAGTCTTCAATGGTGGGACGTTCCTCGGAGCCTCGGAGGTTCGCTACAACGCCTCAACCGATGAAACGCTGAATGTGTTGCTGCCTGAAACCGCTGATGCTGTCCTCGCCTCGGAACATCAAACTCTGTTGCGGGATCTCTCTGCCCAATTTCAGGGTAATTTACGAGACTTGCAAGAAACAGACGATCGCAAGGATATTACCTACCTAGCTAATAAAACGGGTTGGGATGCAAGGGCAGTGGCGATTGCCTCCCTTGCCGACCAGTTCAGCGCCAGAACCACGAATACCGACGGTCAAGTTCAAATTGCTTCCCCCTTCTTCTATGCTCTCTTTCGGGCAGGCATTCCAGCCAATGAGAATGCTCTGTATCAGCTAGATGCCAAAACCACCGAAACAGTTTGGCAAAAAGCGATCAACCAGGGTGTGATTCCTGCCAATTTGAAAGACCAGCTTCCTCAGTTGCAGGAACGATTTCAAGCATTGGCAGCAAAACAAATGCTAGCTAGTCCAGCAGTAACTGGGGTGTCATCCTTAAAAGATATGCTGTCTGTATCCCTCAGCCAGCAAGCAGACCAGGAACGGTTTGCTCAACTCTACACCCAATATCGTGGGGATGCTACTCAGTTCTGGCAAGCAGTTCAAAATATTTTTGGAGAGCCGATCAGACAACGGCTACAGATTGATGGGCAACTGGGCTATCTCACCATTAACAACGCACCTCTCATTCGTCAACTCCACAGTACGGCTGGAGACAATGGACTGACAGATGTTGTCAAACTGGTTGAACAGGAATACTTTCGGGCAGAAAACTGGCAAGAACTCATCGCGGACAGCGCGATTCCTAGTGAAGTTCCTGGGAAGGATGATGCCGAAAAGCGAACCAACTATAGCGATCTGCTTGCGACACAGGTACGGCTGAGTTTTCCCACTGCTGTGATCGCCCAGATGGTGAAAAGTGGGGAAACGCCACTTCAGAATGGAGCAGGAGAACAGGTTCATGCCTTTCTCAACGAACACCAAGGGCAGTTCGAGATTGGGATGCAGCCCGTTGAGCAATATATTGCTCGGAACAACTTACAAATTGCACCGGAAGTCACGCAGGAAGTCAAACGGATTCAAAGGGTCTATCAAATTACACCCAGCGATCGCGTCATGAATACCCTGTTGAGCCAAGGGTTGGATTCTGCCTATGCAGTTGTCAACCGTTACGATCGAGATGAGTTTGTCCAGACGTTTAAGGAAACGTTGGGTGGCGAAGAGATTGCCCAACTCACCTATGCCAAATCGGAGCAAGTGCATAATGTCGTACTCAATCTTGCCACCTCCTATCTCACAACCAATCGGGCACCGAGCATTGGTCTAGGGGGACAAATTCTGAATCCCCAAATCTTGGGGACAACAGATGATACTGCCAGTGATGTCATCGCTTACCCCACCCTGGAAAATCTTTTGGGTGAGATGGATTACTGCACCTGCGAACATTGTCGCTCCATTCTCAGTCCTGCTGCTTACTTGGTCGATCTGCTGCTATTTTGCGATCGCCCAATTAATGAGAAAGAAAATCCCCAAGCGGTTCTGTTGGAGCGTCGTCCCGATATCCAACACCTGCCGCTGACCTGCGAAAACACTAACACGCGACTTCCCTACATCGATCTGGTGAATGAGACGCTGGAGTACTACATTACCAACAGCCTTTCTCTCGCTGACACTAACCCAGATCCCAACATCAATAGCGAGTACAAGGGACATAGCACCGAAGACGATGTCACTCCGGAAGAATTGCTGGCAACGCCCCAGTTTGTCAGTGACACAGCCTATACCACCCTTGCAAATACCCTATTTCCAGCTCCCTTGCCCTTTCACCAACCCCTGGAAAACCTGCGGCGCTATTTCGACCAGTTTGAGATTTCGCTTTCCCATGCGATGGAACTGCTTCGCAAAAATGATGCCATTGATCGAGCCGGTCCAAATGACTATGGCTGGCGTGACATTTTGATGGAGGAGTTGCATCTCTCTCGCACTGAGTATAGGCTGTTGAGCGATCGCACACTTACCTTACAGCAGCTCTATGGGTTTAATCCAGCAACATCGATCACTAATGTCCTATCTACTCTGGCAAATGCCAAGATATTTACCCGCCGCATCGATATTTCTTATGAAGACCTGATCGAAATCCTGAGAACTCGATTCATCAATCCCAATTCTGACCTGATTCCCAAGTTGGAACGGCTGGGTGTGTCATTCTCAACCCTGAAGAATTTTAAGGACGGAACGATTACCGATGCTCAGTTTGATGCCTTACTGAAACCGGGTCTGGATGCGAGTCAGTATGGGGGTGATATCAAAGCATGGGTCAAAAACGAGGCCAACTATGCCAAAATCATGGGCTTGATTGTGTTGACTAACCCTACAGCGGCAAGCGATCTCTGTCGGTTTGATCAACTTGAATTTCGCTATGCCAAACCGGATAACGCCACCAATCAACTGCGGGCCTTTGAATATGTCCGCCTGATTCGCTTTATTCGCCTTTGGAAAAAATTGGGATGGACAATTGAGCAAACGGATAAAGCGATTTCTGCCCTTTACCCAACCACGCAACTTCCTAACGATGCCGATGATGCGGTCAACTTGCAACAGTTAGATACAGGCTTTTTGACGCTGCTGCCGCGCCTGGGCTATATCAAACAGGTGATGAGGTTATTGAACCTCAACTTGAAAAAGGAGCTGCCGTCTTTGCTAGCTTGCTTTACCGCGATCGATACCCACGGCATGATATCCCTCTATCGTCAAATGTTTCTGAGTCAGTCACTCCTGAAGCAAGACAGCGCATTTGCAGATGATGGCTACGGTAATTTCCTTACGGATAATACACAAAAATTAATTGCCCACAACGAAGCGCTGCGTGCTGCTTTTAGGCTGACCAGTGAGGAGTATTCTTCTATTCTCACTGCGTTACACTTTGATGCCAATTCAGTAGTTGTATCATATAGCCACCCACAACCTATATTAGAACAACCGATTCTCGATGCTGCTCCGGGACTTGCCTACCATCATGTCAAAAAGCAACTCTCATACGTTGGTGTTCTTGACATTACAACTCGCAATTTGCTTAAGGCAATTGCCGGGGTGACTGATCTATTCAAGGCGGCAGTGGACAACCTGTATGTGGTAAACCAGGCTACTCTCACACCACTGACACTTGACAATATCAGTTCAGTCTTTCGTCGAGGCTGGCTAGCGCGAAAGCTGAAACTGAGTGTGCAGGAATTCTTGCTCCTGACCCAATTTACAGGCTTTGATCCCTTCATTGCCCCCGATCCAGCCAATCCACCCATCCTGCGATTGATTGAGTTGGTGAATCGCCTTCGCAACGTTTCCCTAAAACCCGTCCAGGCTCTCTATTTAATCTGGAATCAGGACATCAGCGGTAAGTCTGTACCGCCTGAGACCGAGACTTTGGGGTTTGCCCGATCGCTGCGAGCTGATTTTGCGGTGATCGAAAGTGAATTTGCCCTCACCACCGATCCAGACGGTCAGATTGCCCACAGTCGCATGGTATTGGTCTATGGCAATGAAGCGACAGACTTCTTCTTTGGTCTATTGGGCAACACGCTTACTACCACCGTCACTTACAGCCACAGTCAGCCAACCTTAGAACAGCCCATTCTTGATATTGCCTCCGGACGGCTTGCCTACGATGATTTCCGCAAGCAGCTTACTTTTAAAGGCGTTCTGACTCCAATGATCCGCGATGCGCTGAAGGCGGTTGCTGGAGTCACTGCCCAGTTTCAAGCCGCCGTCGATAGCCTCTATGCCGAAAACCAGCAGATTATCAATCCCTTTTTTGATCGCTATCCCGAATTGCAACCTCTACATGCAGCTTATGCATTTTTTGGAGAGTTGAAAACCTCTGTCAGTCACACCCACGGTCAACCAACGCTGGAGAAACCAATTTTAGATGTTGCTCAGGGGCAACTGACCTACGACGATACCCTTCATCAGCTCTCCTACTTGGGTGTGTTAGCCACGGATAAGCGTGATGCACTCAAAAATTTCCCAGGAGTGTCAGCCCAATTCCAAGCAGCAGTAGACAATCTCTACACGGCTAATCAAAGCAGCATTCAGGGATTTTTCCTGCTTTATTCAGTACTTGCGCCACAGAGGGAGTCCTATTTAGCTGCTAACAATTCAATTGAGCAACGACATACCGTTCTCTTAGCTAATTTTTTGCCAGAGCTAAAACGGCGACGTAAACAACAACAAGCAATGCAGGCGATCAGTACCGCCGCTAAAGTTGATGTGAGTTTTGCCAGTAGTTTGGTGGATAGTGCAACAGTTCTTCATACTGCTCAGGACAATACCCAACCTGCACTCAATGACCTACTCGCCCTCGAAACAGTGGGACTGGCAGCACAGTTTTTCTTCCGCGATACAGCAACGGGTGTCGTCGATCTCAGTCGGGATGCGGAAGCCAACCTTAACTATGCGGCGACTGGGAGCAATCCGCTGCCTGCCAATCCAGTCCCTGCTAATGCGATTTCTGGTATTTGGAGTGGCTATTTAGAAGCTCCGGAGAACGGATTCTATAACCTACGGATTGAAGCCGATGCTGGGGCAACCATAACATTGAAACTGGCGGGTACACCAATTCCTCTGACACAAAATGGCACGCGCTGGAGCAACAGCACCCCAATCGAGTTACGGGCAGGAACACTGTATGCGATCGACCTCAAAGCAGAAAAGATCGAAGACAGCTTGAGTGTTCGCTGGCAAACAGCGGGACGGGGTTGGGAAGTTATTCCATCAGCATATCTATATTCCGCCACCTTAACCTCACACCTTCGCACTGCCTATATCCGATTTTTGAAAGTCACGTCATTGGCGATTGCACTTAAATTGACGGCAGATGAGATCGCTTACTTTGCTACTCAAACCAGCTACCAAATTGGTGGGCAGGGGTGGTTGAACAGTTTGCCCGTCACTGGAAGTCCTGACAACGCCACCTCCACAGCCCTACTTCCAGCTTTCAACGGCTTGCTTGACTTTGCTCGCATCAAGGCTGAACTTTCCCCGGATGACGAACGTCTGCTTACGGTTCTCAAAGACCCGGCAACACCAATCCAAAAAGAACTGACGACAACTACACCTAACCCTAATAGTTTGCCATTTAGTTTGCTGTTTAGCCTGACTCGATGGGAAACCAACTCGCTGGATGCGCTGCTGACTCACTTTGGTAAAGTCATTGGCGATTTGAGTCAAGTTGAAACCTTTGATCGCATTTATAACGCCTACCAGATTGTCAATCAATTAGGCATTCCAGCAACTGCCTTGATTCAAGCGACAACCAACGAACCCACCGCCACAACCGTCCGCGATTTCCAGTCGGCTTTGCGTGCCCGTTATGACGAGAGCACCTGGCTTCAGATTCTCAAACCGATCAATGATGAAATGCGTAAACTCCAACGGGATGCTCTGGTTGCCTACATCCTCCATCAGATGCGGAGTAATCCCTTAACCGCCCACATTGATACACCCGATAAACTCTTTGAATATTTTCTGATGGATGTGCAGATGGAACCTTGTATGCAGACATCTCGCATTCGTCATGTGCTTTCATCCGTGCAAGTTTTCATTGAGCGTTGCCTGATGAATCTGGAACCCCGAGTTGCCCCATCGTCCTTTAAATCCAAAGAGCGGAAGCAATGGGAATGGATAAAGCGCTATCGCGTCTGGGAAGCTAACCGGAAAGTCTTTCTCTACCCAGAAAACTGGTTGGAACCAGAATTGCGTGATGACCAGTCGCCCTTCTTCAAAGAAACCATGAGTGAACTACTCCAGGGTGACATCACTGAAGACCGAGCCGCTGAAGCCTTACTCAACTACCTGACAAAACTGGAGGAGGTCGCAAAGCTGGAACCTTGTGGTATCCACTATGTGGAAAACGACCCAGGGACAATTGATGACATTGCCCATGTAGTCGCTCGTACCACAGGAGCCAGTCGTAAATACTTCTACCGTCGGCGTGAATATGGCTACTGGACACCCTGGGAACAAATCAAGCTCGATATTGAGGATAATCCAGTTTTGCCTGTGGTATGGCGCGATCGCCTCTTCCTGTTCTGGCTCCGGATTCTCAAGCAAACACCAACTACCACAACCCAATCTTCTACTTCCTCAACTGGTCAAACTACCTCTTTAGCTCAAGATGAGAAGAATAAACCTGCTACCAGAGATGATATTCAATCCATGCGAGGTGATATTCAAGCGATACGAGGTGATGTTCAACGAGTAGAAGCTGATGGTTCTAAGAAAATACAGGTTATTGTACAAGCAGTCCTTTGTTGGAGTGAGTATTTTAATGGCAAATGGCAACCTGTCCGTACCTCAGATATAGCCCAACCGCTCGGTTTAGGTCAGTACGATGTTTCTGGGACAAATGCTTTTGATCGCTCAAAACTACAGCTCTCTGCATTTTTCTGGACAGAAGGAACATTACGCATCATCGTCAATAACGAGATTGGAGCAGGGTCTTCCTTTTTCCTCTACAACACACACAGCTTACCAGAGCTAAGGAACGAGAAAAAGAATCGACATTTTGCCCCTAAACGGATACTTGATACAGGGACGGACACCCTTAAAATCAACTATCCCAATTCCAGCATTACCCAGTCCATTCTAAAAAACGGCATCGACGATCGCACACTCGATCCCCATCATCCGTTGAGTGGGAATCCCTGGGATGCCCCCTTCTTCTATACAGATAGTCGCCATGCCTTCTATGTGACAACATCACAGCGCATTATTCGGTTTCCCTGGTGGTTCGACTTCGGCATTGTTGTTTCTCCACCTGTTGGAAAGCTTGATATTCCGCCATTGGTGCTTCCACCCGTGAAGGTGATTCCCGATCCGATTGGGCCTGTGATCAAACAACCAGGATTTGGGGTCGTTGATCCATCACCCATCGAGCGCTATGTCACGCAAGATGCCTATATCAGTCGAGGAATTGGAAGTATGGGAACCGTGAGTTTTGGCAATCAAGAAATTGGACCTGCAGGCAGTCAAGTCAATGTTATTCGGACACGATAAGGAGGAAAAAGATTATGGCAACACAAACAATCGCGCAATTTGGATTTCACAACTACAAAGATGCGCTGAAGAACAGCCAACTGACATGGATACAACTGGAGGACTTTACTTATACCTTTGAAAACTTTTTCCATCCCTTTGTCAGTGAGTTGATCCAGCAAGTAAATCGAGCATCTATTCCTGGATTACTCGATCCGAACTACCAGCAAAGTTTGACTACCGAATTCTTTGACAGCTTCTACACAGAATTGACGAATTTCTTGACGCACATCAATCACTTTCCTAAAGAGATTGACCTGCGGGATGGCGGTCCTTACGCCAACTACAACTGGGAATTGCTGTTTCACATTCCCCTGACGATCGCCGTCCATCTCAGCAAAAATCAGCGATTTGCCGAAGCTCAACGGTGGTTCCACTTTATCTTTGACCCCACCTGTACTGATACTTCAGTGCCTACTCCGCAGCGGTTTTGGAAGTTTCTTGCCTTTCGTAGGGCGGATGGCGCGAAGCAAATCGATGAACTGCTAACTTTGCTCAGCAAACCCGATGCCGAGTGTTCTGCGGCAGAGCAAGATCTAAAAGGGAAAATTTTGTCTGGCTATGAAGCGATTAAAAACAAACCCTTTCAACCCCATGCTGTGGCGCGAACTCGCCAGATTGCCTACCAGTACTGTGTGGTAATGAAGTATCTGGACAACCTGATTGCTTGGGGCGACAGTCTGTTTCGGCAAGACAAGATCGAATCGATTAACGAAGCAACCCAAATCTATGTACTAGCAGCAAACCTTCTGGGAGAACGCCCACAGCGTATTCCATCAACGGGAAAATTTCAACCTAAAACCTTTGCTCAACTTAAAGCTAAGGGACTCGACGCAATGGGCAATGCCCTCGTAGAACTGGAAGGGAAGTTTCCCCTCAATCTAGGACTGCCGCAAACTCAGGTATCTGACTCTGGTGTGGCAGCACCGCTATTTGGCATCGGACGCACCTTGTATTTCTGTATCCCCCGCAACGATAAACTGCTGAGTTATTGGGATACGGTTGGTGATCGTCTGTTCAAAATCCGCAATTGTCTAAATATCGAAGGCGTATTCCGTCAACTTGCCCTGTTTGATCCACCAATCGATCCTGGAATGCTGGTCAAAGTAGCAGCGGCGGGTATTGATATTGGTTCTGTGATTAATGGGTTAAACCAACCCCCCAGTCCAGTGCGGTTTCCACTCATCATCCAGAAAGCCCTGGAACTCTGTGCGGAAGTGCGAAACCTCGGTTCGGCCTTGTTGTCTGCAATTGAGAAAGGCGAGGGTGAACAGCTTGCACTGTTACGCCAGAGCCACGAAATCAAGATTCAGCAGATGACCCAAGATGTGCACTTTTTGCAATGGAAGCAGGCACAGGAATCTACACGCTCTCTCCTCACTAGCCGCGCAACAGCTTTAGAGCGACTCCACTACTACCAGCGATTGCTAGGATTTCCAGCCGACAGTAATGCACCAGATACATTACCATTGGACTTCGAGCATTTATCGTTGACCGAGGAGAATTTTGATCAAAACTATGCCGCGCTGGTTGGACAATATGATAGAACTCTAGCCCTTCAGACCCTGCCAAATCTGACGATCGCTGGAGGTTCTTCTCCCTCTAACCAGTCTGGTGCATCAGGGCAAGGTGCACTCTACCTGAACAGCAAAGAAGATGCTGAGTTAAACACGCTCTTACCGACCGCAAGGGATACAGGATTGGCTGCCTCTGTTGTGGAAGCAGTCGGGGCGGCATTAGCTTTTATTCCAGATGCAAAAGGTAATTTGCATTTCTGGGGGTTAGGTGGAACGATTGATGTCAAAGTTGGCACCGCAATCACCAAGTCAGTTGAGATTGCAGCCAGAATCCTGAGGATGATTTCTGTCTATAATCAGGAACAAGCCAACATTGCAGCCAAAACCGCATTTCATGAACGTCGAGCTGATGATTGGCTATTGCAATATAACCTTGCTGCCCACGAACTGATGCAGATTGGGCGACAAATTCTCACTTCTCTGATCGTAGAACAAATTGCCCATCACGAATATCTGACCATCCAAAAGCAGATCGAGCAGTCACAGGAGATTGAGCGTTTCTTGAACGAGAAATTTACCAATCAAGAACTCTATGCCTGGATGCAGGGTGAACTCTCACGCCTCTACTATGAGTACTACCGCTTTGCTTTTGACACGGCTCGTAAGGCAGAGCAAACAATGAAGCGGCAGTTGATGCGCCCAGAAGTGGATGCAACCGACTATGTCAAATTCAACTACTGGGATGGCGGACGCAAAGGCTTACTTTCTGGTGAAGCACTCTATCTAGATGTGAAGCGGATGGAGATGGCTTATCACGAGAACAACAAGCGGGAATTGGAACTGACGAAACATATCAGCCTGCTTCAAGTTAGTCCCCAAGCATTGTTGCAATTACGCACTACTGGCAGTTGTACAGTTTCCCTTCCCGAAGAATTGTTCGATATAGATGGTTCCGGACATTACCTGCGGCGCAT
The DNA here is from genome assembly GCF_000317245.1 of Fischerella muscicola SAG 1427-1 = PCC 73103. Classification (GTDB taxonomy): domain Bacteria; phylum Cyanobacteriota; class Cyanobacteriia; order Cyanobacteriales; family Nostocaceae; genus Pelatocladus; species Pelatocladus muscicola_A. The sequence goes on from NZ_AJLJ01000138.1 coordinate 20,698, forward strand.
CAAAACCGTTGCCGTTACGATTCCTTGTGTGACGGGTTCCTACACCAGTGTGAATTGTACGCTGACACTGCTGAAAAGCTCGATTCGCCAAAACGCCCTGTTAAAGGATGGTAGCTACCTGCGTGATAGCGAGGACGATCGCTTCATCGATTCCTTTGGCAATTTACAATCCATCGTCACTAGCAGTGGACAATCTGACAGCGGACTATTCGAGACAAATTTAGGTGATGATCGCTACCTACCTTTTGAAGGCTTAGGAGCCATTAGCGAATGGAAGCTAGAACTTCCTGCCAATCCTAGCAAAGGTGATCCCCTCCAATTCGACTATGACACGATTACCGATGTCATTTTGCATCTACGCTATACCGCTCGTTATGGCGGCGGGTTGCTGAAGAACGGGGCGATCGCGCATCTAAAGGATCAGATTGATGCAGCCCAGGCGGTTGGCTCTGTGCGGCTCTTCTCCCTGCGCCATGAATTTCCCACAGAATGGGCAAAGTTCAAGAGTGCCAAAATTGAAGGAGCGACTAAGACAGCAGAGTTAACGTTGAATCTTAGAGCAGAGCATTATCCTTTCTGGAGTCAGGGGCATCTGGAAGCAGTTAAACGGTTAGACTTCTTTGCTGAAACCGTGAAAAATACGGTAGATATCAGCACTAATGCAGACGGTACAGGCAGTAAAGATAGCTTGCTCAAAGATGCAGCTTTAGGAAATCTGAAGACAGGCAAGTTGACAAACATTCCACTACCAGCCCCAATAGGTTCATTTACCCTTTACTTCAACGACAATTCGATGGAGGATCTCTGGATGGCTGTAAGATGGGGTAAAGCAGGTTAAATCCAGTTGAGGGTAATTGATATTATGCCACCTCTGAGCGATCGCTACCCAGGTGAGCATTTTTGCTCATAACTGTTTGCAATTCCTTTTAGCATAGGAAATCGCACTTTTCTGACGTAAACTCTATACCTGATACAGAAAGGGTTTCTAGGGATTAGCAGTTAAGTTATGCTGTTGTACCAATGTTGTATTTTCATTGTCGTTTGTTTGCTTACATTGGTAGTTTATTTTAGGGAATCAAGGAAAGTTCCCTCTTCTATTTTTACCTTACTGCTTGAACGAGTTGATTTTTCAGCCAGACTTGGAGCTTTGTGTATTAAACAAAGATGCCCAAAATGCTGATGACTGTCCAAGACTGTTGTCAGCATTTTTGTCGTTACTATTGTGTAGACAGGTTTCTACACGAAGTACACAAGATGGCGTTGCGTAATTTTAGTTAAAGATAAATCACAAGCAACAGGGTACACCCCTCTTCCTGCCTCACGTAGCTCTTAAGAATTGAGTACAAGGAGATCGTTTGATTTTTGTGTTTGCATCTCGTTCCATCGCTGCTAACTATTAGTGTGCTTGAGCGCTATCCCGCAATCGCACTTTAGACTTTGATGATTTACTATCACTGTTTTAGTAAATTCAGACTTCATCCAAATAGCAAATAACCTTATGTAAAATTTTATATAAGACCTGTTATATCGTGAGCATACTTATATTAAACACAGACCGTTAACTAACGGTCTGTGTTTGTTGACGTAAACCTAAATTTATGGATTTGTCCCAATTATATCAAGTACTACAGAGCCTTCCGAGGGATGCACAAGAGTCGATTGTCGGTAATATATTTATCCCAGAGTTGCTAAAAGCACTAGGATTTAGTGTCACTGAAACTGTTCCACAGTTTGGCACTGGAAGCGGTGCTGATACTGTTGATTATGCTGTTCGTAGGAACGCTGGCAACGATATCTTTATTCACACTAAATCCAATCCCTACCTATTATTAGAGTTAAAAGGCAGAGATATTAATCTAGGCGGAAACTCCACGCAATACAGGTCAGCAGTTTACCAGCTTAAACGTTATTTACTCGCCCCAAATTGCAGGTCTGCTCAATGGGGAATTGTGACTAACTCCACCTACATCCAGTTATTTAGAAAACATGGTAAGGTCATTCATCCTGCTTTTCCTTGCTGGGAACTTACACTAGATAACTTAAATGAAGTTGTTTGTGCAATCAAGAAGAAGATTGACAACCCACAAAAAGCATTAACTATAGCTGTATATAACAACAAAGGCGGGGTAGGGAAAACCACTACCACAGTTAATTTGGCTGCTACGTTGGCAATGCAGAAGAAGCTATCGCTCATTGTAGATTTTGACCCCAATCAACAAGACCTAACAAACTCACTAAGGCTTAAACCCAAGGAAGATACTTTATATTCGTGGCTGGTCAATAAGAGAGATCAGTTAGTTAACGAATTGATAACAGCGTATCAATACCCCAATAAATCCGGTGGGTTATTGCGGTTTGACATTATTACTGGTGATGAAAAACTCCTAAGTTTGGGGGAGGAAAAACTACGCCAAATGTTAAGTATTAACAGATTGCGGCAAGCATTAGAAGTATTCAAATCGCAATACGACTACATTTTGATTGACTCTGCGCCTAACTGGAGATTCTTTAGCCAATGTGCTGTTTACGCCGCAGATGTGGTTTTAATCCCTACAAAGCATAACAGTATCTATTCACTGGAGAATGCAGCTATCGTCATTAAGCGTTTTATTCCCGAAATCCAAAACGAAAGAAAAGACGGAGGGCCAATAGCTCTGCCCATCTTTTATAACGGTGAATTTATTACTGAAGCTCAAAAGCTTAGGCACTTGCAAAGAATAAATTAGCCCAGCCGTCGCTTTCGCCTAAACGGCGAAAGCGCCTAAATCCTTGGGTTGAGCCAAAATATTTTTAATACGGCTGGGCTAATTTATTTATTGGATCTCCCTTACCGCAGAACAGGCGATAGACGAAATCATAGAAAAAGGCAAAAAGGATAAAGTTAATTATATTGACCTTACGCCATTCTTTTACCCTAAATACACTCAGGCGAGGAAAGACCGACATATTTTTGATATACCTAGTTACGCGCATATTGCAAGCGCTGCGTTTGCTCGTATCCCTGCTGTTTATAAAAACCGAACAGTCTGCGACCATTATTTAGCGCTAGCCAAGGAATACTTTTTGCAATAGGAGGGCAAATATGAGCTTAAGTAATGTTGGAAATTTGATGTGCCTTTACATGCATGAAGTTAACCCAGGTAAAAGCACAGATGCACCAGAATTTTTAATCAAAGCAGCTGCAAAAGCGCTGCTTGAATCAGATGGACGTAATTGGGTTCCAGTAATTGTTAAAGAAATCACTGAAGACCAGTATGAGGTTATTGGCAATTCATTTATTTATGCGATCGCTGAGGAAGCTGGGCTAGAAAGAGTTTGGTGTATTATTGCAGATAAGAGTGAAAAAACATTTGAGTTAACCAAGATTCTTACCGGAGAGTCCATACCTCAAATTAACCTATCAACTGCAACTAGAGATGAAATTCAGTCTGCGTTGCAGTACCTGATAGAAAAACCTGGTAGTGAGTTAAAAGGTGTGAAGCTGGCGATCGCTACCAATCGTATTGATGAATCTCCACGCCAATACTGGAAAAGCTTAGAGCCAATCACAAAACTTAAATGCGGTATCACTAAGGGGAAAAAGCTGGTAGCACTCAAGGAAGTTTTCTACCTGACTCCTCAACCAACTCCAGAAGTTATCACAGATGGTAATACTTTGAATAGTTTAACTGTTGCACAACTCAAAGACATGGCGAAAAAACAAGGAATTACCGGATATACCAAGAAGAAAAAGCAAGAATTAGTTGACCTGCTATCGAAAAATTAATCTGAAAACAAAACTCCAATTTTCTTTGATAGATGTATAAATTAAGGTTATTAACATCATTAGATACTAACAATGAATAAGAAATGGGCTGTTAAGCGCTTGACTATAAATTTGACTTCATCTGAAGTTGAAAAACTTGAAAAATACAGTCACCATACCGGAAGACCACTAACCGACATTATTAGAGAACTGATTCGACACTTACCTGAAATACCAGAATCAGAATTACCACCAACTGCATAAATACCCAAAATACTGATGAGCATCCAAGTAAAATTAACATCACCTGGATAAATACTGATGAGCATACAATCGTGCCGTCAGTTTTTTGTCGTTACTATTGTGTAGACAGGTTTCTACACGAAGTACACAAGATGGCGTTGCGTAATTTTAGCCAAGCAGTGAGGGGAGTGATGCGATCGCATCAAATAGTGGTTACACTAATAATGCTGCCGCTTTCCTTGGAACGCGACAGCGATGATGTTAAGTGGTAGCTTGGAATAACCAAGCTCGACAATTATCCTGTTTCTGAAGGAAGAATATATATCTGTCGAATGGAAGATATATACTAAGCAAAATTGTAATAACGAAGACAACAAGGGGAGGCTCAAAACCTTCCCTCTGTTTTTTTGTGGAAGTGCGATCGCGCAGAAGGGAAAATAAGTGCAAAATATACGACATCTTTTTGCACTTACAGCCCAGCATTTACCATGTTGGGCTATTAAAATCTCAAAAATAAATAGAACTAGTTGCTCGACATGGTAGAACCAGTATTCTATAATAGAACTGGTTAAGGAGGTGAGGGGAATGAGGGTCTTCCACGTAGAAAAAACAGGCAGGCTTCTATGGGATATCTCTCTAACCCAACGATTAATCAAAGGGTTTCTAAGCCTGCCTGTTTTTTTGGGGACAATGCAAATGAGCAAAGCACTAGAAGAGAAGATTAAGGAGCTATTTGAAGCAACCAAGGATTTGCAAAGCTATGAGGAAATTAAACCCCACTGCTCGAGCTTCAACGATTGGCTGCAACAAACCAACTACAGCGAAAAATCGTTAGGCACTTTGTTAAGTCGTTGCGGTTTGTACAAACTTTTTAAATCAATCCCACTCTTTCAAGGCAAAAACGCCGAGTTAATCGCCAAGCATAACGCCGATGGAAGCGTTAAGGGGTATGAACTAAAGCACTATGTCCCTCTACTTTGTGGCTTGAATAAGGAGCAATGGGAGAGTCGCAATAACTCAACTCGTACCATAGACAGGTTAGAAAACGGTAAAGAAATTGACCCAGAGCGCTACATAGAAACAACTGAAAAATTATTAACAAGTGAAGATCCTCACGAGTTAGCAGTAGGGCTAATCGCTGCAACGGGCCGCCGTCCTCATGAAATATTAGCTCGTGCCAAATTTAAGCTAGTAAAAGATAAACCGTACAAAGTAACTTTTTCAGGACAAGGTAAAAAGCGTGGTGAAAAGCCAGTGTTTGAAATTGATACTTTGTTTAGAGCTGAGTACGTTGTTAAGTGCCTTAGCAAGCTTCGCTCTGAACCAGGCACAGCACAATTATTGAGAGAAGTTGAAAAACAATTCCCAAGTCTCACCCGCCAAAACGTTGAAATTGATAAGCGTCGTAATGGTTCGCTCAATCGTGTAGTCCGTGCTTACTTTGGCGACACTGGGCAAGAAAACCCAGTACTGACCTTCAGACACGGGGAGAAGCAGGATAACAACAAGGCGTTAAGGGCTGCTTGTGCCGTCTTGGTAACTGAAAGAGAGTGCAAGGGTTCCTATGGTGCAAAGATTCTCTATGCTTCCAAATTTTTGGGACACATCAGCAAAGACATTAAGAGCGATCGCGAACTAAGCCACCTCGTTACATCAGCCGGATATAGCGATTATTACGTTACCAAGCCAATCCCCTACCCAACTATGAGCGAACAAAAAATAGCTAATACCAGAGTTCTAGCTTCTGACCTAGAGAAAATCAAGGAACTGCAAAAAACTTGGGAACTGCCCAACCAGCAAGAGGTTATTAATCGCTTGCTCAAATCCTCTGAACAAGTCGCCACACTGCAACGCCAGTTAATAGAAGCACAAAACCAAATTGCACAGTTAGAAGCAACCAACCAGGAACAAGCCAAGGAGATTGAAGAAGAAGCAGGGGAGCAGGGAGCAGGGAGCAAGGGGGATAATTCAGATGGGGATTCGACCCCACCTGTTACGCCAGCTTCCCGCAGGGTACGAGAGCCACTTAATAGAAGTGGGGGACTCAGACCCATATTCCGCTCTGCTCCACGGTTCTTAGAAGGGGTCATTTCCCCCTGCTAAGAGCCCCCTTCTAAGAGCCTCTTCGTTGGACAAATGCCACAGCAAGAAGTTATCCCCCCAGAATCAACCAACCTAACCGAACGGATGGAGAAATTAGAGCAACTGGTTTATAAGTTGGTAGAAAAAATTGATAGTGGTGCGACTGCGGCGCTAGCACTTGCACCCACGCCACGACCAGCACCAGTGCCACGGGTAACAGTTGAAAGTGATAAGGATTGGTCACAAGTGCCAAGTGAGGAATTGAAGGGGAGTAAGGCTAGAGGTGCAATTGAAGAACGAATTTATAGAGCATTTCGGGCAGTTGCCGACTACAACGATAATGTTGCCCCTTCAAACTCGGAGCGCTGGTACATCGGCAACGTAACGTTAAGGCAGCTATCAGGCTCTAATGGTCAAGTAGTAGGGGATTGGATTAAACGGCATCAAACCTTAGTAGATGACCATAACAACAAATATAGTTTAGGGCAGTATCACAATAAAGGACGCGGGGACGTGACTAGTGTTATCAGTTGGTAGTGCGATTATGTCTGCTAGTGTATGGCACAAGCCCACGAATAAATTAGCAAGCGCCGTCGAGGCGCGCTCTTCAGGCGAAAGCGCGTTCAAAGGTGGGTTGAGCCAAAATATTTTTAATACGGCGCTTGCTAATTTATTTATTGGATCTCCCTATGAAAAAATCCACCTGAAACAACAAGTGGATTACTTAGTTGACTTAATACTACCAACATAGTTGATTAGTGTCATTTTTTGTATTTCCCTCGAAAAGTGGTGCTGGTGGTGCGGTATCCCTTGCGTAGCAAGGGTTCCAGAAAAACAAGTGGTGCGAAAGTGGTGCGGGTAGAAGCAAAAGTGGTGCTGGTGCGGGCATCATTGAATGAGATGTGTAACTAGTGGTGTACATTAGTGAGTTGTAGACAATCTGTCTACAACAGCATCAAACGACAAGCGATAGTGTACGTCGTGAAAATAGTTGAATGTAAAGTACTGGTTGATATGTCGTGCGGCGTTGGTAAGCTTGGGCGCGAGATGCCATCCGGCACGCTACGCGATGGTGCTTTGCACCCGCCTTACGGCGATCGCACTTCTCCACGCACTAGTAGTTAGCAGCTTGCGTAAGGCCTTTCCAAAAAATAAAATGTCCAGCCCTCGCGTTCCGCCTGAAGGGCGGAACGCTTACCAATTCTTGGACTGAGCCAAAATATATTTGATAGGGCTGGACATTTTATTTCTTGGAGATCCCTAATTGGGATGGCATTACAGTAAACTAGAACCAGCAGAGCAAATAGAACTAGATGCCGCCACATGCGATCGCGTAGACGCGGAATCGTAAACCACAATAGCAAGTGCCACAAAATACATACACTTACGGGCGTTAAAATCAAAAACACCATCAGCAATTATCATCTATTTACAATCGTAAAACTAGTTACACTATATAGAACCAACAGGACTAATAGAACTAGATGCAGGCAAGCAACCATTATGCGATCGCGGAAAAGCAACAGCAACCAGTTACATAAATGCAGATAGTTCTTTATTTCGTAACCAGTAAGTACAGATAGAACCGGATACTCAAGCAGGCAGCAGACTTAGTTAACTGGTAGTCAAAAACACATAAAAATACGTAGGCAATAATTAAAAAGATTATAAGAAAACATCATCTAGTTCTATAAATAGAAGCATCTTTAGAACGACATAATGGCTCTTAAGTAGTTAAGCAAAATAAATTGTATATTGCTACAATAATTAAACAAGTAAAATTGTGAATAACATTAAACAGAATAAAAATGCGATTTATTAGAGATTTGAATGTAGATACAGCCAAATTAATAAAGAGAATATATAAACACAGTGTGCATCA
>NZ_AJLJ01000139.1 GCF_000317245.1 Fischerella muscicola SAG 1427-1 = PCC 73103
GCAATTGAATCTTATACCCGGATTTCTCACAAAGCTTGAAGAAATAGGGGTCAAAAACTGCCAAAATGCATATTGCACAACAATTTCAGCAGTTTAAAGTATGGCCCCAAATAAAAACGATTGTATACCGGAACAGTTCATATTTAAACAAGTAAAGTCATGTCCAGTCATAGTTAATTTCAAGGGTGATGAATTGTTTTGGTGTACGATCTCTGAAGGTCGGGGTCATGCTTTATAACTGTTGAAATACTTATCCTATATACATTTTCGCCGTTTTTGACCCCCTTTTTTTATCTCTTTGTGAGAAATGCGGGTTATAGAAATGCTCTGGCGATTTATGAAATATGAATGGATAGAAATAGATGCATACTCTAGTTGGCATAATTTAGTTGCCTATGTCGAAAAAGTAATTCGAGAATTTGGCAAACAATATACAATTAATTTTGCATAAGTACTTAAATTGGTATTAGGCCTTTCCAATTAATAAAATGTCGGTGCCCTCGCGTTCCGCCTGGGGGCGGAACGCTTATCAATCCTTGGGCTGAGCCGAAATATATTTGATAGGTCGGGACATTTTATTTTCACCGAGATCCCTTAGCGTAAGTTCTTGCACGGATGCTACTCAAACGCCTATTAGGGTAATGCTAGTTGTGTCAATTCTCCTTGTGCATTTGAGATAAAATAACCAGATTCAACAGTTTTTGAGATTAATTCTGATTTTGTAACACCGGATGGCACATCGATTACCTTAAGTACATCCTGAACTTGAGCATATACAAACTGTCTACTGTAATCAGCAGCTCCTAACTGAATTTCTCTTGTAACTCTTTCTTCTTCATATGTTTCAAAAGTTCTTGATGATGAAAAACCCAATTTCTGATTGATCTCTGTACTAAATTTTTTAAAATTGCCACCCATTGATATTTCAAGTTCTCTTGATATCGTTTCTGCCTGAGTCTCGGTTGTACCTCTAACAATTTCTATAGTATGTTTGAATGATTCTATTGATGGTGGTATTAAAATTCTTTCAACAATGACTAACCTTTCTGCCCTTATCAATGTTTTGTAAGGATCTGTTTGAATTCTTGATGACTCATACTCCTTACCGACATTAGCAAGCATGTATTCCTTGACTCCATTATTAAAGTAATCACCTTCGTCAACTAATCGTATGTAGTACAAATATAAATATTTACCACCTGCTCCCCAATTCAAATCTTCTGGAATAATTTCATATCGACCAACATCCTCACGTTCATATAGTGGACCTAGTTTTTCACGACTTTGAGTGGCTATTCGTACGACTATATCTGAAATTGGTTGGCGAGCTCCGTCTTTTGTGTAACACAAGTATAAGTATTTACCACCTGCCCCCCAATTCAAATCTATATCTATTTTTGTGTATCCAGGTGGTGGAGAAGCATTCTGACCTTCAATAACTTTCAAGTCAGTTATTGGTTGATCCTTACTTCTTTTAAAACACAAGTATAAATATTTACCACCAACACTATAATTTAAGTCTACAGGTACCTGTAGATAACCTTGAGGTGTAGGGGTTGATTTGCCTTCGATAATCCTTATGTCTGTGATTGCTACTGTCATGATTTTTTGTTCCTTTTGAAATTTACTTAAGTTTTAAAAAATGGTTTGTATTTTCAATTGCTCTTTATACAAGCAATTTAGGCATTGAGCCGAGATAAGCGCAAATTCGGAAATAGAGGCTGAAAAACCTTGATAGTTCTTGGCTTGGTTTCAAAGATTTTTGTACTTATATAAATTGCCGCTTCAAATAGTCGCTTAATATTTGGCATCAAGGGTATATAATTGCTCTAACCCTTAAAATATCTGGTGTTTAATGATGGTTAGTTGCGATCGCCAACGGCTATTTTTGGGGAATTTACGCTATTGATTTTGACTTTTACCAACTTTCGATGATTGAATAGTTTCAGTAGTCATACCCAAAACCCCTTAAAAATCAATGTTACTCTGCTGTCAAATGCCAACTTTCACCCAAATGTTGGTATTTGAGAGAGTAAAAACTACTTTTTTAGTAAAAGCGCACTACATTTTGACTTGTTGTCGCCTTCCTATAGTTGCGTGAAACAGAAGTTCCTCAAAAACCTGAAAGCTATATATAACAAGCTTTCTAACCTCTATTTCCGAACTTGCGCTTGGCTCGGCTCAATGCCATTTACTGTGTTATGTGTATTGTTAAATATATGCTAAGAAATAGCAAGTATTAAACTATTGGATTTCTACTTACTGTAGAGGAAAAAAGAAAATATTTAGTTATGGAACAGTGATTTTCAGATCAACTAATATACAAAATTGTTTTTTATTTTTTAATTTAGACTTTTACACTTGTAGCATATAGTAAATCTATTTGAAAAATCGGCACTTAGCCAAGTTTCTGCTTTCGTTTCCCGCAACCCTCTTTGAAGATGGTATTGAGCCGAGATGGAATGCTTATATTTAATTTCTGGATAGAAAATATCATTCTCAATAATGTAGATCATTATTGAGAAACTATCTCTAAAAAATTGGATCATCTGTGCTATTTACTTCAGCCTTGCCCGCCCTTTTCTTGGTTTTTCTTCCTCCTCTTTCTCTTCATTTTTTTACCCTCTTCAGTGCCACACTCTTCGGTTAATAAGTTTTCTAAATGGGAAATATCTCCCGGACGCTGGTCTTTTTACCTGGGGTAGATATAGCGTAGCTGACACAGGGGGCAAACTAAACTGTCTAGTCTAATCGTTATCCGTTTGATTTAGTCAAGCTCGTCTATAAACTCCTGCTGTACATAGGTTTCAGACTTTTCAGTGAAAATTACACAAGGTAGCAAATCTTGGGTGTGTATGGCTACAACGATAGAAGTATTTATTAACTTTATTTACAATCTTTGATGCTAAACACTAGAGTATATCTGAAGCTTAAATCCGTGAAACTATTGTGAATAAAGGTTTGTAGACCAATTGAGCGCTTTCTAACCCAAAGTATTATTAGTTCTTTGGGGTAGGAAACAGGCAAAAAATGACCTTGGCATTGCAAGTATGTTTCAATTGCGATCGCCCTGGAATATCAAAAGCGTGAAAACCATGCAGGACAATACTTTAGAAAATATCTCACCTCTAAACACTAGCTGTATTTTTAAACTATACGGTTCAGTTTGCCCCCTGTGTCAGCTACGCTATATCTGCCCCTATGAGGAAAAACAGCAACCAGAAGTAAATAACGACGCGATCGCGCAAGTAAGCAACGATGCTATTTCTCAAGTAGATGCTGCACTAGAAAAAGCCTACTTCGGATTTGATTTGAAGCAATTATCAATTGAGGAATTATGGAGTAGGCGCATAAATAGATCGTTGTTACTAAGTGAAGATGTTGCCAAAGAAGTTTACCAATCACTTCACCAGTCCTCACAGCAACTA
>NZ_AJLJ01000140.1 GCF_000317245.1 Fischerella muscicola SAG 1427-1 = PCC 73103
GTTTAGGCGAAAGCGACGGCTGGGCATTTTATTTTTTGGAGATCCCAAAAAGTATCAGCTATTCAAGTTTTATTGACCACTGCGGCACGAGCCAAGGAATCACTATTAGAGGAGCGACTAGAAGCTTTGGAGGCATCATTTAGATGGCAGTGTTGACCAAAGCGAAGATTAGCCAGTTAGAGAAAAGGGTGAGGGCGCGATCGCCCGCCGCCCCCCGGCTGTCGCCCCACGCCTCACGCCTCAATGACTCATCTCCTCTTATGCCCCTCCAGAATCGCCTGTGAGGGGATTGTTTTTTGTTGTTGGTGTGGGAATGTACCTGCAAGTTGCTGTATGGCATTGTAGAGGAGCAAACACTTTTTACCGGGAACGGTAACTTGGTCGTTAGCGCGATCGCGTAGCGTGCCGGATGGCATATCGCACCACGTCCCCAACCACCCAATCACCCACCAGCAACTAGTAGTTATCCTGTCCGCAGTTTTAAAGAGGAGAAGCCAAAGGGGAATGAAACCTGTCCGCAGTTTTTTATAGATATATATATATAGGAAAACTGCGGACATACTTAGAAAAATGGGGTGTTTTTGTCTAAAGATATACTTAAAACTAGTAATTGGGTACGGTGTCCGCAGTTTTGAGTTAACCAATAGTGTGCAAAAATTGCGGACAAAAAACGGGTAAATGTTTAGCGTAAGTCTACAGTCAACTAGCTGTCTACAAATTGTAGACAAAATGTAAAACGCAATCTGACAATTGTAGACCAATAGTATTCAATCGACGGACGACGGTATACATTTATAGGGCATCAGCCGACAGTATCGTCAGGTGATACTAGGGCGGCTGAGGAACGCGTCAATATTTATTGATATGTCGTGTGGCGTTGGTGAAGTTGGGATATAACCCAGGTATCACCTAATGATACATATTTGACAACAGTACACTATAGGTTTGTAGTTGGGGATTGGAGGCGGTGAAGATTGGGTGCGAGATGCCATCTGGCACGCTACGCGATCGCGTCCAACAGATAAATATAATGAATGTGAATCTGATGTGTTTTAGAAATTGAATTAGATTTTTGGGATATGAGGTTTTGGTTTGTGCTGTTGAGGATTTAGAAGAAAATAATTTTGAGCAAATGTGTAGTAAGTTTCACAAAGTGAAAAAATCAAAAGCTGGAATATTTTTTTGGACAAAGGAAATTTTGATGGTTAGATTCACTTGTGAAAGTTTCTCCAAGCAGCCTGAAAGTCTTGCTAGAAAGATTTTACAGGGATTTTCTGAGAATTGTTTTTGTGGAGCAATTTGGAGCGATTTGGAGCAATATTTGACGATAATTTCTTCAAAAAACAATATTTTTGCAGAGATATTAAATAATTTTGAAAGATGAAATATTAGCTGC
>NZ_AJLJ01000141.1 GCF_000317245.1 Fischerella muscicola SAG 1427-1 = PCC 73103
TTTAGTGATGAGTATGTTTACATATATACATATGTAAAGGAAAACTCATAAGTTTTTTGTTAACTGTTACAAATAGGAAAGATGGCTGTGATTTTGAAATCCTATATTTAGAGTATGCGTTTATCTCAAAATAATACTCAAGCAGCCACAGAAACGGAAGTTCTGATTACAAAAGAACTAGCTGGTCGTCGAACAAGACAGCCAGACTTAGCTGTTGAAAACCAAGCTCTGCACACGCTATCCCAACACCTGAGTGATGAACCGCAATTACTACTCAAAACTCTAGTGCGGATTGGACTGGAATTATGTCAAGCAGATTCAGCCGGAATTAGCTTACTGGAAACAGATTCCAATGGCGAATCTAGATTTCGCTGGGTAGCAATTGCAGGCGGATTGGAGTTTTTAGAACAAACCACGACTCCCGGTAATTTTAGTCCCTGTGGCACGACACTTTCTTCTAAACAAGTACAACTTTATAGTTATCCCGAGCGCTATTTTACTTACTTACATCATCCACTGTTGCCGATTGTAGAGGGATTGCTAATTCCGCTAGACATCAATGATCAACCATTAGGCACTCTTTGGATTGTCTCCCATCGGAAAACACGACGCTTTGATGGTGAGGATTATCGGTTGATGAGCAGTTTAGCAGGTTTTAGTGCTTCTGCTCTGCAAAGTCTCAATCATTGGCATCAAAAGGCAGAGAATGCTGCACGGCAAGAGCAAGCAATTCGTACAAAGCTCAATTACACTCAAACTCAGTTTGAGGCACTGGTAGCAAACGTGCCTGGGATAGTATATCGTTACTCACCCTGTCGAGATCATCCTTATCGGTTTACTTTTTTGAGTTCCGGTTGTTGTGAACTATTGGAGTTAGAGGCGCAAACGATTGTTCAAGATGGAAATTCCTTTGTGGAATTAATTCATCCAGAGGATGTAGCGTCGTTTAAATCTTCAGTTACTCATGCTGTAGAGAGTTTCTTACCCTGGCGGTGGGAAGGACGGATAATTACGCCATCAGGTAAACTCAAATGGATAGCTGGCAGTTCCCGTGCCGTGGCGACGACAGAAGGCAACGCATGGGATGGGATACTGATAGATATTACAAATCAAAAACTCGTAGAAGCACAGTTACGCCAATCACGAGAAGAAGCCCAAGCCGCAAACCGAGTTAAAGATGAATTTTTAGCGGTGCTTTCACATGAGTTACGCTCACCGCTGAATCCGATATTAGGTTGGTCTAGTCTTCTTCTCAAACGCAAGCTGTGTGAAGCCAAGATAGAACAAGGACTGGCAACTATTCACCGCAATGCTCAATTGCAATCACAACTGATAGAAGATTTGTTGGATGTTTCACGCATTTTGCAAGGCAAACTTAACCTGAATCGGACTCCGGTAGACCTGACAGCAACGATTATGGGGGCAATGGAAACGGTACAGCTGGCAGCCCAAGCCAAGTCAATCAGGCTGCAAGCAGCACTTGAACCGAATATGGGTCAGGTTAGAGGTGATGCAACTCGTTTGCAACAGGTGATTTGGAATCTGCTCTCCAACGCTGTCAAATTTACGCCTCCAGGGGGACAGGTGAACATCCATTTAGAGCAACTGGGCAATCTGGCTGAAATTACTGTTAACGACACAGGCAAAGGTATTGCTCCTGACTTTCTAGCTTATATTTTTGACTACTTCCGCCAAGAAGATGGCTCGAGCACTAGAAAGTTCGGTGGGCTAGGATTAGGTTTGGCGATCGCACGCCAGTTGGTAGAACTGCATGGTGGCACAATCGAGGCGCAAAGTCCAGGTGTTGAGCAAGGAGCTACTTTTATCATCCGATTACCATTAATGTCTTCCCAGCCGACAACAACTGAGGATAGTAAATTGTCTGATTTATGCATTGATTTGAGTGGTGTCAAAGTTTTAGTAGTGGATGATGAGCCTGATACCAGGGAATTGGTTGCGTTTGTGCTAGAGCAGCATGGAAGCAGTGTGACTGCCGCTTGTTCCGCACAAGAGGCACTAACCATACTTAAGCAATCTAAATTTGATATTTTACTGAGTGATATTGGCCTGCCTAATATTGATGGTTATATGTTGATACAGCAACTGAGAAATTTATGGCCACAATATAGGCAAATCAAAGCCATTGCTTTAACAGCTTATGCTGGTGAAATAAATCAGCAACAGGCACTAAAAGCTGGCTTTGACCGACACATAACCAAACCAATCGAACCGTTAGCCTTAGTACAAGCAATTTCTAACTTGGTTCACCCTACTTAGGGATCTCCAAATAATAAAATGCCCAAAGATGAGCGGCGCTCTTTTTTGGGCTTGAGCCTAATGGTATCAAATCGTTGGCGAGATTTGGCGTGGTTAGATTTGCAATACTAAAAGGTAAGGTGATGCAAAATAGACGAATATATGTTTGATGCTCAAAATTTGTTTGAAAAACAAAGGCTAAACATTGCTAAGGGATCTCCGAAAAATAAAATATCGGTGCCCTATCAAATATATTTTGGCTCAACCCAAGAATTGGTGAGCGTTCCGCCTGAAGGGCGGAACGCGAGGGCACCGATATTTTATTAATTGGAAAGGCCTAATGCAGAAGAACAGAGGCAAA
>NZ_AJLJ01000142.1 GCF_000317245.1 Fischerella muscicola SAG 1427-1 = PCC 73103
TCCTCACCGTTTACAGTAAATCCAGGCACAGCATTTCGATAAAAAAGCTTAACTAATGGTTGCTCGGCAAAGTTACGGTGAATGTTGTTCCAACATTCACCTGACTGGTCACTGAGATCGTTCCACCCGCCTGCTCAACCACCTGCTTCACAATTGCTAACCCTAATCCCGTTCCTGGAATCTGACCAACGTTGCTGGCACGGTAAAAAGATTCAAACAACCTACTTTGATCGGTGGGGGAAATGCCAATGCCCTCATCCTGCACTTGAAAGCTGACCTCCTCGGCTTGGCACTGCAATTTAAGCCAAACGGTGCTTTTGGGAGGTGAATATTTGATTGCGTTAGAGAGTAGATTCGTTAGAATCTGCCGCAGCAGTGCTTCATTAATGCGAGCCGTAAAGCACTCATCTTCACAGTCGATCCGAATCGTGTGATTGCTGCCTGTGCTAACTTTAATTTCTTCAACCAATTTGCGGCAGAACGGCTCAATCTCCAGCAGTGTCGCATTAGCTACCAATGTCCCTGCTTCCACTTTGCCAAGCGCCAAGACATCATCCAGTAATGCCGTCATAGATTTAACCGCTGTTTGAATCCGTTGGGAAAAATCGGTTCGTCGTTCGGATGGTAAGTTGTGTTGCTCTAATAGGCGGGTAAATCCAGAAATGATATTGAGCGGATTGCGAAATTCATGAGACACCATTGAGACGAAACGAGATTTGAGTTGTTTGAGTTCGCGTTCTTGCTCCAGTGCAGTTTGAAGCTCCAGGGAGAGCCGTCGTGCTCGCAGCAACATTTCCACCCGTGCCTGCAACTCTAACTTTTCAATCGGTTTCGTAATCAGTTCATCGACCGTTTGCCAGAGATGTCGCGTCAACAGTTTGACATCCGCCTGGAGTGTAACCAGCAGGAAGGGCAAAAATACCGGCTGCTCTACCTGTTTTCTTGCCTGTACCCATTCCCATAAATGATGCAAGGCTGGACCATCGAGAATGCATAGGTCAAACGGTTCGTCCAGCAGTGGAACGGCATTCTTTGTCTGCACCACCGATTCCCCGACAACGACCTCGTAAGATCGTGCCAGCCACTCTGCCAGGAGGCGGCGATTTTCCGCTTGCTCAACAAAGATCAAAATTCGGTTCATTGCTTACTCCCCTTCCAGCAATTCAGGGACACCCGTGAGGATACCTCGAAGCCGATTGAGCGGACTGCCCACCTTGAGCCCGTAGCGGGTGATTTGAAATTCGCGCAGGGTTTTCTCAAAATCGCTCATCCGCTTTTTGAGCACGCCGATCACTCGTCGCAGTTCGCCGCCCATTTCCAGGTAGCGCAGAAAGATAATGGTATCTGCTAAATAGCTAATGCCAATTTCGGTTGCATGAAATTCTCCCGTAATCGCTTCAACCTCGTTGATCAGCAGGACAGCAACCCCCATGTTTTCTAGATATTTACAGAGGGCATGGAGGTGAGGCGTTAATTCTTCGCCCCGAACTGAAAGTTTATAGCCAGACACACTATCAATCATGACAATCCGCGCCTGCTGTTGCTCGACTTCCTGCCGCACAAGGTTGGCAAATTCGTCCGGAGTGTAGTAAAGCGGTTCGATTTGCACGATCGCCAAAGTGCCGCGCTCCAGCATCGCGTGAACCGGAACATTGACGCTTTCAGCCCGATGCAACAGCGTTTCCTTGTTTTCCTCAAAGGTATAAACCACCGATCGCTCTCCCCGTCCGGCTGCCTCTTTCATAAACTGAAGCCCTAGCGTACTCTTTCCCACGCCGCTCGGTCCGCTGATGAGGGCGATTGTGCTACGTTCGATGCCACCATGCAGCAGTTTGTCAATTTCTGGAAGCCCAGAGGAAATTACTTCTGTGGTCATCGCTTGTTCCATTACTCGAGGCAGTAATTTTGGAAAAAGCTGCATTCCATCACTAGTGAGGCGAAAGCTGTGGTTGCCATTGCGAAAATCACTACCTCGAAACTTGGAAACCGCTAGGGTGCGATCGCCCTGATTAAAGTTCAAATTCAGCACCCCATCGCTCATGAACTGTAAATCATCATCGGGAGCTTCGGCACTGTGTTCTGAGGTAAACAGAACCGTGATGTCTTTCTCGGTCAAAAATCGCAGAAACGACAATACCTGCTTACGAAACTGAAAGGTATCGGTCGCCAGGTAGCGAAACTGCGTCATTGAGTCAATGAAAATTCGCTGCGGCTTCAAGCTTTCAACTTGTTCCACGATACGTTGGGTAGTCGGTTCGCGCTCGACTTCAGCCGGGGAGAAAATATCGTAAGTTTGTACCTGAGCAAAAAATTCAGAAGTGGGGCTAAGGTCAAGAAATGTAATGCCCTGAGTGTCAAACTTCAATCCTTCAGCCGTTCTTTGCAGTTGGGTGACGGTTTCTGCCAATGTAATAAATAAAACAGGTTCGCCGTTTGCGGCTCCTGACGCTAAAAAGTGCAGTCCCAACGTTGTTTTACCAGCGCCCGGTTCACCTCGAACCAAATAGGCACGACCAGGAACATAGCCACCATAAAGAACTTCGTTGAGTCCCAAAATTCCTGTTGATAAACGATTGTTAGACATCTGCAAGCTATCTCCTCACTTTCCCTGATACTATTTGCTGTGCTGGAGTGGATTATCCGTTGAGAGCCAAAAAGTTCAGGTTTCAGGGAGTGAGTCACCCGTCTCTTTGAGCTAGGCTGCCCAGTAAGCACAAACTGAGGCAGAAACGGGAAGACCAGTAAGGACTTCGTATATCACGAAAAACAATTAGCCTGCATACTTCATATCTGGCCAGTTTTCCAACCCCAGATAGTCGCGGGCGACCACCTGAAGTAGGCTGTTGACTCTGTGCCTTTTTTGGGGGATGCTTCATGCAGTTTTTGTGTTGGTCTCCACTATGCCTGAAACCTTGTACTGGCTGGGCTTTTAAGCAAAACAAAGAGCCATAGTATATTTTTACTAAAAACCAACAAAGTCAACAGCCTACACCTGAAGCACTTCATCCTTCTTGATTATGGCAGCATTGTGTCGGGTTCCGATGAGCAATCGACTGTCTCATGGGTTCTTGGTTGGGGGTCACTTTGACCCCCAACCTCTTTTTTCTTCCATTGTTACCACTAGCGTTACTTACCTTTTTCGCGTGGAATCGGGGTAGAGGTTATGCCACAAGAAGATAACAAAACATAACCTTTCCCAGGCGCGATCGCCCCACTGCCCGCCGTCCCCTCTTATGCCCCTCCTTGGTGCGAGTGCCACTAAGTGATACCTGTAACTAGTGGTGTACATGAGTGAGTTGTCTACAACTTGTCTACACGCGGCGAGGTTGGACGCGATCGCACTAACGATTAATAGAGTATTAATTTTCAGTAATAGCTTAGGCCTTTCCAAAAAATAAAATGTCCAGCCCTGCGTTCCGCCCTTCAGGCGGAACGCTTACCAGTGCTTGGACTGAGCCACAATATATTTGATAGGGCTGGACATTTTATTTCTTGGAGATCCCTTATTGATGTAACCCAGGTATCAACAAGTGAGACATATTTTACAGGAGTACACTATAGGCTTGCAATTGAGGATGGGGGAGGTATCACCGGATGAGACATGTTTTACAGGAGTACACCATAAGTTTGCAGTTGGAGATTGGAGGCGGTGAAGATTGGGTGCGAGATGCCATCCGGCACGCTACGCGAACGCGTCCAACAGATAAATATAATTAATGTGAATCTGATGTGTTTGAGAAATTGAATTAGATTTTTGGGATATGAGGTTTTGGTTTGTGCTGTTGAGGATTTAGAAGAAAATAATTTTGAGTAAATGTGTAGTAAGTTTCACAAACTGAAAAAATCAACGCGCTCATAATTTTGTGAAAAAGGACATTTCCGAGAGGTTGATAATGGTTCTATTCACTGATAAAATTATTCTCTTCAAGGGTGAAAGCGTTGCTATGAAAAGCTTATAAATTTTCGGTGCATCGATTTTAGGTGAAGCCAAATGAAGCCAACTTTCGTCAGAGAAAAATAAGAATTCCATAAGTTATTTTAATAATTAGGCTCCAAATGTCTTCAGAATCCACGTCAAAAAAATAATTGTGTATACACATTTTCAAGTTGACAAAAAATGTGTATACACAATTTGAAAAACCAAATCTGGGAAAATTTTTGAGTAGTCAAAAAATGTGTATCCACAATGGTGGGGTTAAACAACAACATTTTGAGTGAGCGATCGCATTCAACGAAGGAGCCAAAAGGTGGAGCGCAATAGGAGCTATAGAGACAGAGGAGGCGTCTCCTCCTGAGTATTTGTCGAGTAGAGGATAAAGTCTTTCTTTTTGCACTCAAACAACCACATCAAAGCCCGGTATCTTCACCAATACCGGGTTTTAGCATATTCCTATCAACAATAAAAATATAAATACAACATAGATATTTATCTATGATTTTCTACAATCTCATCAAATTTCTATTAACCCAGTACTTTTTGTAAACCACTGGGGTATTATGGATAATATAGATAGACAAATGAGGTTGTCAGATGCCTAGAAAGCATACCCTTACAGTAGAAGAAATCATTAAAAGACGCGAAGAATTAGCATCTTTAGATTTAGAACAGCTAAGAAAACTTTCCCGTGATGGCTTAAGAGAACGTTGTGCAGGTTGTTTAGATATCACCAGTAAAGATAAAAAAGAAGATTTAGTCCAAAAAATTTGGGCGTGGACAGAACCAATAAGACTTGAAAAATTAGCAGCAGTTGAAGCTATCAAGAAAGAATTAAATAAATCTCATGCATCGATATCTGAAGATGATATCAAAGAAATCGTACAAAAAGTTAACCCCAAAGCAGCCGCACAAGTTTTAAAAGATCGGATGGATCTACAACTTTATTCACCCACAACAATCGTCAAAACCTTTACACCACGAATCATTAAGCTAGTAAATTCGATGGAAAACCTAGATGATGATTATAAAAAAGCTTTTGCAATTGCACTCAGGTATGAGAACAAAGAAGACACTAAAAAAATAAATACAACTTATAAACAGGAAACTGTTATTTCTTATGCGAACGAGCGAAGAATTATTAATTTTGATTGGGCGATTGATTGGGCATTAGAACAATTAATACAACGTAGAAACTGGAAACTTGTTACTCTTGCTCTCACCCTTACCAGTGGTAGAAGACCAGTAGAAATACACTGTACCGGACAATTTGAAATTACTGATCAGCCTAATCCGTACATACCCAACTACCCAATTATTAAAGGTTGGTTGTCTTTCTCTGGGCAAGCCAAAGAAAAAGAAGATATGAAATATAAAGAAGCTGTGGGAACCTATGTTATACCCACACTAGTAGATAGTGAATTATGGATGGAAGGTTATAAATGGCTTGTTGAAAAAGAAAAAATCGGAATTAGTAAAGATAAATTAAATAAAACTTACGCTGGAGAAGTTAGCCCAGTTGTTAAAGTTGAATTGTCAAAAAATGGGTTGAATAAATGGTACGATTGCCGTGATTTTTACGGGGCTGCATTTCGCAGTTGTCATGCTCAAATGGAAGCACAAAATTCGATTGAACATAAAAGAATTAGCTCTGATGCTGTAATTTCTAGGTTGATGGGACACTCACCAAAAGATATTGCAACACAGCAATCTTATGCAAAATTAGCTATTGAATTTTAAATTTTAAAATATAAATTGGTTGAGGAATGCTTATGGAAATTCAATTGATTTTAAACAAAGAAGATGAAGATTTAATTAATGAGGTTTTATCTCAATCTGGTATAGAAAAAGATGATTTTTATAGAACTGCTATTGTTAGTTATGCCAAAAATATATTAAGTAAACCTAAACAATCAACAAGCCAGAACAATAAAGATTGGTCAGAAGTCCCAAGCGAAGAATTAAAAGGTAGTAAAGCTAGGGGTGCTATTGAGGAAAGGATTTATAGAGCATTCCAGGCAATTGCCAATTATAACGATAATGCCCCGTCAAATAATGAACGCTGGTATATTGGCAACGTTACGCTAAGACAGTTGTCAGGGTCTAATGGTCAAGTAGTAAGCGATTGGATTAAAAGACATCAGATGTTAGTAGATGATCACAACAATAAATATGGGTTGGGACAATATCACAACAAAGGACGAGGTGATGTGACTAATGTAATTAGTTGGTAGCGATCGCGCTTTTGAATGGCGTAATCATGTACAACATACTCGTTTAGTCTTTGATTTTTGTCACTTGTGATAGATGTATCAACTTTATGAAACGAAATATTGTTGAGCTTGATAATCCGTTTTTTCTAAACTAGCCCTTTTATAGGGCTTTTTATGAATAAAACACTAAAAAAGCTCTATTGTAAGTGCTTCTATCTAAAGACTGAGATGTAGAATGTGATTATTGGTAGTTGAAATAAAACTTCTAATTTGTGCAATCTAATTTTAGCTATTCCTGAGCTTGATTAGTAAATGGAACTAAAAGGTTTTCTATCAATCCAAGAAAAAGAGCAACTATACCATTCAAAACTTCTTAAGTAGTTAAGCAAAATAAATTGTATATGGTTACAATAATTAAACAAGTAAAATTGTGAATAACATTAAACAGAATAAAAATGCGATTTATTAGAGATTTGAATGTAGATACAGCCAAATTACTAAAGAGAATATATAAACACAGTTTGCATCCTCAAGTAAGACAGAGAGCGCATTGTATTTTATTGAGCTATGAAGGCAAAACAATTCCTGAGTTAATCAGCATTTTTTCAGTT
>NZ_AJLJ01000143.1 GCF_000317245.1 Fischerella muscicola SAG 1427-1 = PCC 73103
CAGCAATTCTCATTTTGAAAAAAAATCAGAGAAAGTTCTGTTATTTAAATAGAGAACTTGTGTCGAAGCATCATTTTTTGACAGATAATTATCATCCGACGTTAGAGATAAGAAATTTGTTCGCGAAAAATCGATTTCAAATGATAAATCCAGATGAAATTCTCCCTAACTTTTTAGTTTAAGAAAAAATAACTTTCTCCTCCTCTTTTAAGAGCTTCACATTTCTCAACTAGAATTTACTCTTTTTGATAGGTCATGTTCTGTAATAATAAATGAGAATAAATGTGACCAATCTTTAAACCAAAAATATTTTAATAAAATACGAATATCCTTAAAGAAAGTAGTTCGAGTTACTAATATTTTCCGGACTTCTTGATAAAAATAATTCACTAAATCTAAGACATTATGAAATAAAAAAGCTAACAAATTTAAAGACAATAATAATTCGCATAAATAAGTTTGACCATGACCAAAGTTATGCTCTAAATTATAACCGTGATTTTTAAGAACGTTATTGCCTTCATTCTCCACTTTCCACCTGCTGCGTGCAGCTTTGACAATTTCTTCAACATTATTTTCAGTAATTTTATGATTAGTTATCCAATTATTTTGGTAGATAATTTTCTCTGTTTTCTCATTAATAACAGTCACTTCACACCAATTAACTTCGAGACTTGAGTCTTCATCTCTTAATGGAAGTCTATCAGCATAACGGTAACGATAAATTAGATTTTTTTGCCCATCCCATTGTTTCTTTTCAATGATTGTAACTTCTCCACTTCTTTCTAATAATTCTAGCCATTTATATAAAGTTTTATGGGATGTTTCAAGACAAACAAAAATAAAATTATAACCTTGTTTTACAGCTAATTCGCAAATAGGCTGATGAGAATACAAGTCATCGCCTAAAAGTGTTACAGCATAACCATACTTGTTTTTATGATTCTTATTTAACCATCTTTTAACAGCCGCGTTTTCACAGTCTTGTTTTTGATGTCCATCTTGTTTTTTAATAAATTCTGGTTCTAAACTAATCACTTGTTTTTGATTAGGCGAAACCACAATAGGTGTCACACAACCATGAAAATAAGTTGTCGTTCCATTTCGATGATTACGATAGTTACAATGAGGGCAATTAATTTTCTTTGATGAAAAATATTCTGTCCCATCTAAAGCAATTAAAATTTCTGACTCTAAGTAGAGAAACTTTTTCAACACTCCGTTTTTATTTAACCATTCATATACTTCTTGAAAAGCCATAAAGATAGTAGCGGCTGGAACTGGATCTAACAAATTTCTTATTTGATTATCACAGGGAATTTTCTCAATTGAAAATAAACTTTCTGCATTATCTTTTCCTTTATTACTTTTCATTAACCTTTGATGTTCTAAAAAAGACTCTGATTGAGTAAAAAAAATTGAAAATGCTGCCATTACTGCATCTTTTACCTCGTATCTCGTATTATTTCCGGGTTTCCTTTCATCAGGTAAATCATGTAATTGTTGATATAAAAATTGCATTAACTCAGCAATTTCTAGCGTTGCTGCCTTTTTAGTCATATTTGAGTAATTTGACGCGCTATCGGATTTTTAACTCACCGATTTTACCTCAGATGACAACAATTATAAATTTTTATTTTCCTTGAATTCCCTATTCTAAAAACCGAACTATCAACTCGATTTTCCCCGTTCGTTCTCAGGCAATCCCTCTATTTTATCGAGTATTTATACTTCTTTTTTCGACACAACTGTTTTTTAGCCATTGCCTCTCGCTGAAAAACTAGTTATTTTGTACTACATT
>NZ_AJLJ01000144.1 GCF_000317245.1 Fischerella muscicola SAG 1427-1 = PCC 73103
ATCAACGTTGGGAGGCAGAGAACACTTTAGACGAATTGAAAATTCATCTAAATGGTCGTAAAACTCTTATTCGCTCTAAAAACCCTCGTGAAGTAGTCCAAGAAATATATGGCTGGCTATTGGGACATTATTGCATACGTGTAACCATGTTTCAAAGTGCAGCAATAGTCGGAATTTCACCGTTACGTTTAAGCTTTACCGGAACTCTGCGAGTGATTCGACGTGCGATCCCCTTGTTTCAACAAAACGTCAATTCTTCTCAAAATATAAATATATATTTAAGCTGGTTAATTTCTGAGATTTTAGACCTAGAAATACCACCACCACAGAACAGAATTAATCCCAGAGTAGTAAAGAAAACCCGCTCCAGATTTAAGAGTAAAAAACGATGTCATAGAAATAATGGTACTCCACGACAACAACTGTCTTTTCTCATTTTTCAAACCGCTAGTTAATATAATGAATTTTGGTTACAAAGTAAACTCTTCATTCTCAATTTCTAGTTGAACGAGATATATTTTTGTCACTTGAAAATCAAGTTTTTTAGATAGCTTAGTCAGCGGGCTGTAAAGGATTTTTTATCGTTGCTGTGTTCTCGTGTTTTAAACGCGAACATGATTTTCTTTATTTCACTTCCTATTTCCCCTTAACCGAGCAGTATTGA
>NZ_AJLJ01000145.1 GCF_000317245.1 Fischerella muscicola SAG 1427-1 = PCC 73103
CATCTGACTAAACCACAAACAGTAAGAATTATCCGCTCGTATACCTGAGAATGAAGTCGAAATCTTTCAGACGCAATGCGGAAAATTTTGAGCAGCCGAATTATATGTTCAATAAAAATCCGATTACGCATTGTCCCCTTCAAAAACAGGAAGGCTTAAAGCCCCTTGATTTATCTATGGGCCAATTGAATCTTCTAATAGAAGCCTTCCTGTTTTTGATACGTGGAAGACCCTCGTTACTAGAAAAAGCTTTGTTTTCGGCTTTTTGCTCGTCAGTTAATTCTCGACCACGAGGTTTTTTGTGAGGGGTACTAATATTTTTTCCACTTTGATAACCTTTGTCACCTTTAAATTTCTTTTTTTCTCTTTGAGCTTGTTGCTCTTTGTGTGTCACTTCTGCTTGTTTGATTAACAACAGAAATTGCTCATAGCTAATTCCCAATATTTGCTTCGTACGATGTGGATA
>NZ_AJLJ01000146.1 GCF_000317245.1 Fischerella muscicola SAG 1427-1 = PCC 73103
GACATGTCCGGAATATTAACTAGGTATCAAAAAAATGGTAGAACGGTATTTTGAGCGCCTACCATCATGAAAAATCCACGCTTATTATATCCAAGAATATCCGCACCGGACAAAACAAATTCTGGGCATAACATTTGCTCAGTTTCAGGACTTGTTAACACAAGCTGAAAGACAGCATAACAACCTTCAATCTGAAATAGAAAGTAACAAAGTACGTGTCAATGAAAAAGGAGGAGGGCGTAAACCAAAATTAAAGATTGATGAAGAGGTTTGCTTATGTCTGTTCTATTTAAGGCAAATGCCAACATTTGAAATTTTAGGGTTACAATTTGGAATCTCAAAAACTGAAGCAAACGACACCTTTCATTACTGGCTGAAAATTCTCCGAAAAATTTTACCTGCTAGTTTGTTAGAGCAAGTTGAAAAAAATGACAGTGATTACGCGATCGCTTTAGAACGATTGACGGAGTTTCAGTTAATAGTAGACAGCATGGAACAGCCAAGAGAAAGACCATCAGACAATAAGGAACAGAAAGATTATTTTTCAGGAAAGAAGAGACAGCACACATTTAAAAGCCAATTTATTA
>NZ_AJLJ01000147.1 GCF_000317245.1 Fischerella muscicola SAG 1427-1 = PCC 73103
TTTGGTTCTTCAGTACTTGTTATGCTAAATTGTTAGCTAAAAGCGTGAGTAAATAAAAAATAATTGCATTAAGATTTCAATAAAACATTTGATGTAATTGACGTAGAGAGCATATTTGCTGTTAACTTGAATTACAAGAAATATATTTTTGTTGTATTTACAGTTATGGTCAGGAAACAAGATATTAAAATTCTAACGGAGCTTCTTGATTTAAAAGATGTGAAAGTTATATCACATCGGATTCATGATGGGATAGGAATGATTTTACAAACAAAATCAAAAAAAGCTTACAGTACTTGTCCTCGGTGTGGGACAAAAAGCCATAGATTACATCAAAATCATCGGTACATTGTTAAAGACCTACCTTTTGGTGAGAAACCAGTATTCTTAGAAATAAATAGAAGACAATTCAAATGCGATGAATGTAAAAAACCGTTTAGTGAAAAGCTAGATTTTGTGAGTCAGAAAAGAACTTATACAAAACGGCTAGCAGACAAGATTATACAAGATGTTATAGAAAACGATATCCACAGTGTAGCTGATAAAGGGATAGTGACAACAGAAGAAATAGAAAGAATGTTAAAAGATGCGTCAGAAGAATTATCCGATTTCAAACCTGATTTTATAAAAAGACTTGGAATTGATGAAATAGCGCTAGTTAAAGGTAAGGGCAATTACTGTGCAGTATTAATAGATTTAGATACATCTAAATTAATAACTTTGTTAAGCGGGCGCACCCAAGAGGTAGTAAAGAAAACTCTTATAGAGTGGGGAACTGAGGTCTTAGAACAAATTGAGGAAGTGAGTATAGATTTGTGGGTAGGTTACAAAAACGTAGTAACAGAATTAATGCCCAATGCTCAAGTAGTAGCAGACAGATTTCATGTGATGACACAAATCAATCAAGAACTAGATAGACAAAGAAAACAAGAGAAGCGGAATTTAGAAGAATTAGTTAAAAAAGCACAATCATCATCAGAAAAAGCTGAACATGAAAAAGTGTTGGCGGGATTAAAAAATAGTAAGTACGTACGTGTTACTTAAAAATGAGTCAGACTTAAATGAAGAGCAAATAACTAAACTTGCTGAAGTGAAAATTGTATCTCCTGTTTTAAAAGAAATGCATGAATTAAAAGAGAAACTTAGAAAGGTTTTTAATCAGACAGATAACTGGTATCCGGGAGTTTTTAAACTGGGTATGTGGTTAGCAAAAGCTAAAAAATATTTTCCCAAAAGTAACAATACTATTATCCGTTGGTTTGATGAGATAATCGCTTACTTTGATAATAAGACAACTAGTGGTGCTGTGGAAGGTATTAATCACAAACTTAAGCTAATTAAACGTTCTGGCTATGGATTTAGAAATTTTGAAAATTTCCGAGCTAGATGCTTGTTAAGTTGGCATTTTACTTATTAATTAAGCATACTATGTACTGAA
>NZ_AJLJ01000148.1 GCF_000317245.1 Fischerella muscicola SAG 1427-1 = PCC 73103
TCTAGGGTAAAGGAATGACTTGGCAACAACAATGAGAGCATATCCGTTGTCTGTGGAAGTCCTAAAATACACACAGTGCCTCAGTAGCTAAAAGCCTATCTGTTATCTGCGGGTGTCTTAGGCACAGTGCCTCACTAGCTTTCACGCAGTATGTTTCACCATCCCCTTCCCATCCCACGCCCTCGTTCAGTTTTCCCGAATACGGCGGTCCGACAGTCTTCATCGCAAAGCATTCGCAGTCGCTCTTTCGTACCTGATGAAACCGCTACCAATGTAGATAATCCCCATTGCATAGAGTTTCTTATTTGGAAATTCCTTCCATCCAAAGCCTCGGCATTTGCTTCGGTAGTTCAGGTAACGCCGAAAGCGAATATTGATAAATCGTTGTAAACTCCTAAAGGCTTTACTGGCGTTGGTATGGCGATAATAATTCGCCCACCCCAGTACCTTTTGGTTGATTTGTTCAACAAACTCATCAGGTTTTATTGGTGCGCGTCGCTTACTAATTGCTTTTATCTGACGACGAATGTTGCATTCAGCCGTTTTGCTAGGAAAGATGTAGATGCCATACCTGCCCGTCTTAGGACTGCGCCGCTTTACAAAATTAAACCCAATGAAAACAAACCCTTCGGTTATTTTCGTAATCCGGGTCTTTTCACGATTTAGCCGCAATTTCATCCGAGCAGTGATAGACTCAAACGCTTGTAACGCTTGCTCTGCACTTTTGCGGCATACTAAAATCACATCCGAAGCATAGCGATGAAGAGTGGCTCCCAACTTTTCTGGGTAGCCTCTAGAATGCCATACTCGGTCAAGTAGGTTCAGGTAAATATTACTGTAGAGCGGGGAAATGGGCGACCCTTGCGGTACGCCTATTGTCGTTGGTTCCACAGTTCCCTGGTACTCGACCCCCACCTTTAGGCTTTGCTTAATGATTCTTAGCATACTGCCATCTACCACACGCTCTTTGATGAGTATCATCAGATTTTCGTGGGGGATGGTTGTAAAGTAGCTTTGAAAATCAATTTCCACTACTCCCCAAGCTCCCTTGTGCAGGTCTTCTCGAATGGCAATTGAAGCCATTTTCGCATCCCGTTTTGGTCGATAGCCATAAGAGCAATTGTGAAAATCAGCCTCAAAGATGGGTTCTAGCACCAGTTTCATTGCCGTTTGCACTACACGGTCTGCTACCGTTGCAATTCCCAAAGGACGCACTCCACCCTGTGGCTTGGGAATATCCACTCGTCGCACAGGCTGAAATTGGTAGCTTCTTGAGCGCAGTTGTAGATGCAATTCCTGAATCATCTGTGCTTCTTCCCCTGCTTCGACAATTGCTTCGATGGATTGACCATCGATTCCTGGCGCTCCTTGGTTAGATTTGACTTGTTGCCATGCTTCCCAAAGAACATCGGCGCGACACAACTTGTCGTACAGACTGTAGAACTTCGCGGACTTTTCCTGCTTGGCTTTGCGATATAAGCTTCTTTGCAGTTGCCGAACTTTATTTGTTTCGTTAATAGCCATAGGCAATCAAAACTCCAAGGGCTGCATTGCAAGCTGTTAACTGAAGTCGGGTTCCTTCCCTCAGACTGGGTTATGCTGTCCCAGTCCTGCAAGCGGTACTATGAACCCTGCGGACTCCTCAACCAACCCATTGAGTTTTCGGTTTCCCTTATACTCAGTAGTTGCCAGTGCCATCTGACATTGGTTGAGGTCTCCCGACCTGGGGTCGTAAGACCTTTACAGCGTGCCACCTCCAATACCCCGGTGCTTGAGGACAGTTCATGTATCCGTTTTATCCCTGCCTTCTGACAGCCTTCCCGCGCAGACGATACGGTCGGCTCACACATCAACGTATTACGAGGCTGATTTGAGTTCACTGTTGTTGCAGCCCGCTGTGTTGCATCTATCGTTCAAGGTCACTTAAGCCCACGAATCGCTTCGTCAACTCGACCTCCTGCTAGACCCCCGAACGGATAATTGGGGTCAGGGGACTTTCACCCCATTAGTCTCACGCCTGTATCGGCGTGCC
>NZ_AJLJ01000149.1 GCF_000317245.1 Fischerella muscicola SAG 1427-1 = PCC 73103
TATGGTGTTCTTCTTAAAACCAAAAGATGATGTTGAGAAAATACTCGGAAAAGTCAGATTATTCCTAGCAGAAAGGGGATTGAATATTAAAGCTGACAAAACCAAGCTCGTTAAGGCGACCGATGGTTTTGATTTTCTTGGATGGCATTTTCAAGTGCAGAAAAATGGAAAGTTTAGATGCGTTCCCTCTGAGGAAAATTTCAAAACTTTTCGTAAGAAAATTAAGAACATAGTCAACAACTCAAATTATGGAGCTGAAATAAAAGCAACAATGCTAGCGCCAATCGTGAGGGGATGGAGAAATTACCACCGCTATTGTAAAATGGATGGAAGTAGATTTTCCTTATGGTTTCTCAGAAATAGGACACGACAAGTGTTCAGTAAGGAAAAGAAAATAGACAAACAATTAACAATAGAGTTAGTAGATAAAGCATTCCCAAGCGTTCCATATTCCGAAAATAAGTACGTGATAACCAAAGGTGATAAATCCATTTTTGATGGAGATATTATCTACTGGAGTGAGCGTAATAGTAAAGAATATGATGGCATCACAGCTAAATTGTTAATAAAACAGAAACATACATGTGGGTGTTGTGGTATGAAATTTATACAGGGTGAAAAAATTCACTTACATCATATAGATGAAAACCACAACAATTGGAAACCTCAGAATTTGGTTGTAATACATCAATCCTGTCACCAATA
>NZ_AJLJ01000150.1 GCF_000317245.1 Fischerella muscicola SAG 1427-1 = PCC 73103
TAGACTTGCTACTACTTTCACCAACTCGGTTGGCTCAACTGGCTTAGATAGATGCTGTTGAAATCCAGAAGTTAGGGCCTGTTGCCGTTGTTCATCTTTAGTATATGCTGTCAGTGCAGCGGCTGGAATTTGCCTGCCTTCAGAAAGAGGAAGAGCGCGAATTTTGCGGATCAAAGAGTAACCATCCTCTAATGGCATCCCGATATCGCTCAACAACACATCTGGTTGCCATTGTCTAACTACTTCTAACGCCTCGGCTGCTGAGGCTACTGCTTTGACGATTGCACCATTGGCTGACAATACCGTAGCCAGATAATCCCGCGTATCGGCTTCGTCGTCTACAATTAATACCTTTATTCCCGTTAATGTCGGTAAACAAGCAAAAGGATCGCTACTGTTGAGTGATACTCCGCCATCAGGAACTCGCGTAGATAATAATACAGGCATTTCGCTTGGTAGCTTGAGTGTAAATGTTGCACCTTGTTCTTTACCTGGACTTTCTACACAAATTGTACCCCCATGCAGTTCGACAAGATGGCGGACGATTGCTAAACCAAGGCCCAAACCACCGTAAGCTCTGGTAGTTGTGGCATCAGCTTGGCGAAAACGCTCGAAAACAAAAGGCAGAAATTCCGGCTCTATGCCGATACCTGTATCACTGACGGTAATTTCCACATTTGAATTAACTTTATCCAACTGCACTTGGATGCGTCCGCCTGAGGGAGTAAACTTCATCGCATTCGATAATAAATTCCAAATTACTTGCTGTAACCTCCCTAAGTCACCTTTAACTGTTCCGACTGTCGGATCTAACAAAGATAGCAGGTGAATTTGCTTTGCCTCAGCCGCCGGACGAACAGATTCAATTGCTGCTTGCACAATCGCGGCAATTTGCAGAGATTGCATATTTAACTTCAGCTTACCTGTAATAATCCGCGACACATCCAGCAAATCCTCAATTAGCTGTGTTTGCAGCCTAACGTTACGTTCAATTGTTTCTACAGCTTTGGCTTTGGTAGCATCATTGATAGAATTTCTCTGTAGGATGGTAGCCCAACCAAGGATGGCATTAAGGGGCGAGCGCAGTTCGTGAGAGACAATGGCTAAAAACTCGTCTTTCATCCTGCTGGCTTGCTGCAATCCTGCTTCCATCTGCTTGCGGGCGAGCGCCTGCGCCAGAATATTAGCCGCAGCTTGGAAGAAGTTAACATCATCTTGAGTAAATATTCGGTGTTGAGTTGTATGCGTACCTAAAACGCCCCAAGGTCGATTTTGCCCAGCAATAATGACGCTCATCCCACTAATTACACCGTGATTGTGCAGCAATTGTGGTCCATTGAAGCGGGTTTCTGTACGGAGGTCGTCAACAATGACTGGATTATTAGATAACAGAGTATAGCCAGCTTGTGATTTGAGTTCTGTACCAACTGTTGCACTACCTACAAGTCCTGCTTGCCAACCAACTCCCGCCCGTAGTAGCAACGCATTGCCGTCTGGCAAAAGTTCTAAAATTTTGCAATACTCATTTGCTAGAACTTCAGCAATCCGAGCCACTGTTTCGTCAAATAGTGTAGATAAATCAATACCAGAGAGTGCTAGTTGACCAAGGTGAGCGATCGCTTCTTGTTGATGACTGCGCCTATTTAATTGAGATTCAAAAATTTTGCGCTCGCTGATGTCTCGTGAAATGCCTAGTAAACCTAGCGTATTTCCG
>NZ_AJLJ01000151.1 GCF_000317245.1 Fischerella muscicola SAG 1427-1 = PCC 73103
GTAGGTGGGTGGGAAAATTTATAAGTATGTAACGAAAATTTAACCAGAATGATTGGAGTTAAATTTGACACGTTTCGTACTATAGTTTCCTCTTTCTCCCCTAGCTTGAATTCCATCAATTACAGCGTAAGCAAGGTCTAACTCATCCTCAAAGGTTTTCGAGGCTAGTTCATCTTTTTTGAGGTGTTGCCACTCCAATTCAATCGGGTACCCTTCGGGAAGCAAGCTACATTTCCGAACAATATTTGGGTAAAAAGAAGATGTACAAACCCCGAAGTTCCCACTTCGACCATAACTGCTGTACCTCTTTGCATCGATGTATTGGGCTGTTGTCCTGGACTATTACTCTGAT
The DNA here is from genome assembly GCF_000317245.1 of Fischerella muscicola SAG 1427-1 = PCC 73103. Classification (GTDB taxonomy): domain Bacteria; phylum Cyanobacteriota; class Cyanobacteriia; order Cyanobacteriales; family Nostocaceae; genus Pelatocladus; species Pelatocladus muscicola_A. The sequence goes on from NZ_AJLJ01000151.1 coordinate 353, forward strand.
GCGTCCAGACTTTTCGGCTTCAAGTGCTTCTTGTTCCATCATCTGGATATAAGACTTGCGGTGAACGCCCCCGATCACCAAACCGTAAACAAAACCGATCAAAGGTTGGAGAAACCCGATAATACTTAGTCTTCGACCACGACGCTTTGTTTGCTCCAAACGTTTTTGTTCACCTTTAAAGTAATAGGTATAGCCTGGTTCACTCCACAGACAAAACCCTGATTCATCTAGATACTTGAGGTCTATTTCTCCGGCCGCCGCAGATAATTCCAGCATCTCTAGGTCTGCTTGTTTCTGCGTTCGGAGTATGGGGTCTTGTTTTCCTTTGTGGCTCTTTCTTGCCCGCTTCCAATTGACCCCCTTTTTTTGAGTACCCGTCTTAATCTGTCGGGACTCAGTTTAATCGAGCGTTCAGTTTCTAATTTTCTTGCTAATTGAGGACTATTGTATGTACGTGGTTCTTTTTTGAGGCATTCTTCCAAAAACACTATGTCCTCTTCTTTCCATTTTGCTTTCCCTCCTCTACCACGTAGTTCCCAAAGTCCTTCTAGACCATGCTTTTTCCATTTGTGCAAAACTTCTCTTACTGTCTGTGAAGTCCAATTGACATGAGCCGCTATTTTTTCCACATACCAACCGTGTGCGTTTAACCTAATTACTTCTGCTCGGTCTTTAACTTTCTGTGGTACGTCTGCCGTTCTCAGGTTTAACAGGGTTGTGTCTTGTTCACGAGTTAGGAATACCCTTAAACGCGCCCCCATATCTTAGTTACCTTGGTAAATTTTTTCTCCGTATTTACTTATCTTCACATAGTTTGGTTTTTTCGTGCCTACCTACTTA
>NZ_AJLJ01000152.1 GCF_000317245.1 Fischerella muscicola SAG 1427-1 = PCC 73103
CGCCAAGACAATCCACTAATACCACTTTCTCTCCACCGTTGCATTAGACGACGCAAACTTCGTGCACTAATACCTAGTTTTGCTGCTGATGACATGTTGAAGTTCTCGATAGCTCGGCAGATCTTCTGCCGCTAACAACTGTTGAATCACTTCTAATCGCTTTCGCTCTTGCTCATTCAACCCATTTACTATCTCCTTCACCATTACACTTATTCCTTCAAACTACCCATCTCACACTTAGTGTGATCGTTGCCAGAAGTTGAGGCGCGATCACATCATTGACCCACGAGTGGTCATTTAATTTGGGATTATACCATGAATATTTCGGTCAGTTAATTTAGTATTTTTTTGCAGACCTCTCTTTTACCGCAAAATTCGCTC
>NZ_AJLJ01000153.1 GCF_000317245.1 Fischerella muscicola SAG 1427-1 = PCC 73103
TGATTAGGGAACTCCAAGAAATAAATTATCTGAGATTTCAAATCAAACAAGCTGTTACTCCGTTGGGTTAAGGATTTGGAAGATTATCTAAATTTTTTAGCATATATTTTTTCCGTTTCGGCACAATGACCTTGTGATTAGTGTTTGTTAGCCAATAAGGTGCGTTTATCCTAGTTTTGACCCCATCAAAATCTCTAATATTTCGGGAAACTACCCGTAGATACGCAATCTCTTCTGGGATAGAAGATAAGTTTGCTAGTATCTCAATTAACTCATCAAATTTATTCGGAGTCATTTGGGCATTAATCAAAATCTCTTTGTTTAGTCTGCCATACAAACCTTGAACTAATAGTTCCAGAATGTCTTGATAGACATGTATAGAAATTCCTTCTGCTGATAAAGATTTTGAGTTAATTCCCCACTTTAAAATTTTCAAGAGTGTCTGTGGAGATGCTTGGGAAAAAATGGAACTAGCTACCTCACTTACAGCTTTTCCTAGACACTGTTTTATTTGAATTTCTGGTAAACAATGCACATCTATCAAAGTTTGTAAAACAGCTAAAAATTTAGCCATTGGTTGTGGAGAAAAGGATGCCATTTCTCCAATAAACATATCTCCATAATCGTCGATGAATTGTGGCTCTAGCACATTAGCTAGGAGATTAATTTCTGTTGGTTTACTACAGTTAATATGACCAAGAAAAAAATGCTCTCTATATCCTGGTATCAGACCTTGAAAATAAATTGGAAGCTGTTTGCCAGACTGAATTATTTTATATAGTGCTACTTCTAAAGTTTCTGTAGGCCAGCCTAGATTACGTACTGTAAGAAATCGTAGACTACCAGGCTGAGATAACACGATCGCATTTAGTAACAGGTGTACAGCTTCGCTCACATTTTGAGCTGTTACATAACGCTCAGGAGCATGAACATTGACAATTCTATTTTGCTGGATATTATCGTCTATTTGCTGACAAAACGAGCTGTTTTCCAGCATATGAGTAAAGCGTACCATTCCATAAGTGACTTTACCTTCAGATGCCGCCTGGGCAAATTGCCACTCACAGAATTTCTTCGAGGCTGCATAAACTTCAGTTGTAAAATACCTAGACGCCTTGCCCGTTGAGGAGAAAATGCATTGCTGCACTCCAAAACTCTCACAAAGTTGAATGATATTTTGCGTACCCAAGATACCAGTCGTAACCGTTTCTCGAATTTGAATCTCAGCGAGCCAAGGCAGGCGTTGGGCTGCTAGATGGAAAACGATATCTGGCTTCTCAATGCTAAATATGTGGGTGAGAGCATCGTAATTGCGTACATCAGCTGCGTATAGTGTAAGTGATGCTATGCGTTTCCCAATCGGTTTGAGTTCTAACTCTTTAGAACATCGTGCCTTGTCCACTGAAACCACATGTCGTGTACCAAGCTCGACAAGTTTCTTTACTAGATGGCTGCCGACGCAACCCTCGCCTCCAGTTACAAGCACTACTTTTCCTTGAAGTTGTTTGCTAACTTCGGCTTGATATAGATGAATCCTGCGCTCTTGTACGTTGGCAAAAGGATCTGCTTGCAATTTGCCTTCTGCCATATATGCTTGAATCAGCTGTGCTGTGAGGGTCTGCAAAGTCGCAAGTACTGTAGGATCTTTAGGAGTCGCTGAACCAGGTGGCACTAGTTGCTGTATGCTTCTAATGATTTCAGCTTTGTTGCTACTATGCACTACTAACGAGTCAAACTTAGGTTTCAATTTCTTGACTCCACTTGTTAGTTAATATTATTGTTGAAACTTTTTTGCTTAAAAAATTTCCTAAATTCTCTTACGAAAAATTGTTAGAGCGTAGCTGCTGATTCTGTTAAGCCATGCTCCTAAACACCTCAGATTAAAGATGAATTACCTTACTTACTGACATATTAAAGTAGGTAGTGCGTCAAAATAATATGGGTTTGGTAAAGTAGAGAATCAATTATCACTTTGCTTGAGCAATAAAATGTCGGCTCTGTAGTCATTCTAGGACTCATAAACACGGCCTTAACGGCTTATATTTCAGTTATCCAACTCCTTGCACCCAAGATAATTTCTTCCCCTTGTCGCCTTTGTCGCCCTTTCCTTATCTCTCATCCCAGCTACAGGATGGGATTCTCATTAGCTTTTATGATTTGAATGAGCAAGCTAGGATCAAGATAATGGTTGAGGATTATTTGGAACGTGTTTTGTCAGGCATTCTTGTCCTAGATACCTTTACCCTGGTGAAATTTCTCTATTTTCATTGGTAAATTGGTATCAAATTTTTATTTTTTGCAAAAGATATCTAAATTTATGACCTACGATTACGACCTGTTTGTTATTGGTGCTGGTTCTGGAGGATTAGCAGCTTCTAAGCGTGCTGCTAGCTACGGTGCAAAAGTGGCGATCGCCGAAGACAGTTTAGTCGGTGGTACTTGTGTGATTCGTGGCTGCATTCCCAAAAAATTAATGGTCTATAGTTCCCATTTTCCGGCATTATTCCATGATGCAGCAGGCTACGGCTGGAAGGTAGGCGAAGCAGAATTAGATTGGGAATATTTTATTACAGCGATTGATAAGGAAGTCAAACGACTTTCCCAACTACATATTGGTTTCTTGGAAAAAGCCGGGGTAGAACTTATTCCTAGTCGTGCAACTCTTTTAGATACGCACACTATCGAAGTTGATGGGCGTAAAGTTACTGCCGATAAAATTTTAATTGCTGTTGGTGGTCGTCCCGTCAAACCTGATTTACCGGGGATGGAATATGGTATCACCTCCAATGAAATGTTTCATCTCCAAGAAAAACCTAAACACATAGTGATTATTGGTGCTGGTTATATTGGCACAGAGTTTGCTTGTATTATGCGTGGTTTGGGATGCGAAGTCACCCAAATTGTCCGTAAAGACCTCATCCTCAACGGTTTTGATGAAGACATTCGTACCAATATTCAAGAGGGGATGACCAATCACGGGATTAAAATCATCCAGAATCATGTAGTGGAAGCAGTGGAAAAAGCCCCGGAGGGTTACAAAATCAATTTGTCTGGAAATCAGGCAGAATCTGTAATTGCTGATGTGTTTTTGGTAGCCACAGGTCGCGCCCCCAATATCGAAGGTCTAGGTTTGGAACAGGCTGGAGTCGAAACGTGTTGTGGTGCTATCGAAGGCCCTGGATATAGCACAATGGATGCGATCGCTGTGAACGAATACAGCCAAACTTCGCAAGCAAATATTTTTGCTGTTGGTGATGTTACTGACCGTATGAATTTAACCCCTGTCGCCATTGGTGAAGGGCGGGCGTTTGCAGATAGTGAATTTGGTGATAATCGCCGTGTATTTAGTCACGAAAATATTGCAACTGCTATCTTTTCTACACCTGAAGCAGCAACAGTTGGTCTCACACAAGCCCAAGCTTGTGAAAAGCTGGGAGAAGATGGAGTCAAAATATACCGCACTCGTTTCCGTCCTTTATTTCACAGTTTAACGGGCGCTCAAGAAAGAACCATGATGAAATTGGTAGTCGATGCCAAAACTGACAAAGTGTTAGGCGCTCACATGGTAGGAGAAAATGCAGGTGAGATAATTCAAGGTGTGGCGATCGCTGTTAACATGGGCGCAACCAAAAAAGATTTTGACGCCACCGTTGGTATTCATCCCACAGCAGCTGAAGAATTTGTCACAATGCGGTAATTTTTAGTCATTGGGCATGGGGCATTGGGCATTGGTTATTCTCCCTGCACCCTACTCCCGTGTCCCCCTTGTCCCTCCTAGCAATTTTTAATTGATAAGTTCCCAATTCCTATAAAAGCTTGATGGTGAACCAGTTTATCTATCTCCATGGTTTTGCTTCTAGTCCTGATTCTGCCAAAGCTCGTTACATACGCGATCGCTTTGCCGAATGCAAAATCAAGCTGAATATTCCTGATTTGAATTGTGGCGATTTTTCTCACTTGACAATTACTCGCCAAATTCATCAAGTAGGGTCAATCATTTTAGCAGATGGCAAACAAGATATAGAATCATCTTCATCTCAAGCTGCGCCAGTAATTCTCATTGGTTCGAGTTTAGGTGGTTTAACAGCTGCCTACATAGGACAGCAATACCCCCAGGTGCAGCGACTCGTTTTACTAGCACCCGCCTTTGGCTTTTTATCCCACTGGCTACCCCAGTTAGGAGATAAACAAGTTCAGCTTTGGCAACAACAAAAGTATTTAATGGTTTATCACTATGGCGAAGAGCGATCGCTGCCTTTAAGTTATGATTTCATTACAGATGCGACTAAATATCAAGAAGAAGTATTACAGCGCCCTATTCCGATTCTCGTTCTGCATGGAAAAAATGATGAGGTTATCCCAATTCAAGCCAGTCGCAATTTTGCCAAATCACGTCCTTGGGTAGAATTAGTGGAATTAGACAGTGATCACGCTTTAGCTAATGTCATCGCAGAAATTTGGCAGACAATCCGGCTATTTTGCAATTTACCCTAAAGTGAGTTGGCTGATATATGCCATATTGGCAACTATTTC
>NZ_AJLJ01000154.1 GCF_000317245.1 Fischerella muscicola SAG 1427-1 = PCC 73103
TATTTCGAGCTTATCTGTAGTAGAGGTTAAATAGAAATCAATAAATTTTTGAAATTTAAATATAGTTAGAAACTGCACTATTGGTTATGGAACAAACTTGAAATCCCGCTTTCGATCAATAGTTAATAATTTACTTGCGTCTGCAACAAACCCACTCTTACCTACAAGACGCTACCAAGACGCTACTAAAAACTCTATCAATAATTCAAGGCTAACAGCAATATTGTCAATAAAATTTGCAGAAGATTAAGAATAAACGTAGGAATTTCTTGGGAAAATACCCATATGTGGAATCGATTTCAAACTGCTTTCCAGCTCCAAATTTGAACAAGCTCAATAAATCACTCTAGTATCTACATCAGTGCCTAAGCGGCGTACTATCGAAACCGTTTGTGGTAAAACACCCACTAATAATGCAAATGCCTCATCTGGCAAGTCTTCCACCATCTCAAGTGGAAAATACTGTTCAAATTGATCAAGGATTTTTTGAACTCGCTGACTAGGAACAGGGTTTTCTGTAATCTGTTTAATGAGCCGAATCCACTGTCGCCTAATTAGATAAGCCTTCTGTCGCTCTTCATTTGTTTCAGGAGTTAATAAAGATAAATTTCCTATTGGTAATACCTTTTGACAATCACAATCATAATCGCCACCTACAGCGGCTCCTGGACCAGCAAACTCTGTATGGTAGCGTTTAAACAGTATCAAACCATTTCGTCTTCGACTGTTAACAATGAAAACTTTTCTACTCAACAATTGTGTAAGGATATCCGAGCCATAGGATTGCTCAGTTCCATCTCGCATGACAATGTAGTCAAGAAAACTTGTGTCCGGGTAATAAGTGGATACCATAGCAGTCTGATAGCGTTGGTTTTTTGCGCTATCCATCTTCTTTCAAAACGAGGATGAATTGGGACTAGTTTGTACCTAAATATAGATAGATTGCTATTAAATCAAAGTTTTTATTTTGCTGCTAACAAGATGTTTTTGGTCAATCTAACTTACGATGAACATTAATAGAGGTTGCTTTGTAATTGATTATCCATATTTTATGAGATTTAACATTGATTTGTCTGCCATTACTGGTATCTTTTTTTAAAGTTTCTATAAAGATGAATATTTTTAATACAAAGTTATTATGAGGTCTTGACAGATTACTGTTAGTATTTTTACTGAATATATTTAAACAATAATCTACTTTATATAGTACTCGTAAAAATTTCTCCATCTAGACATATCATTCTTTATGAAGATAGAATTTAAATAACTATATGCTAAAAAACCTATATTTTTGTATTTACATATTGGTTATTCTATAATAACAAGTTTTTGTAAAGAATTTAACAACTAAAATAAAGTTTATATTTTCAAAGCAGATTTTAGCAGAAATAAACCGTTGAAACTACAACTAAAATTGAACTTAAAAAGAATATTTAATTATTTTAATAAAAGTTAATTAAAATCATTAAACATACAAAACCATAAAGAAATTAAAATTAATTTATATTACTTTAAGTCATGAAATACTTACACAGGTAATTTTTTCTGAGTTTAGCTAAGTAGTTAAACAAAATTAATTACACAAAATTAAGGCATGAAACCCTTATCCAGACTAGAAACTCATGTGTAAATAATTCTGTACGATTACTTATCAATTAATTTTAATTCTCAAACTCAGGATTTGAGTGGAGACAAGAAAATATAATTAATATCGTTTAAATTTTTCGATTATTAAAAATACATCGGTATGTAGTATATAAAATTAAGCTCCCATCAAGACTTCAAATTGTATTTAGGTATTTTTGTGAAATGCTGTAATAAGAATAAAGCTTTTGTACACCATTTTAAGGAATGCGTAAATGCATGACTTGCCCATTGTGAGCCGCTCATAACTGAAAAATTAACTATTGGAGTTGAGTACAAGATGCTTATGCAATAATATCTGCCGCGAGTTTCTCAAAAAGAATATATTCCAATTAGACTCCACTTTATGCACTCGATATCCGAACTTGAGATAGAGTTGTCGTGCCTGATGATTATTTTCTAGAACATGGAGATATAAATCTTCAAATCCCCATTCTCGAACAAATTTTTCACTAGCTTGAAGTAATTGAGAAGCTGCGCCCAGTCTACGGTACTTTGAAGAAACTGCCAAATTAGACAGGTAAGGCAAACTTCTGCCAACCTCTGTCCAAGAATCACTGTAGCGCACACCTACTTCCAAAGTCCCGACTAAGTTATTAGCTGTATTAGCTGCGGTGTCAACAGCAACCAAACAGACATGGTGGGATGCAGATGATACAAGTCGATGTCTTAAATCTTCATATATTCCTAAGCGTAGCAAAGGAAATGCCCATGCCCAAATACCATTTTGGGAGTGAAAGCTGTCAGCAATAATTTGAGCGACACTAGTCAAATCAGCAGGCGTAGCTGCACGGACTTGAAACCGACAGGAAGCTTGTTCAGCAGATGCTGCTGTGACAGGTGGTTGATAAGATTGTTGGAAAAACCAGGGTGTCAAGGCTAGTTATGTGGTGAATTGATTGAATAAAAATCTTTTCAAATATCCTAAAACACCATTTAAACTATGTGAGAACTTAAAATAACTGGTGTTTGGGATTGGGGAAGGCGGGTGGGATATCCTCTGGGGAACTCGGAACCTCCTTTGGGGTTTAGGGGCGAAGGGGTAATGGGGATTGAGAATTGGGCATTGGGGAGCCAGTGCGGTGGACGGGTTCCTCGGCATAAAGGAGACAGTGCGGTGGACGGGTTCCCCGGCATAAAGGAGACAGTGTGTTGCGCGGGTTAAGAGCGTTGTAGTACCTGTCGTCACGTGGCATCACCTGGCGTCATTGGAACAATAATCAATATCCTAATTATCTTTCTCCTGTTCTCTGTCCTTTTTCCCTTTTCCCCTTTCCATAGTCTCTCTTCTCTATTCTTTTACCACTTGTCTAGCACATAATTCTAATGGCTAAATGTAAATCACTATTTGTCTAATAGTATACTTTGCTCTTTAATCTTAGTTATTGTGAGATGATTACTGACTAGAAAATGACTGTTATAAATAAAATTTACCCAAAGGTGTTAGTGTCAATGCTAAGGCGGGAAAAATCAATATGCAGCTTCAGTTGGATTGTTCAATCAGCCTGGATTGCTGTATGTGGTATGGAACAGTTCTCGTCGGAGGTGAGCATAGATTTGGCTAGCAAACACAAATTCTGTCAAACTAATACTCAGGATCAAATTAATTGGGGTGTACCAAAGCAAACAATAATCAACATAATCTTATAGAGACACATGGCTGTAAACAAATATTCTCCCAGTCAACAGTCATATGGGCAAACGGCTTATGGAGTCGAAATGCTCTGCTCTTACCTGAGTCAGTTTCATCCTTATCTGATCAGATTATTGTTTATGCGACTGCCTTTGCAGCAGGAAAGCGGTGCATGAAATCCCAAGCAAACAGTAAACCTAAAATTTTGGTTGTCGATGACGAACCCGACAACCTAGATTTGCTTTACCGCACCTTTTATCGTGACTACAAGGTGTTGAGGGCAGGTTCTGGGCCAGCTGCATTGGAACTGTTGGCGCAGGAGGGAGATGTGTCAGTAATCATCTCCGATCAGCGAATGCCGATGATGAGTGGTACAGAATTTTTAAGCCTGACAGCAACTCAGTATCCAGA
>NZ_AJLJ01000155.1 GCF_000317245.1 Fischerella muscicola SAG 1427-1 = PCC 73103
TTATCATCCGAATAATTTTGACTGGCTACACCGATGTCGAAGACCTGGTAGACGCGATTAACTCTGGTAAAGTATTTAAGTATGTCACCAAACCTTGGGAAGCTGAGGAACTCAAAGCATTAGTACGTCAAGCCTTGGATACCCACAATGTTCTTAAAGCCCGCACTCGCGAACTAACCCGCACTCTTCGTCAGGAATCGCTGCTGAACACCGTCACCAATACGATTCGCAGTGCTTTAGATTATCGGCAAATTCTGCAAACAATTGTCGATACGGTAGGACATATGTTGGAGGTAGATGTTTGCCTCTTGCGTCCTTTCCAAGAAAATCAATTAATTGATGAAGGGTTTATTTATCAGAAGCCAGTAGAGAAAGACACGGGGAGACGGGGAGACGGAGACAAGGGAGACATACTCTCCGCGTCAACGCGTCTTAGTTTGAGTGCGTCTTCTGAAACTCCATCACCTCTGCTATCTCAGACAATTTGGGAAACTCGTGAAGTACAAGTAATTCATGATGTAGCTAATGATGAACGTATTCAAGGGAATATTGTTGAGTTGCGATCGCGTGCTGCTGCTTTTATTGAAGCCAATATTTGCTCTAGCTTGGTTGTACCGCTGATTTGCCAACAAGAACTAATGGCTGTGTTAGCACTGCACCAGTGTTATGCACCTCGTGTCTGGAGTGATGATGAAGTGCAGTTGGTGATGATGGTAGCAGATCAAGCTGCTCTAGCTTTGTCTCAAGCCTATGCTTACGAGCAAGTACGCGCGCTTGCTCAAAGGGAATCCCTGATTAATACAATTACCAGTGCTATTCGCTCTACTTTAGATCCACAAGATATTTTTGCTGCTATTACCCAAAAATTAGGACAAGCTTTACAAGTTGATGGCTGTGTACTGTCTTTGTGGACACAAGATGATGAATTTGTTCGCTGCGTCGGTTTGTATGATCGTTTGCAAGACTTAGGGACTCATCATTCCCAAAGAATTGAGAATGTTAACACTCACAACTTACCCCAATCTCAAGCGCCAATTAAAGGTAATCCGATTCTGCAACAAATGTTACGGACACAAGAACCAGTAATCATTTCCGATATGAGTCAGTGTCCGCCAGAAACCAAAGGCTTTGACTTGCCTTTGCGATTACCAGCCCAATCGCTGATGGTAGTTCCCCTATTAGCTGATGGAAGAAGTATAGGTAGTATTACTCTTAGACAAGGTATAAAATCACGGCAGTGGCTACATTCAGAAATTGAGTTAGCAAAAGCAGTAGCAGCACAAGCAGCGATCGCAGTCCAACAGTCTCATTTGTACCAAAAAACCCGCGAACAAGCCGAACGCTTACTAGAATTAGACAAACAAAAAACTGAATTTTTCCAAAATATTTCCCACGAGTTTCGTACTCCCATTACCTTAATTCAAGGGCCACTGGAAACAGCAGTTTCTTCTAAAGAAGGTTTGTCTTACGAACAAAGTGCGATCGCCCTACGTAACTCCCGTCGTTTATTAAGACTTGTTAACCAACTACTGGATCTGCAACGCTTAGATGCAGGTTGGATGCAACCGAGTTTTCGTCCTTGTGATTTAGTCGAATTTGTCAGCCAAATTATCGAGTCGTTTCGTCCCTACTGCGAAAAAAAAGGACTGCGTCTCGTCACCAAAATAGCTGAATGTCCAAAAGTATACTTAGACATGGAAAAATTTGACAAGGTGGTTTATAACCTCTTGTCTAATGCCATGAAGTTTACTCCTGAAGGTGGCGCGATTACTGTTGATATGCAATCCCAAGATGGGCATTGCATTTTGACAGTAGAGGATACTGGTATTGGTATTTTACCAGAACAAATCCCCCTCCTATTTGAACGCTTTCGCCAAGCTGAAGGCTCAGAAAACCGTTCCTATGAAGGAACAGGCTTAGGTTTGGCTTTAGTTAAAGAATTAGTAGAACTCCACGGTGGCAAAGTAACCGTAAAATCAGTTTATGGTCAAGGTACTACTTTTAGCGTTTGGCTGATTCCTGGTAGTAGTCACTTAAGTGCAGATCTAGTATCAGAAGCAGCCGTGGAAGTCAACATCAACCGTGCTGTTGTAGAACTGGCTGATTTGGAATTACTCGAAGAAGGGACTAGGGAGTGGGAATTAGACTCCACAGAAGCAGCAGAAGTTGAGGAAGAATCTTTTACTAACTCCAGTCCTTCTATCCTAGTCGTAGACGACAACCCAGATTTACGAGCTTATGTATCTGGTATACTCCGCGCTGATGGCTACCAAGTACGGACAGCTCATAATGGTTCACAAGGGTTTCGACTTGCTCAGGAAATTTCACCCAGCTTGATTGTGAGTGACTTAATGATGCCCATAGTATCAGGGCTAGAAATGATTCGGATGGTCCGTAACGACGAGAAATTAAAGGGAACACCAATCATTTTACTGACAGCAAGAGTTGATGAAGAAACTCGCATTACAGGTACAGAACGGGGTGCAGATGCTTATTTAGCTAAACCATTTAATGATCGTGAACTTTTGGCAGAGGTGCGTAATCTTTTAGCATTGAAAGCAAATGAACGCAAGGTAGTAGAATTAAATACTTATCTCACAGAATCCGTATTAAAACGCTTTTTACCAGCTGCCTTGGTCAAAAAAGCCGCAGCAGGAGACTTGGTTCTGGATTTACGACCGGAACCGCGCTTAATCACAATTTTATTTAGTGATATTGTTGGTTTTACCCAGCTAGCAAATACCCTCAGATCACGCCGAGTGGCTGAGTTGCTCAATGAATATTTAGAAGTAATGACAAAAGCGGTATTTGATAACGGTGGTACAGTAGATAAGTTTATGGGAGATGCTATTTTAGCTTTATTTGGAGCGCCAGAAGAGCTAACACCTAACGAACAGGTGCGACGTGCGGTGAATACAGCAAGAGCGATGCTGCGATCGCTCGAAAAGTTAAACGAACACTGGCGACAACAGGGTATTTTTGATTCGACTGAAAGTGAAAGCGTACAGTTTCGCTGTGGTATCCACCAAGGTACAGCCGTTGTCGGTATGTTTGGTAGCTCTGAACGCGCCGACTATACAGCCATTGGCCCCAGTGTCAATATCGCTGCAAGATTACAGCAAGCAGCTAATCCTGGTAGTATCTTAGTTTCTGCGGCAGTTGCAGATTATTTACAAGACGAAGAAATTATTAAAGGTAGTCCGCTAGAACTTAAAGGCATAGACGAAACGGTTCTGACTTTTGCCTTAATCTTACATTAGAATTGACAGCTAATCGCTAAAATTGTCAATGATCAATAGTCAATGGTCAAAAACTTGAGACTCTTGACAATGGACTCTTGACGATGAACTCTTGACAACTTGCAGCAAAATTATGGCAAAATCGGTTACTGACAAAAAACCAATTCCATCACAGATAGATCGCCGACATAGCGATCCTCCTGGTTTGTGGATCGCTGTGTTTGCGGGTTCAGTAGCCTTACATTTGGTTGCATTTTGGATCTTGCGCTCATATTCATATCAGTTGAGCCTCATACGACAGCAAAACTCGAATAGCGCTATACCAATTGAACTCATAGAAGTTTCCCCAACAGGACGTTCAAAAGTTCAGCCCCAAGCTAAAGCAAAACCTGGTTCACCCCAGTCATCATCAAATACTCAAAAATCTGTTGCTGTAACAGATGAAGATGCGATCGCTTTGCTAGACAAAAAAACAGCGATCGCTTCTAACCCAAATTCCTCTACTCCACCTCAGCAACCCTCTCCCAAACCAACTGTTAATCAGCAACAAACTGCAACAGCAAAACCTCAACTAACGACACAACCGAAATCTACACCTAGCATTCCTTCTACACCTGAGCCAAAGTCATCAGCAGTTCCACAACCTGATATTACGCCTGTAAAGCCGCCATCCCAAGTTCAACAGCCTGATACTATATTTCCTACACCGCCTCCTGATCAGACAGACATCCCAACCTCAGAATCAGAAAATCCTATCCCAGATGAGCAAAATCAAGCTTTATCACCAGATATAAACGCTACAACTCCTCCCACATATACTTTACCTTCTACAAATTCGCCAATCAACTCTCAACTTCCCAAACAACCAGATGCTAATATCTCGCTAGGAAAATCAACTGCACTACCAACATTAGATCCATCCGTGCAGCCACCACCGTCATTGTCAGCCGATGAGACTCAAAGTGATGGAGGACTAGTTGCTACTTGGAATACTTTTTCTAGAGACGAAATGATTGATTTGCGCCAAAAAGGTGTTTTGATACAAGATCTACCACCAGATATTTTGGCTCAACCTTTGGGAGAGAATACAAAAGAATTGCCTGTAGATTTTATCAGCAGTGAACCAGATTTAGATAATGTCGATTTGCTCGTTTCCTTGGCAATTGATCAAAATGGCAAGTTAATTGCTCGTGATGCCAATGGCAACCCAACAGTCGATATTATCGATATGACTCCCGAAGAACTAAAAGCGAACAAAAGTAAATACCAGCAACTCTTGATTGATCTTTTCCAAAATATCTCATTTAGCCCTGCTAGAAACCAAGATGGCAGCAAACCACTCGAAAGTAACTTAGTTGTACGTGTAAAAATAGAGCGTCGCTAGCTTGATTTTTATCAAAGGCTGTGTTATCTTATTAAAGTTGGAAATTTGCGGGCGTAGTTTAGTGGTAAAACCATAGCCTTCCAAGCTATTGATGCGGGTTCGATTCCCGCCGCCCGCTTTGAAGATAGTCTCTGTAGAAAGTGGTGTTTTTACCTTCATATCTTAGTGTCTTAGTGTTTCAAAAACCGATTTTTTCACCACCAAGACACCAAGACACCAACAGGACTTACGCAGTAGTAACCCATATTCCGCAGGTTGGTTAGTAAAGAAGATAATATTTTTGACAAGGGGTAGCAAAAAAGTTGAGAATCCAACGTCTTTGCTCTGTCAAATTAGAACAAACTCAAAGGTCAATTTAGGTGATGCTATCCTTATGAGCATTTACTGAACAGTAGATTGACTGAGTAGAACTTCCAGGTCATTTTGTACCTGCTCAAGTTCTTGACGCTTTTGATAAATCAACTCTTTTTCAGCTTCGCGTTGTTCCAGAGTTTCTTGATGAGCTTTTTCTTGCTGCTCTAGAAGATTTTCATAAAGTGCGATCGCTTGCTCAATCACTCGACTTGCTGATTCAATGCGACTATCAAAAACTGTACTAATTATTTTTTCTAACTTCTCAGAAAGTTTATCTATTGATTCATCCAATTTTTCAAAGCCAACTTCTAAAACTGTTAGTTTTATTTGGTCTTTTAGTCCATCTAGGTCTAGCATTCCCAACCCAAACGAACTAGCAATTGCAGCAGCAACACTAGCAACAACAACTGCTATGAATCCAAGTCCTGTGAACACTATTAAGCCAGCCGCTAAAGCGCCACCTATTCCCAGCCCTCCACCTATCCCTCCTAAGCCCATAAACTCATCATTGATACCTGTAATAGAAAGATTCATTTGTTCACTAAAATTTGTGCTAACTTGCTGATCTAAGCGTTTAAAATCTCCTTGGATTGCTTCTATTTCATCAGCAATATTTGCATCTAAATAATCAATACCTTCTAACCTAAACCGTTGAGATTGTAATTTTTTAGATACTTCACTGGCTTCCTCTATCAGAGTGTAATGCAGAAACTCTTGCTTTTGGCATTCCTCAATTATTTGAAATATTTGATAAAAATAATTATCTAATTGCTTATGATAGCTCTGGAATTTTTTTAATTCCTGGTAATTTAGTTTTTTGTGCTGTTTAGTAGTTTTATGTTCTGGTTTAACAGGTAAAGCCTTGAGAATATCGCTTGCAGCCTTAACAAATATAGTCTCCAGTTCTTGAAAACGAGAGGGGTCAAGTAAAAAATACACTTCATTGACAGCAGTAAGCTCTACACTTCCATGATGAGTAACTCCAGCTTCTAAAACTGCTAAATGTTGTGGATTAATGCCTATCTCCTTGGCAACTATTTGTAAATACTTTTTCTCACGGGAGTCCATTTCACCATCTACTGCTGATATTTCATATCCAAAGCTAATTAACAACAGTCTTTCTGATTCTGAAAGTGGAGCAGCCAGCGTTAATAAGTCATTAACTTTTTGATAAACCTCATTCTCTTTTACTCCCTTAATCATCAAATGTGTCAATCGACGCACATCACTTTCTGGAAGGCTAAATCGATAAAGAATTGTCAGTAACCTTTGCTTTTCTGACTCTGCTACTGTGCCATCTACAAATATTACTCCCAGCAGCAGTGTTACTAAATTGGCTAAAAATATCACAAGCGGTTTGAGATCTCGTTGACTCAGCTTTTGTCCTGTAATGCGGGACAATAAATCAACAGTCTGAGCGCCAACCCGTGAAGTATCCATAAAGATTGTGAGCTGATAGAGTTTTCCGGGTTTAGTATGCCCAGGTTTAGCCAAAGTTCAACTATTTACCGAATAAATACGGTTATTTTCCTGACTAGAAACCAGTTAGGCTCAAAAAAATTAGCTTTTAACAATGCAGAAATATGCTGTTCCAATTTGCTCCTGCTATTCAAGCTGGTATTGAGACTGGTAAATATCTACAAGTCTT
>NZ_AJLJ01000156.1 GCF_000317245.1 Fischerella muscicola SAG 1427-1 = PCC 73103
AAGTCTTTAGCAATGGAATACCAATAGGTATGGCTAGAGATGCAGTTACGGGACAGTTTGTGGCTCATGCAATTGGTGCGACAGTCAACAACAGCCCTTTATCGCCACTGGTCGTTGCTTCTAATTTGCTGACGAGTGGGGTGCAAATGTATCAAACCAATAAAGGATTTACAGCTGTACTGAATGGTCTGCAAACTTTACAAACTAGCTTGGGAGTGTTGCAAGCCACAACAGCTTTGATTGGTGTGGGAACAGTCGCAGGTGTAGCACTAACGGCAGTCAATTTACATCAGACACTCAAGCTAAGAAAAGAAGTGGAGCAAATGCGGCTGGAGGTCAACAATGGCTTTATTGACCTGAAACAAGCTTTAAAAGACCAAGGAGCAGAAATTAGGCAATTAATTGAGGAAGTAGCCCAAGATATCAAATTTGAACAACATCGCACTGTTTTAATTCAGGCGTATGGGCTGTTTATTCAGGCTATGAACCGCTTTCGTTCAGCGATGCAATTACAGGACATTAGCCGGAGAAACGCTGAGATTGATGGTGTAAGGGGAATGTTTTTTGAGGCTTTAGCAGATTACACTAATCCCCATTTATTGTCAGAAACTTGTGCAGCTGGACAACTCCGCAGACTGGAATGTGCTTGGACAATTGAACAAGGGATTGTTGTTACATATCAAGCCCAAAACGAAATGTCAGCCGTTAGCGATAGGCTTTACCATCTCCAAAATACCATCAGTGAAAACGCTTGTATGGTAATTGATTCATGCGACTCATACGATGAACTCGATTTTCTTTTCCCTGAAATCAGCCGTATTCGTAACCACGATTTAGTAGTTGTCGAAACATGGCACAATCAAGTTGACTGGATGCGATCGCTCCCCTCATCAGAACTTAAACTCTTAAATAGTGCTGATTTCAACACTTCAGAATCTAACAGCACCCCGGACACCAAGCAAGCCACAACCGCTTTAGCACCACCAGAACAATTTACGTACGAAAATTTAAGCGAAAAATCTCACTTTTACTCCTTGCGTGACCAGCTAATATTTATGTTTAAGCCAGCACTACGTAAAGACTATGAAGCCTACATAAATCAACAAGCTAGTGTTGCTGGTTACAGAACATTAGTTCCAAAGAATTTACAGCAAGCTTCCGACTTGACGGTTGCAAACCTTTATTACTACTTCAAAATTCGGGATGAATCGGAAACCGAACAAGCACAAGCAGTAGAGGCCATAACAACAATATATACATGACAGAACAAAGCATCTAAACTAAACATAGGACAGGTTGCTGGATTTGTTGTTATTTTTAGTTTACTATCTGTCCTTTTCCTTATCCCGAACTCAGGTTACATATTAAACTACAGCCATACAACTGGAGTACTGAAGTTATCTGATGACTCTTAGTCAATCTCATCCCTATCTTTCCCCAGAAGAGTACCTCGAAACGGAAAAATCTAGCCCAATTAAACATGAGTATATCCAAGGCCAGATTTATGCAATGTCCGGTGCAAGTGATGCTCATGTCACAATTACAGCTAACTTAGTTACTCTGCTCAGAAATCACATCAGAGGAACGGGGTGTCGTGTTTACGTTGCTGACATGAAAACACGCATCGAAACGCTGAATATTTTCTACTATCCCGATATCATGGTCACTTGTGACCAAAGAGATACAAAATTTGAATATTTTAAATGCTATCCCAGCTTAATTATAGAAGTTTTATCACCATCGACAGAAGCTTTTGATCGGGGTGATAAATTTAATGACTATCAAGAATTAGAAACATTGCAAGAATATGTTTTAATCAGTCAAACTCGTCAGCGTGTTGATTGTTTTCGACGTAATTCTGAAGGCAGATGGGTGCTTTACAGCTACAGAGAAAATCAAGATTTAGAGTTAACTAGCGTAAATTTTTCCTGTTCTGTTGCGGCAGTTTACGAAGATGTTTTATTCCCGGAAATATAGGGCTTTTCACCTTCGTGTCTTAGTGCCTTGGTGTTTCAAAAATCGATTTTTTAACCACTATAGACCAATACGGTTCAGTTAAGGCTAGCACTCTTTGTCAAAGTCATTTTTTCTAACCAACCGCAGAGGCGCAGAGGACGCAGAGAGAAGAAAGAGAAGGAAAAAATTGCTTAACTGAACTGTATTGCACTATAGACACGCTAGCGGCTTCCCGCAGGGTAGACACTAAGACTCCAAGAAAAGTACATTATACCTTGAAAGGACTAGTCTTATAATTTATGATCAATCTCCTTGGGGACACTCATTCCACAAAGTTGTTATTTCCCGTAAACTCTGATAATTGCCATTACCCAAAATCAGATGATCAAGTAAGGGAATAGCTAAAAATTTCGCTCCTGATAACAACTGGCGAGTGAGTTCGATATCTTCACTACTGGGTTCAAGATTACCGGAAGGATGATTGTGTGCTACTATCAACCGCGTTGCACCTTGGCGAATTACTTCTCGAAAAATCTCACCGGGAGGTGCGAGGGTTTCGGTTGCAGTTCCAATAGTAATTACCTGTGTCCCTAACAATCGATTTTTGATATCTAATAGTACAACCGCAAAACGTTCTTGATTTTGCCACATCAAATCTTGACTCAAAGCAGCAGCAGCTGCTGCTGGGCTATCTATCACTGTACGATCCGCAGGGCGCGATTGAAAGGCACGTTTGCCTAATTCAATAGCGGCTAGAATAGTTGTTGCTTTGGCTGGGCCGATACCAGGAATTCGCATGAGTTCAGCAACACTGATGTCTCGCAGTACTGCTAAGGGTTCGCGATCGCATTTACTCAATTCATGTAGAATATATTGTCCCAAACCCACAGCCGAAAGTTTTCCTGCACCTTGACCAGTGCCGAGCAAAATTGCTAATAATTCAGCAGTAGATAAAATTTTGGCACCATGAGTCATTAAGCGTTCCCGTGGACGCTCTGTCTCTGGCATATCAGCAATTCTGAGGCTATAGGTCATAGATCAAGGGAATAACATCAAGAGTATGTATACTCTAGTAATCCCTTGTTAGCTCTCAAAATATATGTCTATTTGCTAAATTTTTCAAAATTTTGTTGTGTGTTATTTGTGATTTGGAATAATCACCAAATTATTGATACATCTGTGTTGCTTTGAGCATGTGATAAGTTGTGAGAAGCTGAGTGATAGCGAGGGGGTGACTCTGGATTGTTTCGCCAGTTGTACCAGCGACTTTGCCTATTTCTGGATTGCTTTCGCGATCGCATACGTTCTTTAAATAAGGCATATCAGCACAAATCAAATGTTCTAATTTGTTGACTTGTTCTAGAGTTGTATGACCATCTACTTCCAGCACATCGACTGGTTTTCCCATATCCCGATCTAGTCCTAGACGAATGGCAGACATGCTGCTATTACCAATATCGAGAATTTGGGTCAAATCTGGATGAGGAATTGTGGGACGCAATACCAAACGCACGTTTAGATGTCCGTTGGTGTTATTGGCATCATCACTGGGTGGGTAAAAACTTACTACTATATCTGACCATTGCCGTTGCGGTCGGATAAACTGTTCTGAGTCTGGTTCTCGTTTTTCTAGCTCTGCTAGTACTTGTTCTTCTGTATATCCGCGCTTTTGCGTATCTCGCTTCACTTTCCAACTAGCACGTATAGATTCGGGAGGTGCAAGGTAAACTTTCACATCATAGCAATCACGAGCAGTACGGGTAGAATAGCCAAGCAATCCTTCTACAATTACAAATTTGTTGGGTTTGATATACACTGGAGCCTCAAAAGTACCAGTTTTGTGGCTGTAAACTGGTTTGAGAATAGGTTGGCCAGTCCGTAATAGTGAGAGATGCTGCTGCATAATATCCAGATGGTTGCAGTCAGGATGAAGAGCCGTAATATTAATCTCTGCACGTTGCTTGCGATCGTACTTGTGGTAATCATCTGTACAGATGATCGTGACATTTTCTGGGCCAAGTACCTGAGCAATCCCTTTTGTCAGTGTCGTTTTACCAGCAGCACTGTCACCAACAATACCAAGAATAATTGGACGGCTCATGGTTTATTCCCCCTGAAGATAGCAGATACAGCAAAGCGCAATTTTAGGTTGTATGCCAGTTTACTAATTCTAGAAATGAATGGAATATAACTCAAGCTCTAAAAGAAACATTGCTATCAAGATTAGTAACTAAACATTAATTAAATCACCAACCATCAAGCTTATTTACTCTTTTCAACGATTTGTATAGATTTTTGTTGATTAATGAAACGGGGAAGATTCGTGGAGAGAGGGAACGGGGAACAGGGAATAGAAAAAATTTTTTCTCTACTTGTATTAAACCACCGTGCTACCGGAAGATGGCAGGAAGCGAACTCAAAAATCATTTCGGCGCATACAAAAATCATTTCGGCGATCTTAATTTTGAATTTTGTAGCCGCTCCGCGTCTACTTCCACCAAGTCGCTACGCGCCTACCGTAGGTATTTTGAATTTTTAATTGATAAGTCCCCACTAAACCGTAGTAGTTTCTACTCTAGAAAGGGCCAATCCGCGTCGTACAGCGGCATCAGCATTGATAACGCCATAGCCGTAGACTGTATCATAACCTGGTGTCCCAAGGTCGTAAGCAGTGTCTGAAAGAATTGAGCGTATCTGTGTTGCTGTTAAGCTTCGATTAGCACTCCACACTAATGACGCTACTCCTGTAACATTTGCTGTTGCAGCAGAAGTGCCGTTAAAACTGGTTGCGTAGTCTAATTTATTGTAGAAGAGTTCGGATGGGTTGCGGCTCGCATTGGTAGAGGTAAACTCTGTTGGTGCCATTAAAGTTAAACCTTCCCCATAATTAGAACCGTACCACTGTATACCTTGACTAGGATAATCAACTCTTGTTCCTGGTGTTTTTGGATTGCCGTAGTAGTCTTGAGTTCCCCAAGAAGCACCTACTGCGATCACATTTTGGTATTTCTTAGCTAAATCCGCAGGACTAGAAATAGTATTTTGATTACCGTTACCAGCAGCGATGACAAACAAGACATCATTCTGGTTGTTAGCAATTAATTGTTCAAATGCTGTTGAGTAACCACCAGCCAAGCTGAGGTTAATGACTAAAGGCTTATTCTGACTATCTGCCCAGTTGATTAATGTCTGTGTTGCATCGGCTAAACTATAATCGCCAGGATTACCACCAATGACATCGATCTGCATAACGGAAGAATTCCAGTTGATGCCAGCTATACCAATATTATTGTTACTAGCAGCAGCGATCGTTCCCTGAACTAAAGTTCCGTGAGAAGAAGATGATGAATACTCATCAAAATAGTTAGAACCAATACTATTGGTAAATCGCAAATCTGGGTGAAGATAACCGTTGACGTCAGCTGCTAATCCTGTATCTTCAATCCCTATTAATACCTGATCTGAACCTGTGGTGAACCGCCAAGCTTTTTGCACATCCATCATGTGCAAGTTCCATTGTTGGTTAAATAGCGGATCATTTGGTGTTACTGATAAATTAATAACAGTATCTGCAAACTTAATAATGTCGATACCTTCAAATAAAATTTGTCTACCGTCAGAGAAGGCGATCGCATCAAAGACACGAGCCGCTGAATCACCGGGATTGTAAATGACGCCGCCATTGACAGTATTAGCGTAGTTAAACGATAGGACTTGTGTTGACACAAAAGCAGACAGATCTAGTGTGTCTCGTCCTCCACTACCATAGTCAATATTACCTTTGCCAGAAAAGACTGTTTGTGTAGAATTTGGTGTATATACAAATGTATCTGCCCTCAGTGTACCTTGATTACTATTAGCAGTTGTCGGTATTGTAGCTGTAGTGTTGCCCTCATCTATTGAGTTTAGTTGATCTGAAGTTTGAATTATTGCTCTAGAATCTGGCGATGTTAATGATAAATGCAGATTGTAAAAAGTTTGATTACCGTTGTAAGAATAAATCTCTATATAATATCTTCCTGCTGTCAAATTACTAGTAATAAATTCATCAGTATTAGCAATATTGGCAGAACCAGCCAGAATATCACCCTGCCAATTTAACAGTCGCATATCTGCATCAGCACCCAAATCTTTGAGTGATAAACTGACATCACTAATACTGTTGATGTTGAACTTATAATAGTCGTAATTGTCAGATTTACCTACCCAATCCGTATAACTAATAGTTGGGGAATTAGCAGAGATTTCACCGATATCCCAAGCTGTATTTAGAGTGTTGCCTGCATTGTCTATCGGTATTGCTGAAACATTTAATTCATACTTAGTTTTGGCTTTGCCTGTAGAATTAACTTGAATGTAATAAGTACCAGCTTCTAAGGTTGTGGTGATTGATTCAGCTTTTTTGCCAGTACGGTTAGAAGCAGCAATAACTTCTCCTTTGTCTACTCCACCATTGCCATTTGCATCTTGAATCAACTGCACATCGGCATTAGCACTTAAGTGATTTAAGTCAAGTTGGAAACTACTTTTACCCTCAAGCGTGAATTTATAACAATCGATTGGATCTTTAAGAGAGACTTGATCACTAAATGTGTAGGAATTATTTGTAAAAGTAAGACTTCTAGCTTGATCTAGGGAATTGTCTGTGAGGTCTGATGACATTTTTAACTTTAGTATCTCAAACTACAAGATAATTTTCTTACCATCCATCATCTGCTTCTCTCAGGAAAAAATAATGCTAATATGCATCACTTTAATGAATATGCATCAAAAATTTACTAAAGCTTCAAAAAATAACTGCGTGATTTCACTGTGTTACAAGTTTATGGGTGTTTGGGGTGTAACGGAAATTAGATATCCTGTTGGTGATTTGAATAAAATACCCTAACGCAGAAACAATGTTTTCTTTAATTAACTCTGTAAATCCCTGGGTTGTGGGAGCAGTATTAAACTCTATGCTGTTAGTTGTAGCTTGGATAGCTCCTAAAAAGCTGCTCACTCCTGCTGGTTACTTTCATGCTTGGTTACTTGGTGTCTTGACTTGGGGGACATTAGGTTGGCAAGGATACATAGTTGTGATGTTCTATTTTTTAGTTGGTTCTTTTGTCACACGTGTTGGTATGGCGCAAAAGGAAGCTGAAGGTATTGCGGAAAAGCGTTCTGGTGCAAGAGGCCCAGAAAATGTCTGGGGTTCGGCTTTGATTGGAACACTGTGCGCTTTGGGAGTAGGGATGCTAGACTTGGAAGTCTTTCCCGTTACCCAATCCCTGATCCCTGATCCTCGCTCCCTACTACTTCTGGGTTATGTCGCAAGTTTTAGTACAAAGCTATCTGATACCTGTGCAAGTGAAGTGGGGAAAGCTTATGGCAAGAGTACTTTTTTGATTACTACCTTACAACCAGTTCCCCGTGGAACTGAAGGAGCAGTCAGTTTAGAAGGAACTTTGGCTGGTGTGGTGGCCTCAGTGGCGATCGCCTTTTTGGGTTGGGGTATTGGTTTAGTTCAACCTTTGGGTGTAGTTTGGTGCGTAGTAGCTGCATTTATTGCCACAAATATAGAAAGCGTAATTGGAGCAACATTGCAATCAAAGTACACTTGGTTAACTAATGAATTAGTGAATATTTTAAATACATTGATCGGTGCGATCGCAGCGATTTTTTTGGCTTGGTTTTGGGCAATTACAGTTGCATAATGTGCATCAAGAAAAGTGAGGAAATTGTAATTATAATCACTTAGCATTTTCAGAAAGCTTGGAATGCGTAGTTATTTTTCTTAAAACACTCTAGTTGTTTGTGCGAGACTATCCTAATTATTTTCCGATACTAGGTAGATATTTTTACGAATAATTTACAAGATAGAGTTGCCACTCTGGCTTGTAAGTCTTAACATGGCAATATAAAGTTGGCATAAGAATGTCAACTAAATTACGAATTTCCTCTGAGGGGAAAATGTATAATTACTCTTCTTCATAGATCTACGTATTTATCCTATGGAATCTTCTTCCTTTTTAACTGTTAATGAGCAACAAATTTCGATTGGACAAGTAGTAAAATATTTGCAAAACTCTGGAAAACTAGGACAAGTTATCGGAGATATTCTACGTCAATATGTAATAGAAAAAGAATTAGAAACTCGCGAAGATATAGCTATTAGTCCAGCACTCACTGAACAAGCAATTATTGATTTTCGACTCAAAAATCAACTCACAGATCCAAAAAGTTTTCAAGAATGGCTACAAAATAATGGCAAAGACTATGATTCTTTCCACTCTGGTGTTGCTCTAGGCTTCAAGTTAGAAAAACTCAAAGCAGTAGTCACAGAACCCAAACTCCCAGAATATTTCATCGAAAGAAAAATTTTCCTGGATCGGGTGGTTATTTCGCGAATAATTGTAGACAATCGAGAATTAGCCGAGGAATTACAAGCCCAAATTGAGGAAGGAGCTAGTTTTGAAGGATTAGCTAGAGAATATTCACTTACAGAGGATCGAATCGTCAACGGCATGATGGGCCCAGTCAGCAGAGGAACATTGCCTGATACACTCAGAGCAGCAATTGATGTGGCAAGCCCAATGGAAATAGTAGGGCCAATTGAGCTGGAAGAACGTTATGGTTTGTTTCGTGTAGAACAAATTTTGCCAGCTTCATTGGAAGATACTCAACTAAAGCAAGCACTACAGAATGAGTTGTTTGAGAAATGGCTAGCAGAGAAAATTCAGAAGCTAACGGTAAAACTGCAAGTGAATTAAACCTGATAGATGATGAGTCTTCACATACAAAGGTGCTAGCCTCTCTACCTTGGACACAAGCACCGCTATGTTGGTTGAGTTCACAACAGCAAACCCTATTGCAACAAAAGTCAGAAACTCTACGTTTCGGTTTAGGAAAAAAAATCTGGCCAAAAGATGGGGTAGGTTATCAG
Organism: Fischerella muscicola SAG 1427-1 = PCC 73103; assembly: GCF_000317245.1. GTDB lineage: Bacteria > Cyanobacteriota > Cyanobacteriia > Cyanobacteriales > Nostocaceae > Pelatocladus > Pelatocladus muscicola_A. The sequence goes on from NZ_AJLJ01000156.1 coordinate 8,879, forward strand.
TTTTTAATTGTTAGTGGTAAAGTCCGCCTGCGGGAAGAAGGAGTTGGTAAACCACTAGCAACTTTAACGGCGGGTGATTGGTTTGGTAGCTTGCAGAAATTGCCCCTGGAATGCAAAGCTGTAGCTGCTAGCAAAGATGTAGTAGTAGTACGTTGGCCTGTAACAGTATGGGCAGAAATTTGCACACCACAAATTGAGGAGTTTTGGGAAGGAGGGGAAGGAGACAAAGGGGACAAGGAAGATAAGGAAGACAAGGGGGACAAGGATTTCTCATACTCCCCCCATACCCCCACACCCCCACACCCCCACACCCCCCAGTTCCTTACTTCCAGTCAGCAGGTTTACCCGTTTGTTGCTAGTCGGAATACGGCTGCTGCTTGTTTAACAATGGTGGCGCAACAGTTAGATCAACCCGTGAAGTTGGAATGGGTACAACGGCAAGTCAGAGGACAGCAGCCAAAACATGTTGTAGAAGCAGGAGAAAAGTTAGGCTTTGTACTGCGACGATTGCAAGTGAGTTGGATGGATTTGCAGCAGTTGTCATTTCCGGCTTTATTGCAGTGGGGTGAATCACCGGAAGCTGATGGTAACTGGGTGGTAGTTTATGCTGTTAGGGGCGATCGCTTACTCATAGCCAATCCTCTCAATGGCGATCACACTTGTGAAATTTTATCGCAGTCATTGGTAGAAGAGTATTGGAATGGGCAACTGTGGCAAGTAGAGTTAATTCAAAAGCAGGAAAAATTTAACCTCAATTGGTTTCTACCAGCTGTCTGGCAATATCGGGGACTATTAGGAGAAGTGTTGCTGGCGTCTTTGACATTACAAATGCTGGGGTTAGCAACGCCACTCATTACCCAAGTTGTAATCGATAAAGTCATGGTACAAGAGAGTTTGGCGACTCTTGATGTCATGGCGATCGCATTGTTATTAGTGGCAATTTTTGAGGCTACACTTGGTATTCTACGGCTATTCGTCTTTACTCACACCGCCCGACGCTTAGATTTAAGTTTGTCCGCCCAGCTATTTCGCCACTTGATGCGCTTACCTTTGGCTTACTTTGAATCACGGCGGGTAGGAGACACAGTTGCACGGGTGCAAGAACTGGAACAAATTCGTCAGTTTCTCACTGGTACAGCTTTGACTGTGGTGTTAGACAGTGTTTTTGCTGTGGTGTATCTGGTATTGATGTTCTACTACAGCATTCCCCTGACCTTGGTAGCGTTAGCGGTGCTACCCTTATTTGCGATTCTGACACTAGTAGCTACACCAATTCTTCGCAACTGGCTAAACGAAACCTTTAATCGCAGTGCTGATAGCCAGTCATTTTTGGTAGAAACAGTGACAGGAATTCATTCTGTGAAAGCCCATGCAGCTGAAGCAGTAGCACGCGATCGCTGGGAAGGTTTATTTGCTCGTTTTATCCGCACAGGTTTTAAAGCTTCCACCACTTCTAATATCAGCAGCAATATCGGTGACTTCTTAACTAATTTCTCTAGCCTACTGATTCTCTGGTTTGGTGCTAAGTTAGTCATCGAAAACAAACTTACAGTTGGTCAACTTGTTGCTTTTCAAATGCTTTCTGGTAGAGTGACTGGCCCATTGTTGCGGTTAGTGCAACTATGGCAAAATCTGCAACAAGTTCTGCTTTCCGTAGACAGAATAGGCGATATTCTCAACGTCGCCCCAGAAGCAGAACCAGGTACAGGTTTAGTTTTACCACCTTTGAAAGGCCAAGTCGCTTTTGATCAAGTATTTTTCCGCTACCGCCAAAATACTGAACCTGTGCTGCGGGGTATTTCCTTCAACGTGCAGCCAGGGCAATTCGTTGGTATTGTGGGACGTAGTGGTTCTGGTAAGAGTACCCTTTCTAAACTTTTGCAACGTCTTTATCAAATTGAATCAGGACGTATCCTGATTGACGGTTTTGATATTAAAAGTGCTGATCTAACTTCCTTGCGTCAACAGATTAGCGTTGTTTTGCAAGAAGACTTTTTATTCAACGGTTCGATTTTGGATAACATCACCCTGGGGAATCCAGAAATCACCGCCGAACAAGTAGTAGAAGCTGCTAGACTTGCTGTTGCCCATGACTTTATCAGTGAATTACCGCACGGTTACGAAACCAATGTTGGTGAACGAGGTACAGCTTTATCTGGAGGACAACGCCAACGCATCGCCCTAGCGCGGTTGTTTCTTTCCCAAGCACCGATTTTAATATTAGATGAAGCTACCAGCGCCCTGGATAGTGAAACCGAACAACAGGTACTGCAAAACTTGCAAGCAGTTTCTCAAGGACGAACTGTGTTTTTAATTGCTCACCGCTTTGCACCTTTAAAACGTGCTGATTTAATTTTGGTGTTAGAAAAAGGAGTTCTGATCGAACGCGGTACACATACAGATTTGTTGCAGCAAAAAGGTTTGTATTGGTCGCTGTATCAACGACAGCAGTTTAATATTTAGTAGAAGAGAAGCTAGAGAATCAACAAAATTCTACGTGCGTTAGCAAAGCCTAACGCACGCTATTGGTATTGAATCTGAGCAAAGACAGGCGATCGCGAAACTAAAAGATACTTAAGGTTAACGCAGATGCTGAAACGTTTCTCCTTTGGTAATGTCAAAATACAAAAAGGAGACTAATTTTGTCATTGCATTTTTTATCATTTGAAACATCCATCGCTGGAACAATATAATGCAATTAGAATTCAACTTTTTTCAGCACTGGTATCCTCTTTCACCCGTTGAAGACTTAGACCCCAAAAGACCAACACCGATTACACTTCTGGGACTGCGCTTAGTCATCTGGAAGCCTCACTCATCACAGACTTATCGCGTATTTTTAGATCAATGTCCTCATCGTCTTGCACCCTTAAGTGAGGGACGGATTGATGACAAAACGGGTAATTTGATGTGTAGTTATCATGGATGGCAATTTGATCAGCAAGGAATTTGTACTAACATTCCCCAAGCAGAAAATCCAGAACTTGTGAGTAAGAATAAAGAAAACCTGTGTGCAGTTACCTTACCAGTTCGTCAAGCACAGGATCTACTTTGGGTGTGGCCTGATGCTAAATCAGCGGATCTCGCAGCGACTACAGCTTTACCTCTATCACCGCAAGTCGATGCAAGCAAAGGTTTTGTTTGGTCTTCTTTTGTACGTGACTTGGAATATGATTGGGAAATTCTGGTTGAAAACGTCGCAGACCCTAGTCATGTTCCTTTTGCTCATCATGGAGTCCAGGGCGATCGCGCACAAGCAAAACCTATACCAATTAAAATAGTACAATCAACACCAAATTTGATTGAAGCAGCAACTATCGGACGCTTTCAAACAACAATCACTTTTGAACCACCTTGTCGGTTGGAGTATGCAATCAAATTTGATGATACCGCAAAGCAATTTGGACTTGTAACTTATTGTATGCCAGTATCTCCTGGTAAATCTCGGATTGTGGCTCAGTTTCCCCGTAACTTTGCCAAAACAGTTCATCGTCTTATACCCCGTTGGTGGGATCACATTAGCGAACGTAATGAAGTTCTTGATGGAGATATGGTGCTTCTACAACAGCAAGAGTATTTTCTCCAACAGACAGAATCGTCGCAAAGCTGGAAAACAGTCTATAAACTACCTACCAGTGCTGACCGTTTAGTGATTGAGTATAGAAATTGGTTTGATAAGTATTGTCATGGACAGTTACCGTGGAGTGAAGTGGGAATAAGTGTTCCAAAAATCAGGAATATCAATGAAAATCGCGAGCAAGTTTTGGATCGTTACAAACAACACACGCAGCATTGTAATAGTTGTCGGGGTGCGCTGAAAGTTGTGCAACGCTTACAAATAGCACTTTTAGCATACTTTGCTATTACTGTTGCTGGAGTTGCTGTTCTTCCCGATGCACTTCGAGTCCAGCTTGGTTTACCGCTAGTGATCACAGCCCTACTGGGACTTGCAGCTTATGCTTGGTTAAAATTCTGGCTTAGTCCTAAATTTTATTTTGTGGACTATGTTCATGCAAATAGATAGGGAAACAGTTCGTAGTAAGCACTTAAGTGCTTATAATACTTTCTCCATGAACACAGTACATAGACTTTCATTATACCGTTCAATCGAGTAAAAACCAAGTTTTCTGTAAAGTTTGAGTGCTTGTGGTTGTCGCTCTTCCTTGGCTAAGTCAAGTCTGACTTTGCAATACTCTGCTTGCTGTGCAGAATCGAAGAGCATTTGAGCCATTTTCCAGCCGAAACCCTGTCCTCGATACTCTTTGAGAAACCACATTCGTTTGAGTTCACAGATTTCATCATCGAGTCGTCGAATCGCCCCAGTACCTACAACTTGTTCATCATCGACCAAAACCAAGAACGTACCGCCATTGTCAAAATAGTGTGAGTGCACATTCTCGATATCAGACATGGAATCAATTCGCCTCAAATCTGCTTCGGTCAGTACACCTTGCCAAATTTCTAGGGAAACTCCCATAACTATTTGCTTGGCTTGTTCGATTTCATGTTGCTGGATTGGTCTAATCTCAACCATTGGCTTTGCTCTGATTGTACAAACTATCTACCAACCAAAAGCGCCAGCAAGAAGCTGACGCTCACAATCATGAATATAAATCACAACTATCAAATCAACAAATTGCTGGGAATTCTCCCAACATTTTGACTTCTGGTTCTAATAAAATTGACCAGTGATCCTGTACTTGATACTGCACATGACGAATGAGATTAAAAATATCCCAGGCACTCGCACCACCGCAGTTGACGATAAAATTAGCGTGGCGTTGTGCTACTTGTGCGTTACCAATTTGGAAGCCTTTTAAACCAGTTTGTTCGATTAACCAGCCTGCGGAATAGGGTTTGGGGTTGCGGAAAACGCTACCGCAACTAGGTTTGTCGTAGGGTTGTGTTGTCAGTCGGTGTTGTTTGTGTTGCTTGGTCGTTGCAATTACAAACGCGGGGTCAGCACCGGGTTGCATTCGGAATGTGGCTTGGGTAACAATGCGATTGCTACCTTGTAAAATAGAAGTACGATAGCTATAACCCAATTCCTCACTAGTAAGAGTTTCTACTGTGCCATCAGGTGAAAGTACTTGAGCGCTAACTAAGATATCTGCAATACAGCTATTATGCGCTCCTGCATTCATCACCACCGCACCACCAACGGTTCCAGGTATACCTACAGACCATTCTAGACCCTGCCATCCTTGCTCTGCGGCTGCCATTGCCAAACCGGGAATAGGTTCCCCAGCAGCTACGGTTAATAGACCTGTTTCTAAGTCAAAATGAGTTTGACGAAGGCGACGAGTAGCGATGACTAAGCCTGGAATTCCGCGATCGCTTACTAGCAAGTTAGAACCTGCTCCCAATACTGTTACTCGTAAACCTTCCTCTTTTGCATACCTTAAACTAGCGTACATTGCTTCGATGTTACGTGGAGCAACATACCATTCTGCTGGCCCTCCTACTCTGTAGGAGGTATATGCTGACAGAGAAACTTGTGGTTTGATCGCACAGTTAGTACCAAGTAAGGGAATTTCCTTAATATCGGAATTAGTCGTTTGTTGTTTATTTACAGTCACACCAGAATTTGTGCAGACATCTACACCTGCCTGGGAAATTGCCATATTTACCAGAATCTGTTTTATTTTGATGTTTATCCACCGTAGTAACACGGTAATTTTTTGATGCAATAAAAGAAATTTACAAAACTGACACTATGCCAGAAAACTAGTTTGTGAAACTTTTAAGATGTTGCTGTAGCTGGCTGACGAAGTGTAGCAATTACCTCCGGAATCACCTGATTTAAATTTCCAGCTCCTAAAAACAACGCTAAGTCTCCAGAATGTAGTGTTTGCTGTAAGAAATCACACATAGAACTGAGATTTGCTTGATACTTAACTTGCGGATGATGCTTGGCAACTTCCTGTGCTAGTTGTTCACCGCTTACCTGTCCTAAGTTGACTTCCCCGGCGCTGTAAATGTCAGTCAGTATAACTACATCAGCATGGGTAAAAGATTCGGCAAATTCTTCTAAAAATGCCAGTGTACGGCTGTAGCGATGGGGTTGGAAGATGGCGACTACTCTTTGTCCTGGTCTTGCTTGCAGACGTGCTGCTGCTAAAGTTGCCCGAATTTCGCTGGGATGATGAGCATAGTCATCAATAAATGTGATACCATGAGCTTCACCCCGAAATTCAAAGCGGCGTCTTGCACCTTCAAAAGTCGCAAGACCTTTGGCAATTTCACCAAATTCTAATCCCAAAACGCGACCAACGGCCACTGCTGCTAGAGCATTGCTAAGGTTGTGGCGACTGAGCAAACGTAACTTTAACACACCCAAGGCTTTGCCCCGCTCCCAAACTAAAGCGGTAGTGCCATCAGCACGATAATCTATATTTGTAACGGTATAATCTGCACCTGTGTCTGAATATAAGCTATAACTAATTGTTGGTTGAAAGCGATCGCGCACCGTTGCACAATCAATGCTAGCCACTAGAGTCTTACAACTTTTAGCAAAGGTATGGAAAATCTCCACTACTTCTTCTAAATTGTCGTAGTGATCAGGATGGTCTAGTTCAATATTCGTGATTACACCGATTTCTGGGGCATGTTTGACTAATGAACCATCTGATTCATCTGCTTCAGCTACTAAGTAGCGACTTTGCCCTAATCTAGCGTTACCTTCCCAAGCATTGACTTCACCACCAATTAAAATTGTGGGATCAAGACCCGCTTCCAGTAACATATATCCAATCATGCTACTAGTGGTGGTTTTGCCATGAGTTCCGGCAACTGCAATGCTATCATATTCAGAAATTAAATTTGCCAATACATCTGAACGATGGAAAATTGGGCAGCCTAATTCTAATGCTGCTTTATATTCCAAATTATTAGTATTTATTGCTGTTGAACAAATTACTTGTGGTAATTGTGCCACTTTATCAGTTGACACATGATTTTTAGTATTTAAGACTACTTGATTTTGATTCTCTTTTGGATGAAAGAATTCCAAATTGCTTGCTTCTTGCTTGGCAAAAATATGAGCACCGATAGATTCCAATTTACAAGTTATATGATTTGGGCGAAGATCCGAACCAGAAACTGGCAATTGTCGTTTTGCTAGCACGTATGCCAAAGCAGACATACCTATGCCACCAATCCCAATAAAATGAAATGGTCTACCGCTAAAGTCTACAGAATTTTTCATCGATTACTCCTCTAACACCACACCACACCATCATCACAAATAACACGCGTATCATAACAGGATTTTGTTTTTTAAAGATACTACCTTTGTGTAAATCTCATACTCATGATTAGTTGATTTTGATTCTCAGATGACATTACTTCAGGATGATTTTAACCTCGTTAGTGGTTTTTCTCTTCCTGAACTAATATTATGTTTATTCTGTAAATTTCTGCATCTTCGGGAAATATACAACTGTATTTTCAAACACATAATTTTGGTTTCATTCCTGGAATTAGCTATAATACATAGACTGAGGTTAATTACTTTAATATCGACTCAAGAGAAATTAAAGAGAGTGGATGCAACAAATCGCAATTTTTGGTGGCACATTTGACCCTGTTCATTGCGGACATCTCATCGTAGCCAAAACTGCTCTCAATCAAATACCCCTAGAAAAGATTATTTGGGTGCCGTCAGCAAATCCTCCTCATAAAAAAGCGGCTTCGTTTCAACATCGTTTTGCCATGCTGCAAGCAGCGACAACAGACAATTCAGCATTTGCTGTTTCACCGATTGAGCAATTGCAATCTGGTACTTCTTATGCGATCAATACTCTGATTGATTTATCCACTTTTTACCCCAATACTCATTGGTATTGGATTGTTGGCCTAGATACCTTCCAAACGTTACCACGGTGGTATCGCGGACAGGAATTAGCACAATTATGTGATTGGTTAATCGCACCCCGATCTCTTGGTAGTGAATGTATAACTCAAACTGATTTAATCTGCAAGGAGGTGGAGCAAAAACTGGCAAAGCAGTTTTATAGCATAAATTGGTGCTTATTGCATACCCCTTTAGTTGGAATTTCTTCAAGTATGATTCGTAACTTGTGTCGCGATCGCCAATCGATTCGTTACCTAGTCCCGGAATCAGTCCGAAGTTACATAGCTGATCACAATCTCTATGGTTGAAGTAGGGGATTGGGGATTGGGGATCGGGCAACAAGTTCTTAATTTTTAATTTCTAATTTTTAATTGATTTGTCCTCCTTGTCCCCGATCCCCAATCCCCGATCCCCGATCCCTATAATTAAAAAAAATTTAAAATTTTTTTGGGATCTCACATTTTATAGTTATATATACTCCCCCCTTTGCGATATGATCGGGGTCAACCATAAGATTTAATTAGGCATATATAACAGAGGGCAAGACGCTGTGATTAGAGTTGCTATCAACGGTTTCGGGCGCATCGGTCGTAATTTTATGCGCTGTTGGTTGGGTAGAGAGAATAGCAATATTGACTTGGTTGCTATCAATGACACCTCAGACCCCAGAACTAACGCTCACCTGCTCAAGTATGACTCGATGCTAGGGAAGTTAAAAAATGCTGACATTACAGCTGATGATAACTCGATTATCGCTAACGGCAAGACCGTAAAATGTGTATCTGATCGCAACCCAGAAAACTTGCCCTGGAAAGAGTGGGAAATTGACCTAATTATCGAGGCTACAGGGGTATTCACCGCTAAAGAAGGGGCTATGAAGCATGTGAATGCTGGAGCCAAAAAGGTTCTAATCACCGCTCCTGGCAAAAACGAAGATGGTACTTTCGTAGTTGGCGTAAATCATCACGATTACGATCACGACAAACACCATATCATCAGTAACGCTAGCTGTACCACCAACTGCTTGGCTCCGATTGCCAAAGTGTTACATGAGAGATTCGGCATCATCAAAGGTACAATGACCACCACCCACAGCTACACAGGTGACCAGCGCTTGCTAGACGCTTCTCACCGTGATGTCCGCCGTGCGCGTGCTGCGGCTATTAACATTGTGCCTACTTCCACCGGTGCAGCAAAAGCTGTGGCGTTGGTGCTGCCAGATCTCAAAGGCAAGCTGAATGGTGTAGCATTGCGTGTACCCACCCCCAATGTTTCAATGGTGGATTTTGTCATACAAGTTGAAAAGCCAACAATTGCGGAAGAAGTCAACGCAGCTCTCAAGAGTGCCTCTGAAAATGAGCTAAAAGGCATTTTAGACTACAGTGAACTACAATTGGTATCCTCTGACTATCAAGGTACTGATGCTTCTTCCATTATTGATGCCAGCTTGACACTGGTTATGGGTGGTGACATGGTGAAAGTCATGGCATGGTACGACAACGAATGGGGTTACAGCCAACGCGTTCTTGACCTGGCAGAATTAGTAGCTGTGAAGTGGAAGTAATAATCAATAGAGACGCAATTAATCGCGTCTATTGATCAAAATGCTGAAATCCCTGACTGAGAGTCAAAACTTGGTCGGGGAATTCTTTTTTTTGGTCTTGTAGGATTACGGTTGAAGTGTTTGTAATTTCTCCGATCACAGCAGCACCTTGACCAAGGATTTGTACTAATTTATCTGCTGGCTGTTTGGGTAAACACAAGACTAATTCAAAATCTTCCCCACCGTAAAGGCTATATTGTAGAGCTTGTTCTTTGGTCAGCCAGTGATCAAAAACTTGTGGAACAGGTATTTGTGTACGTTCTACAACAGCACCAACTTTACTAGCACGGCAAATTTGTACTACTGCATCTGCTAAACCGTCGCTGCTATCCATTCCAGCGATCGCAAATTGGGAAGAATCAAGAATTTGCCAAAGGATGGGTAAAACATCTAATCGGGGTTTTGGACGTTGGTGAGCGCGGATTAAAGCCTTTGTTTCCTCTTGGCTGAGGTTTTTTGCCTTTTCGGGATTTAAGAGCAGTTCTAAGCCAGCCTGGGACGCACCGTGAACACCAGTGACAACAATTGCATCTCCTATTTGAGCTTGGTTGCGGCGGATAATTCGTTGGGGGTAAGCTTGACCAAAAGCGGTAATGGCTACGGTAATTACTGGCGATCGCACAACATCACCACCCACAATCGGAGTATTGTATTGTTGTAGGCATTGTGTCATACCTGCATACATTTGTTCTACCCAACTCACAACAACATCACCGGGTAGTCCTAATCCCACAGTAATTCCCAAAGTCGAAGCACCCATTGCTGCAAGATCCGACAAATTAGCAGCAGCAGCGCGCCAACCAACATCTTCTGCGGAAGTCGTAATCTCACTAAAGTGAATTTTATCAACTAAAACATCGGTAGTAACTACCAAAGATTGCTCTGGTTCAGTAGCAATAACTGCTGCATCGTCCCCAATAATTTCTGCTGGACAGAAACGCTGCAAAATTTGTAAAAGTCCTTGTTCACCGATATCTTTAACTAGCAAAGAAGTTGATTGATTGTTCATAATAGGAATTTAATTTTTTTTAGGATATTGTTTGAAGATAATCAAACCAGATTGAGGTAAATTGCTTCTTCCACATAGGGTGAATTAAATACCCTTGTAACATCATGTTATTTCGCTTTTGAATTGCAAAATTCCATGTCTATCAAAACCACCTAAACGAATAATTTAGGTAATCAAAAAGTGATGAGATACTAAACATGAAAAAAGCAATTACTGTCTTGATGGCTTTTCCTTTTTTGAGCTTGACAGCTTGTCAGCCAACTTCTACTCAGAATGCTACTGCTGAATTTTGTGGAAATTTAGCTAAATTGGAACAGGCTGTTAACCAAATGTCAAATTTAACTCCCGCTTCCACAGTTGGAGATCTTAGAGCAGCTGATAGAGCAGTTGATCAAGCGATCGCAAATGTTAGAGAATCAGCTAAGAGGGTAAAGGAAGCCAGAATAGACAATCTTAATCAAGCCTACAATAACCTTGACAAGACGGTTAATCGTCTTTCTAACAGACAAACTCTTGCTTCTGCTGCAACTTCTGTTCAGCAAGCATCTGCAAAAGTTAAAGCGGCAAAAGTACAGCTAGATTCTAGTATTAATTGTCCTGGGTAAGTATCTAAAGCTAAATAAGCTTTATTAATGAGTGGGGCGGATGTCTTGTCCGCCCATTATTATTGATAGAAATTTTGAGTCTGAAAATTTTTATCAATGTCAATGTCAAAGCAAATACACGTAGATGAGCAAAATCTACGCATCTTTTCCCGGCTTGCACCTTTTATTCAAGAATATATTTACAATCACAACTGGACGGAATTACGTCCAGTTCAAATAGCAGCATGTCAAGCAATTTTTGATACTGATGCTCATTTATTAATTGCTGCTGCTACAGCTGCTGGAAAAACAGAAGCAGCGTTTTTACCAGTTTTAACTTTATTACATGAAAATCCGTCCAGTACAATTGGTGCATTATATATTGGGCCAATTAAAGCTTTAATTAATGATCAATTTGAACGTTTGAATGGTTTACTCAAAGAAGCAGATATTCCTGTGTGGTATTGGCACGGTGATGTTTCTCAAAGTCATAAAAAGCAACTGCTCAAAAAGCCTTTAGGGATTTTACAAATCACACCAGAATCTTTGGAAAGTTTATTAATTAATAAATATCATGACCTGATGCGTTTGTTTGGTGATTTGCGATTTGTTGTCATTGATGAAATTCATGCTTTTATGGATACGGAAAGGGGTTGTCAAATTCTTTGTCAATTGGCTCGGTTAGAAGATTTGACGCAAAAGCAACCCCGAAGAATTGGTTTGTCGGCGACTCTTGGTGATTATGGGTTGGCTGAGGAGTGGTTATCTTCTGGAAGTAATAAATTAGTTATTACGCCGAGGATTGAGGGGGTAAATAGACAGGTTAGATTGGCTTTGGAGCATTTTTGGGTTGGTGGTGATGAGGAGCTTTTGAGAGAAAAGAACCGCAGAGACAAGAGAGACGCACAGAGGAGAGCAGGGAGAAAATATGATTGGGGTGTTAGTGTTTATGAGAGATATATTTTTAATTTGAGCAAGAATCGTAAGTGTTTGATTTTTGCTAATAATAAATCAGAAACTGAAGCGGTGATTGGAAGTTTGCGAAAGATTGCGGCTCAGGAAGGGGAAGTGGATATATATTATGTACATCATGGTAGTATATCTGCTAGTTTGCGACAAGTTGCAGAAAGTGCGATGCGGGAAGCTAATCGACCTGCGGTGACTGCTGCAACTTTGACTCTAGAATTAGGTGTTGATATTGGTTATCTTGAGCGGGTGATTCAGTTGGAAGCACCACTATCGGTAGCGAGTTTTTTACAACGTTTGGGACGTACAGGTAGAAGAGGTGAAGCTGCTGATATGCGCTTTATTTGTGCTGAAGAGGAAAGATTATCAGAAGCACCTCTACCAGAACAAATTCCTTGGCAATTATTGCAATGTATTGCGATTATTCAACTTTATTTAGAGGAAAAATGGATTGAACCGATTAAGCCTTTGAGATATCCATTCAGTTTGTTGTATCACCAAACTATGAGTATTTTAATGGCAGTTGGGGAAATTTCGCCAGCGGTTCTTGCTCAAAAAGTTTTGGGTTTACCTGTGTTTGGTGCTGTGTCTAAGGATGATTTTAAGTTGTTATTGCGCTATTTAATTGATATCGATCATTTGCAATTGACTGAGCAAGGTAAACTGATTTTAGGTTTGATTGGTGAAAGGGTGGTGGGTAAGTTTCAATTTTATGCTGTTTTCCCAGATAATGAAGAATTTGCTGTGAAGCAAGGAGCTACAGAAATTGGTAGTATATCTATACCGCCTCCTGTAGGTAATCAGTTTGCTTTGGCTGGGAGAAGTTGGGAAGTTGTGGAAGTTGATTTTAAAAAGAAGATTATTTTAGTCAAACAAGTTGAAGGTCAAGCAAGTATTTTTTGGCGGGGTGGTAGTGGTATGATTCATACACGGATTCTCCAAAGAATGCGACAAGTTTTAGTTGAAGATATTGAATATCCTTATTTACAAACTAATGCGGTTCAACGTTTACGATTGGTTCGTGAACTCACACGCAATTCTGGTTTAGATCAAAAAAATATTTTACTTTTGGCTAAAGATAAGTATTGTATTTTTCCTTGGATGGGTACGATCGCTTACCGAACTTTGGAAAGGTTGCTGAATATGTTCTGTCGTGAATCTTTAGGAATTAAAAGTATTGGTGGTGTGAATCCGTATTATTTGATTGTTAAATTAGACAAAACAAAAGTTAAGTTTCTATACCCAGAAATTGTTTCTTTATGTGAGCAAAGAATTACGACTGAGAATTTATTGAGTGATGCGGAAGCGCCAGAAATTCAAAAGTATGACAAGTTTATTCCCCATCCACTTTTACGAAAAGCTTTTGCAAGTGATCATTTAGATATGGAAGAATTGAGACAACAAGTGAAGTTGTGGTGAATAGTACAATCTAATACTCTTTGTAAGAATCGCAGAGCTTAGATCCCCGACTTCTCAAAGAAGTCGGGGATCTTGTCTTGTTATGGCTGATGTCATCTAAAATTGTTCTGTTCACAGGTAATGAATGGTAACTCGTAGATATTGTGTATAAATTTTTGTTAATTCCTTTTCGCAAAGGAGGAAATATTACTAAATTTTGCATTGCTTTAATTAGTTTGTTGACGCTGTTGCTGTTTTCATTTCCCCAAAGCGCTTTTTCTCAAGCAGAACGCACACCCCTAACTTTAGAAGTATTACAGGAAAGATTGCGTACACCAATTGTCCGTGAAGGTAGCTTATCAATAGATTTACGACAAATGGTGATTGATTTGCGCTCAGAAAACGCAGCTTTTCGTGATGCTTTTTATCAATTGCTGCGAAAAGAATTACAAAAAACTGGTTCCAAACCCTTGGGATTAGATTTGAGTAATTCTTTGATTCAAGGGGATTTTGTTGGTAGTGACTTGGGTTTAAGAACTCCTCTTTACGCGCAAGCGATCGCACCAATTTTTACTGCTGCTGAACAAGAACAACTCGAACGCCTACGGGAAGTTTGCTTACAATCACTTACTGTTGCTTTACCAAGTTCCAAAGACTGTCGATCGCTTTTAGCAACTCCAGCCACAGCATCCAGCGAAATTAGCGTTTTTCGTGGTTCGCTGGTTTTAGAAAAAACTCATTTTACTGGTACAGTCCAGTTTAATAATACATTTTTTCTTCAATCTGTCAATGCTCAAGGTGCTATTTTTAACCAATTAGCTAATTGGCAAGAAACACGTTTCAGTCGTTCTGCTAGCTTTAACAATGCGACTTTTCGACGGGAGAGTCAATGGCAAAATAGTATATTCTTTGATAAAGCTAATTTCAAGCAAACACAATTTCAGGAAAACGCATTTTTTCAGGAAACTTTTTTTGAGGACATCGCCAATTTTAATCAAGCTAATTTTAAACAATTGGCTAAATTTAATCGTGTCCAGTGGCAAAATAATGTAGATTTTTCTGGGGTACGTTTTATTAACTCCGCACAGTTTACCAAAACTATTTTCAATCAGTTTCTATTCTTAACAGAAGCAACTTTTGAGCAAGCCGTCACTTTTCGAGAAGCACAGTTTAATCAACCTGTGAATCTGCGGGGTGCTAGCATTCTCAACCAAGCTGATTTTAGTGATGCTGGCTTTGCAAAAACTGCGTTTTTAAATGTATCTGGACTAGCTTTTAACTCAAATCAAGCCAAAATATTAGGTAATTCTGGTCAAATTGGTGAGAAGTTATTTGTCAATACACTGCAAGGAAATCAAAATGTCTTGCGGAATTTAGGACAAAATTTCCGACAGTTGCAGCAAATTGCTGATGCGAATCAAATCGAGTATACAAAACAGCAACTACGACTAGCAGAATTAACTCGTCGTTTGCTTACGATCAATATTAATGATGCTTCGCAAACAAGTTTAATTAAAATAGGTTTCTCTCCAACTCAAGCAGAAGCGATCGCACATCGGCGATTAACGAAACCGTTTCGCAATACAAGTGAATTACTGACTCTTGCAGATATTGATTTAGAAACCTACACCAAACTTAGTTCACAGATAGTAGTTGGCGAACCATTGTTTTTAGGTGGATGGTTACTATTAGCTTGGAATTGGCTGACGTTGAGTGTACTACTACTGCTTTCTGGTTACGGTACAGATTTTCGCTTGGTCTTTGGTGTCGGAACAATTGCGATCGCCTATTTTGGTTTATTATTTTGGCTGATAGATCGGCTGCGGCGTCTGTATCCTAACGTGATTATTCCCACAATTGACGAAAGTATATGGATGTTGACAAGTTTTAGTGTTTTAACACTGTTGGGATTATTGGCGATTCTTCGCAGCGCTGAACAACCCTGGTTGACACTCGCGTGTCTTGTGATCATTATTGTTCCCGTACCAGTAATTTTATTATTACGGCTATATCAACAAGGCCGCTATCACGACTTAATGGACACTTCCTACTTCACAGAAGACGGAAGTATGCGACAGTTACGATTATTAATTGGACGCTTACCTGTGATTCCCAGGTATGAAGTATTTCGCGATCGCTACATGCCATTATTATGGGATCGTCATTGGAATTGGCTCAACTATTACGACTTTAGCCTCAACAATTTGCTGAGGTTAGGCTTTAACGACGTTCGCTTGCGAGACAAACACCTCCCCGGTATCATTTCCACATTAGCTTGGTATCAGTGGAGCCTGGGAATACTTTACATCACCCTCCTGTTGTGGACTTTATCTCGCACCATTCCAGGTTTGAATTTGTTGATTTATTTAAAGTAGCTATTGAGGGAACGGGGAATAGGAAAAATTATGAATTTATTAACTTTGTATACACTCAAAAGACCGGAGTTCAAATTTGATACTGAGTCAAGGACTGATGAGTATTTGGGTACAAATTGCTAGTGATCCTGGTCAGAAAATTTTGCCATTTATTTGATGATTGGTAGAGATGAGTACAAATTACTTACTTACCAATATTGTCTTCTGCAATAATTCGCTCGACGCAGCGTTCGGCAAGTGCAGCAATTGTCAGGGATGGGTTGACACATCCAGCATAGCCTGGAATCATTGCCCCATCGACAACATATAGACCCTCATAGCCTTTGATTCTGCCGTAAAAGTCACAAGCTCTTCCGAGTACGGCACCACCAAGCGGATGTAATGTTACCTTATCTAGTACATGGGCAGTCTTGGGCTGATACGTGCTGTTTGTATTGGCTTGGTTAAGTGTTTGATATGTTTTCAGGGTTGCTTGGCGCAGCTGAACTATCTTTGGGTCGAGTAGCGGCCAAGTTAACTGCACGCTATCGGTGAGTGGATTAAATAGGAATTTCCCCTTGGGGGAACCAATTCCAAATCCTAAGAGATAAAGATGATCTTGCTGTGTTTCCTTCCAGACTGGAAACGGCTGAAGCGCTATCGGTGCAAGTGGATTGGCGTGGTCTTCAACAACAGCGCTTAATGGGCCACCTTGGCTAGGGTTAGTAGGTGGTAGACCGACTTGAAGACCAAGAGTATCACCATTATTTCCCCAAAAATTTCCTATAGCGTCATTGAGCTTTGGTAGCGTTCCTTTAGCTTTTGCTTTGACTAAAAGCTTAGTAGTTCCCATCGAACCAGCCGCCAAAAAAACATGCTTACTAGTAAAAATGACCTTTTGCAGGACATTTGCACCTTCGTCGATTTGGTTGCAAACAACTGCGTAGCCAGACTCAGGCATCTCATAGATATCCGTGACTATGTGCAATGGTAGGATTTCAACAAACTCAGTCTGTTCTGCTTGCAGCAGGTAGTTGCGATCTACGCTGTTCTTGCAACCGCTATTGTTCCCATACAAAAATTCACCAGCGATCGCAGACGGAACACGCTCTCCAGTTATCTCCTGACGAACCACATCCCAGTCGAGGTTCATGTCCAATAGCTTTCCGGGTAATCCCGCATTTGCTGCTTCCTCTAAGAAGACGCGTGTTAAACGGTAGTAGTCTGATGCCAATATATCTGCTGGAATCGGGCTGGGCTTGAGGATTGAACGCACTCTGGGATAATACACCTGGGCCATCTCATCGTAAGAGATTGCTTGCTGAAAAACCCGATCAAAATTAGCACGTGTTGGTTGGTAGGTAGCTGCGGAATAGACGAGAGAACCACCACCCACACCTGCACCTGCTAATACTATGATGCCTTTTTCCGCTAAAATCTCTACTATTCCGGTATGCGCGTAAATAGCCAGAGGCTCGATGCCACCAAAGATCGGAACAGAAGAGGAGTTCAGCCACCAAGAACGGCTATCTGGAGCGCGCAAGGTGGAGAAAGTGTTCTGTTCTTCAGTCAGAATCCAACGACGGCCACGTTCTAGTAGAAGAGTGTGTATTCCAGCTTGTGCCAATCGTAGCGCCGCAACCGCACCGCCAAAACCACTCCCAATCACAATCGCATCTATAGGCTCACTCCGAGTTGCTAAAGAACAGAGGAAATCAGTATTAGTAATTGCATAACCTGCTAGAGCAAAAGCCGCAGTTCTGAGGAAACGCTGTCGGGAAATGCGATGATGATTCATAGCGTTTCTTTTCACGTTTAATAAAAATCAAGCTTCAGATATAGCACGGAAATATTTTAAGCAGAAATTCATATGCAACTACTTCGGTTTGCTAATTACTCAAAGGCTTCAAATAAGCGATCGCCTGTTTCCAAATGATCACCTGTTGACTTGTATCATTCACAAGACACACACTATATTGGTCTTGCCAAATTACTTTTCCGGTCAATATATCACCCGTCAGCAGTTTAATCTCAGTCGGTACTGCTTGTTTAATCAGGTTTTGTAATTGGCGAGTGCTGGGTAAAGAAGTGTCAAATTCGGTAATCATAGTCATTAGTAGAGACGCGATTAATCGCGTCTGTGCAATAGTTATTAGTCTTTTGTCATTAGTCATGAACAAAGGACAAATGACTAATGACCAATGACAAAACACAAATATAGTTCATGGATTTTGGGAATGGCAATAGAATTTACTAAGTATCACGGTTTGGGTAACGATTTCATTTTGATAGATAATCGCTCTGATTCAAAGCCTGTAATTACTCCAGAACAAGCAGTGCAGTTATGCGATCGCCATTTTGGCATTGGTGCAGATGGTGTTATTTTTGCCCTGCCTGGTGAGAATGCTACTGATTACACAATGCGGATTTTTAATTCCGATGGTTCTGAACCCGAAATGTGTGGTAATGGTATTCGTTGTTTAGCGGCGTTTTTGGCTGAATTAGAAGGTGACTCACGTCAGAGTAATCAATATCGGATTCATACCCTCGCTGGTGTAATTACACCCGAACTGATGACCAATGGACAAGTAAAAGTTGATATGGGTATTCCCAGATTACTTGCTGGTGAGATTCCTACTACTTTATGTCCTGCTGATGAGAAAGTTATTAACCAACCCTTGGAAGTAGCAGGAAAAACTTGGGATGTCACCTGTGTCAGCATGGGTAATCCCCATTGCATAACTTTTGTCGAAGATGTCGCTGCAATTCCCCTAGATCATATTGGCCCGCACTTTGAACATCACCCAGTTTTTCCTCAACGCACAAATACTGAATTTATTCAAGTTGTCCGCCCAGATTACTTGAAAATGCGCGTTTGGGAACGTGGCGCTGGAATTACTTTAGCTTGTGGTACTGGTGCTTGTGCTTCTTTAGTGGCTGGAGTGCTAACACAAAGATGCGATCGCACTGCGACTATAGAATTACCTGGAGGGTGTTTGCAAATTGCTTGGTCAGAAATTGACCAACGAATTTATATGACAGGCCCAGCAGAACAAGTCTTTCAAGGAAACTACAAAATTTAAAATCTGGTAGGGTGCGTTATGGACATTAGTCCTAACGCACCGAAAATTTGCAATGGTAAATAAATTATCCATTTTGAAATTAAATTTTTAAGCCCTAATTGAATTCCCAGATTTTTTTTGGAATTTCCCTTACAGATGATGCGGGAACGTGGGATAGGAGATAACAGCATTTTAGACTTGTAGTTTAGTCTGGGAAAGCTAAACCAGTTCTTGGATCACGGATATACAAGCCCAGTGTGAGACTACGCATCACTTCATCCCAAACAGATGTTAGCTGTTCTGCTTGATCTGCCCAATAATCAAATGTAATCAAGCACTGTACATTTGACCCCAAACCAATGCAAGTCCGCGAAAAAGCTTCTCGTGGTTCTTCCTGGGTGTCGATAAACTTAATTTCTGCCCACATGATTCTGGCTGTTTGGCGCTTGACAGTAACAATTTCTCCCTTCTCAATAACGTTGCGTTCGTCGTTGTCTATAACTTTCTTTAGAGTGGGTTTGAGTGGAAACAGACTCCAATCATTGGGTGGGAGGTGATTAAAAGATACTTCTAAGCAGCAGTCATCTTTAGGCGGTTTTTTATCGAGGAACTTGAAGGATTTTTCTTGTGGCTCAAAAACCCAACTCTGAGGAACATTGAAGCGAACAGCCCCCCGCCCTGCAACAAAAATCTTGTAGCCTGATGGAGAGTCCCAGTGATGATCGGGTTTTAGTTCAAGCGTTTCTTTAATCCATTGAAGATTGCTTTTTTTACGCTTTGCCATAGTGTGTTTGCAAAATCTAATTTGCTCAAAAGGTGCGATGGTGCGATCGCCCACTTTGTTAATGTTATCAAATCGTTAGGGTGCGTTGTCGCTGACGTAGTACACCAAATCTCTACTGTAGGCTAAGTTATTAAGCAACGCCGTAATCTGTGTACTGTCTTTTATAGGGAGGTTGCAGTCCCAAAACAATGTCGTCTTTGGGAACGCCCATTTTAACTAATTCCTCAGCAGGATTCTGATCTGTCAAGTTCTGCTGAAGCCATATTTTTCCGTTTTTAATATCAAAATGGATCACACATCGATAAATGCGATCAAATTCTTGCCAACCTACATTTATCCACTGATAATGATCTCGCTGTGTATCGAAGATGAGTTGAGTCTCGACTTCTTCATCTGAAATATCATCACTGGCATAACGAGTGAGTAAGGTCTGAATATATTCTCGATACTTAGCTATTTTATCCATTGCACAATCACCTCATGCACAGGGTCGTAGACAACTAACAAAACTTGATATATTTGTACTGCTGTCTGTGTGAACTCAAGTTGAAAAAAAGTTCGATAGGCATCTATTGGAACTGCCAAATATAATACTCGCTCCGGCTCAGTTGCTTTTAGCGCTAGCCGATAACTGAGAAATTGACCTAAAGCAGCATAAAAATCTGTAATTGCAGAAGGGTTTAGAAAGCTTTTAATCTCAACTGCTATTTTCTCACCTGCTCTTTCGGCTGCAACAAGTTTTTCTGCACCCAAATCAACCTGAAAGTTGACGTTACCAAATTTAAATTTGAGTGGATCATCTGTAATTATCCACTGCTCTTTTTTTAGAGCTTGCTTGACTGCTTCGTGAAAGATGTCCTTTGCTGACACAGATAAAAATTGCTTAGGTTAGTTTGTGGGCGATCGCCTACTTTGTTAATGTTATCAAATCGCTAGGGTGCGTTGTCGCTGACGTCATACACCACATCTGGTAATGTATGGCTACCAGTTTTCCAACATCAGCCCATCTACATAGCCAAAGTCGGAATCATCCGTTACCAACTGCCAATCATTTTCCAAACACTGCGCCGCAATCCAAACGTCATTCATTGGTATCGGTCGCCCCTTTTGTTTTAACGCCAATCGGGTTCGAGCATACACGACCGCCGTTTCCCTACCTAGTTTTACGACTTGACACGTCTCAATAAATTCCAAATAACGCGGCAAATTTTGCAAAGAACGACTTGAGTTTTCTGCTCCAAACAATAATTCACCTACGACAATTGTCGGTAGAATCACTGTTGTCAATTTTAACACTTGATCCACAACTATCTTATCGCCATTCAAGAAGCGCACTGCGAGGGAGCATCCCAATTTTTTCAAAATACCGCAAAGCAAAGGGTTTAAACCCTTTGCTAATAGCGCAAGTCGTCTTCAGACGACTTTATAAAATCAAGTAGTCTGCTTTAAGCAGACTTTCACTATGAGACTGCGATTTCAATCGCAGGCGTTTTTTGAACATTTGGGATGCTCCCCACTGCGACAGAAGTATCTAAAGCAACCTTACCATTCATTTGTGTCTACTTGCTCAAACTCTGATGCGATCGCTTGCTGCAATTCTTTAGCTTCAGAATCACTCAAAATTACCGCAAGCTTTTTGGAAAAAATCTAATGAAGCGAATGGGCAATTTTTGGGATTTGCGACTGGTTTCATGAGAATTTCCTCATGTTTTATTAATTATCCTATCATAAATTTCTGATTAAATTTAAGTTAAGTTGAGGTTAATCAATACTCAATAATACTTGATTTCTCATCAGGAGGCGAACTAAGCAAGAGAGATTGAAAATACCAAATAGAGCAGAAAAAGCAGAAATGAAAATAGATAGCGATGAATTTAAGCACATTACAATAAATACAAAATTGGATAGATTTTTGCAATATTTTCGCCGCTCAATCCGCTGCCAAACAAAATTGCTATCGGCACTATTTTTAACTTCTATCTCTGGTATCACATTATTGCTATCAGATGGCTTATCTATACAAGGGCGGTTGACTATATTTGTATTTCTGGTGACTGTAATTTTGTGGTCAATGACCTCAATTAATGCTGGTTACATTGCCTTAGTTTCAGTAGTCATGCTGCTGTTAACCGGTGGCATTTCCCAAGAACAATTTTTTGAGTCTTTGGGTTCGGATGTTGTCTGGTTAATGATAGGTGCATTTGTTTTGGGAGGCGCAGTTAAACAAACCGGTTTAGCCACACGGCTAACTCAAGTAGTAGCTGCCAAATCCCACAACGTCAGCAGTTTATTTTGGTTGCTCACTACAGTCTTAATTCCGCTGTCTTTTTTGATTCCCTCTACCTCTGGACGCGCTGCTGTTACCCATCCGATTTTTTGCAGCGTTGCCAATGCCATAGAGGATAAGCGTACTCGTCGCGCTCTAGCGTTGCTGATGCCTTCTATTATATTAGTATCTACAATCGCCTCCTTAACTGGTGCAGGTTCTCATTTAGTTGCTAAAGATTTATTAGAAGAAATTTCCGGGAAAGATATATCTTTTAGCCAATGGTTGCTTTACGGCTTACCCTTTGGAATGGTTGCTAGTTATGCTTCCTGCTGGGTAATCATGCGGTTGTTTCTAGACAGAAGACGCTTGCAGCAAAAGTTGGATGTTGAATATTTGCAATCAACACCCCTATCTCTACCAGAACGCAAAACATTATTGATTGTCTTATTGATGTTAGTGCTGTGGTTAACCGAGAAATGGCATGGTTTAGAAATTGCCACCGTCACCTTCATAGGTGCCATAATTCTCACCGCACCCTATTTTGGAGTGATGAAGTGGAAAGATGCACTCAAAGATGTTTCTTGGAATCTGATTATTTTCGTGGGTGCAACTCTGGTTCTAGGACGCGCATTAATCACTTCCGGCGCATCGGAATGGATTATTAATAATGTCTTTCGCTTCAGTGAAATCAACAGCACCAAATCCCACTTTTTCATTCTGCTGCTACTTGCCGTTATTAGTCTGACTTCCCACATCTATATGACTTCTCACACAGCAAGAGCAGCTGCTTTAGTTCCTCCTCTGCTGTACCTCGCCAGCAGTCTCAATATAAATCCTGTTGCTGTCTTGTTTCTCAGCACTTTAGGTATGGATTATTGCCTCACCTTCCCCGTCAGTTCTAAAGCACTGATGGTTTACCAAGATGCAGAAGAAGATGGTTTTAAACCAACAGATTTACTCCGACTAAGTTCCGTAATGATTGTTGTTCACCTCGCTTTAATTGTCCTGTTCTACTACACCTGGTGGCGTTGGGTAGGTCTATCTTTCTGAGTGCTGAGTGAGCAATTCTTTAATTTTGAATTTTGAATTGATTAGTCTCCAGTCCCTAGTCCTTAATATCTAATCCCTATTTATGACACTAAACATTTTAATCGCTCCTTCTGGATTTAAAGAAAGTCTTGATGCCGAACAAGTAGCTGATTGCATAGCTACTGGTATAACTAGAGTTTTACCCGATGTAAATATCTGCAAAGCACCCCTAGTAGATGGTGGTGAAGGCTTTACCAAAACTCTGGTAGCAGCTACAGGCG
The DNA here is from genome assembly GCF_000317245.1 of Fischerella muscicola SAG 1427-1 = PCC 73103. GTDB lineage: Bacteria > Cyanobacteriota > Cyanobacteriia > Cyanobacteriales > Nostocaceae > Pelatocladus > Pelatocladus muscicola_A. The sequence goes on from NZ_AJLJ01000156.1 coordinate 32,073, forward strand.
GGACTTTACATCACCTGGAAGTAACCGGGCCTGTTGGGCAAAAAGTACAAGCTCACTTTGGCTTTCTTGGTAGAACTACTAAAAAAACTGCTGTGTTAGAAATGGCTGCGGCGGCTGGGTTACGCCTTGTACCCTCCGATATGCGAAATCCCATGATCACCACAACCTACGGTGTAGGGGAGTTAATTAAAGCTGCTTTAGATGCTGGTGCAGAGCGCATTTTAGTCGGCTGTGGTGATTCTGGCACTAACGATGGTGGTGCAGGAATGGCTCAAGCTTTGGGTGTGAAGTTGTTGGACGAAAATGGCGATGAGTTAGGTTTGGGTTGTGGTGAATTAATCAAACTCCAACGCATTGATTTGTCTGGGCGAGACTCCCGTTTAAATCAAGTCCAGATTGATGTTGCTTGTAACTGGCATAATGTCCTGTGTGGTGACAAGGGTGTAGCCAGAGTTTTCGGCCCTCAAAAAGGTGCATCCCCAGCAGCGGTGGAAACAATGGCTTCAGCACTAGAACACTACGCCACAGTCATTAAAGCGGATTTAAATATTGACGTGCGACAAATGCCTGGTAGTGGTGCTTCTGGTGGTATGGGTGCAGGTTTACACGCCTTAATTGGGGCTAAATTACACTCGCGCTACGATATCGTCATGCAGTATTTGGAATTAGATAATCTGATTCCCGAAGCTGATTTAGTGATTACTGCGGAAGGCTGCATTGATTTTCAAACCCCAAGGGGTAAAATTCCGGCTGAAGTAGCAAAGCGTGCCAAGCGTTATAACTTACCAGTGATTGCACTGGTTGGAACTATTGGTGAAGGTGCTGAGATTAATTTCCAGCAAGGTATTGATTATTTCAACAGTATTTTGACTCATCCTTGTCAACTAAGTGAGGCTATTTCTCAAACCTCAACTTTGTTAACAAATGCTTCTGAACAGGTAGCACGTTTGCTGTTAGTTGGTAAGCAAATTAGAAGCTTTAAGAATTCAAAATTGAACATACCACAAGCAAGCTACAAAATTCACAACTAAAGACAGTTATCTCCCTAGTAAAGCAACATTTATCCAACAGCGCGATCGCGAACTTCTCTACTCTGAATTAAAATCTCAAAGTAGTGCGAATAGTCCCTACAAAAATACTGCCGTTATTGGCGTTATGTTCAGGGTTAGTAATCACAAATAACCCCGGTGTGATCGAAATCTGCTCTGTCACCTGAAATCGATAAAAACCTTCTATATGTAAAGAGGTATCTCTATCAGCGATTAAACTACTACTGATAACTTTTGGTGGCACTCCCACAACTAAACCAGCTAAATTACCCTGATTCCCCAAATCAGGAAACGCTAAACTAACGGCATAATTCAAAATCTCTGCATTATCATTAGTGACTGGCGACTCGGTTGTTGTATAACCAACCCAACCAGAAAGGATAAATTTTGGATTAATTCGCCAGCTAGTTTCTAAACCAAATGAGTTTGCTATCGTCGGAACATTTCCAAAAGGACTACGAGCGGTTAAACTACCTGTACTTCCTGTCAAATTAACTCCACTTTCGCCACCTCCTGCATAGTAACTATGCAAATAAGTAAAAGTAATACCTAAATTATCAACTGGTCGAAAATACAAGTGTCCAAGTGCAGCAAAGTTACCATTAAATAAGCCATTGTTTGCCGTCGGAACGGCTGCATCATTAGCCATGTAAGCAACAGCAAGATGAGTACTTTGATTCAGTTGATAGTTAATTCCTAATCCACTTCCGTCCATACTCCGTAAAATTGGGTTATACCTACCAAAACGCGAAACTGCACCGCCACCACTACTCGCCAAAGGATTTATAGGTTCAGCAAAATCATTTAATTCCATTTCTGTAATAGCGATTGTTGTTTTGATCCTGTCACCGATGGGAAAGGAATAATATACTTCATCCAACCCGATATCATTACCAGTATCTTCATCAAAACCCAAACGAGTCATTGTTGTTCCAGTAATGCTGTCATCAAATTCTGGAATATTGCCTGATTCTAGGCGAAGATTTAATTCATCTTTTCCGGTAAAGCTAGTCAAAAAATTTAAACGTACACGCTGAGAAAATATGAGATTGGTATCCAATTTAGAATTATTATCTCGATTATTATCACTATCGGTAGCATTTTCGCCAAAGATACTGGTAACTGTAAGAATTGCTTCAGCTTCCAGTTTTGTTATCGGAGAAAATTGATTTACTTCTAGCGCAGATGTTGTACTTTCTAAAGTATTTACCCGACTGCGTAATGTTGCTAATTCTGAAGAAAATTCTGCTTGCAGTTTTTGGATTAAATCTAAATCTTCTTTAGGAACAATGCTATTGCTAGCAGTGACAATTAATTCTTGCACTCTTGTTAAACAAGTATTTAAACTAGCTGCAAATTCATAACGTGTCATTGCACGTTCGCCATGATAAGTTCCGTTTGGATACCCAGCCATACAACCGTATCTATTGATGAGTGATTGTAAAGCCTGAAATGCCCAATCTGTAAGTTCTACGTCAGATAGTTGAGAAACAGATGTTAATTGTGATATGTCTCCTAGAGGAGGCTGTTGCTGATTTTCTAGAGCAAAAATTGGTGTACTAATAAAGATTGTGGCAACGCTAAAGGTGGATTTTAAAATGAAAAGCCTACAGTTTTTATTCATTTTTACTGCAACAAAAAATATGAACACGCAAATTTATTTGCATAAAACAATAACATAATCCACACTAACAAATCATGAAAAAAATCTCATCTATTTATTTGAGATTAACCCTCGTATGAATCAATTATGAGATTAGCGCTACTATCAAAATATAATTATTCTTAGGTTTTGCTATTGGTAATATCTACCTCATAAAATAAGCCTTTAAGTGTATCTCAATTTCGCATTTTGTGATGGTAAACTGAGGATATTAGACCTCTTGCAAAAATATTTTTACCCT
>NZ_AJLJ01000157.1 GCF_000317245.1 Fischerella muscicola SAG 1427-1 = PCC 73103
GGGAATTCTAAAATCGGGGTTAATACTCTATTTTTTTCAAAATGAGAATTGCTGGCAGGAAAGCCTTGATATTGAAATATCACAAATCTCTCCAATCAAAATTCCACTAGAGATGAGACAACAGGGCTTTATCTGTTTCCAGATCTCCCGATACAATAGAACAAATTTAGAAGCTATTCACAATTGTCATAACTAATCACTGTCTCTAAAAAATAGATCAAGTTGATTTAGTAAGCAAAAAGGCATTTTACCTTCTCAAAATGCCTTTTCATCTTCTCATTTCGGTAGATCACGCAAGCAAAATGTCTTTTTACTTTCTCAAAATACCTTTTTGCTTTCTCATTTTGGTAGATCACGCACTTAAAATGCCATTTTACCTTTTCATTTGAGTAAATCACGCACTTAAAATGCTGTTTTACCTTCTCATTTTGGTAGATTACGCACTCATTTGAGTAAATCACGCACTTAAAATGCCGTTTTACCTTCTCATTTTGGTAGATTACGCACTCATCACAACGATTTCTGTGTAGCAAAAGTTATTGCAGATTTAGTGAAATACTCTCAGGCTGATCAATACGGAATTTTTTAAGGTAAAGAATGTTAACCGTACTGTATGAAAGGGTATATATTATGGCTCGTCAAAAAAGAACTTCTAAAGTGTTAGCAAAAGCAGTGCGTCACGCAGCTAGCATCAACTCAATAGATCCAAATCTAGATTTAGGTAATGGACTTACCCTATCTGCCTTCTTAAGTCTAATAGAAAGGATGCAAACAAAAGAAAATGTATACAACAGCGCTCTTTCCAACTTGGATGGGTTACATCGTGAAATGTTAGAAACAGAACGCGAGTTGGGAGATATGGCCGAGCATATGCTAATGGCAGTTGGGACTCGATATGGCAAAAGCAGTGTAGAGTACGGTATGGCAGGAGGAGTTCCTAAAAACCAGCGCCGCAAGGGACTACGGGGCGAGTCGTCAGTTCCCGTTCCTGCGGAATAGATCGGAGATAGGGACAAGGGAAGGGGGACAAGGGAAACATATCAATTCAAAATTCAAAATTCAAAATTAAGAACTTTTTGACTTTTGACTTTTGACTTTTGACTTGTTTAGCCCAATGCCCAATAACAAATGACTAATGACCTAGTTGATGATGGTTATTTGTATGCAATTGCTGCGCTACAAGGCCCCGCTAAATGCAGAACTTCATAGCTTCTAAAACCCGCTTCTTGGCACCAACTCCAAAAATCTGCTCCTGTAAAATCAAATCCGTCGCCACACTCAATTAACATATTGAGTGACATGAGCAAGCCAAATATATTTTCCCGTCGAGCATCATCTATCAGATTTTCAATCGCCACAAAAGCACCATTTTCTGGGAGTGCTTCATAAGCCAAACGGATGAGATGTTTCTTCTTCTCTAAGTTCCAGTCATGTAGAATCAGCCCCATTGTGATCACGTCGGCTTGCGGGAGTGAATCGGTAAAAAAGTCCCCAGATATGACTTGAATTCGATCAGATAATTCTTCTTGCTCAATCCACCTTTTGGCAATGTTTTCTACTTGAGGCAAATCAAAAGTCATACATTGCATATGTGGATGTTGTTTAGCGACGAGCCGAGAAAGTAGCCCGGAAGCACCACCGACATCACAGAGTGTTTGATATTTGGAAAAATCAAACTTTTCTGCAAACACCTGAAAGTTTCCACGGGAAAGTCCTGACATGGCTGCGATAAACTGTTCGAGCTTAGAAGTATCCTCATACAGCACATCAAACATAGACTTTTGGCTATGTTTAACTTCATTTTGGGGTTTTCCTGTCTTGAGTCCTGAGCTAAGATCACCCCAGAACCTAAATAGGCGATCGCTAGCCATTTCGAGAACACCACCGATGTAGCTAGGTTGATGCTTGTTCAAAAACTTTGCTGTTGCTGGAGTATTTCGATAACGTCCTTCGGAACCATCACCATCTCTATACAAAAAACCAAGGGCGACTAAAGCATCAAAAAAATCAAAAATACCCCGTGGATGAAGATCGAGAAGTTTGCCCAACTCCTCCCCAGTCATAGATTTATCATCCAGTTTTGTAAAAACTTCCAGTTCAACTGCTGTCAGCAGTACCTTAGATCCCCAAAAACCAAATCCAACTTCTAGAATGTGGGATGGGTCAAGTGCATTCTCATCAAATTCCACGCCTTGCTCTTGAGTATTCATAGTTTTATCCAGCAGCAAATTTAGCATTTATACCATTTTGCAAAAAGAATGCGATCGCATGACCCCATGACATCATCAAATCTGTGACAAAATAGTTTTGTTGTCCTACAGTCTATGCGATCGCCTATAAACTATGGTTTCTACCATCAAGCGCCGCTACAGTTTGGATGAATATCGCGCACTCGAAGAAAAAGCGGAAGGACGCAGCGAATTTCGAGATGGAGAAATCGTACCCATGCCCGGAGGAACACTCAAACACAGCCGCATTAGTGGCAATATTTTTGCTTTTCTCAAGTTTTTGCTGCGCGATACTCAATTTGAGCCAATTAACAGTGATTTGCGGCTGTGGATTCCGGAACACCGACGCGGAGTATATCCAGACGTAATGCTTTTTGAAGGTGAACCGCAACTGAATGGCAATCGCTTAGATGAAGTTTTAAATCCCATTCTGATTGTTGAGGTACTATCTCCTTCCACAGCAGATTATGATCGACAAAGTAAATTTCGCATGTATCGATCTATTCAGAGTTTCCGCGAATATTTATTAGTCGAGCAAGATGAACCTTTTGTGGAACACTATAGCAAGCAAGCTCAAGGTTGGTTACTCAGTGATTTTAACGGCTTGGAAAACTCTATTTCTTTAAGTTCAGTTGGGATTGAATTACCAATAGCGGAAATTTATCGCGGTGTTGTTTTTGAATAAGTGACCCAACAAAATATTTAATCTATTATAAAAAAATTGTGTCAATAGACACCACAAAAACGTTTCCAAGCTGAGTCCTGAAACTCAGCATTCGCACTTTACTTGACAAAAGCAGCGAATGCCCAGTTTAGGTAAATTTAATTTCACTTCTTTTTAAAGACACTGATTATTAAGTGATCGCAACAAGGGTAGCAAACCATCAAGCGATCGCTTCTTTATTTTGTTGCAGTAATAACACTGCTACTGTTTTATATCATAGCTCATTTAGATGATTATTAGAATCTATAAAGCATCTTAAAAGATGTTTTTGATAGACTAGCGAATCTGAAGGCGTACTATAGGATGCGAAAGCGATGATGAATGGTAACGTGAGCAAGCGATTTACAGTCACTCTTCCGGATTCAGTATTTGAAGATTTAGAGGTCTTGGCAGATGCACAAGGCAGACCAACAGCTAATCTAGCAGCTTTTTTGATTGAGATTGGGATTAGACAGGCTAAAGAAGGTGGCGAATTTCCAGAAAAACAAAAATCCTCTAAAGCTAAGAAAGCTAAAGAAGACACATGACAGCAACCCATGCCGAATGCTGATTCAATCAATATCACGTTTTACAAGTTGTTTTGAAACAGCTCTAGAACATGTTCCCAAGCATCAGGAGCAGCTTTAGGGTTATAACTTGGGTTCTGCTCTATAAATGGGTATTGGTCTTTGAAAAATCCGTGAAAAAATCCGTGTCCGGCGTTGTATCGAAATACACGATGATTGATATGATGTTTCTTTAATTCTGCCTCAATTTGCGCGTTTTCTTCTTGTGAAATAAATGTATCTTTTGTAGCAAAAAATACATAAATACTACCTTTTATTTCAGAGGTGCGATTAATCGTCGGAGTTTCTTCGCCATAACTAGAAGTAGTAATTCCAGCACCATAGAACGAAGCTGTAGCTTTGATTTCGCTTAACGTTGCAGCCATGTAAGCAACATGACCACCAAAACAGAAACCAATGACACCAATTGCATCATCTTTGACATTGGGTAAAGTTTTGAGGTAGGCGATCGCAGCTTGAATATCGCTGAGTATTTCTTGATACTTGACTTGTTGATAATATTGCAAACCAAGTTGATAGGCTTCTGGGCTATAGCCAAAATATTCTGGACTATAATCAACCTCAAAACCAGGAGCAATACGTTGATACAACGCAGGTGCGATCGCTACATAACCTTGTTTAGCAATGAGTTCGGTGATCTCTCGAATGTTACTGTTGATTCCAAAAATTTCTGGAAAAACTATAACTGCACCAAAGGTTCCTGGACTAGTGGGTTGAGCTAAGTAAGCATCAATTTCTAAGTCATTGTTGGGTACTTTGACTTTTGCTGTGTTAATTTCGATGTTTGTTTTTTGTACCATTTTTGTTTCGACTAAATATCCAACTAATATCTCCCTCACACAACCTACTTTAGAAAATTGGTACTTAGAACTCTAGAAAAAATTTGCAGGATTGTTAGTAAATTATTGCGATCGCAGAGTTCTGCTGCAAGCAGTTCGCTTTTGCAGGAGTCGTTTCGGTGTCACGCCAACAATCCGTTTGAAGTATCGAGTCAAGTGACTTTGATCGCAAAAACCTACTCTGACAGCAATATCTGCAATGCTGAGTTTGCTGTGTTGCAATAGGTACTTGGCTTGTTCAATCCGACATTGCAAAATGTATTGATGGGGTGTTACACCCATGCTTCGCTTAAACAGACGCAAAAAATGATACTGGCTCATCTGGGCAATTGCAGCAATTTCACTTAAATTGACGTTCTGATAAAGATGTTCTTGAATATAATCCCTCACCAGTTGCAGTGTTGATTGAGATAGTCCATCAGCATAGCTAGAGAGTTTAGGTTGGGTGGTGCAATAATTGCGTAATAGGTGAATGGCTAATGTTGTTTTGAGGCTATCAATCAGCAAATCACCCCCGATTTTGCCAGACTCTAATTCTGCTTTCAATGCAAAAAAGATACCTTGGATTAATGCATCTTGCCCATTCATAAAATGAGGGATGAGTTCAATGCGATCGCAATCAACCAAATCTTGACCGACTTGTTTGAGGAGTGTAGACTCAATTGCCAAAATTATAAACTGGACTGAGGTATTCCAATTGCAGCGATGGGAAATACCCGCAGGGATGATCGCAATATCTCCGTGATTGCGCCTCTCTGTTTCCCGTTTTCCATCCAGCCATCGTTCTCCTGATGAGTCGGAAAGTGATGAGTCGGAAAGCCCTTGAACAATAACATGCATTGTGTGTTGATGTTCAGCTATGTCAAACTTTGGCTGTTGATGAAGTTCAAGATAAATACCGTCCCATCCTGAACTAGAGAGAACAGCAGGTTTAGGCACAAACGCATCTGATGCATTTTCTTGGCGGTAATCAATAACTTGGATTGTTTGCGCTGGCGTTCTCATATGAGTGCTGAAACAGCTTGAGGATTGATCTATTCTGACTGTTTTTTAGCACAGATGAGCGATCGCCCTCACTGTTAATGCTGGGGTTCAGCAGATTTTGGAAACGGAAAAAAGTTCGCAAACTCAACCAAAACTTGCAAATCCGCTTACAAAATCTTGCTGCAAAGATTTGTTTGTGGCACAGGCAAAGCGAGTTCAGGTCTTAAGGAATGCCAGCAAGTCGGCGTTGAGTTCATCTTTGTGCGTGTCGGTCAATCCATGCGGTGCGCCTGGATAAATCTTCAGAGTCGCGTTCTTAACAAGTTTCGCCGAGGCGAGAGCTGCGGCACCAATCGGCACAATCTGGTCATCGTCGCCATGAAGGATCAGCGTTGGCACGTCGAACTTCTTGAGGTCATCCGTAAAGTCGGTTTCGGAGAAAGCCTTGATGCAATCGAGCGCGTTTTTGTGTCCAGCCTGCATCCCTTGGAGCCAGAACCACTCGATCATCCCCTGTGAGACTTTAGCACCTGGTCGGTTGAAGCCAAAGAACGGCCCGCTAGCGAGATCTTTATAGAACTGCGACCGATCAGCAAGGGAGCTAGCACGGAGATTATCAAAGGCCTCAATCGGCAATCCACCAGGATTGGACTCAGTTTTTAGCATCAATGGTGGGACTGCGGAGATAAGAGCTGCTTTGGCTAGACGTTTTGTGCCGTGACGGCCGATATAACGAGCAACTTCACCGCCGCCTGTAGAAAAGCCAATCAGGACAGCATCTTTCAAATCTAGCTTTTCGATGAGTGTTGCGAGGTCGTCGGCGTAGGTATCCATATCATTGCCGTTCCAGGGCTGGCTTGATCGTCCATGACCACGACGGTCATGGGCAATGCAGCGATAGCCATTGGATGCCAGAAAGAGCATTTGAGATTCCCAACTATCGGCATTAAGTGGCCAACCATGACTAAGGACAATGGGTTGTCCTGTACCCCAATCCTTGTAATAGATCTGCGTGCCGTCTTTCGTTGTGATCGTACTCATTAAAGACAATTAGTATGAGAATTTGGTTATTGAGTGTAACATCATAACTAATAAACAAACTATTAATAACTCTAAAGAAGAATTGATCAGTAGATTCTTTAATTAAGGTAGTGGCGTGACCGGACTAAAATAATGCAATAAATCTCTTCTTCTTTCTCTGCGTTCTCTCTCTTGAAAAGCTTTGATCGGAGGAAACCTCCGCTCAAACTTTTCGCTGCTTCCTCTGCGGTTTATTAATGCACTATTTTAAGGCAGCCACGCCAGTAGGGTGTTTTGTTGCTCACGCAACGCACCCTAAATGATTTACTCACCTCACTCTTCCGCTTCCTCGTTCCTCTGGATAATCACTATCACAAACTGTCTCGAATAGTAGTCCTATATAGCAACTATCCTGAGTTGATGGCGTAGGCTGTAGTCCGAAGTTCACCGCAAGAGTACTGACTATAATTTTTGCGATGGACTGTGGATAAAGACTAATCCTATCCAGTTTGAGCAACAAAATACCCAAATTTTCAGCAACATCAATAAAAGTATGTCTTTCCAAAGTTATGTTATTAAGTATTTTCACGGTAGATGCCCTATCTGAAACTAAAGACATTTTATAGCGGTTATTGACCGCATACTATCTGGTTTTTCCCAAAATGAAAGAAAAAAATATTACATTAGACTTTCTAAAAGCACTATATTAACGCTGTTTGGGACAGTAATAATAAAAACTTTGTGAAACAATAAAATGCTTCAAAATAGGTATGTTTTCAGCAAATAGACTCAAAGAGTTGGAATAAAATCTCTAAAATTTAACTCATTATCTTAAAAAATTTTAATAACTCAGTGTATACACTGAAAAAAACCACACTTGATAATTAATAAATTTAAATGAGGCTGCATCGAATAGCTTATACAAGTAGCAGTCTTTACATACTATTGGTTTGGTGAGGTTTTTTCATCAGGATGGGAGCATCCCAAATGTTTGAGTTTATTTTTCAACGCAGAGGAGCGCGGAGTTAGCGCAGAGGATCGCAGAGTGTGAAGCAGAGCTATTTCGTTTTGTGTTTTGAAAAAATTGGGATGCTCTCTGTTGATATGGCTGCAATTACCTTCACACAAGTGATTCACCCTTTTGGGTGAATCCGATCGCACCGAGAAAAATCTACTCTGAAAGCAGAAGACTGACTTGAAAATGGGTGTAAGAGTGTAGGAACTTATATCAATATAGATTTTCCAATTTTTAATTTTTTAAATTTTGAATTTCTTTTTTTGAATTCTTTACCTGGGATGGATTGCAGATGAAGACTACAAACCGCAAGTTAAGGGAGGAAGAATTACATCAGGTTGAGGCGCGTTATCAGGCGATTTTAAATGCTATCCCCGATGCGATGTTCTGTATCAGCCGTGATGGAGAGTATCTGGATTTCAACAGTGAGTGTATCACAAAAGAAATTATTGGTAAAAGCTTGTGGGATATTTTGCCTGACAATGTAGCTGTAATCAAGCAAGAAGCGATCGCTAAAACTTTGGCTGCTAACACTCTACAAGTTTGTGAATATCAACTATCAACGCCTTTGGGAATACGAGATTATCAAGCGCGGTTAGTTAAAAGCGGTGAAAACGAAGTCTTAGCAATCGTTCGAGATATTACTGAACCTAAGCAAACAGAAATTGCTTTGCAAAGCTTGGCTGAAAAATTTTCTAAAGCTTTTCGTTGTAGTCCCGATCCAATCACCATTAGCACACTTCAAGAAGGACGCTACATAGAAGTTAACGATAGCTTTGTGCAACTGAGTGGTTATCAACCTTCAGAAGTTCTTGGACGTACAGCTTTGGAGTTAGATCTTTGGGTAAATCCTAGCGATCGCACAAATTTACTGCAACAGTTGCAAAATCAAGGAGCTATTCGCAACCAAGAAATTAGATTTCGGAAAAAATCTGGTGAAGTCATCTTAGTACAAGTTGCGGCAGAGGTGATTGAGTTGGATGGTATCCCTTGCTTACTAGCAATTAGTCGTGATACCACTGAACGTCAACAAACTGAGGAATTATTGCGTCTATCTTCTCAACGCGATCGTTTGTTAGCAAAAACATTAATGCGAATCCGCCAATCCCTCAACCTAGACGAAATTCTACAAAATACTGTTACTGAAGTTCGGCAATTTTTGCAAGCAGACAGGGTATTTATTGCCCTCAATGATAGCCGTGATTTATTTAAAATGATAGCCGAGTCGGTCGATCCGCAATATCCATCTGTTTTGAATTGGAAGAAAAAAGATCAAACTCTTGTGCAAGAATTAAGAACCAAACTCTTAACAGATCAGGTGCGTGTCGTTGAAGACATCACCCAAATTACAGTATCACCCCAACTAGCAGCACTCTATCAGCAATTTCAAACTAAGGCTAGTTTGGCTGTACCGATTATGCTAGGTAAAGAATTGTTTGGCGCTTTAATTGCGAATTCTTGTGCGAAACCACGTCATTGGCAAGCAATCGAAATTGATCTACTCCAACAACTTTCACAACAGCTAGCTATCGCGATCGAGCAAGCGCAACTTTACCAAAAACTCGAACAACTCAATAATAATCTAGAACGGCAAGTAGAAGAACGCACTGCTCAATTACAGCAAAAAATGCAAGAATTGCAAGAAATTAACCAAGTCAAAGATGTACTTTTACACGCAGTTTCCCATGATTTACGAACTACAGTAATGGGTAATTTAATGGTGCTGAAGAATTTGCTGAACAGTCAGGAAATGAGGGGACAAGGGGGACACGAGGGACACGAGGGACAAGGGAGACAAGGGGGACATGGGGGACAAGGGAGTAGTGTTTCATTGTTGTCTAGTTTGTCTTCTACCAATTCCCAATCCCCGATTCCCAATTCCCAATCCCCAATCCCTGTTCCTCATTCAATCATTGAACGCATGATTCAAGGTAATGATCGCCAACTACGAATGATTGATTCATTACTGGAAATACATTCAACTGAAGTAGAGGGAATTACTTTGAATCAAGAAATCATCAAATTTAATATATTTATTCGAGAAGTAATCAAAAATGTCGAGCCAATGTTGAGACAAAATCAGTCACAATTAAAAACATTGGTGGCGAGAGATTTACCGTTAATATCTGCTGATGCTGTAAAATTACATAAGATATTTGTCAATTTATTTACTTATATTCTCCAAAGTAATCCACCAGGTTTAGACCTCCAACTTACTGCCAAAGTAGAAGCAGATATGATCCGTTGTAGCATTAAAATTAACGGTACTCAAATGAGTAAATTGGAGTGCGATCGCCTATTCGAGTTATATGTTCATGATCCACAAGCACGTTTTTCTACAGGTATTGGCTTAAAGATGTATCTGTCTCGACAAATTATCAAGGCGCACGGTGGCGAAATTGGCGTTGAGAGTTATCGTAAGCGTGGGGTAATTTTTTGGTTTACACTACCATTAGCTATGAAACAGAAAATTTAACACCTTGTCATTACCAAGGATAAAGAACAAATGACCAATGACGATTGTACAAACGCAATTGTACAGACGCGTAGACGCTCGTAACGAGGTGAATAAAAGAAAAAGAGGGGAGGCTTCTATTAGAGATCCAATTGGCCCACAGATTAATCAGGGGGCTTTAAGCCTCCCCTCTTTTTCCCAAGCCAAATGCGGTAAGAGCGGCTTCAAGGTAAGAGTATAATCGCGTCTCTACTTTATTTGTCGGGAAAATATTGCGGAAATGCCGAAAAAAGTTGTTTCTGAGCAAAATAAAACGCCAACAGCAGATTACATTGCCAATGAATACCAAAATTGGCGTAACAACTTTTTATGGCAGAGATTAGGTTTATTATTATGGCTGGGTCTCATCTGTATCTTAACGTTTACATTGCGAGACGTTTATAACTTTTTCTTCCCTCTCAAAGAATTTCAAAATCTACCAGAGGTACTCAGAACTCAAGCGCTATTCATGGATCTTGCTATGTTTCTGAGTCTGGGTTTATGCATGGCTTTGCGTCAAACAAAATTTGGGCGTCACCATCCAGGAATAGTATTTTTAAGTTCATCTTGGTCAATAAATCTCATTCCCCAAATTTTTGCAACTCTCAAAGGTTTTGCACTACCTGACACCTTGGGTTGGTCGCTTTTGTTCCTCAGTCAAGCGACATTTTTACCAGTACGCTGGACTTTGCATTTAACATCTCAACTAGGATTATTTATTTACTATTTTGGTCTAAATAAAACACTGGGGCTAAAATTACCATTACCAGAACATCCAGAATTATATAATGTCACCTTTATTCTATATTTGTTCTGGTTCTGTGCTATTTGTAATATCGGTGTTTATTTATATGATCGCCTACAACACTCTGAATTTTACGCCCGCAAAGAACTAGAATTTGCCTATCAAAAATTGAGAGTTACAGAAGCAAAATATCGCAATATATTTGAAAACGCTGTTGAAGGTATTTTCCAAAGTACTCCCGATGGACGTTACATTACTGCGAATCCGGCATTAGCAAGTATTTATGGATACTCATCTTCCACAGAAGTAACAACAAATTTCACCGATATAGAACATCAGCTTTATCTTGACCCCAAAAGACGTACAGAGTTTGTACGCTTAATTGAAGAATACGGGAAAGTATCGGAATTTGAGTCACAAATTTATCGTCGAGATGGTAGTATAGTCTGGATCTCAGAAAAAGCATACGCAGTTCGTGACCAAAACGGGAAGCTACTTTACTACGAAGGACTAATAGAAGATATTACTAAACGCAAGCAAGCTGAGGTAGCTTTACAAGAACAATTAGATTTTTTACAAGTTTTAATTGATACTATTCCGACGCCAGTTTTTTATAAAAATCCTGAAGGTTTGTATCTAGGTTGTAACAAAGCTTTTGAGGAAGCTTTGGGACTCAAGAAAGATCAAATTATTGGTAAAACAGAGGATGATTTATCGCCCAAAGAACTAGCAGAAAAATATCAACAAGCAGATACAAATTTATTTGCACAACGAGGTGTGCAGAGTTACGAAGATTCAGTGATGTACAAAGATGGTAAAAAACACGATGTGATTTTTTACAAAGCAACTTTTTGCAAAGCAGACGGATCTCTTGGTGGTTTAGTGGGAGTAATTTTAGATATTAGCGATCGCAAACGCACCGAAGAAGCGCTACGAGTATTTATCCATGCAGTCTCCCACGACTTACGTAACCCAGTCTTGGGTACACTCATGGTTTTAAATAATTTACTAGCACGGGGACAAGGGGACAGAGGGAATTTAGATATCTCCGCGTCAGAGCGTCTTTCACTCCCCGCGTCTTCTTCTGTTTCCTCTATTCCCGTTCCTCGGTCAATATTAGAACGGATGCAACAAAGCAGTGAGCGACAGCTAAATTTAATCAACTCACTGATGGAAGCTCATATGAGCGAAGTACAAGGTATTGTTTTGCAACGTCAACCTGTAAGATTGCACAAAATTGTTGAAGATGCGATCGCAGATCTACAACCAATGTTGACAGAAAATCAAGTCACTTTGACTGATCTAGTGAAAGATGAACTACCCTTAGTGAATGGCGATCCAACGCAACTATGGCGAGTATTTTCTAATTTAATTGTCAATGCAGTAAAACATAATCCTCCAGGATTGAGTATAAACATCAATGCGATCGCCCAGGAAGATAAGATTTATTGCACAGTTATTGATAATGGCGTGGGTTTGAGTCAAAAACAGTCCGAAAGATTATTTGATTTATACTTCCGGGGTAGCAATAACCGCAATTCTTTAAGCTTGGGATTAGGATTATATCTGTGCAAACGCATTATCAAGGCTCACGGTGGAGAAATTGGTGTTGATAGCACACCAAATGCAGGCGCAACTTTTTGCTTTACCTTACCTGTGAATCAAGAATTTTAATGCGAATCGGATGGTTGGAGTGAACAATGCATTCCGATTATCCTTCCAAATGGTAAAGTGCGATCGCGCTTCAAATTAGATGGCAAATCTTCGTTTTGCTAGACTAAAAACACATCTCGTCACGCAGGATTTTTGGAGTCATGAGCGCCATAACTGCCCAACCCCTCACCCTGGAAGAATTTCTGAAGCTCCCAGAAACCAAACCTGCTAGCGAATACATCAACGGTGAGATCATTCAAAAACCAATGCCGAAAGGGAGACACAGCCGCTTGCAAGGTAAACTCTGTGCTGTGGTAAATCAAGTTGCGGAGGATCAGAGAATAGCCTATGCGTTTCCTGAATTACGGTGTAACTTTGGGGAGCGTTCCATCGTACCTGATGTGGCTGTATTTCAGTGGAAGCGCATACCATTTACCGTGGATGATGAAGTTCCTGATAACTTTGAACTCCCGCCAGATTGGACAATCGAGATTCTCTCGCCAGAACAAAAACCCAATAAAGTGATTGGGAACATTCTCCACTGTCTGAAATATGGTAGCCGCCTTGGATGGTTTCTTGATCCTGATGATCTCAGTATTTTAGTATTTTTTCCAGAACAACAACCCTTGCTCCTCCAAGGAAAAGATTCTTTACCCGTATTACCAGAAATTGAGCTTGCACTAACTGTTGATCAAGTTTTTGATTGGTTAAAAATGGGGTTATCTTAAGGCGGTAAACATAACGGTCTGTACAGACGTACTTATTCTACATCTTGAAAACAAAAACTCTCATTAAATGTTTTGGCTAAAGCCGTGCGATATTGAGCTTCACGATTGAGCCAAAATCCTGCTGTACTCCCCAAAACTCGTTCTAATTTCAGGGCTGTTTCTTCATTGATAGGTGCTTTACCATTAATTAGCAGGCTAATGTGTTTCGTTGTTTGACACTCCCACGGCTAAAAGCGCGTGGGATTCTTGTTTCATCCAGCCAACTTGTCTAGAGGAGTTTCCCCACAGTAACTTTTGACCAGAGAACATATCATATTAAGGGATACTTTACCGTTTTAGTAAAGAAACATTTTATACTCTAGTCAAATTTTTAAGTAGTAGTTTACTATTTTGGTAAATCAAAACGAAGATAGGTACAGGCTAACCCTGGAATGTCCATTACTCCTTGTTGCCTGTTTTGTATCCTCTTTTACCTAAGCCAGCAGTCGGATTTGAACCGACGACCTTCCGATTACAAGTCGGATGCACTACCACTGTGCTATGCTGGCGTAGCTTTGCTGATATTAAACATTAAGCGTCGCACTAATTTTTGATTATACCATAAGGCAGCTGAGTGTCAACTATCAATATTATGTGTTAGGTATGGGGCATGGTTAACCATTAACCAACACCAACTTTTTCTACCAAAAGGATGATGAAATTTTTGAGGAAATCGTGGTTTGTATAGTGGTTTGTAACACTGATATCATCGATAAACTAATATAAACATCAAAGTTGCCTCAACTTATAGATGAGATACAGAAATATTTGGTAGAGTTTTAGAGCGCTACTTCTTGCACGGCAGTGTGCAGAACAGAGAAGATATAATTTTTCTTTACAAACAAGAAGCATGGCATTGTTGAGCGGACGAGATTTATTAAGTCTGGCAGACCTCACTTCCCAAGAGGTCAAAGAACTCTTGCAAATGGCAATCCATTTGAAATCTCAACAGTTAAGTTTACGATGTAATAAAGTTTTGGGACTGTTGTTTTCCAAAGCTTCTACTCGCACACGAGTAAGTTTTTCCGTGGCGATGTATCAACTGGGTGGACAGGTAATAGATTTAAATCCAAATGTCACACAAGTGAGTCGCGGTGAACCTGTGCAAGATACTGCTAGGGTTTTAGATAGATATTTGGATATTTTAGCAATTCGCACTTTTGCCCAACAGGAATTAGATACTTTTGCAAATTATGCCAAGATTCCTGTCATTAATGCTTTAACTGATTTAGAACATCCATGTCAGGTTTTAGCAGATTTATTGACGATTCAAGAGTGTTTTGGAGATTTATCTGGGCTAACCTTGACTTATGTCGGTGACGGTAATAATGTCGCCAATTCTTTGTTATTGGGTTGTGCTTTGGTGGGGATGAATGTGAGAGTGGCCACACCAAATGGATTTGAACCAAATGCAACAATTATTGAAAAAGCACGAGCGATCGCCAATAATAAAACCCAAGTCATTCTCACAAATGATCCTGAAAGCGCAACCAAAGGCGCCCACGTACTTTACACTGATGTTTGGGCAAGTATGGGTCAAGAATCAGAAGCAGACGATCGCCTCCCTATTTTTCAACCCTACCAAATTAACGAGCAACTATTGAGCATTGCTGACCCACAAGCGATCGTTTTACACTGTTTACCAGCCCATCGTGGCGAAGAAATTACTGACGCAGTGATTGAAGGTTCACAATCAAGAGTTTGGGATCAAGCCGAAAATCGTATGCATGTGCAGAAAGCTTTGCTTGCTAGTATTTTAGGAGCAGAGTAAACAAGTTAAAAGTTAGCAC